>CAYGRR010000054.1:0-20266 GCA_964352295.1 uncultured Pseudohongiella sp. | reverse complement strand
AAGTAGAAAATCTTCAATCGTGCTTGCGCGGCATGTGATTTTTGAGTTAAAAGTAACGCCGTGTTTAGTGCTCGGCGTTCTTGAGCAAATGAAACCTTAGACAGACGACTATGCAATTATCTTCACAGACAAGCACCGATTTAGTGCGTAGCATGCGCAGGCAGATGGTGGCGCTGCGCTCGCTGCCGCTGATGGCCGTGCTCGGTCTATTCCTGTTGTTTGCGCAGGTCGTCGAGCAGTCCCACAGTCACGAGGCAGATATACAGGCGCAGTTCGATTGCGAGATCTGTCATAAGATCGGTTCGCTCGATGACATCGCTGTCAGTCAGGCGCCCGAGCTAGACCTTCCGCTAACGCCGCAAACCTATTCGATTCTCACGCAGAATCAAATCTCCCCAGAACCCACAACCGCCAACGCGCGCGGCCCCCCTTCTTACACCTAAACTTTTTTGGCCTTCAATCGGCTGCCGCTGGCAACTCTCGTAGTTTCTAATAGCTTCGTGCCGATTGATTAATTCCACTGTTTACTGTGTGAGATATGAAATGAAAACTTTTGTTAAGAAAACCGGCACTATAGCCTGTGCGCTTCTACCCCTGTCCCTGGCTAGCGAGCTCGTCGCCCAAGAGCTCGAGCACGCCGATTCAACCATCGAAGAAGTGATCGTGACATCCACCCTGCATCGCTCCCGCGCCGACACCGCTATGCCGGTCAGCATTCTCACCGGCGAGGAACTGCGTGAGAAGGTCGCCGCTACTCTGGGCGAGACCTTGCAGGATCAGGTAGGCGTGTCCGTCGCCTCCTTCGGCGCGGGCGTGGGCTCGCCGGTGATTCGCGGGCAGGGCGGCAACAGGGTGCAGGTGTTGCAGGGCGGCATCGGCAACATCGATGCGTCGGCGATCAGCGCCGACCATGCCAACAGTCTGGAGCCCGCCCTCGCCGAGCGTATCGAGGTAGTGCGTGGGCCAGCGACGCTGCTCTACGGCAATGGCGCGATCGGCGGCGTGGTGAACGTGATAGATAATCGCATCCCCCGCAGCATGCCCGATGGCCTGACCGGCATCGTCGAGACGCGTAACAACAGCGTCTCCGATCAGCAGGTTACAGTTGGGCGGCTTGAGGGCGGCGCGGGTAATATCGCCTGGCACCTCGACGGGGTGTATCGCGAGAGCAACGATGTGGAAGTGCCCGGCTTCGCGATCAACCCTAGAACGGTTGATGTAACGGACGCAGAAGAGCTGGAAGAATTGTTGGAGAGCCGCGGGAGGCTCGCGAACTCGAGCGCACGCGCTAGTGTGAAGACCGCGGGCGCCTCCTGGATATTCGACGAGGGCTATATCGGCTTCTCGCTGAACCGGTTGGAGAACGAGTACGGCATTCCTGGGCACGAACACGGGCACGAAGACGAGGAACATGAGGGCGAGGAGCACGACGAGGATCATGATGACGATCACGAGGGTGAGGAAGACCATCTAGACGGCGTGCGCATTGTGATGGAGCAGGACCGGGCTGACATCGAGATGGAGATTCCTCTAGGTGGCTGGTTCGAGGAGCTGCACGGGCGCCTCAGCAGCGTCGACTATCAACACGCCGAAGTTGAGCCTAGCGGGGAGGTCGGCACGCTGTTTCAACAGGACGGCATCGAGGGGCGCTTCGTGTTTCACCTCGCTGGCAGCGAGTTTCGCGAGGGCGTGTTCGGCACACACTTCTCCCACCGTGATTTCTCGGCCATCGGCGAGGAGGCGTTTATTCCTTCAACCGACATCGATTCGCTCGCGCTGTTCACCCTGCACAGCATCGACCGGGGCGATGTAACCTACGAGTTCGGCCTGCGCGGCGAGCGTCAGAGCCTGACCCAGAATCGCGGCGCCTGCGATTCCGATAACACCACCTGGAGCGGCTCGACCTCCGCGATCTGGCGTTTCAGCGAGCAGACGAATCTGTTGCTGTCGGTTGCGCACTCGCAGCGCTCGGCAACGGTTGAGGAGCTGTACTCGAACATCGACACGGCCTGCGGCGAGCTGCCGAACGATCTGCTGATCGAACATGCTGCAACCCAGCGCCTGGAGATCGGCATGCCGAATGCGGAGGTGGAACAGTCGACGAACTTCGAGATTGGCCTGCGCAAGCATCTCGGTGATGTGCGGGGTGAGCTGAACGTCTACTACAACGACATCGCCGACTATATCTATCTGAATGACACCGGCCTGTTTCGCGATGAGGTTGAGATAGCGCGCTATCAGCAGGCGGATGCGCTGTTCTATGGAATGGAGGTGGAGGTGAACTTTCCGCTACGCCGCAGCGGTGATCACCTCACCGAGCTGAGTCTGTTTGGCGACTACGTGCGTGCCGAGTTCGATAGCCTGGGTGATGTGCCGCGCATCCCGCCGCTGAGTGCCGGCTTCGAGCTGCGCCATTCCCATGTGCACTGGCAGACCAAGCTGCGCTGGACCGAGGTGCAGAATCAATCCGATACCGCCTTCAACGAAACCCGCACCCGTGGCTATTCGCTGCTGAACTATTATGCGGACTACCATCTGCCCATCGGCAATTCCGAGACGCTGCTGTTCTTCAAGGCAAACAACTTGCTGGACGAGGAGATACGTCACCATGCCTCGCTATTGAAGGACTTGGCGCCGGCGGCGGGTAGGTCTATCGAGATTGGAATGCGCTTGGAGTTTTAGTTTTGGTTCTAGCCGGGAAGGGCGAGCGCTAGTTTGCGCTCGCCTGATCTGCGGTCTCGCTGGTAGGCACGAAGTCGCCGGTGAAGTTGATGAGTGCGTCGTTCTCGAAGTAGACGGACACGCGTTCCTGGCCGCGAATGCCGCCGCCGGGCTGGAAGTTATATACGTAGTCCCAGCGGTCTTGATGGAAGGGGTCGCGCACTAACGGCGTTCCCATAACAAATATCACCTGTCGCTTCGTCATGCCGGGGCGCAGCTGATCGATCATCTCCTGGGTAATGATATTGCCCTGGGGAATAGAGATCTTGTACACGCCGGGAAAGTCCATGTTGCCGATGTTGCCACAGGCCAGCAGCAGGGACATCAGGCTTAGTAGAACGCTGTTTTTTAGTACTCGTTTCATATATTTGTCGCGTGTCTCGCCTTGCTTAACCCTATGCACTATGGGGTTACTCTGGCTGCGGTGCGTCCTAAATCTGTGTAAATGCGGGCTTAATCTTCCATCTAACTTTCATCGAGCCCAGCCAGCAGGCATAATACCCTACTCCTTATGGCAGTAAAACCGCCCAATTTGCGCGGCTTCTAGGGGCAAACCCCCAACCCTTGAGAGTGAGCTATGTCTACAGAGAATCAGGAACTTCGTAAAGCAGGCCTCAAAGTAACTCTGCCCAGGGTTAAGATTCTGCAGATCATGGAAAGTTCCGAGACCAAGCACCTTAGCGCGGAAGACGTCTACAAGGCCTTGATCGAGGCGGACGAGGACGTGGGCTTGGCCACCGTATACCGCGTGCTCACCCAGTTCGAGACGGCGGGTCTGGTGGTGCGTCATCACTTCGAGGGCGGCAGCTCGGTGTTCGAGCTAGATACTGTCGATCATCACGATCACATCGTCTGCCAAGCCTGCGGCAGCGTTGAGGAGTTCTATGATGAGGTTATCGAGGAGCAGCAGGAGAAGATTGCGAAAAAGTACGGCTTCAAGATCACCGACCACAGCATGTATCTGTATGGGCTGTGCAAACTGTGTCAGGCGAAGGAAAAATAGTCGCTAGTTTGTAGCTACCATCTGTTCGGCATGGGCGAGTGATGCGTCGCTTAGCTCTTCGCCACCCAACATGCGCGCCACCTCCCTCACTATCTCATCATCCGCAAGCTCGGTAATCTGCGTCAGCGTAGACCCCGCCTTCGTATACTTGCTCACAAAAAAGTGATGATGCCCCTGGCCCGCCACCGGCGCCTGATGGGTCACACACAGAATCTGCGTGCGCTCGGCTAGCTGCCTAAGCAGTTTGCCAACCACCTTCGCGACCCCTCCGCCGATGCCAACGTCTACCTCATCGAACACCAGACTCGGTATGTGGGAGGTCTGCGCGGTAATCACCTGTATCGCCAGGCTGATGCGCGAGAGCTCGCCCCCGGAGGCAATCTTGATTAGTGGCTTTGCCGGCTGGCCCGGGTTCGTGCTCACCAGAAATTCGATGATCTCCAGGCCGCTGGACGAGGGCTTGTCTTTCTCCTTGGCGAGGAGTTGCACCTCGAGGCTGGCATGGGGCATGCCTAGTTGTTTGAGCTGTTCGTTGACCTGCTTGGCGAGCTTGCCGCCGCCCTTCTTGCGCTGCTTGCTAACCTCTTCGGCGATGTTCTTGTAGTCGACGCGCAGCTGCTTGTCGGCGGTGTGGAGCTTCGCCAGCTCGGCATCGCTGTTCTCGATGAGGCTGAGCTGCTGGCGCAGGTCTTCGATGACCTCGATTAACTGGTTGGGTTTGACCTTGTGCTTGCGAGCGATGGCATGCAGCACGCCGAGCCGTGCGTTAACTTCTTCCAGCCGCTCCGGGTTCGCCTCGAAGTCATCGGCCAGGTTACGCAGGTCAGACACCGCCTCGTCGAGTTGGATTGAGGCGCTCTCCAGTAGCTCGATGATGCTGGTAACGCGCGCGCTCTTCTCGGGAATTTCTTGCAGCGCCGCTAAGCCCTGGTGCAGCAATGTCTTCGCGTTCTGATCGTCGTCGCCACCGCAGAGGTTCAGTGCCGACTGCACGGAGGCCACGGTCTCATCGGCATGATTCAAAGACCTGAACTCCGCCTCAAGCTGGGCAACCTCATCGCTGCCGATGTCTAGTTCATCCAATTCGCTCAGCTGATAGGACAGCAGCTGTGTCTGCGCCGAGTCTTCCTGGGAGCGGTTGCTGAGCTGCTCTATCATCTGCGAATTTTTCTGCCACTGCTTGTAGGTGGCGCGCATCTCGGTGAGGAGTTTGGCTGAGACGCAGTAATCGTCGAGCAGGCGCTGATGGGTGGCGCGGTGCAACAGGGATTGGTGTTCGTGTTGGCTATGAATATCCAGCAGCATCTCGCCCAGGGACTTCAGCGACGCCATGGTGACCGGCGAGCCGTTGATGTAACCCTTCGACCTGCCGTCGGCATTGACCACGCGGCGCAGCAGACAGGCTGTGGCGTCGGATTCGTCCTCGAGGTCGTTTTCCTTCAGCCACTTCTGGGCGGCTGGGATGTTGGCGATGTCGAACTCGGCGCAGATGTCGGCCTTGCTGGCGCCGGCGCGCACAATGCTCTTGTCGGCTCTATCGCCCAAGGTCAGGCCGAGGCCGCCTAGCATGATGGATTTGCCTGCGCCGGTCTCGCCGCTGATGACGGACATGCCGGCTTTGAATTCGATCTCTAGGGTGTCGACGGTGGCGTAATTCTGGATGGAGAGTTGTTGCAGCATAGCCACAAAGTATATGAGAACCCTGTCCAATAATGCACAACTATTCTGATTAATTACGCCGCCGCGCAAACGGGGATTTAGCCCTGGTCTCAAGCTGGATAGTGGGGGCGTGGAAATTTTCCCCACAATTGGCGCAGATTCGCTTGAAACCTAGCCTGAAGTCCCCATATAGCGGTCATCGCCTGTTCGCCAGGCCCATAATAATCACAGCAATCGAATTACAGCATTTAGGCAGGGGATGTCATGAGCAAGAAGACTCCAGATCAGGAAGCGGAGAACGAGAAGCCTGAGGAAGGGCAGGCTGAAGAGGCCACTCCGGAACAAACCATCGAGATAGAAGCAGAGGCGGCCGACGAGACCAGCGATCTGGAGCAGGCTCTAGAGGCGGCGCTCATTGAGGCGCGCAACGCGAAGGACGATCTGCTGAGGGTGCAGGCGGAGATGCAGAACCTGCGCCGGCGCACCGAGCAAGACATCGAGAAGGCCCACAAATACGGCCAGGAAAAATTCAGCATCGAGCTATTGGCCGTAATGGACAATCTGGAGCGCTCTCTTGAGGCCGCCAGCAATAGCGAAGACGAGACGATCAATGCGATTCGCGAGGGCGTGGACCTCACACTCAAGAGCTTCGCCGGCTGTTTCAGCAAGTTCAATATCGAGGCCGTAGACCCTCTGGGCGAGCCCTTCGATCCGCAGCTGCATCAGGCCATGTCTATTCAGGAGAACGCCGAAGTCGAGCCGAATACGGTTATCGCCGTGATGCAGAAGGGCTACACCCTGCACGGCCGCGTGATTCGCCCGGCCATGGTGATGGTCTCCAAGTAGGTTTAGGGGCCCGGATTGTGGGCGCTAAGGGACTCTTGTGAGTGTGCATTGGGTAGCCGGCACATATTACCTTACTGAATTTGGGGAAATACCGGTTCGATCCTTGAAATACGCTGGATAGGGCCAATATTGAAGTCATTAGTAATTTACAAGCCGGATCATTGCTTAGGTTGAGCTTGATTCAGGACAACAGAACGACCGGAGATTTGAAGAATGGGAAAGATAATTGGTATCGACTTGGGCACCACCAACTCCTGCGTAGCAGTCATGGATGGAGGCGAAGCCAAGGTAATTGAAAACGCCGAGGGTGATCGCACCACGCCTTCCGTCATTGCTTATACCAAGGACGGCGAGACACTCGTTGGTCAACCGGCGAAGCGTCAGTCAGTAACGAATCCTAGCAACACCTTGTTCGCCATCAAGCGCCTGATCGGTCGTCAGTTTAAAGACGCCGTGGTGCAGAAAGACATCAAGATGGTGCCTTACAAGATTATCGAAGCCGAGAACGGCGACGCCTGGGTTGAGGTGAACGGCGAGAAGATGTCGCCTCCGCAGATCTCCGCGCAGACTCTGATGAAGATGAAGAAGACGGCAGAAGACTTCCTCGGTGAGAAGGTCACCGAAGCGGTTGTTACCGTGCCGGCCTACTTCAACGACTCGCAGCGTCAGGCAACGAAGGACGCGGGCAAGATCGCGGGCCTGGACGTTAAGCGCATCATCAATGAGCCCACGGCCGCTGCCCTTGCCTATGGCATGGACAAGAAAGGCGGGGACTCCACTATCGCGGTCTATGACCTCGGTGGTGGTACCTTCGATATCTCTATCATCGAGATCGCCGAGACAGATGGCGAGCACACGTTTGAAGTGCTCTCGACCAACGGCGACACATTCCTCGGTGGTGAAGATTTTGACCTGCGCCTGATCGACTACTTGGCAGACGAGTTCAAGAAAGAATCTGGCATGGATCTACACAACGATCCATTGGCGCTGCAGCGTCTTAAGGAAGCTGCCGAGAAGGCGAAGATCGAATTGTCTTCGGCGCAGTCCACGGAAGTAAACCTTCCCTATATCACGGCTGATGCATCCGGTCCCAAGCACCTTGTGCAGAAGCTGACTCGCGCGAAATTCGAGTCGCTGGTTGAAGAGCTGGTCGATCGTACCCTCGCGCCACTGAAGATGGCTCTGGCCGATGCGGACCTGGAAAAGTCGGCGATTGATGACATCATTCTTGTCGGTGGCCAGACACGTATGCCACTGGTGCAGAAGAAGGTAGCCGAGTTCTTCGGCAAGGAAGCGCGTCACGACGTGAATCCTGACGAAGCAGTTGCAGTGGGCGCGGCGATTCAGGCGGCAGTACTGTCCGGCGACGTGACCGATGTGTTGCTTCTCGACGTTACGCCTCTGTCTCTGGGTATCGAGACCATGGGCGGCGTTGCCAGCACACTGATTGACAAGAACACGACTATTCCAACGAAGAAGACACAGGTCTTCTCGACAGCCGATGACAACCAGACAGCTGTAACGATTCACGTCGTTCAGGGCGAGCGCAAGCAGGCGGCACAGAATAAGTCTCTGGGTCGATTCGATCTTAGCGACATTCCTCCTGCGCCGCGCGGCATGCCTCAGATCGAGGTAGCCTTCGACCTGGATGCGAACGGCATCTTGAACGTGTCGGCTAAAGACAAGGCGACCGGTAAAGAGCAGTCGATTGTGATCAAGGCGTCGAGCGGATTGTCCGACGAAGAGATCGAGAAGATGATCAAGGACGCCGAGGCAAACTCTGCCGAGGACAAGAAGTTTGAACAGCTGATCACGGCGCGAAACACAGCCGATGGCATGATTCACGCGACCAAGAAGACTCTTACCGAAGCCGGCGACAAGGCAACGGACGAAGAGAAGGACGCGATCAATGGCGCCATCGCCGAGCTCGAAACAGCGCTCAAGAGCGATGACATAGCCGACATCGAAGCGAAGACCAAGGCGCTTACCGAGGCCTCAGGTAACCTGGCGCAGAAGATGTACGCCGACGCACAAGCTGCAGAGGCAGGCGCTTCAGGTTCGGCAGAAGAGGGCGGCAGTGCGCAGAACGACGACGCCGTCGATGCTGAGTTCGAAGAAGTTCAGGAAGAAGAAAAGGAAGAGAAATAGTCGCGAGATAGTTGCGCCGGCGGAAACGCCGGCGAGTTAGTAGCTAAGCGATTGTTCCAATGAAAACTAAGTCATTTCGATGGCTTAGTTTTTTTGCGTCTACATTAGAGCAAGCGGATAGCAAGCGAGAAGAGCACAGCAATGTCAAAAAAAGATTACTACGAAGTACTGGGCGTAGCCAAAGACGCCGCGGCAGCCGACATTAAGAAGGCCTACCGTCGCGTGGCTATGAAGAACCACCCAGATCGTAATCCCGACAACAAAGAAGCTGAAGACACGTTCAAGGAGGCCAACGAGGCCTTCGAGGTGCTCTCCGATAAGGACAAGCGTGCGCGTTACGACCAGTTCGGCCACGCGGGCGTAGAAGGGCAGACCAGTCACGGCTCTGCCGACTTCGGCGACATCTTTGGCGATATCTTCGGCGACATCTTCGGTGGCGGTCGCGGCGGCGGGGGTGGCGGACGCAGCCATGTGCGTCGAGGTGCCGATTTGCGCTATAACCTGGAGCTAAGTCTCGAGGATGCCGTGAAGGGTACGTCGGTGAAGATCCGCATACCCACCACCGTTACATGTAACACCTGTGAGGGGAGCGGCTCGAAGAAGGGCAGCGAACCGATCGACTGTACGACCTGTGGCGGCCACGGCCAGGTGCGTATGCAGCAGGGCTTCTTCTCAGTGCAGCAGACCTGCCCGCGCTGTCAGGGCGCCGGCAAACAGATCAAGGACCCCTGTGCAAGCTGTCATGGTCGCGGTCATGTCGAAGAAACGAAGACGCTGTCGGTGAAGGTGCCGGCCGGTGTCGACGTGGGCGATCGCATTCGCCTGACCGGCGAGGGGCAGGCTGGAACCCACGGCGGACCTCCCGGCGATCTCTATGTAGAGATGTCGATTCGCCCGCACAAACTATTCGTTAGAGACGGTCGAGACCTACACTGCGAGATACCCATCAATTTCGTCGACGCGGCCCTGGGCGGCGAGTTGGAAGTGCCCACGCTCAATGGACGTGTGAAGTTGAAAATTCCTGCCGAGACGCAGACAGGCAAACTGTTTAGGCTGCGCGACAAGGGCGTAAAGCCGATTCGTGGTGGTAGCACCGGCGACTTGCTCTGCCGTGTGGTTGTAGAGACGCCAGTGCATCTGACAAAACGCCAGAAAGAACTCCTCGAAGAATTCCGCGGAATACAGGAAGGAGAAGGAAAACGGCAGTCACCGAAGACTTCGACCTGGTTCGACGGAGTGAAGAGCTTCATTGACGAGCTGCGATCTTAAGCTAGTCGCTTCGCAGTCCTATCGGGTTGCCGCTAGCCTCGCTGGATATTAGAGATCAAGGCAGTCACCGAAGACTTCGACCTGGTTCGACGGAGTGAAGAGCTTCATTGACGAGCTGCGATCTTAAGCTAGTCGCTTCGCAGTCCTATCGGGTTGCCGCTAGCCTCGCTGGATATTAGAGATCAAGGCAGTCACCGAAGACTTCGACCTGGTTCGACGGAGTGAAGAGCTTCATTGACGAGCTGCGATCTAGCCCAATACTTGTTCAGCGACCTTCCGATGTTGATCGGCTTCCAGCCTTGGTCCGAAGCTTGAGACCACTGTTGCAGACGCTAGGCTCGCAAGCTTTCCAGCCGTCTCAAAATCCTGTCCCTGTGTTATCGCGTACATGAACGCGCCGGCAAACATGTCGCCCGCGCCGTTCGTGTCGACGGCTTTCACTGCATGAGCAGCCACTTCGATGTAGTTGTTGCCGTCGAAGAGTCGTGCGCCTTTCGCACCGCGCGTGATGGCGAAGCGCTTGGCCTTGCCCTTCATCTTCTCGCAGGCGGCATCGAAGTCGTCTGTTTGCGCCCACAGCTTCACTTCCTTCTCGTTGCAGAAAAGTAAGTCGACGCCGGTACCCAATACATCGTTCACGTTGTCCAGAAAGTACTCCAGCATCGCAGGGTCGGAGAAGGTCATGGCTGTCTTGATGTTGTTTTTCTCGGCAAACTTCTTCAGTTCCACCACGGCCGCCTTCGCGCTGGGGGAGGTGACCAAGTAGCCCTCGATGTACACGTACTCGGATTGTTTCACCGCATCGAAGTCGATCTCTTCCTCGGACACGGTTTCCGATACGCCGAGAAAGGTGTGCATGGTGCGTTCCGCATCGGGGCTGATCATCACGATACAGCGCCCGGTGGTGCCGTCTTCTCTTTGGCTCGCGGTGTTGGTCTTGATGGTCTGGTTGCCCAGCTCGTTTAGATAGAAGTCGCCTGTCTCGTCGTTAGCTACCTTGCAGCATAGGAAGGCGTTGCCGCCGAACTGGCTAAGTGCATACAGAGTGTTTGCGGCAGAACCGCCGCCAGCGCGCTTCTTGATGCCGTATTTCTCGACGAGCACATCGAGCAGCCGCTGCTGCTCTTCCTCGCCTACCAGAGTCATTAGTCCCTTCTCGATATCGTGCTCTTGAAAGAAGCTCTCATCGACCTCGAATTCCTTGTCGACTAATGCGTTGCCTACTCCGTATACATCGAATTTCACTCTTTAATCCCCGTCTCTCTAACAGTAGTTATTTTGGTAATGCGGCAAAGGCTTTCTCGGCCGCGTCCAGTGTCAGTTGAATTTCTTTATCGCCGTGTGCGCTGGATACAAAGCCAGCCTCGAAGGCAGAAGGCGCCAGATAGACGCCATTGTTTAGCATGGTGTGGAAATAGTGCTTGAAGCGTTCGGCATCGCTGCTCATCACCTGTGAGAACTGTGTGACCTGCTTCTCCTCGGTGAAGAAGCAGCCGAACATCGCTCCTACCTGATTGGTAGTGAAAGGTATACCGGCCTTGTCGGCACGCTCCTGTAAGCCGCTGAGCAGCGTGCTGGTGCGCGTCGTTATCCGCTCGTAAAAGCCGGGTTTTGAGATCACGTTCAACATGGCCAATCCGGCGGCAACCGCGAGCGGACTGCCGGCGAGGGTGCCCGCCTGATAGACACCGCCCAGTGGCGCGATCATGTCCATGATCTCCGCCTTGCCGCCGAAGGCGCCAACAGGCAGGCCGCCGCCGATCACCTTGCCTATGGTGGTTAGGTCCGGCTCGATCTGATACACCGACTGTGCGCCGCCCAGAGCCACGCGAAAACCAGTCATGACCTCGTCGAAGATCAGCACGGCGCCGTGCTTGCTGCATTGTTCGCGAAGTGCCTCGAGGAAACCCGGCACGGGGGGCACGCAGTTCATGTTGCCCGCCACCGGCTCAACGATGATGCAGGCGATGTCGTCGCCATTCGCCGCGAAGAAGCTCTCGAGTGCATCCGTATCGTTATAGGGGAGCACGTGGGTGAGATCGGTATAGGCTTTCGGTACGCCGAGTGAATCGGGCTCGCCCAAGGTGAGTGCGCCGGAGCCTGCCTTGACGAGTAAGCCGTCCACATGGCCGTGGTAGCAGCCCTCGAATTTTACGATGCGATCGCGGCCGGTATAGCCGCGTGCCAGACGAATGGCGCTCATGGTTGCCTCGGTACCCGAGGTGACCAAGCGGACCTTCTCGATAGACGGCATGAGCTCGCAGATCTTCTCTGCGATTTGCACCTCAGCCTCGGTTGAGGCGCCATAGGCTAGGCCCTGCTGCAGCTGATGGCGCAGCGCCTCTATCACGTCCTCGTGGCAGTGACCCAGAATGAGTGGCCCCCAGGCGCCCACGTAGTCGACGTAGCGATTGTTGTCGGCATCGATGAGATAGGCGTCCTGACCGGCCTTGAAGAAGAGGGGGTTGCCGCCAACGCCCTTGAAGGCGCGTACGGGAGAATTTACGCCGCCGGGAATATGTTTTACAGCCAGCTCATAGAGATGCCTGGAGTTTTCATTGCTCATGTTGAGGGCCTTCTGTTGAATACTTACTGCTACGCCCGACGGGAGTAGTTCGTTCTTTGTGCCAGGAGTGACTCGTTGTGGCGTGTCTTCGCGTGCTCGACTCTGCTGAAGCGTCTATCACGGAGGCGCTATTTTGCGCATTGCTTCCGCTAATAGCAACCGCAGCATGGCCGTGAGGAATGGTCGTGCTAGCTAGCAGCTTAGTCTGAGCTAGAGCTGGGCGATTCTACAAGACAGGCTTGACGACGATGAGGATTACTATCGCGACAAGGAGCAACACGGGAAGCTCGTTATACACGCGGAAATATTTGTGGCTGCGAATCTTGGCGTCTACTCTCAGCGCCTTCATATACCACCAACAGTAGTAGTGATAGGCGATCAACAAGACGACGAGGCCCAGCTTCGCCTTCATCCACCACCAGGCCATGAAGTAGCCATGGTTGGCGATGAGCAGCCAGGAGCCGAGAACAACAGCCAGTACCGCCGACGGTGTCATGATGTACCAGAATAGCTTGTGCTCCATGATGACGAAGCGATCCTGACTAATCTTATCCTCGCTCATGGCGTGGTAGACGAACAGGCGCGGCAGGTAAAATATCCCGCTGAACCAGCAAACTACCCCGATGATATGAAAGGCCTTAATCCACAGCATACTGCACTCCTAAATGCTTGGAGGAGAAGCTATCACAGCTCTCAGTTGAAGTCTCGAAGATGGCTGGGATCGTAGCTAAGCTGTTGATTTTACGTGATGAAATGGCCGCAGATATTGCATTCTAGGCGTTGGAGTGTAAGATACTCCGTCCGGCAATTCAGATCGGCTGGCACGCAGCAACGCTTCACTTGATTTGCCCCGCAGAACGACAAAAACCTGTACGGAGTCTATTTTGATTAAAGTTGGAATAATAGGAGCCACCGGCTACACCGGCGTCGAGCTACTTAGGTTACTCGCGACGCGCTCCGATGTTGAGATTACTGTCGTGACTTCGCGTGAGCTTGCCGGCGTGGCTGTGCATAGCCGCTTTCCAAACCTGCGCGGACACCTCGATATTCAATTCTCCGCGCCAGATTCCGAACTGTTGCAGGCCTGCGACGTTGTCTTCTATGCGACCCCGCATGCCGTTGCGATGAATACGGTTAAAGAATTATTGTCGAAGGGCGTGAAGGTGATCGATCTCTCTGCCGATTTTCGAATTCAAGACATTCCCCTCTGGGAGAAGTGGTATAAGACGAAGCATGCCTGCCCGGAACTCGTTGCCGAGGCGGTCTATGGCTTGCCCGAAGTTAATCGAGAGAAGATTAAATCGGCGCGGCTCATCGCCGTGCCTGGCTGCTACCCTACCGCCATCCAATTGGGCTTCCTGCCGCTTCTTGAAAACTCCCTGGTAGAGACCGACCGTCTTATTGCGGATGCGAAGTCCGGCGTGAGCGGCGCGGGCAGAAAGGCTGCCGAAGACTTCCTGCTCTGCGAGGCAACCGAGTCGATCAAGGCCTATGGAATATCGGGTCATCGTCATCACCCAGAAATATGCGAGAGTTTAAATCGTTACAGCGAGACTGAGATTCGCCTGACCTTTATTCCCCATCTTACGCCGATGATACGCGGCATACTGGCCACGCTGTATGCGCCAGTAAAGCCTGGCATAGAAGTGTCGCTCGAGCAGCTTCAAGCTGTGTATGAGGCCCGTTATGCCGACGAGCCCTTCGTGGATGTGCTGCCGCAGGGTGAACTGCCGGCGACCAGAAATGTGAAGGGGTCGAACAAATGTCAGATTGCGGTAGCTTATTCTGAAGACACGAACACAATCGTCGTGCTCTCGGCAGAAGACAATCTGGTAAAAGGCGCTTCTGGGCAGGCCATTCAGAACATGAACATCATGTTTGGACTCGATGAGACGGCAGGATTGCAAAATATCGCCCTATTGCCCTAAGCTCTAGTTAGGTAGAGAGTTTGTGAGTAAGAGTGATTGGACTGTTTATTAGGCTGGAGAAGTCTAGATGCCCAACGTAGTGAAAGGCAGTAAACAAGAGAAAATGGTGGTCGTGCCTTATCGGCCCGGTCGCCGCTTTTTGTTTGTCACACTACTTTTACTCGCAGTCGCTGCTAGTGCGGCGGGCGGCTTCATGTATGGTTATACGAATACGCTACGGACTCAGCAGTCCGAACAGGCGTCGCAGCAAGAGCTTAACGCGCAACTAATCTCAGCAGAAAATGAAAACTCTGAGCTGCGTCGACAGGTTGCAATACTCGATAGGTCTAGCGTGATGGACCAGCGGGCGACAGAAGAAGTGCAGGAAACGATACGCGGCCTGCGTGACCGTGTGGCTCAGCTGGAGCAGGACATTGTCTACTACAGGCAGGTCGTTTCAGAGGAAACCGAAGACACGGGACTGGTCATCAGTCAGCTCGACATCGATGCGACTCGTGAGGCGAATCGCTATCGTTACAAGCTGGTCCTGCGGCAGCAGGATGCCGATGGCGATACTTTCTTGACTGGTCATGTGAACATCAATTTGGTTGGGGCGCAGGGAGAGGAGCAGCAGATTTTGGCGCTGCGTGATCTGTCGGCGGAACAGGATCAGCTCGATATTCGCCTCAGGTTTAAATATTTTCAGAATATCGAGGGAGAGCTAGTCTTGCCGGACAATTTTGTACCCGATCGACTGCAAATAGCGGCGGTGTCGGTAGAACCGGTAGAGAAGAGCATCAATCAGAATTTTAGCTGGGTCGTCGAGCGATAGACGATGGCGTAGAATCAGCTAGATTATTTAGTAGCAAAGAATCGATAGGAGTCAAAGGCAATGTTCAAGAAGCCAGCACAAGAGAAGACATCAACGGGCCCGGCCCATACTCTAGTTTCGAGGTCTACCGAGATCGTCGGCGATATTCATTTCAGTGGCGAGCTGATCATCGAAGGCCGAGTAAAGGGTAATATTTATGCCGAAGACGATTCCCAGGCGCTGATTCGTATTGCAGAGAAGGGTGCGGTCGAGGGCGAAGTATGCGTGCCCTCTGCCATAGTGAACGGCTTGGTGCAGGGCGATCTGCGTTCCGCCAATCACTTGGAACTGGCGGCCAAGGCCGTGGTTGTTGGCAATGTCTATTACAATCTTATCGAGATGGTGATGGGCTCCGAGGTAAACGGCAATCTGATGCATATCAGCACTAGCCAGAATGAGAACAAGCGTCTGGCGGCAGACAAGAAGAAGCTGCCATTCGATACTTCGGCCATTCAGAACAGCTAGGAAACCTAGGCCCGGCCTGAAAAAATAGGGCTAGCGAATAATTGACTATTTTAGTTGGTTATTGCGATAATCACCGCCGGTCCAAGCGATTGTCGGGTATCTCATTCGAACTCGACTCGATCACGAGAATCCAAATGTCAGTAGTACAAACTCAAGAACCAATCATCATGTCCTTTACCGACAATGCGGCGAACAAGGTGCATAACCTGATCTCCGAAGAGGGTAACGACAAGCTGAAGCTGCGCGTCTTCGTGACTGGCGGCGGTTGCTCGGGTTTTCAGTACGGCTTCTCGTTCGATGAAGAGGTGAATGAGGACGATACGATCATCGAGAACAAAGGCGCTAGCCTCTTAGTCGATCCCCTCAGCTATCAATACCTAGTAGGGTCCAAAATCGACTATGTCGAGGGTCTGGAAGGTTCACGTTTTACTGTAAACAATCCCCTGGCCACCACCACCTGCGGTTGTGGCTCCTCGTTCTCTATCTAAGATTTTTCTTCCAGCCTGATTAGGCTTTGTAGATTCCACCCAAAACGGTGGCCTTTGTCGCGCCTGTGAATGGCGTCGTGTCGATGGCGCGCCCCTCGCTCGTCTGCTTCGCCATCCAGGCGAAGGCTATAGCCTCAACCCAGTCCGGATCAATGCCTAGCTTCGCCGTAGACACCACATTGCAGTCGCGGAGTCTCGCCTGTAAGCCATCCATGAAAGCATTGTTATGCGCGCCGCCGCCGCAGACGTAGACTTCGGTTGGTTGCGCCGACTTGTGTATCTCGCTCACGATGCTGTCGATCGTGAGGCGTAACAGTGTTGCCTGCACATCGGCGATAGCAAGTTCTTGTCCAAGAGTGTGTAGTTTCTTCTCGAGCCACAAGCCGTTGAAGAGTTCTCTGCCGGTACTCTTCGGCGCGGCCTTAGAGAAATAGGGCTCGTCCATTAGAAGTTTGAGCAGTGGCTGAATCGCGTTCCCGCTGGCAGCCCAATCGCCGTTCTTGTCGTAGTTCTTTTGTTGATGCTTGGCTATCCAGTAGTCCATTAGTACATTCGCAGGACCGGTATCGAATGCTAGGCAGGTGCCATCCTTATTGAGGACTGTGATGTTTGCGATGCCGCCAACATTCAAAACGACACGATCGGTACTCGCGGATTGAAAACAGTTTCTGTGCAGAAGCGGAGCGAGGGGTGCGCCCTCGCCACCGGCGGCCATATCTCTCCTGCGAAAATCGGCGATCGTAGTAATGCCTGAAAGATGCGCGATGCTGTTAGGATCGCCAATCTGCAGAGAGAAGCGGGTAGCGCCCTGCGGGTAGTGAAAGACTGTCTGGCCGTGGCTGCCTATCGCGCGAATCGCAGTTCTTGGGATGTCTTCGCGCTTGAGTAGGTTCAGGGCTGCTCTAGCAAACAGCTGTCCTATGGCCACGTCGGTATTGCCGTAAAGCTCTAGGTCGATCTCCCTGCCGGTACACAGCGTGAGGATGTTCTCCCTAAGGCTTGGCTCGATTGGTTCGGAGTGGGTCGCTATCAATTTAGGCTGGTCGCCTTCGAACTGCACGAGCACACAATCGACACCATCGATGCTGGTGCCAGAGATCAGCCCAATATAGTAGTCGGCGTTGCCCAAGTTTTACCTATCTAGTCAGCGCTAGGCTGATTTAGTGTAATCAGGCTGGTGCTATTCATATCTGAAAAACGTTCCAGTAGGTCGGCGGTTTGTGTGCGAAAGCGATCCATCTGTGCGGGCTCTATTGATTCTGCCTTCGGGAGCTTGTCGATTATGGTGCGCGGGTTCTGGTGCACGCCGCCCATCAGGAATTCATAGTGCAGATGTGGGCCAGTCGCGCCGCCGGTCGAACCTACGTAGCCGATGATGTCGCCCTGTCGGACTCGCTTGCCTTTCTTTATACCGTTGCCGTATTTGGAGAGATGCGCGTACTTCGTTTCGAAACCGCCGGCATGTTTGATGATGACGAGATTGCCGAATGAGCCATTGCGAGACGCGCGAGTAACCTGTCCGTCACTCGTCGCACGAATCGGAGTGCCAGTCGGAGCGGCGTAGTCCGTTCCCTTGTGTGCGCGTATGGTGTTAAGAATCGGATGACGACGGTTAGGATTGAAGTTGGAGCTGATGCGGAATACGTCGAGCGGGCTGCGCAGGAATGCCTTGCGCATGCTCTCGCCTTCGGCGTTGTAGTAGCCAATCTCGCCTTCTTCATCTATATAGCGAACCGCCGTGAAAGTTTTCCCCTGGTTCGTGTACTGGGTGGCGAGGATATCGCCGTGGCCGATGAACTCGCCATCAAGGAATTTTTCCTCGTACAGGATACTGAAGTCATCGCCAGCGCGCGGATCGAGTATGAAGTCGATAACGCCGCCGAAGATGTTAGCCATCTCCATAATAGTCACAGCAGGAATTTGCTCGCGCTGCCCCGCCATGAACAGGCTATCTGCAATCGTGCCTACCTTGAAGGCGGGCTTTAGCTGCGGGAAATTGAGTATCGATTCGACGTCATAGTTATTGTTGTTGAGCGTGAATAGGAAGCCTTCGAGAGGAGACTTTAGAAGGCGCAGCTGCTCGAGCTCGCCATCAGGAATAAGGAAATCCAATTGGTAGCCTGGGTAGACTTGATTCAATACCTTCGCTTCGTCGCTACTGTTGAGTACACGAAATAGATCTCGGTCCGATAGGCCGACCTTGCTGAAGATGGCGGAGAGGTTGTCGCCACTCTTTACCTCTACGTTTCGCCAGAGAGTCACGTCTTCCAACACGGGCTGCGGCGCAATCTCCGGGGTGATGACGAAGTCCGACATCGCAACGGCGTCGAGCTGCGCAGGTTCTGCGCTTGCGCTGCGCTCGAGGTCGATCTCCAGCGCTATCTCGGTTCTGCCACTCGCCTTACCCTCGTCTCCGCCAAAGGGGAAGACCAGAACTATCAATACCAGCCCACACAATGCGCCAGCCATATAGAGGTGGTCTCGCGGATAGTGAGACACCACAAGATACTGCTTGCGGGCGAATTGTTTAATAATTTCAATAAGTTCCATAGTGTAAACTACTGCAAAAGTTCTTATGGCGCTGGGAGGCGCGAGTTTATAGTAAGTCGCCTGGCATTTCCTAGGCGTTTTTAATCGACTTACCGCACAATCAGGCAGTTCTAGTGTAAAATCGCCGCCTTTTTAGCATAAACAAAACGCGGTTTCTCCTGCTTGGGTCGGCTAAATCGCTAATTTAATTAGTTTTGTGACATAGTGAAGACTCCCTGATATATGAATAGTTCCGATAAAAACTCAGGCCAGAATGCCCCCAAAGACATAATCTCCGATCTGCAGAGTCGCAATATGGTGGTTCAGCTCGCCGGTGGCGACGAGCTTAAGGCTCATTTGGCGGAGGGAAGCCGGGCGGTATATTGCGGTTTCGACCCGACGGCTTCTAGCCTGCACATTGGCAGCATGGTGCCCCTGCTGGCGCTAAAGCGCTTCCAGATGGCAGGGCACAAGCCAATCGCACTAGTCGGCGGGGCCACGGGTATGATCGGCGACCCGAGTTTTAAGGACAGCGAGCGCAAGCTCAACTCCACCGACATCATTGCTGACTGGGTAGAACAGCTGAAGCCTCAGCTTAGCCAGTTCCTGGACTTTGACTGTGGGGAGAACTCGGCCCTGCTCGTGAACAACCTGGATTGGACCAAGGACTACGACGTGCTGAGCTTCCTGCGGGATGTCGGCAAGCATTTCGCCGTGAACGCCATGATCCAGAAGGAATCGGTCAAGCAGCGTATTGAGCGGGAAGGCGAGGGTATCTCCTTCACAGAGTTCAGCTACATGATCCTGCAGTCCTTCGATTTCGCCGAGTTAAACAAGCGCTACGACTGCACAGTGCAGATCGGTGGCAGCGATCAGTGGGGAAACATTACCGGAGGCATCGACCTAACCCGGCGTATGCATCAGCATCAGGTATACGGCGCAACTCTGCCGCTGGTGACCAAATCAGACGGCTCCAAGTTCGGCAAGACCGAGAGCGGCACCATCTGGCTAGACCCGAAAAAGACCTCGCCCTATGCCTTCTATCAATTCTGGCTGTCAACCGCCGACGCCGACGTCTATCAGTTCATGAAGTACTTCACCTTCCTCTCGGCCGAGGAGATAGAGGCGATCGAGGCGGCAGACAAGGCGTCTGGCACCAAGCCCGAGGCGCAGGGCATACTGGCGAGACATGTTACGGAGCTAGTGCATGGCGAGCAGGGCCTGACGGCCGCCACGCGCATCAGCGAGGCGCTATTCTCCGGAGATATAGCCTCGCTCACCAGTGACGACCTGCAACAGTTGGAGCTCGATGGCTTGCCCTGTTCTCACATTACTGCGGACAACGCTGGCATCGTAGAGGTGCTAGTGGCTAGCGAATTGGCGAAGTCGAACAAGATGGCTAGAGAATTCATAGGCAACAACGCTGTGTCAGTGAACGGGCAGCTGGTTACGGCACCTGAATTTCAACTAACTGTAGAAAAAGCCCTACAGGGACAGTATTTCGTGTTAAAAAGAGGCAAGAAATTGTTCCATCTTGGCAAGCTCATTCACTAGAATTTGCTGGAAATTAGGCCGTTTCTCTGGGGTAGGTGGCAGTAAAAATAGCCACCAAATGAGAGCTTCACAGATGGCCCGGAATAGCCAGTAAACTAGTTGTAATTTCTTTGTAAAAATCGCTCTGAATCCCTTGCCAAACCTAGCCGGGTGCGTATAATGCCCGGCTCTGCGTTGATGAGGCGCGGATTAGCATCGTTCTTTAAAAATTAGATTAAGTAATAGAGGTGGGTGCTTGCT
>CAYGRR010000053.1:0-20336 GCA_964352295.1 uncultured Pseudohongiella sp. | reverse complement strand
CATCGATGATCTCCATGGCTCGCACCTTGGGAGCGCCACTTAGGGTCCCGACCGGCAGCGTCGCCTGCAATACATCCAGCGCAGATTTGTCTTCGCGTATCTCGCTCTCTACTATCGAGGCGATGTGCATCACGTGGGAGTAACGCTCTACGAACATCTGCTTCGGCACGGTGACGGAGCCGGTCTTTGAGACACGGCCGGAATCGTTGCGACTAAGATCGATCAGCATCAGGTGCTCGGCAATCTCCTTCGCATCGGACAGCAGATCCTTCTCCAGAGCCAGGTCTTCCGCCTCACTATGCCCTCGCTTGCGAGTTCCGGCCAGCGGACGCACGGTGATCTTGCCCTCCTCGACTCGCGCCAAGATTTCCGGCGATGCGCTGACCACATGATGATCGCCGAGGTCGAAGTAGACCATATACGGCGAAGGGTTCAGGAAGCGCAGCGCGCGATAGAGATTGAGCGGATCGGCGGAGAATGGCACCGACATGCGCTGCGCCAATACGACCTGCATGACGTCGCCGGCAACGATGTACTCCTTAATCTTCTCGACCGCCTGCTGATAATCCGCTTGCGAAAAATGATGCGCGAAGTCCGCCTCGGTAACTCGCTTCGATGCCTGCAGCTTCGGCAGTGGCGCAGGCTTAGCTAGCTGCTCCTGCAAATCGTCCAAGCGCTGCTGCGCTTTGTCGTAGGCTGCCTCCAGACTCGGGTCGACCGTAATCACGAAACAGATCGTTCCGCTTAGGTTGTCGAAGACCACAAGCTCTTCGGAGAGCATGAGCAGTATGTCCGGCGTGCCGATCTCATCCGCCGATTCGGAAGGACCGATACTCGTCTCGACATAGCGCACGGTGTCGTAGGAAAAATAACCAACGAGGCCGCCGCTAAAACGCTGACCCGCCGGATGCTCTGCGACCTTGAATCGACTCTTGTATTCGCTTATGAACTCGAAGGGCTGTTTGGTCATGACCTCTTCAACGACGCTGCCATTCTCTTCTACGGTAACGGTCTCGCCAACGACTCGCAGCACAGTCGAGCAGGGTAGCCCGATGATGGAATAGCGCCCCCATTTTTCGCCGCCCTGCACGGATTCGAAGAAGTAGCTGTGCCTGCCGTTGGCCAATTTTAGATAGACACTCAGCGGTGTCTCGGTGTCGGCCAACACCTCGCGCACCACGGGAACGCGGTTATAGCCGGATGCTGCAAGTTTCAGGAATTTATCTTCGGTCATGAGAGGCTTCGAAGCTTTAGTGAGGCTGGTCGAGATTCTGCCCCAAAGCCGAGCGCATTTCTGCAATCGTCTTGGTGTAGTCATCGCTGTTGAAGATGGCCGAGCCAGCGACGAACATGTCGGCGCCTGCATCTGCTATCTCACGAATATTCGCGACACCAACGCCGCCGTCGACCTCCAGGCGAATAGGGTAGTCGCTGTCGTCGATGAGCTTGCGCACCTGCTGCAATTTCTTCAGCGTCGACGGAATGAACTTCTGCCCACCGAAACCTGGGTTTACCGACATCAGCAGAATCACGTCGACCTTGTCCATGAGATACTCGAGACAATCTAGTGAGGTGGCGGGGTTGAAGACCAGGCCGGACTTGCAGCCCTGCTCTCTTATCAGCTGCAGGGAACGATCGACATGCCCGGTAGCCTCCGGATGAAAGCTGATATACGTGGCGCCCGCCTTCGCGAAGTCCACGATAAGCTGATCCACCGGGCTCACCATGAGATGCACATCGATAGGTGCCGTAATCTGATGGTTCCTAAGCGCCTGGCAGACCATCGGCCCAATGGTCAGGTTTGGGACGTAGTGATTATCCATCACATCGAAATGGACAACATCCGCGCCTGCATCCAAGACTGCGTTGACTTCATCGCCGAGTCTCGCGAAGTCGGCGGATAAGATGGAGGGAGCGATTAAGTAGTCTGTCATTGCCTAGGCCCGTATTGCGAAGTAGAGGTAAGTAACTTATTGAAGCAGCATTTTACAGACAATGGCAGGGCTTGTCCCGATGGGATGTGAGTGAAACCGAGAGGCCTCTATACGCGCAGCTTACGAAAGCCGCGCAGTGCTTCATAGGCGCTGCGAATAGCCATCGCATTCTCCTGCGCCTGCCTGAGGGCATCCGCGGAGGCGTTGCTGCTGGCGAGCTTGTCGGGGTGATAGCGCGACATCATGCGCAGATAGGCGCGGCGTATTTCGCCGTCTTCCACACCCGGCTCCAGCTGCAGCACTCGATAGGCATTCTGCAGGAACGACCGGCCCTGGGGTTTTGAGAATTCCCTGCGCGGACTGCCCGCTTCACGCTGATACTGCTCGGACTGAGTGGCCGAGGCAATGGCGATGAATTCTGACTTGGAATAGCCCAACTGCTCCGCCACATCTCTGAGCAGCATCTTATCTTTCAGGCGCAGATTGCCCTTCAGGTAGGCAGCCTCGCACTGAATCTGCAGGAATATTTTTGCCAACGCACTACGCCGCCCAATTACTCTCGCTGCGCCGTCTACCGACTCCGACAAGTCGGAGTCTGGAAACTTGCCCGCATCGAAGGCGGCGATAGCCAATCGTCGCCTCTCGCGGGTCAGCCCCATACGCTGCATGACCTGACTTGCGTAGTCGACCTCTTCCTGGGTAACCCTACCATCCATCTTAGCGAGTCTTCCTAACACCATAAATATGGCGCGCGACAGCTGCTGCTCTGCCCGCCCGCCCGCAGGCACTTCGACAGCCGCGCTGAAGCCACTTAGCCGCTTCAGCAGGGCCGCTCGGTACGCCTTGCTTGTCAGTGCCGTAAACATAGCTTATCGATCACCCGCGTTCGTTGGGTTGGCAAGTAGTGCGTTAATTTCCTGCAGACGCTGCGGCGTGCCGATGTCCATCCACATGCCCGCGAATACCTCGCCACTTACTTGATTGCTCACCATGGCCTGCCGCAGAAGTGGCACCGTAGATCTAGGCTGAATAGGCAGGCCACGAAACAGATTCTTGTGCATTACGCTTATGCCGCTGAAGGTGAGGCGTTGATCGTGGGAGTCATGGTCTTCGTGCACACGCCCCTTGTCATCGATCTTGAAATCACCGTGCGGGTTATGATCGGCGTTCTCCACCAGAACTAGATGGGCCAGTCGATCGACGCCATCGACCGGCTCGAGCGTGGAGAAATCAAAATCTGTCCAGATGTCGGCATTCACCACCAGAAAACAATCGTCTTTCAGCTTAGGCAGGGCCTTAATGATTCCGCCCGCGGTTTCCAGACGTATCGGTTCTCTCGAGTAGCTGATAGAGGTGCCGTAGCGCGACCCATTACCCAGTTGCTCCTCGATCATGCCGCCCAGATAGAAATGGTTAATCACGATGCCGCTAATACCCGCAGCGACAAGCCTCTCAATCTGATGCTCGATAAGTGTCTTGTCCCCTACTTTTAATAGAGGCTTTGGGAGGTCGGCGGTGAGTGGCTGCATTCGCTTGCCAAGCCCGGCCGCCAAGATCATTGCGCGCATCAGGATTCCAGATTGAGTTTCGCTTGAGCAATCGCAAGCACTTTTGTCTCAAACCAGTCTAGGAAGGGAGCCATTTCCTCGTACTCACAGGCCACTTCCAGAAAATACTGGATAACCAGAGGGATATCGGCCAAATACTGTGGTTTGTTATCTCTTATGCACAGTCGCGCGAAGATTCCCATGACTTTAAAATGGCGTTGCAGGCCCACGAGATCGAAATCACGGCGGAATTGCGCGACAGATGCTCCCGCTATTAGTTCAGACTTAACTGCCAACTCGTAGTAGTACTGGGCCAGGGAATCCACGATCTCTGCGCTCCAGCGGATGTAACAGTCGCGCAGCAGGGAAACCAGATCGTAACTGTAAGCGCCGGCCATCGCGTCTTGAAAATCGATGATTCCCGGGCCGGTGCCTGCTGAGAATTTGGCCTCGTCCAGAATCAACAGGTTTCGAGAATGATAGTCTCGATGCACGGCGAGCTGCGGCTGACTTAGCGCCGACTCTTCCAGAAAAGTAAAAGTATTGGATAACAAAGTTCGTTCTTCGGCGGACAATTCGAGTCCCAGGAAGCGATTGCAGAACCAGTCCTCAAATAGCTGCATCTCTTCGCGAAGCTTTTCCCTGCCGTAGGGGGCAAGTCTCTTTTTATCTACGCTCGATTGAATCTTGATCAATGCGCGAATCGCTTCCTTGTACAGATTCTCTACCTGATACTCCGACATCGTATCCAGACCGGCTTCTTGCAGCTTTAATAACCGAGGCAGATAGAGCTGATCGCCGAAGTCTTCGAGCAGTAGAAACCCGTCCTGGTAGTTCGCCGCGAATACTTCAGGCGCCTTAACCCCAGCCTCTCGAAAGTAGCCAGCGATCTCAACGAATAGATGGCTGTTCTCATTCTCCGGCGGTGCATCGACGGCAATAAAACTCTGCTGCCCATGCTGCGCGCGAAAATAGCGACGAAAGCTGGCGTCGCCGCTTACCGTGACAAGGTCAGTATCGACCGAGTCTACTTTCAGTAACAGGCTTAGTTGCTCATTTACCCAGGCACTTAGCTGCGCCTTACGACTATCACTCATTCTGACTCGTTCTTCTCACTGTTATGCAAACCCTGGCCTCGCTAGATCTGAGGCCTTGCTTTGCATTCAATCCACGATGAATTATTATGCCCTGCTTACTGCCTGATCACAGCATGCCTTATCACTCAGTTAATCGGTTTCAATCCAGATTTGTTTAAGAAGCAGCGCCTCGGGCAGTGATTTGCCGTAGAGCAACAGGAATCCACAAATCAAGTATGCAGTTCAAGAAACGCCATCTCGCTAGTGAATTAGCCCTCATCCTGTCTTCGGGCCTGCTCGTCTCCACAATAAGCGGCACGGCTCAGGCTCAGCTTCCTCAGTTCAGCTGCCGCGCAAACGATGCCGGAGACGGCTGGATCTGTGAGGGAGGAGCATCTCCTGGCACTACTAGTGTAATTCGCACCACCACCCGGCCGCTTCCTAACACCGGGAATAGACCCCGCGCTGGCGGGGCTGCGCCTGAAAACCGAGCCACGCCCTCCGCCGACAGCGCCAATCAGGCGCCAACACAGCCTGCAACTCAACCGGTCACTGCCACCTCGGAGACTAGGACTAGTCCGAGTGAAGCAACAACCGCGCTACGCGCCACACCATCGACCCAGCGCTATGAACTGGATTGGGTGCCACTCGAATCATTGACTAGTGAGCAACGCGAGCAACTTGATGGGAACTGCTGCGGCGCCTTCATAGACCCCACCGGGCGCGAGAAGAATAGCGACAATCTGCCCGCGGATGCACAGACCTTATTCGACGCACAACAGGGAATTAGCGCCGCCACTGCCGACTCGATCAGCATCGACGGAGACATCATCGTGCAGCAGGGTTATCGCACGATTGAGAACGACGACTCCACGACGATCGACCGAGGCAGCAACACGGTGCTCATGGTAGGCGATGTCGTGTTTCGCGAACCGGGCGTGTTGCTAGAGGGCAGCTCCGCTAACATCGACAATGGCGCCGGCATCAATCGTGTAGAAGATGCACGGTATGTGCTGCATGACCTGGGCGCTCACGGCAACGCCGAGAGTATTAGCTATGCCAGCCAAACGGGCAGCGTCACGATCGAGAATGGCGAATTTAGCCGCTGCGAACCCGAGTCGAATTTCTGGCTGTTTCGTGCCGAACGCATCGTCATCAATCAGGACGAGGGACGCGGCTATGCCACGGCGGTAAGCCTGCGCATAAAAGACGTACCCGTGTTCTACTATCCGGGCACGCTGCCCTTCCCATTAGGGGATGAGCGCATGTCCGGATTCCTGGCGCCGAGCACGGGATCGACACGCAGCGGGGGCTTTGACTTCGAGCTGCCTTACTACTTCAATCTGGCGCCGCAGTACGACGCCACCCTCTCGCCACGCCTCATCTCGGATCGCGGCGTGTTGACCGGAGTCGAGCTGCGTTATCTCGCCGAGACATCTATGAACACCTTGAACATGTCGTATCTTGGCGCTGACAAGCTGTTCGATGCTGCAACTGCTAACGTGCCGGGCTCCGACTCGCCACCTACAGACAACCGCTGGTTCGTAGGCTATGAGCACTACGGAGCCTACGGGCGAAACTGGTCGAGCTTCGTCGACTACAATGCAGTAAGCGACGAAGACTACTTCTACGACCTGGGCAGTAATGGCCTGAATACGACCAGTCGCACTCACCTGAACCGACAGGCGCGACTGAATTTCGATTCCGAATACCTGCGTGCCGGCCTCAACGTGCAACGCGTCCAGATCATCGACCCGTTTATTTCCGCTATAGACCTGAACCGGCCCTTCGATCGACTACCCCAATTCTATTTCGATACCGATACCTATCTAGGCGCGGGATTTCGAATCGGCCTGAGCGGCCAGGTCACCTCCTTCGATCGAAGCCTGGATGAGTCTCTGCTTACCGCCGCGCAATTGGACAATGGCGCACTAGTCAACGGCGAGCGTGTGAATCTGGAGCCGGCCATTGGCTGGTCGGTGGAGCAGCCCGGCTGGTTCCTGCGCGCTAACGCCAAGTACAAACATGCCTCTTATAAGCTGCAGAATCAGGCAACCGTAGCGCTGGACGACCCCGAAATTGGCATAGGCGTCTACAATTTCGACGCCGGACTGATATTCGAGCGGCCCATGTCCGGCGGCTTCACGCAGACGCTGGAACCCAGAGCCTACTATCTATTCAGCGAGTTCGAGGATCAGAGCCTGCTGCCGCTATTCGATACCTCGGAACTGAACTTTAGTTTTAGCCAGCTTTTCAGGGAAGACCGCTTCAGCGGCGGCGATCGAGTCGGCGATGCCGATCAGGCGAGCATCGCGATCACTAGCCGCATCCTCGATCCGAAAGGTAAAGAGCGTGCGCGCATGAGTCTGGGACAGATTCACTACTTCGCTGACAGACGGGTAGACCTGAGCAATCCGATTCAGTCCTGGATACCGCGCTATTCCCCACTGAATCAGCAATCCGCACTTGCGGGCGAGGCTGCCCTCGCCTTCGGTGAGAACTGGCGCCTGAGTTCCGACGTACAATGGAACGAGGCCACAGAAGAGCTGGACGAGGGCAGCTTCCAGCTGCGCTATCACAGAGATAGCGATCATCTATTCAATGCCGCCTACCGCTATCGAAATCTGCTCGACTCGCCGAATTTTATCCTGCCCGCGGGAATCGATCCTCGCATCAAGCAAACGGATCTCTCAGCAGTCTGGCCTATAAATCAAACCTGGAAGATCCTCGCGAGATGGAACTACGATCACAGCAATTCGCGGAACCTGGAGACCTTCGCAGGAGTCGAATACAGTAATTGTTGTGCGACAATACGACTAATCGCTAGAGAATGGGTTGACGAGGACGAATTGTTTGTCCCTAATATCGAACCGAATCAAGGAATATTTGTCCAATTTACACTGAATGGGCTAGGCAACATCACCGGCGGCGGCCTCAGCAGCCTGCTGAGTGACGGAATACGCGGGTTTAGAGAGACTGATGATGAGTAGACGCAGCACAGAGCAGAAAGCACCAGAACGGCAAGCCACTCACAGGCTGGCCCAACTGCTGCCCTCTATTGGCCTGGGACTGGTTCTGGCGATCGCCGCTGGAGCTGTGTCGGGGCAGCGCGTGCTACTCGACAGAATCATCGCCCTGGTAGATGAAGGCGTGGTGCTGCAGAGCGAACTCGAGATGCGCGTGAACGAAGTGAAAGAGAGTGCCGCGCGTGCAAATCGTGCCCTCCCAGAAGAAACACAGTTCAGGAAGGAAGTACTCGACTCGCTAATAATCGAGAATTTGCAACTGCAGCTGGCAGAGCGCGTTAGCATACGTTTTACCGATGACGAGATTAATCGCATCCTCGGCACGATGGCTGAAAACAACAATCTAAGCTTCGATGACTACCTGAATGTATTGAACGAGGCCGGCGTCTACCTGCAGACGCGCGAGCAGGTTCGCAAGCAGATGACACTGCAGGAACTTCAGCGCGGCATGGTCAATAGGCGCATCCAGATCACCGAGCAGGAAATCGACAATTTCCTAAATTCCGAGATGGGCCGCGAGCTCATGGCTCCAGATTTTTTCGTCGAACACATTCTTATTCCCGCCGACAGCGAGGAGCCCGCCGAATCCAAACAGGCCAAGCTGCGCTATGCAGCAGACCTGGTTGCTCGCATCAAAGACGGCGAAAACTTCGCACAGGTTAGAGCCGCGGCGGCTCAGGCTCGTCAGTTTGAAGTAGCAGGCACCGAGTTTGGATGGCGCAAGGCTGAGCAACTCCCCACTCTATTTAGAGATATCGTCACGACCATGGAAATCGGCGATACGGAAGGCCCCATCGAAGCAGGAAACGGCTACCATTTGATTCAGCTCGCAAACAAGGCCGGCGGCGCGGAGCAGATGGTAAAGCAGACAAATTTCCGCCACATCATGTTGAGTCCGAATGAGATTCGAGACGAGCAGCAGACAGAGGACGCCATCCGTGCACTGCGGCAGCGCATTGTGGACGGCGAAGACTTCGCGACATTGGCGCGGCAGAACTCCGATGACGATTCTTCCGTCGTAGCAGGCGGCGACATGGATTGGATCAATGAGGGTCAGATGCCTCAGGACATGGAAAGAATCATCGATTCGCTTGAGATCGGCGCATTGAGCGAGCCATTTCGCTCGAGCACGGGCTGGCACATCGCTGAGGTCATCGAGCGCCGCGTAACTGACCTTGGCAGAGTCTATACTCGAAATCAGGCGGCGAATGCACTACGCAACCGCAAGTACGATTTGGAACTGCAAAACTGGCTGATAGAGATTCGCGAAGAAGCCTTCGTCGAATTCGTCGACGAGTAGTCGCTAGATTCCGCTTCAAAGCTCTCCACTCCAGACCGACAGAGAACCACTGCGCTAGCAGTGCAGGATGACCGTTGTGACACACCGAATAGCTATCACGCCAGGAGAGCCAGCTGGCATTGGTTCCGACCTGTGCATCGCAATTGCGCAGCATCCGCCAGGTGATGTGGAACTGCTTATCGTGGCCGATCCCAAGCTGCTCGAAGACCGGGCGCAGCAACTCGGCCTTCCACTGCGACTCAAAACGTTCGACCCTGCAGTTGCTCCACTGGCTTCGCGGGTGGGCGAGCTAACGATACTGCCGGTCGCGCTGCGTGAAGCCGTTACGCCGGGAGTCCTGAACAAGGCCAACTCGGCATACGTTCTGGAGACCCTTAGAGTTGCCGCGCAGTCTGCGAGCGAGGGTGTCTGCGATGCGATGGTCACGGGCCCCGTGCACAAGGGCATCATCAACGATGCCGGAATGCATTTCTCGGGACACACCGAATACCTCGCCGAGTTCTGCAAGCAAGAACTGACCGTGATGATGTTGGCGACCGAGGGCCTGCGCGTCGCGCTGGCGACTACGCATCTGCCGCTAAGTGAGGTGCCAGCGGCAATCACCAAACCCTTGCTGCGCGCTATCATTCGCATTCTCGATGCCGACCTGCGATCTAAATTCGGCATCGCGTCTCCCAAGATTCTAGTGTGCGGCCTGAACCCCCATGCAGGAGAGAGCGGCCACTTGGGAAGAGAGGAGATCGAGACGATAGAGCCCGTCTTGGAGGAGATGCGCGCGCTTGGCATCGACCTTATCGGGCCGCTGCCAGCCGACACGCTCTTCACGACAAAGTATTTAGCCGATGCCGATGCCGTGCTCTCCATGTATCACGACCAGGGATTGCCCGTGCTGAAATTTAAAGGCTTCGGAGCCGCCAGCAACATCACTCTGGGATTGCCGATTATAAGAACATCGGTCGATCACGGAACCGCACTGGATCTCGCCGGAAGCGGCAAGGCAGAAGCCGGCAGCCTCTATAACGCAATCACGACGGCCCTGGAAATGTGCGCACACTGGAGAAAATCCTAGTGGCAAATTCGAAAGCCGTCATGCTGAGCACCGGCACGTCACATCAGGCGCGCAAACGATTTGGTCAGAACTTCCTGCACGATCAGCAAGTCATCGACCGCATCATTCGCGGTGTTGCACCGAGCAAGGAGCAGCATCTCCTTGAGATCGGTCCCGGACAGGGCGCCCTTACCAAACAACTCGCCAGATCCGGAGCGCGATTGGACTGTGTCGAGCTAGATCGCGATCTGGCGGAGCACCTGAGACACCAATACCGCGACTATGACAATGTGCACATCCATCAGCACGACATTCTCAAGTTTGACCTGAACGATCTTGAGATTGGCGACGAGCGAATCCGCATCATCGGCAACCTGCCCTACAATATCTCCACGCCAGTGCTGTTCCACCTCTTGCAATACCACGAGAAAATTTCAGACATGAGCTTCATGCTGCAACTCGAAGTGGTCGAACGCATGTCCGCCAGCGTCGGCGAAAAAAACTACGGCCGCCTCAGTCTGATGCTGCAATACTTCTGTGAGGCCGAGAAATTGTTCAACGTGCCACCACAGGCCTTTACTCCACAGCCGAAGGTAAATTCGGCGATAGTAAGACTCACGCCTCACCGCGTGTTGCCCATAGCCGCCAAGGATGTCGACTGCCTGAAGCTGGTCGTGCGCACCGCGTTTAATCAGCGCCGCAAGACGCTTAGAAACAGTCTCAAGACGCTTATCTCAGCCGATAGCCTCAGTGAGCTATCGATAGATCTAACTCTCAGACCTGAAAATTTATGCCTGGGGGACTATGTTAAGATAAGCGACGCCGTGAGTTCGGCAGCGAGCGCGAACGCCGCGGCGGCCAAGAGTACTAGCAGCGAGTCAATATGAGCGAGCAACCCGACATTCAGATCATTGTTACAACACGCTATGTTAAGGAGCAGTCTAACCCGGACGGGGGTCACTACGCTTTCGCCTACACGGTTGAAATCTGCAATCGCAGCGATGAGACGGTTAAACTCCTGTATCGCTATTGGCACATCACCGATGACAACGAGAAGGTCGATGAGATTCAGGGCCCGGGCGTTATGGGCAAGACGCCTGAAATTTTGCCTGGGCAGTCATATCAATACAGCAGCGGTACCGTCATCGAAACCCAGGTCGGCAGCATGCACGGCAACTATGTGATGCAACGCGCAAGCGGCGAAAGATTTACCGCCCTCATAGCACCCTTCCTGCTGGCTCACCCTTACGCTGTTAACTAGTCGCTGTGCAGAACTCTCAAGAACAGGTTGCCGTGGAGTGATGTTATGCTCTAGGCTTGCATTCATTAATCACTTCAAACCGCAACGCTTATGAGCACCTATGCTGTCGGTGATCTTCAGGGCAATTACAAGCCGCTTAAGAAACTGCTAAAAAAAGTTAATTTCTCAGAATCGACAGACAAGCTATGGTGCGTTGGCGACCTGGTCAATCGCGGGCCTGATTCTTTAGACACGATACGCTTTTTGCAGGACATGGAAGCTTCTTTAGAAATAGTATTGGGCAATCACGACCTGCACTTCATTGCTATTCAGGAAGGTTGTGCTCCTGCAAGAGGCAAAGATACCTTAGACGATCTGTTAGACGCGGCCGATTGCCAGCAATTCAGTGACTGGCTGCGTCAACAGCCGCTCACGCATCACGAGAGCGTCGAGACGAAGAAAGGCTTGAAAGACTTCCTCATGCTACACGCCGGCGTGGCACCCCATTGGACTCTGCAGAAGACGCTAGACCTGGCTGCCGAGGTGCAATTTGCTCTTCAGGGCAGCGAGTACAAGGCGTTTCTGCAGCACATGTATGGCGACACGCCCGCTCGCTGGCATGACGAACTCGAGGGCATGGATCGACTCCGTGTAATCACCAACTACCTCACGCGTGTTCGATTCTGCGACGAGATCGGCACGATGCAGCTCACGGTCAAGGAAGGACTAAGCTCCGCGCCGAAGGGCTGTAAACCGTGGTTTGAATACGAGCAGATATCGCCGAAGACTAGAATTCTCTTTGGACACTGGGCAGCGCTCGAAGGCTACACGGGCAAGAAGCATGTTTACGCGCTGGATACTGGATACGTCTGGGGTCGCGAGTTGACGATGATGCGACTCGAAGATCGAACGCTATACTCTATCTCCAGTTAGGCGAAAATTAACGATCACTGGATGAATCTCATTCTAGTTAGACACGGTTGAGTTCTTCTACTTTCAATACAGCAACGCACTATGACGATGCAAATATACCTAGTCGGCGGCGCCGTCCGCGACAAACTCTTGAACCTTCCCATTCGGGATAAGGACTGGGTCGTCGTGGGAAGCAATGCAAGAATGATGAAGGAGCAGGGCTATCTGCAAGTCGGCAAAGGCTTTCCTGTATTTCTCCACCCGGAAACCAAACAGGAATATGCGCTAGCCCGCACCGAGAGAAAAGTTGGGGCAGGCTATCTTGGCTTCGAATTCGACGCCTCGGAATCGGTCACTCTGGAACAAGACCTGATGCGCAGAGATCTCACCATCAATGCCATCGCCGAATCGGACGCCGGCGAGATTATCGATCCCTATAACGGCCGTCAGGATATTGACGACAGAATGCTGCGTCACGTCTCGGAGGCGTTTGCCGAGGACCCGCTGCGTGTACTGAGGGTAGCGAAGTTTGCCGCGCGATTTGCTGACTTGGGCTTCAAGGTTGCCGCGGAGACCCTGCAGTTAATGAAGGATATAGTACGCAGCGGCGAGATGGACGCGCTCGTGCGCGAGAGGGTCTGGTCGGAGATCGAAGAGGCCATGGGCGGCCCGGCACCGGATGTTTTTATAAGCCTGTTAAGGGAATGCGGCGCGCTCGAGTCACTGCTGCCGGAAGTTGACAGGCTATTCGGCGTGCCACAGCCTGCCAAGTATCATCCCGAGGTAGACACGGGCGTGCATATCCTGCTGAGTCTCCAGCAGGCGGTGCGCCTCAGTGATGACCCAGCGGTTCGCTATGCCACTCTGGTGCACGATGTCGGCAAGGGCGTGACGGACAAGGACAAGTGGCCGAGCCACCATGGACACGAAACCCTCGGCCTGACGTTGCTCTTGGAGATTAGTGCGCGCCTGCATGTACCGAATGAATTCTCGAAACTCGCGGCTCTGGTCTGCGAGCACCACACGAAGTTACATCGCATCGATGAGTTACGCCCTAGCACACTGCTCAAACTGATCGAGGCCCTCGATGGGTTTCGTCGACCGGAGCGCGTGCAGAAATTCCTGCTCGCCTGCGAGGCGGACGCGCGCGGCAGAACCGGACTGGAAGAACGCGACTATCCACAGAGCGCCTATCTGACCGCGGTGCTCGAAGAACTGTCGCGGCTAGACGTAGGCGCCCTGCTTAAGGCCGAGAAGCCAAAGGACACACAGGCGTTCGTCAGGCAGAGCCGGCTCAGTCTGTTAGGTGATATCCTGAAGCGGGTCCATCCCGCCGACACGAAGTGAAGTGGCCGCCGTGAAGACTCCCGCCAATTCAGATCACGCCACGAGAGTCTGCCTGGTCACAGGTGCAAGCAAGCGCCTGGGTGCGTGCACCGCGAAGAAATTTCATGGCGAAGGCTACGACGTCATCATTCACTACAACCGCTCCAAGCAGGAAGCTAATGCACTCGTCGCTGAGCTCAATGCGCAGCGTCCAGACTCCGCATTTAGCCTACAGGCCGATCTTACCGATCGCGCAGCGGTCGAGCCTCTCGCGGAGCGTGCACTCGCGTGCTATGGACGCATCGATGTTGTGGTCAATAACGCCTCCGCCTTCTACCCGACTCCGCTCGCCGAATGTAGCGACGCAAGCTGGAATGACTTAGTCGACAGCAATCTGCGGGCCGCGTTCTTCTTGATTCGACAGCTTGCTCCCGAGCTCGAGCGCCGAGGCGGCTCGGTGATTAACATGACAGACACCCACGCTGACAACCCTCTCAAGGGCTTTCCGATATACAGCATGGCGAAGGCCGGCTTGAAGGCGATGACCAAGTCGCTAGCGAAGGAACTTGCCCCGCGGGTAAGAGTAAACGGCGTCTCGCCCGGAGCGATTCTATGGCCTCCATCGTTGGAGGATGATTCAGACCCGGCGGTAATAGAAGCGCGTCAGAAGGTGCTGGATGCAATTCCGCTGCGCGCCCTGGGCAAGGCTCAGGACATTGCCGATACGGTCTACTTCCTAGCCAATGATGCCTGTTATATAACGGGACAGACTATTCGCGTCGATGGCGGACGCTATCTGGCCTAGCCTAAGGCGCGGCGTTCGAGATTATTTATTCTAGAAAATACTGGGACCATTCTTATGTACAAAGTCTATGGCGATATTCAATCGGGAAACTGCTACAAAATAAAGCTGCTGATGAGCTATCTAGAGATAGATCACGAATGGCTGCATGTAAATATCCTGGCCGGGGAAACCCATAGCGAGGAATTCAAGAAGCTGAACCCCAATACGCGGATACCCGTCTTAGTGCTTCCCGATGGCAGTAGCCTCACGGAGTCGAATGCCATACTCAACTATCTCGCAGACGGCACCGAGTATCTTCCTGGCGACCGCCTGCTGAGAGCCCGAGTGCTGGAGTGGCAGTTCTTCGAGCAATACAGCCACGAGCCCTACATCGCGACCGCGCGCTATATCAACAAGTATCTGGGCCTGCCCGAGGAGCGCCGCAGCGAATATGAGGGCAAGCAAGCGGGCGGTCACAAGGCACTGTCGGTGATGGAACTAAGGCTGAAGCAGCAGGACTTCCTCGCGGGAGAGGCACTGACCATCGCCGACATCAGCCTCTATGCCTACACCCACGTCGCTGGCGAAGGCGGCTTCGATCTAAGTGGCTATCCGGCTATAGGAAAGTGGCTGGAGAGAATTGAGCAACACCCGAACTATTTCGCGATGAATGACTGAGAGCTAGCGCAAATGCGGGCAGCGACGTTTGCTCTACTGGCCGGCCCAGTCTGTCTCGATCGCCCAAAGTTGCTGCGTCGATTTGTCATAGTCCTGCCAGAGCTCCAGATAGGACATGCCAGATGCGGGATGCACCCTGTCTGGCAGTAGCTCCGAGAGCGGCTGCAACACGAAGGCATTCTCGGTTATCTCCGGGCGTGGCAACTCGATACCGCAACACAATCCCGTCTCGTCGCCATACAACAGAATATCGATATCCATGGTACGACCTGAGAACCGTGACTGCTTTCGATCTCTGCCCAATTCATCTTCTAGGTGCTTTAACACTGCCGCGACGTCCGTCAGCGCCTTGTCGGTATCGGCGAGCACTACGAGATTGAGAAAATTATCACCATCGAAACCCACGGCCTCACTCTCGTAGGTAGTAGAGAGCCGCACATTCGCAAACTCGAGAGTCAGAGCGTTCAACGCCGCCCGTATATTAGCCACCGCGTTGATATTGCTGCCTATACTTAGGGCTAGAGTTGTCAAAGGTAGCTCACTTGCACTGTGCTAGGGGAAACGACTGTTAGGCTCAACCGCGTGTGCGTTCAATGATTACACCCACATCTTTGGAGCCGGTAACGGCGCCTGGCTTGCCGAGTCGCAGCTTTAGCCAGGGCACGGAAAATTCATTCAACACGATCTGGGCAACATTCTCCGCCATAGTCTCTACGAGAAAAAACTCCGAACCTTCGATGAATTCGATGAGGCGCTTCGCCACCGCCTTGTAGTCAAGGGTGTTCGCTATGTCTTCGCTGCTCGCGGCGAGGGCAATGTCCGTGCCCATCTCGAGATCGATGCTGACGATCTGTTTCTGCTCTCGCTCCCAATCGTAGATACCGATGATGGTTTCTATCTCAAGCTCACGAATATAAACGATATCCATTCTTTGTCCTTTACCAATACATTCTAAGGGTTGCGCCAATCAATCCAGAGCAGACGATTCCCTTAATTGGGTAATCAATATGACTCTTGTTATATCGCAGGTAGAGTCTCTAACGACCAGCGCGGTTGTGCGCGTATCTCTAAGTCTTCTTCCAGTCCTGCCAGCAGTCGCTGGCATCCTGCGTAAGCAATCATCGCGCCGTTGTCGGTGCAGAATCGTGGCTTCGCGTAGAACAGCTTTCCCTTGTACTTGGCGACCGTAGTCTCTAACACTTCCCGCAGGTGCAGGTTTGCCGAAACACCACCGGCGATGATCAGCGTCTGCATGCCAGTCTGCTTCAGTGCACGACCACACTTAATCGCGAGTGTTGCGACTACTGCCTCCTCGAAGCCACGCGCAATGTCTGCTCGCTGTTGATGGCTCAGCTCTCCGCCGGCATCGCCTGCCTCGAAGATCGCCGTGCGCACGGCGGTCTTCAATCCGCTAAAACTGAAATCCAATCCGGGACGGTTCGTCATCGGGCGAGGGAAAACGAATTTTCCAGACTCACCTTCCAGGGCGAGTTTCGCCACATGGGGGCCTCCGGGATAGGGCAGGCCCAGCATCTTGCCGACCTTGTCGAACGCCTCGCCCGCCGCATCGTCCAATGATTCCCCTAATAGGGCATAGCGACCGATTCCCAGCACCTCGACGAGCTGGGTGTGCCCGCCGGAGACCAACAGCGCCACGAACGGAAACCCCGGCGGCTCATCCTCGAGCATGGGAGCCAACAGATGCCCCTCCATGTGGTGCACGCCGATGGTCGGCACGTTCCAGCCCATGCCCAGAGAGCGGCCGATGGAGGCGCCTACCAGTAGCGCACCCACCAGACCCGGGCCCGCCGTATAGGCCACGCCGCCGATGTCGGATTGTTCGATGCCGGCCTTAGCGATGACTTCGCTGATCAGCGGCAGGGTCTTGCGGATATGATCGCGAGACGCGAGTTCGGGTATTACGCCGCCGTATTTCGCGTGGATCTCGATCTGGCTGTACAGGCAATCCGCCAACAGCCCGCGCTCGCTATCATAGAGCGCGACGCCCGTCTCGTCGCAAGATGTTTCAATACCCAATACTATCAACGGCTTATCTCTCTCACTGTGAATCCCAATAGCCGCGAAGGCTGCCGGAAAAGCGGCCATGATGCCAAAACTCTGGGCATTTCCCATATTCCCTGCGATTCGTGGAAATTCCCGTCCGATGCAGCCTAATTCTTTTGCAATTAGCGCTTTAGGGCATTAACATTAGCGCCCCTGTAATTCCGCGCACTTTGGTTTCTTGGAAACTGGCGCGGAGCGACAAGTAAACTAGCTTGTTTACACAAAATTAACAGTAAAACTATTAAGGTAGGTGTTTAGTTCAATGCCCCAGGTAAAACTTAAAGAAAACGAGCCTTTCGATGTAGCCCTGCGCCGCTTCAAGCGCTCTTGCGAGAAAGCAGGAATCCTAGCCGAAGTGCGTCGTAGAGAATTCTACGAGAAGCCCACTTCAATTCGTAAGCGTAAGGCTGCTGCTGCGGTTAAGCGTCACTTGAAGAAAGTGCAGCGCGAAAGCAAGAAGAGCCAACGACTGTACTAGATTTACTAGCGGGCGAGCACAGTCTTGGTGCTTGCCCACCTGCTCTTTGCAGGTACCCGGATCATCATGTCTGACAGCCCCCTCAAGCAAGCCTTCACCGAAGCCATGAAAGATGCCATGCGGGCTAAAGATAAGCCGCGCCTTGGCACCATTCGTCTCGCGCTTTCGGAAATCAAGCGTGTCGAGGTTGACGAGCGCATCGAGCCCGATGATGCACGAGTCATTGGCATCCTGGATAAGATGATCAAGCAACGCCGCGAATCGATTCGCCAGTACGAGTCAGCTGATCGCCCTGAGCTAGTCGCCCAGGAACAGTTCGAGATCGATGTCATACAAGAGTTTCTGCCCCAGGCATTGGAGGCAGACGAGCTTGAACAGATTATCAAGGCGGCAGTTACCGAGTCAGGCGCCGCCTCCATGAAAGATATGGGCCAGGTGATGAACCTGGTTCGCCCGCAAGTGGTCGGCCGCGCCGACATGGCAGAAGTTAGCAAGCAGATCAAAGCCCTACTCGCCTAAGCTGGCTCCCGGCTCTACTTATTTTTCCCCGCCCTGTGCCTACACCGCCGCACTGCGTTGTTGCCCCTAAGCTGTGCCTGCTGAAAAGGCGAGCCCCTCTCGCAGCAACTGCTCCAAGTTTTGGATACAATAGCGGCGAAGCAATGGCAAGGCGGAGGATTCTGCTACTCTTGTCTCTACCACATGGCAATCTAAGACACTGGATCTTTTAACTCATGGCTGGACTCATTCCACAGACCTTCATCGACGATCTGCTCAGTCGGGCGGATATCGTCGAGGTTGTGGACAAGCGCGTCACCCTGAAAAAATCCGGCAAGAACTATTCCGCCTGCTGCCCGTTCCACAAGGAGAAAACCCCGTCGTTTAGTGTGCAGCCCGAACGGCAGTTCTACTATTGCTTCGGCTGCGGCGCCGGCGGCAATGCCATCGGCTTCATCATGAATTTCGATCAGGTGGATTTTCCGCAGGCAGTCGAATCGCTAGCGCGAGATAACGGCATGGAGGTGCCGCGGGAGGAGAGTGCCGCTGCCACTCGCCGGCAGTCGGAAAACAGCAAACTCTTCGAAGTGCTTGAGCAGGCTAACAAGTTCTATCGGCAAGCGCTGCGCCAACATGCTCAGCGCAAATCCGCCGTAGAATACTTACAATCCAGAGGCGTGAGCGGCGAAGTCGCTCGTGACTTCGGCATCGGCTATGCCCCTCCGGGCTGGGACAATCTGTTGAAGGCAAGCGCCGATCAGGAGAGCGAAAAGCAGACCCTGCTCAAGGCGGGTCTCGTTATCGAGAAGGAAGCACAGCAAGGCGAGGGAAGCGCTGGCACCGACAACAGCAATGCCGCCCGCTACTACGATCGCTTTCGCGACCGCATCATGTTCCCCATTCGTGACAGTCGCGGGCGCACCATCGCCTTCGGCGGGCGCGTGCTCGGCGATGACAAGCCGAAGTATCTCAATTCGCCCGAGACCGCGGTCTTTCATAAGGGCGCAGAGCTCTATGGCCTGTTTGAGGCGAAGAAGGCCAACAACAAACTCAAGCGCATACTCATCGTCGAAGGCTATATGGATGTCATCGCCCTTGCGCAGATGGGTATCCGCAATTCTGTCGCCACACTAGGTACCGCGACTAGCGAGCGACACCTGGCCCGCCTGTTCCGCTTAGTGCCCGAGGTCGTGTTCTGCTTCGATGGCGACGCCGCCGGCAGAACGGCCGCTTGGCGCGCCCTGGAGGCGAGCCTGCCGGAGATGCTGGATGGTCGGCAGGTAAAGTTCCTGTTCCTGCCCGAGGGCGAGGACCCGGACACTCTAGTGCGCAAGATCGGCGAGACACAGTTCAATGAACTAATCGAGCAGGCCACGCCGCTGGAGCAGTTCTTCTTCGACAAGCTCTCCCAGGGGCTGGATATAAAAACGATCGAGGGCCGGGCGCGGCTCAGCAATGTCGCGAAGCCGCTAATCGCCAAGTTCCCAAAGGGCATCTACGGTCAGCTGATGCTGGACAAGCTATCAGCCACCCTCGGCGTCGCCAGTGAATCGCTAGATCAGCTTATCGAGTCGCAGGCGAAACAGCCCCGTGGCGGCACAAGCTCGTTCTCGGCCGCCCCAGCTCCCTCAGCGCCACCCGAGGCTGTCCCCTTCGAGCCGAATTACTCGGCACCAACACAATCCCGCCGCGCGCGATCACAGCCTGCCAGCTCAACTCTGAACAGCTATCGCAAGCCGGCCGCCGTGAAGGCTATCGAGCTATTGCTGCAGAACCCTGAGGTTGCCCTGGCTATCACCCAGGACCTGTCCCCCCTCCACTCCGCCGGAGACCAGGGCCGGCAGCTGCTACTCTCCCTGATCGAGATGGTGCGGCGCGACCCCGATACCGACACCCCCACCCTGCTCGGCTATTGCAGTGGCTCGCCCTACGGCAACCAAATTACCCGGCTTAAGAGCGAGAACATCACCCCCATAGAGGGCCTAGAGCAGGAGTTCCTGGAGATTCTGGACACGATTTTGGCTGATGTAGTGAAGCGCCTTGAGTCTCAGAAGCGCCGGGAGGCCCTCGCGAAGATACCCGACCTTAACCGCCCCCAGCCGGAGGACGAGACGCCGGCTGAGGGCGAGATGCCCCCGGCACCGCCGCTGTAGAAGCTTGAAAACCCAGCAGTTGTCCCCATCTCTTTAGGCCTGAGCCCGGCCTAATTTAGGCCGTTCAGCGATGTACAAGTCGTGCTTTAAGCCTATATAATGCCCGGCTCACTTTTATCCACCCACTACCTGGTCCCTGCGCCGGGGAGACGAGAGTTCATGGCCAAGCTAATTGCACCACAATCCAGCCTTAAAGCATTGATCGCGAAGGGAAAGGAACAGGGCTATCTCACCTATTCCGAGGTCAACGACCATCTGCCAGAATCTATCTC
>CAYGRR010000052.1:0-20540 GCA_964352295.1 uncultured Pseudohongiella sp. | reverse complement strand
TTGTATGTGATGACGCCGGAATTCGGTGCCGCCAGCCTTTTCGATGGCCACGATGCTGCCATCAACATCATGCGCCGCATCCTTCAGTCCAGCGGCGCGGAAGTCATTCATCTCGCGCACAACCGCTCGGTGCAAGAGATCGTAGACGCCGCCATCCAGGAAGACGTCGACGCTATCGCCATAAGCTCCTATCAAGGCGGTCACATCGAATACTTCAAGTATCTGGTAGATAGACTGCAAGCCTTGGGTGCGGGTCATATTAAGATCTTCGGCGGTGGCGGTGGCGTGATCATCCCCGCGGAGATTGCAGAATTGCAGGCCTACGGCGTGACCCGTATCTACTCTCCTAATGACGGCCAGACCATCGGCCTGCAGGGCATGATCGACGATATGCTACAGCGTTGCCGCGAGGGTAGCGGCCGCCCTGCCGCTCCAGAGATAGATCAGCTCGCTACTGGCGACAGGATCGTACTAACCCGCGCGATCACTGGCATCGAGAATGAAGAGTATGGCGCGGAAGCGCTAGCCACTCTTAGTGAGGCAGCAAACGCAGTCGCAGCTACTCCGATCCTCGGCATAACGGGAACCGGCGGCGCGGGAAAATCCTCCTCCACCGATGAGATCATCAGACGCTTTCGGCAAGACAGCACAGACTCCCTGAAGATCGCGGTGCTCGCGATCGATCCTACTAGAAAAAAGACAGGTGGCGCCTTACTGGGCGATCGGATTCGCATGAATGCGATTTCCCACGACAATATATTCATGCGCTCGATCGCGACGCGAGATGCTACGGTAGAGATTCCCAATAGACTGAGCGAGATTATCGACGCACTGAAACTCTCAGGCTTCGACCTCATCATCGTCGAAACTCCTGGCATCGGCCAGGGTGATGCCGGCATCGTACCCTTCGTCGATACCTCTTTGTATGTGATGACGCCGGAATTCGGTGCCGCCAGCCAGCTCGAGAAGATCGACATGCTGGACTATGCGGACGTATTCGCTATCAATAAGTTTGACCGCAAGGGCAGCGAGGACGCTTTGCGAGACGTCTGCAAGCAGGTACAACGGAATCGGGAGGCCTTCGATCAACTGCCAGAACAGATGCCCGTGTTCGGTACAATCGCCTCTAAGTTCAACGACGATGGCATTACCGCGCTCTATCAGGCCCTCGTACCACTGCTGCGCGAGAAGGGGCTAGCGGATTATCCGCAGACCATCAGCCAACTCGATACGAGAAAGTCCACACAGACCACTCTCGTAATACCGGCGGCGCAGCAACGCTATCTGGCCGAGATCGCCGAGGTCGTGCGCGACTACCACGATCAGGCCCAGACTCAGGCGCAACTCGCCCGCGAGAGACAGCAACTTACAGCAAGCAAGATCATGCTCGATGCCGCAGCGAAAGACAGTTCACAACTAGACGAACTCATCGCGCTTAAAGACAACACGATGGAACCAAAGGCGAAGCGCCTGCTGGAAGTCTGGCCGCAACTGAAAGAGGATTATTCGGGTGACGAGTACGTCGTGAAGGTTAGAGACGCCGAGATGCGCACCGCGCTTACCCGCACCTCACTCTCCGGCACGAAGATCACCCGCGTCGCCCTGCCCGATTACAAAGACCATGGCGAGCTCCTAGAGTGGTTGCTCCTGGAGAACGTGCCCGGTCGCTTCCCCTTCACCGCGGGTGTTTTTCAATTCAAGCGCGAGTCGGAAGATCCAACGCGCATGTTCGCCGGCGAGGGCGATGCCTTTCGCACCAATCGACGCTTCAAGCAACTGTCCGAGCATTCCACGGCGAAGCGGCTCTCCACCGCATTCGATTCAGTCACGCTATATGGCTTCGACCCAGCGATACAACCCGATATCTATGGCAAGGTGGGCAACTCAGGAGTCTCCATCGCGACCCTCGATGATATGAAGGAACTCTACAAGGGCTTCGACCTCTGCAGCCCAACGACGTCGGTGTCGATGACGATAAACGGTCCGGCGCCAACGATCCTCGCGATGTACATGAATGCCGCCATAGACCAACAGGTGGAGATTTTTTCGGCCGAGAGAAAAGTGCCGCCTAGCGCCGAAGAATACGCGGCGATTCGAAGCCAGGCACTCGAGAATGTTCGGGGCACGGTTCAGGCGGACATATTGAAGGAGGATCAAGGCCAGAATACCTGCATCTTCTCAACCGAATTTAGTCTCAAGTTGATGGGCGATATTCAAGAGTATTTCACCGCCAATAGGATTCGTAATTTCTATTCGGTTTCCATCTCCGGCTACCATATCGCCGAAGCGGGCGCGAACCCGATCTCGCAGCTCGCCTTTACGCTGTCGAATGGCTTCACATTCGTAGAGGCCTATATCGCACGTGGCATGAAGGTAGACGACTTTGCGCACAATCTCTCGTTCTTCTTCTCCAATGGCATGGACCCGGAATACACAGTGTTGGGACGCGTCGCGCGGCGCATCTGGGCTATCGCCATGCGGTTCCGCTACGGCGCGAACGAGCGAAGCCAGAAACTCAAATATCACATTCAAACCTCGGGCAGGTCTCTGCATGCACAGGAGATGTCGTTCAACGATATTCGTACAACACTGCAGGCTCTGATCGCCGTCTATGATAACTGCAATAGCCTGCACACGAATGCCTACGACGAGGCCGTCACTACCCCCACCGAGGAATCGGTGCGCAGGGCGATGGCGATCCAGCTCATCATCAACAAAGAATGGGGCCTGGCCGTCAACGAGAACTCGAATCAGGGCTCCTTCATCATCGAAGAGTTAACGAATCTCGTCGAGGAGGCAGTGCTGCAGGAATTCGAGCGCCTTTCGGAACGCGGAGGAGTCTTGGGTGCGATGGAAACCGGTTATCAGCGCGGCAAGATTCAAGACGAGTCGATGCTCTACGAACATCGTAAACACGATGGCAGCCTACCCTTGATTGGCGTGAACACGTTTCTGAACCCCGAGCCCGAGACAGATAGCGAAATCGAGCTCGCACGTTCCACCCAGAGTGAGAAACAAAGCCAGATAGAACGATTGGAGGCATTCAAGACTCGGCATGCCGACAAGTCAGAGGAAGCGCTGGAGCGCTTGCGCCGCGCCGCCATCAACAATGAGAATGTCTTCGAAGAGTTAATGAACGCCGTGCGCTATTGCAGCCTGGGCCAGATTACGGACACCTTCTTCGAGGTGGGCGGGCAGTACCGCAGAAACATGTAGGCTAGCTACTTCAAACCGCGCCCAGGAAATCGCTTAGTAAACTGGTTTCCTAAACTTCATCACCACCCTGTCGGTTTTACCGCGCACGGCTGGATCGCTCATCGGCTTGCTGCGGTCGTCATCGCTATTCCTCAAGACTGAAGATTCACCGACAAACTCGAAACCTGCCGAGGTCAGATCGCTGCGGATGATACCTGGGTCGATTCTATGCAGCGAGTTCGCGACGGACACACTCACTCCGCTATTCGCCGCGTGGTCGACGATGCCTAGAACCCCTCCAGGCTTCATGATTGCCAAGAGCCTGGCTGCGAAATTCTCGGCATCGATAGCGGGCCAGCTAGACCCCTCCGCGTAATAGAGATCGTGATAGCCGAGAACGAAGACAGCTGCATCGAAGTAGTCTGCCTCGTAGCTGAGCTCGTTCGCCTCCATGACCAAACTCTGCACATTGGGTAACCGATTTCCAGCGAGTCGCTCTGCGACCCCCGCACCAACGAACCCATCCCAGCCTCCGTTGTTATAGAGCGCCACTTCACCCTCATCGCCGACGATATAGCTGAGTATCTCTGCGTAGTAACCGCCACCGGCAAAAACATCGATAACCTTCATGCCCGGCTCTATCGCGAAGAATTCGAGTACCTGATCTGGCTTCCTATCTTCGTCTCTCTGTCGGTCTGCTTCAGGCCTGGCGGCGTTTGCAACCGCTCGCTCTATTGCGGTGTGTCCGTCCGCCAGCGCAGGCGATGCGACAATCATACCGGCGATAATTAGCAGCGTTCTGCGAAACTCTCTGTTCAATAAATTTCTCATACCTGTGTCCTCACTCAAACAATTTTTCAATCAAAAATACTAAAGGCCAGCGCTATCAGCGTGACATAGATCGCCACCGAGCAAGCGACTGAGATGACGATGCTTGCCAGGATATCTCTAACCTGACTGTAGTTGTCTGCCTTATGTAACTCACCGTGCAGTATCAACACAGCCAGCACCGCTCCACCGAAACCCGCAAGCGGAATACCAACGATGCTGACCAGTGCAAGCTTCCAGCAGAGCTTCAATGCAGTTCGCTGACTTCGCGAGGTGAGAGCGAAGTACAGGCTGCACAGAACAAGGTAGTAAAACGACCCCGCTGTAGCAACTGCGAAAATATACGCTACCAATTCCAATGTACAAACTCCACACACGAAAAAGGGCGGTAAACCGCCCTTTTAAAATAACCACTGACTGGGAAAATCAGCCAATTCTACTCGGTCACATTAACCGTTATATAGTCATCGTGATAGAGGCCGCCATCATCGGCACGACCCCACAGCACATAGGTGCCTGGCTCATCGAAGGTGACTTCCACTTCATACATGCCGTCTTCTGGAACCGGTGGAGGCATCCAGAGTGAACCCCAAGGAGAGTTGGAACCTGCGCGGGTGTCTTCCCATGGCTTCGGCTGTTGTGGATTGAAAGTCACATCGCCCTCGCCTCTGTAGACATTCCAAGAAAGGAACAGGCCGTTAGTCTTGTCCACTGTTACCTTCGTTGGCGGAGTCATCAACAGACGCTGGCGAACATTCTGCTCGGTTACCAGGGCTGCCGCGAGAGGTCCGCCGGCAAATTCGGCAAACTGCCTAGCCTGCTCCACCGGGTCGGTTGGAGTGGGAAGACCATCGTCGACAACACTCGTGCGCAGAGTCATGGGCTCACCTACTCGCACGGTACGAATGTCGTCACCCTGAACGGAAACCACTGGTGGAATATTGGCGCGTGACTCTGGGCTACTGGTTCCTGCGCCTAGAGATCCTGTCTCAGAGGCGATAACCATGTTGTCCACGAGGTAGTCTGCTTTCAACGTGGCGTAGGCCTTACGTTCAACGCCATTCACATTTAGCGTCCAGACCAATTCACGATCGCCAAAGTCCGAAGGAACCTGGACCTCGAAGGTGAAGCGGTTACGACGGGGCAGGAAATGTGTAGGCTGACCACGATCCGCCTCGCCTGGCGAGAACATATTATTATCGCCAACAGGTACATTGGGCTCTTCTTCCCAATTCTCATTCATGTAGCCGAACATCATGTTAAACGTGCCGTCTTCGTTGGGACGCCAGCCTTCAAATGCCGGCTCTACGTGCTGTCCGCTACGGTACGTATCTGCCGATACCAGCGGTGATATAACTACAGCACCCAGCGCGAACACAAAAAGCCTTAGGGCCTGACTCGCGCCTTTACTATTTAAACTTTGCATATCTAATTCGTCTCCTGCAATGCAACTTCATTATTCAACTCATTCGAGTCTTGGACTGGCGCAACGAGCGGCGCCAAACATAATGGGCAACCGATCACATGGTCATTGGGCCCAAGATTCAGTGCTTGACGTCGATTCTCCATTTCATCGAAGAATTGTTCGTCGTTCATTTTTACGCGCATGCCCAGATCGATAAACATGTTCGTCACAGATCGGTTGCCAGAACCCTGCCAGTTTCTTGGATCGGGCACATTAGGATTCGTTTCAGTGTTATTCATGTAGCCAACGATGTGTAAGATCGTGCCCTTGGGAAGCAAGGGCTGAGAGTCGTTGTCATAAGCATAGCCACGCACCCAGTTGTGGTCATAGCCGACACAGGAAAGCGTCTCTACGGTATAACCCCAGATCGCTTCCAGACACATCCGCTCGCCGGGGGCATGCAGATGCGGCTCGAAGGTAATAATCTTGGTGTGATCATTTAGCACAGTGTAGGCGTGTAACTCCTGATCTTTCTCGTTACCCGCAATGCTGATGTCTACGCCATTACCGAGGCCCAGAGTCGCGCGCTCGTACTTCGGCTCATAGCCAACCGGATGGAAGCGGAAGCCGATCTCTAGATGGCCCGTTGTATCCTTACCGTTGGAATGCATGTGCACGGAGTCGGAAACGACATAGGTACCAGGCTTAAGTAGTCGGCCTGCATCTTCGTCGAAGATATCCGCGTTTCTTCCCACCTCGTGAACAGGCCACGGAGTGGCTGTTCCATCTATGCGCTGGCCGTTCTCATCGATCTCTGCCGTTGACCAGATCATGTGGTGGAAAATGAAGCGCCCACCAACTGTGTCGCGGCCAGTTCCTGAGTTGCTCACGTCGTTCACTTCGACGATTTCAACGGACTTCACGTAGCGATCCTCTTCGAGTGGAATCTCTATTCTATCGATCTCGCCCCACCAATCCGGTGTTCCGGCAAGCTTCGTTACGTCATTGGTGCTTACGATTAAATCTGGCATGCCTGCAGTCCACTTCAGATCGTCGCTGAAGACCAGGGGCTCGGGTGCATCCGCAGGATCGCCCTTCGGAGTGCCACTGCGTGCCCAGGTTGAGATGGCGGCTAGCTCAGCATCGCTCAAAGAAGGGTCGAATTTGTAATCCTGAATACCGATGTTCTTCTCCATGTACCAAGGAGGCATGGCGCCCGCTCGGTCACGCAGGCCAGTCTTGTATTCGATCAGTCCAGCGAAGGGGGCTACCTCGTCGAAAGACACGAGCGACATGGGTGCAACGCCACCGGGGCGGTGACAGTTCTGACAGCTACGCTGCAGAATCGGCTCGATATCCTTGTGGAAAGTAACCTGATCCGCTTGCGCGTGAGCCAGGGCTGGCAGGGCAAGAATTGAGATTGCTGTGCAGGCTTGCGTGAGTTTCAGAATGTGGCTGAACATCGATCGATTGGCTGTAGTTATCACCAGCGTACCCTCCGGGTTTGTGTGTTGTCTGTCTGCCCTGCCAGACTCGGCGGGCAAATCTCGTAATGTAGGGAACGGTCATGGAAACCATTCATTTAGCAGGGGAATTGAACCAAAATTTGCAAGGACTGTCTTGTGAATTCTGAACTATTCTTGGCTGATTATGGAATGTACCAAACAAGGCAGGCACAGAAGTCGGCAAATACTACCAAAATGCGCTTTTTAGGCCTTATTAGTGATTTTTGACTGCTTTTAGTAGAAGTTAGCGACTCTACAGCGCAGTTACCTTTCATCTCACTATAGCCTCCTATCGTCGAGCAGAACAATCGAAGCCCTCGACTGCCGCCCCTCCACCAGCCACACCACGCGGGAAATACTGATGAATTCTGGAATTCGCGAAAAGAAGTTCATTTCCAAGGAGACTAGCGCCATCGCGCGATGCCAGAATCGATGAAGCCGCCACCACAACTCTGGGAAGAGTTCGCTTGTTTTGTCTTTTTGTGGCCCACGCAGGTCATTTAAGGTACAAAGGATTGAGAAGTGCCAGCGGTAATAGATCAGTTCCACGAAATTATAATAATGCTAGATCTAATGGAGAATTAAAAAATGCACCCATCCCACACCAAACGCAGTCAGCTAGCGCGTTCACTGTTATTTACAGGCATCACTACAGCAATGTTCGCTCCAGCTACCCTGCTAGCTCAAAATTCCGGAGACCTCGAAGAGATCGTGGTGACCGGCTCCTTCATCAGGAACAGTGACTTCACCGGTGCCAGCCCCGTCGACACGGTGACGCAGGAGACAATACTCAACTACGGAGCCGCCAACATCGGCCAATACGTTCGCGACCTAACCTATACGCAGAACGTGGATACCGTGGCCAACGTTCTCGGCGGCGCGGGTGGCGGTCAGGATTCAAACTCGGCGCAGTTTAATCTGCGCGGCCTGGGTACCGGCAGCACACTGACTCTATTAGATGGGCGACGCAACATTAATGAGGGCGCGCTGTCCGCCATTCTTCCCGACATTGCTACAAATCGCATCGAGATTGTTCTCGATGGCGGCTCCGCTCTCTACGGCTCCGACGCGGTAGCGGGCGTAGTTAACCTAATTCCTATCAAGGAATTCGATGGCTTCCGTGTTCGCTCATTCTACGGCCGCGATGACGGCGGCGACTTCGAAGAGCCCAAGCTCGGCGTGTTGTGGGGCAAGACCTTCGACAATGGACTAAATGTCGTTGCCGCACTTGAGATCGGTCGCAAGACGCCTCTGCAGCGCGAGGAGCGGCCCAAATTCCTAGCAGTCGATAACGCCACGTTCATCGGCGCGCCGGGACACTACAACATCGGTGGCAGCACACCTTACCTGGATCCTAGCTGTGGCACCTACGGCAACGAGACCACTTTCAAGGGAGACAAAGGCAGTTCTCAGAGTGGCTTCCCCATTGCCGGCGGCCTGCTCTGTGGTTTCCACTACGCACAGTGGACTGACTACAATCGAGAGGCGAATGACTACATCTTCTACGGTAACGCCCAATACGAAGTATCCGACAGCCTGACACTCGAGTTTCAGGTAGCAGACAGCTACCGGGAATCGATTTTTACGACAGAGCCTGTAACGCCTATGGCTGCCGACTGGTATCCGCAAATGACGATCCCAGCGAACCACCCCGCAAACCCCACTGGTCAGCCAGTAACACCGGGCGTGTTCGGCATTGGTACCTACACGATCTGGAACGGCTTCGAACAAGGCGTCGGCTCCAAGCCCAGCCAGATAGCCGACACTGGCTACTTCCCAGAGCGTTATCAATACACTACCGAGGTCTACAAATTCGGCGCGACGTTTGACGTTGCCGACACCGGTTGGGTCGGCGAGGCCTGGTTGGGGTATCAGACTTACGAGCAACGCGTTGATACCTACGATGGCAATGCGATCCGAATGATCGCGGCGCTGAACGGTCAGGGCGGCCCGAACGGTAACGAATACTTCAATCCCTTCGCTTCACGAGATATACGCTCGCCCTTCTACGATGCAGATCGCAGCGATGGACTGTATACCAACAACTCCCAAGAGGTAGTTGACTGGCTGTTCGAGAGCGGCGACGTGGATCTGCAGAAGGATCGATTGATCATTTTCGATTCAGTTGTAACGGGCGACCTATTCGATCTTCCAGCAGGCACCGTTGGCGCCGCCTTCGGCTTCGCGATGCGCGACCGCTCCGATGTTAGCGATGACTCTCCATTGCAGAAGGCAGGCATCGACTGGCAGAACTCCGCTGGTAAATCGGCACCATTGGGTCTAAGACAGAGAGACGACTCCAAGGTCAATGCGATATTTGCGGAGTTCGAGATTCCAATTCTTGAAAACCTAAGCATGCAGATAGCCGGCCGCTACGAGGACTTTACCGACCTCGGTCTGGACACCACGACTCCAAAGGTTGCGGTGCGCTGGCAGCCGATCGACACATTGTCACTGCGGGCTTCCTGGGGCGAAAGCTTCCTGGCACCGGAGGCCACACAGGTCGGCGCGCTCAACCGCGTTGGCTGTGCGAACGTGCGAACAGGTCAGGATCTATTGACGGGGAACGACCTTCTGGGAACGCTCTCCTGCGGGTCGCGAAACCCCAATCTCGTGCCTGAGAGTTCGGAGATCGTGAACGTAGGCTTTACTTGGGAGGGTATAGAAAACCTGAGCATCAGCCTCGACTACCAAGAGATCGAGTACACAGATCGAATCGTGACGCTGAGCGCACAGGACGTAACCAATCAGCAGTTCTTCGATGCGCTGGCTGCCATTGGCGTAAGCCGGGATGCGTATGATGCCACCCCTGGTTCGGCGAGCCGCACGGCCGCCTTGGCCTGGGTAGCAGCAAATCCAAGCAGCACGATTTCGCGCAACTCCGACTCCTTCATCACCGAGATCGTCAGTATCGCGGACAATATCAACACTAACCTCGTTGATGTAATCGATCTAACGGCGACCTACAGTTTCGACCAGGGCAACTGGGGCAACTTTAGTGTCGCGTTGAATGCGTCCTACTACGTTACTTACGATTATGCGGGATTGGACGGCGTGATAATCGACGCTACGGGTCGCAGAAATGCCGACACGGCGCTCTCTCCGCCTCTTCCTGAGTTATCCGCGACGCTGCGCTTTGGCTGGCTGAAGGGTGATCACGCGGCTAGCTTCCTCACGAAGTACACCGATGAATTTACCTTCGATGGCACGTTCGCTGCGGCCTTCACACCCCGCACGGTTATCCCAGAGTCCTATATTGCTAACGCTAGCTATACGTACTTTTTCGATGATCTGTTCGACAGCTCCGGAAATATTACGATCGGCGTGAACAACTTGTTCGACTGGGAACCAAGACGCCTACCGGTACAGGGCGGCTTCGAGAGCCGAGTGTATGACAACTTCGGCAGAATGCTCTCCATCTCTCTGGACGTCTCTCTGTAGCCAGAACCCGCAGAGTTCGGCATAGCATGACGCCGAACTAGCGGTTGACTAAAGAACGGTTGGGATAGATCTTCTATTCCAGCCGTTTTAATTTTAGCGGCACAGCCTTCTTGCAATGCGTTGCTCAGTTAACTATCTTGCTAATCGATGAACCCAATTCCCGATCTACTAGCGATTCTTGCTTTCTCACAGCTTGCTTTCATCGCTGTTTTTTTCTTGGCGCACAACCGCGGCTCTCTGCCGAGGCTTATATCGCTCTACTGCTTCTGCCTTAGCGCCTACGCACTGGCGAGCATTCCGTACTTCGCAAGCAATCTGCTATCGTTTTTCATACTCTTTCGACTAGCCACACTGGCGCCCTTCGTGCTTTGGATTATTGCATTCGCCTTATTCGTCGATAACGGAAAAATTCACCCCGGTGCCTGGCTGGCGATCGCCATCTTCGAGTTAACGCGCGGTGTCGGCATTGGCATTTTCTATCTCTACCCTGAGACCATAAATGACACCAGCTTTATACTCGTGCAGATTATCCCGCAGTTCATCATGCTGGCGTTCGCAGCACATACGCTGTTCCTCGCCTATCAAGGTTATTCGGTGGACCTGCTGGAGCAACGCCGGCGCGTTCGCGTCACATTCCTACTCGTGATGGGCGTGTTATTGGTCGTCGTAGTTGGCTCCGACTTTATAAACCTGTTCAGTCGTTTCATTCTCGAACCGGGTCAGTCGCTACTGCCGGCGATACCGCGCTACTTAGTTTCTTCCTACATATTCATCGTGACGTTTCTGTTTTGCCAATTTATCTTCCGGCTAAATGATGACGCCACGACGCTAATCTCGAACGATAGCACCGCAAGCAGCCGACGAAGAAAGAATGGCAGCTCTCAATCGAACGTAGACCCCGCGCTCTTAGAAAAGATTAAGCAGAAGATGGAAGAAGGAAGGCTGTACACGAAAACAGGACTGACTATTGCGGATCTGGCGGAGGCCTTATCCATGCAGGAATATAGGCTGAGACGTATTATTAATCAGCAATTGCGGTTCAGAAACTTTAATCAGTTTCTGAATAACTATCGCATTGCAGATGCCTGCACACGGCTTCGCGAGACGAATACCCCGATCTCTACTATCGCTTTAGATGTGGGCTATGCCTCCCTTTCAGTATTCAACAAGGCGTTCAAAGAGCGCTACGGCCTGACACCGACGGAATTTCGCAATGCCGATGATGTCTAGAGCCACTGCGCAGACCCTTCGGTTCGAGCCCAGGAATAGACTGCTCCGTTTCTGATAAGGAAAGCGTCGACAAAACGCCAAGCCCCAAACGAAAAAGCCCGAGCGATGCCCGGGCTTTTCTGAACTTCCTAAAGATTAAGCGACGTGGTCAGCTCTCTCTTCTTCGCTGATTTCCTTGATGCTCAGCTTGATTCGGCCTCTGGCATCGGTGTCGAGAACCTTAACTAACACTTCCTGACCCTCTTCCAGAAACTCATTCACATTCTCTACACGCTCTTGCGAGATCTGCGAGATATGAACGAGGCCATCCTTGCCTGGCAGGATAGTAACGAACGCGCCGAAGTCGACGATTCTAGCTACCTTACCGTTATAGATTCTACCTACCTCAGCCTCGGCCGTAATGGCGTTAACCATATCGAGTGCGGCATCGCGAGAAACTGCGTCTTCGCCGTAGATGCGAACATTGCCGTCGTCATCGATATCGACTGATGCGCCTGTCGCTTCGGTGATGCCACGGATAACTGCACCGCCCTTACCGATGACATCGCGAATCTTGTCCGGATCGATCTTGATCATCGCCATAGCTGGCGCATTCTCGGACACAGTCTCTCTGGCCACGGAAATAACCTTGTTCATCTCTGCCAAGATATGGTTCCTAGCTGTATGAGCCTGCTCTAAAGCAATCTCCATGATCTCTTCGGTGATGCCTTGGATCTTGATGTCCATCTGCAGGGCAGTTACACCAGCGGCCGTTCCAGCCACCTTGAAATCCATGTCGCCAAGGTGATCTTCATCGCCGAGGATATCCGTAAGGACGGCGAAGCGTTCGCCTTCCTTGATAAGACCCATCGCGATACCGGCAACAGGAGCCGATATGGGAACACCCGCATCCATCATCGCCAGGCTGCTTCCGCAGACGCTCGCCATAGAACTGGAGCCGTTAGATTCAGTAATCTCCGAAACCACGCGAATCGCATAAGGGAACACCTCTTCAGGAGGCATGACCGCAGCAACACCGCGACGAGCTAGACGGCCGTGACCAATCTCGCGTCGCTTCGGGCCGCTCATGAAGCCCGTCTCGCCTACAGAATAGGGAGGGAAGTTATAGTGCAGCATGAATGGGTCTTTTCTAGAACCCTGCAGATCTTCGATCAACTGCGAATCGCGCAGCGCGCCCAGGGTAGTCACAACCAGCGCCTGTGTCTCGCCGCGGGTAAACAGCGCAGAACCGTGTGCCTTTGGAAGCACGCCAGTCTCGACTTCGATTGCGCGAACAGTCTTGGTGTCTCGCCCATCGATACGTGGGTTACCGTCCAGGATGCGGTTACGAACTGTGCTCTTCTCTAACTTCTCGAAGACTCCTTTCACGTCGTCTGCGCTAACACCGGTCGCTTCGTTGGCCAATTGCTCAACGGCCTGCGCCTTCAGTGCGCCAATGGCATCGTAGCGAGCCATCTTGTCAGAGATCTGATAGGCCTCGATAACACCGGCCTCGAATTGACTAGCTACCGCTGAAGTTAACTCTTGGTTAACCGCTACCGGCTGCCAATCCCATGCTGGCTTGCCAATCTCGGCCTTCAGTTCTGCGATGGCACTGATCACAACCTGCATCTCCTGATGCGCGAACAGAACCGCACCTAACATTTGATCTTCGCTTAGCTGCTTGGCTTCAGATTCAACCATGAGTACAGCTGACTGCGTTCCTGCCACAACCATGTCGAGGAGCGATGTCTGTAGCTGAGTATTGCTTGGATTAAGCATATAGCCAGTCTCGGCATCGTAGCCCACACGTGCCGCACCAATTGGCTCGGCGAAGGGTATGCCCGAAATAGATAAGGCTGCCGACGCGCCTATCAAACCGGCGATATCTGCCTGCTCGTCTTTGTCCGCTGAAATTACCGTACAGATTACCTGCACCTCGTTCATGAAGCCCTTGGGGAACAGCGGACGAATTGGTCGATCTATTAGGCGTGAGGTTAGGGTTTCGTTCTCGGTCGGTCTGCCTTCACGCTTGAAGAAGCCACCGGGAATTTTGCCTACGGCGTAAGTCTTTTCTTGGTAGTTAACCGTTAATGGGAAGAAGGATGCGCCTGGGTTGGCTTCCTTTCTGCCTACTACGGTCGCTAGCACCTGAGTATTTCCGATGCTTACGACAACAGAGCCTGTCGCCTGTCTTGCTACTTTACCGGTTTCCAATTTAACCGTCTGGCTACCGAACTGAAACGTCTTACTTACTGGGTTAAACATATTGTCTTCCTAATTATCTAATTAGGCGCAGAGCCAACTCATCAGGCTCTGCGCAAGTCTTTTCGATTGATAGTTATGACGCTCTTATCGACGTAGTCCAAGTCGCTTGATCAGAGTCGTATACCGCTCTAGGTTCTTACGCTTAAGGTAATCAAGCAATTTTCTTCTGCTGTTCACCATGCGAATCAGTCCGCGACGGGAATGATGATCGTGAATGTGCTCTTTGAAGTGCGATTGCAGCTCATTGATGTTTGCTGTCAGCAATGCCACTTGCACTTCGGGTGATCCTGTATCACCTTCGCCTTGCGCGTAGTCTTTGATGATCGTGTCTTTCTGTTCAGCTGATAAAGCCATTTTCTATCTCCTAAATATGCAATGAATAAAGTCGCTGTATAGCGCGACTACAACATCCCTTTAAAATCAGCATAACCACGCATATTAGTAGTTACCTGATACTTTCCCTGTAAAAACTCTGAATCTACTGCCACCAACCATCGCGTCTGAATGACTTTACTGCGCGACGATCAATCTTCTCGGAGCGACCTTGCCATCATCATCGATACAGCCGATGCCGATAAACTGCCCCTCCTCGTAAAGCCTCACCAATCCTTCTTCCGGCAAGTGCCTAACTAATACTGGCTGGCCATTCTTAATAAAGCTGGCCGTGATGCTCGGTAATACCACCTCTGGCAGATCCGCTATCGCCTGATCCATCGGTATAAGATGATCATCGATGCTGTCCAGACCGCCAGCGGCCAATTCTGCCTGCAGCGCCTCTGTGGTCACGCAGTCAGCCTCGGTGAACGCCCCTGCCTGTGTACGTCGCAAGGCTATGATATGCGCTCCACAGCCGAGGGCCTGACCTAGGTCATCGGCGATAGTCCTGATATACGTGCCCTTACTACAGGCGATCTCCAGCTCTAGCTCGTCGCCTTCCAAGGCTGTCAGCTCGATGCTGTATACCGTTATCAGCCTCGCCTCGCGCTCAATGGTCTGTCCCTTGCGCGCCATCTTGTAAAGTGGCACCCCATTAACCTTCAGCGCAGAGTGCATGGGCGGTATCTGCTCGATCTCGCCCTCGAAGCGTTTCAGCGCCTCTTTGACCTGCTGTTCGGTAACGTGAACCTCGGCGCAACTCTCAAGCACGTTGCCTTCGCTGTCGCCGCTGTCCGTTCGCACGCCCAGTTTCACTCGCGCTCGATACTTCTTATCCGAATCGAGGAGGAACTGAGAGACTTTCGTCGCCTCACCTAAACAGAGCGGCAATACTCCAGTCGCTAACGGGTCTAGGCTACCTGTGTGCCCGGCTTTCTGGGCATCATAAATTCGTTTTACTTCTTGCAGCGCTCTGTTTGAGCTTATGCCTAGGGCTTTGTCCAAAATGACTATGCCGTCTATGCTTCTGCCTTTTTTGCGCTTAGCCAAGCTGCTTCCTCAATTAGCCTACTGGCAACAGGCTCAAGAATGCGATTCTTGATCGGCCGCCAAGGCGCTATCAATCAAGTTTGATAGCTGCTGTCCACGTGCAATGCTTCCATCGTAGTAGAAGCGTAGCTTAGGCACTGAGCGCGTGCTCAGCCTTTTAGCTAGCAAGGAGCGCAAGAATCCAGCGGCCTTGTTTAGCGCATTTATGTTCTCGCTGATCTCCAGCTTATCGAGATCACCCGGTTCGGAGAGCGTCGATTCGTTAACCTCGGAATCGTCGGTCAGCGTATTCAACACCGTCACATACACCTTCGCGTGAGCCAAGTCTCTGCTCACCTCTACGCCCGTAACCGATACCATGCCAACTCGAGGATCGTTTACTTCCATTTGAATTAAGGAGGCCAGTTCTCGCTGAATCTGATCAGCAACTCTTTGCACTCTTGGAGACATCTCTGCCACGGTTAATCAGGCCTCTTCACTTATTCTCAAAGACTCCTGGCTACTTCGGTTGTCTCGTAGACTTCAATCTTGTCACCGACTTTCACATCGGTGTAGTTACGAACGCCGATACCGCATTCCATGCCGTTACGAACTTCGTTGGCATCGTCTTTGAATCGTCTCAGTGATTCGAGCTCGCCCTCATAGATCACGACGTTATCGCGGAGCACGCGTATAGGCTTGCTGCGATAGACCGTTCCTTCGATAACCATGCTGCCGGCAATCTGACCAAATTTCGGTGAGTTAAAGACGTCACGAACTTCGGCGATTCCCACAATCTCTTCGCGAATCTCCGGAGAGAGCATGCCACCCATGATCGCCTTCACGTCATCGATCACATTATAGATAACATTGTAGTAGCGCAGCTGTAGGCCTTCGTTCTCGATAATATCGCGCGAGGACTTGTCTGCTCGCACATTGAATCCGACGATCATCGCCTTCGAAGTGGCGGCGAGGTGCGCATCGGTTTCAGAAATTCCACCCACACCAGAGGCGACGATGTTGACTTCAACCTCTTCGGTGTTGAGCTTCAGCAACGAACCCGCGATAGCCTCCAGCGAGCCGCGCACGTCCGTCTTGAGTATGATATTGAAGACGCTCAGGTTCTCTTTTCCGATACCAGCGAACATGTTTTCAATCAAGTTCGACTGCTGGGATGCCTGCAAGGAGTCCTTATGGCGCGTGCGTCTAAACTGGGCAATCTCCTTAGCCTTCTTCTCATCGGCAACGACGACGAAATCATCTCCCGCCTCCGGCACACCGTTGAGGCCTAAGATTTCGACCGGAATTGACGGGCCGGCTGTCTTCACATTTGCACCCGTCTCATCGACTAGCGCGCGTACGCGGCCAAATTCATGTCCTGCCAAGACGATATCGCCAGTCTTAAGCGTTCCATTCTGCACCAGAACGGAGGCAACAGGGCCGCGACCTTTGTCGAGTCTGGATTCGATCACCACACCCTGACCTGGCACATCGGTGTAGGCTTTAAGCTCCAATAGTTCAGCTTGTAGAAGGATGGCTTCTAACAACTGATCGATTCCCGTGCCAGCGATAGCGGATACCGGGATGAACTGCGTGTCTCCACCCCAGTCTTCTGGAATAACTTCTAGCGCGGCCAACTCATTTTTAACGCGATCTACATCGACGCCTTCTTTATCTATCTTATTTACCGCGACCACGATAGGCACGCCTGAAGCCTTCGCATGCTGAACGGCCTCTTTGGTTTGCGGCTTAACACCATCGTCGGCAGCTACAACGAGAACAACAACGTCAGTAGCCTTGGCTCCACGCGAGCGCATAGCGGTGAACGCGGCATGGCCTGGCGTGTCTAGAAAACTGATCATGCCCTGCGCCGTATTCACGTGATAGGCACCGATATGCTGCGTGATGCCACCCGCCTCGTGCGAAGCGACAGTCGATTTGCGTATATAGTCTAGAAGGGAGGTTTTGCCGTGATCGACGTGGCCCATTACGGTAACAACTGGTGCACGAGCAATCTCTACCTTGCCAATATTGTCCGCCGTGATCGACTCTGCCAATTGCTCCTCGATCGCATCTTCCGACACATACTTCGCGCTGTGGCCCATCTCTTCGATCAACAGCGTAGCCGTATCTTGATCCAGAATCTGATTGATTGTCGCCATGACACCCATATTGAATAGGGTCTTGACCAGAGCGGCGGCCTTGACCGACATTTGCTGTGCGAGTTCTTGCAGTGTATTGGTCTCGCCAATCTTAATCTCACGCTTGATGAAATCTGTCGGCTTCTCAAAAGCGTGTTGCGTGGCAGAGAGTCGGGCCTTGCCCTTCCTGCTCCCGCCCCTTCGACCGCGCCCACCCATATCATCCACATCGCCGCCTTCTAGTACGAAGTCGTCATTCACATGGATATTCTTGGCCTGTCGCTTCGCGGCCTTACTCTTGTTCTTGAGATGAGTCTTTTTCTTGTCGTCCGGGTCTTCGGCCTCTTTCTTGACCTGTACCTTGCGCTTCGCCCCAGGCTTATCGTCTCTTGCTGTAGCCGCTTCTTCGGCGGGAACATCAGGCGTTATCGCCTCACTCGCAGGAGCTTCATCACCAGCCTTATTGGGCGATTCTACTGTCGCGGCCTCAGCAGCTTCAGCCGCAGCAGAAGCGGTCGCTTCAACTGTTGCCTCTACAACTGCCTCTTCTGCAGCCACCACTTCCGCTTCGGATTCTAATTCTTCAGGAGCTTCATCGACGACTGAGCTGCGCTTTACATAGGTTCGCTTCTTGCGCACTTCCACAGCGACGGTCTTTCCTCGACCATGAGTGGACGCCGCCTTGAGAGTTCCGACAGTCTTTCGCTTTAGCGTGATCTTCTTGGGCGCAGCAACGCTCTCCTCAGAGTCTCCGTGACTGCGGCGCAGAAATAGTAATAAAGTGTTCTTGTCGTCATTCGATATCGGATCGCCAGCTTTAGTATGCGACAGGCCCGCCTCTTTTATCTGAGACAGCAGCTTTTCTACCGAGACTCCGACAACTTCAGCAAGTTCACTTATTGTTACATCTGCCATTCAACTACTCCCAATCAACAACTATAGAGTTGTTGTTACTCAAACCATGGTGCGCGCGCGGTCATGATCAACTTACCAGCGCGTTCTTCGTCCATGCCTTCGATGTCTATCAGCTCATCGATAGACTGCTCTGCCAATTCTTCCATATTGAGAATTCCTTTCTTGGCGAGTTCCAGAGCGAGCTTTCCATTCATACCTTCCATGTTTAGAAGATCGTCGGCAATGTTCGCTGCAGAAAGATCTTCCTCGGAAGCGATGGCCTGCGTCAGCAAGGCATCTTTTGCGCGATTTCGTAATTCGTTTGCAATCTCTTCATCGAAGCCTTCGATCGCCAGAATCTCGTCTAGCGGTACATAGGCGATCTCTTCGAGTGAAGTGAAACCTTCTTGCACCAACACCTCTGCAGATTCCTCATCCACGTCCAGCTTCTCAACAAACATATTGATAAAACTGCTCGCCTCTTGATGCTGTTTCTCGGCGGCCTCTTCCACGCTCATCACGTTAATAGTCCAGCCAGTCAATTCACTGGAGAGACGCACGTTCTGACCGTTCCTGCCAATAGCCTGCGCGAGGTTATCTTCCTCGACCGCGATATCCATGGTATTGCTATCTTCATCCACGATGATCGATGCAACTTCGGCTGGGGACATGGCGTTGATGACGAGCTGCGCCGGGTTGTCGTCCCAGAGGATGATATCTATGCGCTCGTTGGCTAATTCGTTGGAGACCACCTGTACACGCGAACCACGCATACCAACACAGGCACCCACGGGATCGATGCGACCGTCGTTTGTGCTCACTACGATCTTAGCTCTCGAGCCCGGATCTCTCGCCGCCGCCTTGACCTCGATAACCTCTTCAGCGATCTCCGGCACCTCTATCTTGAACAGCTCGATAAGCATGGCCGGTGAGGTACGACTCAGGAACAACTGCGGGCCGCGCTGCTCGGAACGCACATCAGTTAATAGGGCGCGCATCCGGTCTCCCATACGGAAGGTCTCTCTCGGGATCATCTGATCGCGAGGCAGCAGTGCCTCGGCATTGCTGCCCAGATCGATAATGATGTTGTCTCGCGTTACCTTCTTCACAGTACCGGCGACAAGTTCGCCTATGCGATCTTTGTAATCGCCGATGACAATTTCTCTCTCCGCTTCGCGAACTTTCTGCACGATGACTTGCTTAGCCGTCTGTGCGGCGATTCTGCCGAATTCTACGTTGTCGATCTTCTCTTCAAAGGTATCGCCGACCGCGAGGCCCTTTTCTTTTTCCTGTGCTTGCTCGAGCGTAAACTGTGAAGCCTCGTCCAGATACTCATCGTCTTCGACGACCGTCCAAACCCTGAAGGACTCATACTCGCCAGTCTGGCGATTGACTGAAACGCGACAATCGATCTCATCGTGATCGTTAAGCTTTCTGGTAGCTGTCGCCAGCGCCGACTCGATCGCCTCAAAGATCACTTCACGCGAAACGCCCTTCTCATTTGAGACAGCATCCGCAACCATTAAAATCTCTTTACTCATCATAACAATGTCACCTTACTCAAAGCTTAGATCCGGAAACTAGTCCAGAGCATGGAGTAAAAAAAATCTAGAAAACGATACTGGCTTTCTCGATATTGGAAAATTCTAAGTCGTACTCAGAACCCTCAACCGACAAGCCAACAATGTCTCCGGAAACTTTAGTAATTTTCCCTTTAAACTTACGTCTGCCATCTAATGGTTGGCGTAACTTTAAATCCACTTCGCTGCCTACAAATTGCGAATAATGTTCAATAGAGAACAGCGGTCTATCCATGCCGGGAGACGACACCTCAAGGGTATACTCCCCGGCGATCGGATCCTCGACATCCAGCAACGCGCTAACCTGTCGACTAACCTTCTCGCAATCTTCGATCGTGACACCTTCTTCACGTTCGATATAAATCCTCAGCAAGGAATACCTGCCTTGCTGAAGTAGCTCGATTCCCCAGAGATCCAGGCCCAGGGCCTGGATCGTGGAATCGACCAATTCTGTTACTAGAGTTACGCTACTGTTCACAGTACTCTCAGCGCGGCATCCAAACACTGTGTTCTCAGCCGCATCCGGGACGAATCCCCTAGATACAAAAAATGGGCCAAAGGCCCACTCTAAAATCTTCTTCGCCGACTCGATTCGAGCAAGCGAGAAGCTTGGTGTTTGGTAGCGGGGGCAGGATTTGAACCTACGACCTTCGGGTTATGAGCCCGACGA
>CAYGRR010000051.1:0-20996 GCA_964352295.1 uncultured Pseudohongiella sp. | reverse complement strand
AGCAAGCACCCACCTCTATTACTTAATCTAATTTTTAAAGAACGATGCTAATCCGTGTCTCTTCGACACAGAGCCGGCGTATTATACGGACAAAGCCAGATATGGCAAGGGTTTATGGAAGGATTAAACGAGATAATTTGGCGCTCTGAGACCAAGCCTAAATCGGCAAAAATCTGGCTAAAAATTGAGCAGATTGGACCCCTGCACAGCAAATACTAGCTACGACGGGCTCGCAGGCTAAACCAGACGCGATAGCCCAGCAGAAAGGCTACCAGTGCGCCGTAGAATACGGCGGGGCCAATATCTAGGCGCAGTATCCACAACAGATGCAAGACCGCCAGAACTGCCGCCAAGTACACCAATTTATGGAGTCGCTTCCAGTTCTTGCCCAGCCTCCTGACCATAACCTGAGGCGAGGTAATGCCTAAGGCAAGCAAGATCATGTAGGCGAGGAAGCCGACGGTGATGTAGGGGCGATCCAGTATCTCCTCGGCAATGGCGAACCATCGAAACTCCAGAACGAAGACTAGCCAAACCAGTAGATGAGCGGTCGCATAGAATAAGGCGAATAGACCCATCATCCTTCGATGACGGGCAAACTCAATTTGCTTAGTGAGGCGCCTAAGGGGGGTCATCGCCAGAGCGATGATGAGGAACCGCAACGCCCACTCCCCCGTCTCTAACGATAATTCTTGGACGGGGTCGGGGCCGAGATTGTTCTGGAATATTCTAAACAGCAGTACAGCAAACGGCAGCAATGCGAAAACGAAAATCAGTGGCTTAATCAGCTTTCGCATTGAACCCTACAGCGACTCGAAAAATTTGTGTGGAATAGATCGCTTTAATAGTAACGCGATAGATCCATGCCCTCGTAGAGCGAAGCGACCTGCTCACCGTAGCCATTGAAAGGCAGGGTGGCAATTCGCGAGCGACTGAATAAAGTCTGCGGCAACCTGCGCTCAGTATCCTGTCTCCATCGTGGGTGATGCACAGCAGGATTTACATTTGCGTAGAAACCGTATTCTTGAGACTGGAGATCGACCCAAGTTGTGTTTGGCATAGTTTCACGGAAGTTAATCTTTACGATCGCCTTGATACTCTTAAAGCCGTATTTCCAGGGAACGATCAAACGCATCGGCGCACCGTTCTGTGGCGGCAAATAATCGCCATAAACTCCTACCGCCATCAGCGTTAACGGATTCATTGCCTCATCCATCCTCAATCCTTCTCGGTAAGGCCAGTCGACGATAGAAAAACGCGAGCGAATGCCCGGCATCGTCTCTGCGTCTACGAGTGTTTCGAATTCCACGAACTTCGCCTTGGAAGTGGGCTCGAAACGCTTGATCAAGTCTGCTAAAGGAAATCCTACCCAAGGAATAACCATCGACCACGCCTCCACGCAGCGCAAGCGATAAATCCTCTCCTCCAAGGCATGAGGCTTTAGTATATCTTCAAGATTGTAGACGCCGGGTTTTGCAACCTCGCCTGCAATTTCAACTGACCAGGGGTCAGCCTTGTAATCACCAGAATTAGCTGAAGGATCTCCCTTATTCATACCGAACTCATAGAAGTTGTTATAACTTACAACATCTTCATAAGGAGTCAGTGTCTCACCTGTATAGAATGGCGGTGAATCCGGAGCGGGCTTTACGTCAGCGAATTTGTCTGCCCACCAGGCTGCAGGCGGGCTACGCCTCATCGTCGCTGGGGCCCTCGCCATTAGCCTAGCACCAGTCTGCGCATTCGCCATCGACGGCAAAGCACTGGTCGCGGCCGCACCGAGTAATAACTTGCCGCTATCAGCGATAAACTGCCGACGATTTCTATAAACGCTTTCCGGAGTAATCTCTGAAGATTTAATATCCGATGGTTTTTTAATTAGCATGATGGATTTCCTAAAATTTGGGTTCTAGCTACTGCTTCAATACACACTAGACAGCTTAGAACGCGGTTTTCTTTCAGTGCAGCAATCATTTTCCACGATTGAAAAACAGTTTCGGCCTAGAGCAAACCCCAATAGATAGGCAGGCTCTTGACAGTAGAATTATCATCGCTGCTATTAGAGTAAATCGTCATTTACAATCTTCGAACTACTCGTCTTTGCCTTTTCGGACCGAGGCTTCTTAGGGCTTGGCGCCTTCCTCACTGTGGCTTTCACTGGCTCTTTTTTTGGCTCCTTCGCAGGCGCTTTTGGCGATTCCTTCGCTGTCCCTTTCTGCGCCTTCTTGGCCGCCGCGATTTGGCTAGGCCGCTTCTTGTACATCCACATCAGGGGTCCCGAAATGGCATAGGCCACACACATCATCAGCAATACTTCGTGGGGATTCTGCGCCACAACGACGAGCAGTATCACCACAAACACAAACACCATGTAAGGAACGGTCCCCTTAAACTGCAGCTCCTTAAAGCTGAAGTAGTTGTAATTGGAGATCATGAGGAAGCCTATGAACACCGTCAATATCGCGCAAAAATAGGCAGCTATAGGCGTTACTTCCAAGCCGTACTTATATCCAACCCAGGGTAGAAAAGTGACGATTCCGGCGGCCAGCGGACTCTGCAGACCCACGAAGAAACGCTTGTCCACCGTTCCGAGTTGAACATTGAACCGCGCTAAGCGCAGCGCAGCGCAGGACATGTAGATGAAGCTCGCGGCCCAGCCCAAGCGCCCGAGCGGAGCAAAAGCCCAGCTGAACATGATTAGCGCGGGAGCGACGCCAAAGGAAACCATATCTGAGAGACTATCGAATTGAGCGCCAAAAGCGCTCTGGGTGTTGGTAAGTCGCGCTATTCTACCGTCTAGCCCGTCTAGCACCCCAGCTATCAGGATAGCCCAACCGGCCTCGTTAAAATCACCCGACATGCCCGCTATTATTGCGTAGAAACCAGAGAAGAGTGCGCCGAGGGTCAACATATTCGGCAATAGGAAGATGCCGCGGCGGCGAACCTTGCGCCCGTCCTCGGAAAACTCCTCTTCGTGTTCATCGATAGGCAATAGGCCTTCCAAGTGCGGGTCACGCTCTTCGTTGCTCATGCTCATCTACCGATACCCCGCCATCTAAGAGAATTCGTGATTATACAGCCCAATTTGCATGGCTGGGGCACTAATTCCTCTCTAATTCCCACGGCGCTGCCTCTAAAAGTGATCATTTACGCAAGAATGCGGATGCTATATGATCGCGCCTCACTGAAAATAAGTCTTCAGCACTCTCTAAGCACAAACAAATACCATACAGTTAATCAATACGATGATCAGATCGGAGTGGATTCATGAATTACTTTAATACCCTACCCCTGCGCCTGCAACTAGACCAGCTGGGCAGATGCCGTTTTATGGACCAAAGCGAATTTAGCGATGGTGTAAGCAAACTAAATGGCAAGAAGGTAGTTATCGTGGGTTGTGGAGCCCAAGGCCTGAATCAGGGCCTCAACATGCGCGACAGCGGCTTAGATGTTTCCTTCACGCTCAGAGATGCCGCGATCGCGGAGAAACGTGATTCCTGGAAGAATGCTACGGAAAACGGCTTCAAAGTGGGTACCTACGAGGAACTGATTCCCAGCGCCGATCTCGTATTGAACTTGACCCCAGACAAGCAACACAGCCCCGTAGTAAAGCAGGTAATGCCTCTTATGAAGAAGGGAGCGTGCCTCGCCTATTCTCATGGCTTCAATATCGTAGAAGAAGGCATGCAGATTCGCGAAGATCTCACTGTGGTAATGGTTGCGCCGAAATGCCCAGGCACTGAGGTTCGTGAAGAATATAAGCGCGGCTTCGGCGTCCCTACACTGATAGCCGTGCACGCCGAGAATGATCCTCAGGGCGAGGGCATGGATATTGCCAAGGCCTACGCAGCAGCAACCGGCGGACACAGAGCCGGCGTATTACAGTCCTCTTTCATCGCCGAGGTGAAGTCTGACCTAATGGGTGAACAGACTATCCTCTGCGGCATGCTGCAGACAGGCTCTATTCTATGCTTCGACAAGATGGTTGAAAAAGGCGTCGACCCCGCATACGCCTCCAAGTTGGTTCAGCATGGCTGGGAAGTCGTATCAGAAGGTCTTAAGCACGGCGGCATCACCAACATGATGGATCGCCTCTCCAATCCGGCGAAGTTGGTTGCGAATTCACTAGCCGAAGAACTTAAAACCATCATGGCCCCGCTGTATCAGAAGCATATGGACGACATCATTACCGGCGCGTTTTCCGAAGGCATGATGGCAGATTGGGCGAATGACGATGCCAAGCTCCTAGGCTGGAGAGAAGCCACCACCGAGTCAGCCTTCGAGAAATCCGCAGCTGGCAAAATGGATATACCAGAGCAGGAATATTATGAGCATGGCATCCTCATGGTGGCCATGGTTAAAGCCGGCGTCGAACTCGCATTCGAATCTATGACTGCTAGCGGCATCATCAAAGAATCGGCTTACTATGAGTCTCTTCATGAGGTTCCACTCATCGCCAACTTGATCGGCCGCAAGAAATTGTATGAAATGAACAAGGTGATTTCAGATACCGCCGAATACGGCTGCTACTTGTTCTCGCATGCCTGCGTGCCCCTGCTCGAAGATTTCATGAAGACTGTGGACACCGACGTTATCGGCAAAGGTTTGCAGCTCGCAGATCTGGGCGTGGACAACGCCGAACTCATCAAGGTGAACGATGCAATTCGCTCACATCCGATAGAGATCGTAGGCAAGCAGCTGCGCAAGTACATGACAGCCATGAAGAAGCTAGTGTAAGACTAGAATTCGAATTTCGCAGACATAAAAAAAAGGGCCTGGGCCCTTTTTTTTATGTCTGCGATTCTGCTCTTCTGTGAATTCAGAGAACGAGCAGCATAATTACTCTATCTTCCAGGGCCAAGATCAACCCAATGTTGCAAATTCGAAAAGAGCCTCAGAGACTGAGAATCTTTTCTCCCCGAGAGATTCCAGAGACTCCAGTGCGAGCAACTTCCAGCACAACATTTTCACCCAACGCGGCAATGAACGCATCCAGCTTGTCGCTAGTTCCTGTCAGCTGAATACTGAACACACTGTTCGTCATGTCCACAATTTGGCCACGAAAAATGTCCGTCGTACGCTTCACTTCTGCGCGCTGCGCGCCTGCGGCTTTCACCTTGATAAGCATCAGTTCGCGTTCTATGTGTGCACCCTCGGTAAGATCCACCAGCTTGACCACATCTACTAACTTGTTCAGGTGTTTAGTGATCTGCTCAATAAGTCGTTCATCACCACTGGTGGTCAAAGTTAGACGCGAAAGGGACTGATCCTCTGTCGGGGCAACTGTTAGCGTGTCGATGTTGTAGTTGCGTTGAGAAAACAATCCAACCACTCTGGAAAGAGCGCCCGGTTCATTCTCCATCAGAACTGAAATTATATGTCGCATTAGGTTCGCTCCGATTTACTCAAGATCATATCTTTCATGGCACCGCCTTTGATAGCCATCGGATACACGTGCTCTTCCGGATCAACTAGGACATCCACAAATACCAGCTTATCTTTCAGGGAGAATGCCTCTCTCAACTTCGCATCCAAATCCGATTTCTTCTCTATGCGAATCCCAACGTGCCCGTAAGCCTCAACTAACTTGACGAAGTCTGGCAGTGACTCCTCATAGGTGCTGTGTGAATGTCGACCTCCGTATTGCATGTCCTGCCACTGCTTCACCATCCCCAGAGCTCGATTGTTCAGGCATATAATCTTTACCGGCAGCTGATACTGCATACAAGTAGCAAGCTCCTGCAGATTCATTTGGAAACTACCCTCACCTGTTATGCAGACAGAAATCGCATCGGGGAACGCCAGCTGGATTCCCATCGCCGCTGGAAAACCAAAACCCATAGTTCCCAGACCGCCAGAGTTAATCCAGCGACGTGGCTTATCGAAACCGTAGTACTGCGCGGCAAACATCTGATGCTGACCCACATCTGACGAGACGTAGGCATCACCCTTGGTTATCTCAAACACAGCCTGAATAACTTCCTGAGGCATGATCGTACCGTCTTCCGACGGCGTAACGGCGAGACTGTCCTTCTCACGCCATTGCGAAATCTGATCCCACCAGATCTTCAAAGACTTCTGATCAACTTTCTGTTTCGAAGCTCCTATCTGAGCCAGCATTTCCTCTAGAACAGATGTTACGGAGCCGACGATAGGAACGTCTGCAGCCACAGTTTTGGAAATAGAGGCAGGATCGATATCTACGTGCAAGATGGTCGCATCCGGACAGAACTTGCTCACATCCGAGTTCGTTACGCGATCGTCAAAGCGCACGCCTATGCCGAGTAGGACGTCACAGTAATGCATCGCCATATTCGCCTCATAGGTGCCGTGCATCCCGAGCATGCCGAGAAACTGCTTATCGGATGAGGGATAGGCGCCGAGTCCCATCAAAGTATTCGTAATCGGATAACCTAGCTTGCGAGTCAACTCAGTGAGCAACTCGGATCCCTCTCCCTGAATCACACCCCCACCTGCGTAGATCATGGGACGCTTTGCAGACATTAAAATATCTACAGCCTTTTTTATTTGACCCGAGTGTCCCTTGGCTGGAACTGCATAGGAGCGCATCTTAATGTCAGTAGGATATTCGTAATCGAACTTAGTCTTCGGATCGGTTACATCTTTTGGTATGTCGATAACAACCGGCCCTGGTCGCCCAGTTGTAGCTATATGGAAAGCCTTTTTGACAATGCGCGGAATGTCTGCCGGATTCTGAACCATGAAGCTGTGCTTCACGACTGGACGAGAGACTCCTACCATGTCGGTTTCTTGAAAACCATCTGAGCCGATCAGCTTACTCTCAACCTGACCCGAGATAACCACCATCGGAATCGAATCCATGTAAGCAGTAGCAATGCCCGTTATTGCATTCGTGGCGCCAGGACCTGAAGTGACCAATACCACGCCGGGCTTTCCAGTGCCGCGCGCGTAGCCGTCGGCAGCGTGCGTCGCCGCTTGCTCATGTCGCACCAGAATGTGTTCGACTTTGTCTTGATTGAAGATCGCGTCGTAGATGTGCAAGACGGCGCCACCGGGGTAACCGAATATGATTTCCACACCCTCATCGTGTAGAGCACGGATGAGCGCTTCACCACCAGATAATTGATCCACTTGTCTATGCCTCTAAAACTGTTTATCGTCGTTTCCCGCGAAGCGAATCACGGGAAGAAATGTAATAGCACAACTGACCAGAAGGCCCGCTGACTATTGGATACTCCAAAGATTTTCGAATAACAATCCGCAAACCGCACATGATCCGTCGATTATTGCTTCTTGTCGGCCCCGTACGCGATAACGTGATAGAGGCTCATAGGTGGATGTTTTCTATCACCTAGATGGTAATCTGCCGGTGTGCCGGTTGCGGCGGGTGCAGATCACTGCGGAGGGTTGGAGGTTGGCCGAACCGCTCTGCTCGAACAAAGCGGAATTCTGCCATTAATTCAAGGAAAGTCAAGCCCTTATGCACAGCTGCGTGTGTAATTACTGGGCTCAGCGCAATTCGCAGGAACAATTCGCGGCCGGCGGTGGCCTAGGCTACCGCCGACTCTTCCTGCGTATTGGGCCCGGTTTTTGAGAAAACCAGCTCTCCGTCACTGCCCAGGTCTATTGCAATGACATCGCCGCCTACGAAATCGCCTTGCAACATTTGCTGCGCGAGCTGATTCTCGAGGCGATTCTGGATAACGCGCTTCAAGGGCCTTGCCCCGTACACTGGGTCATAACCAAGAGCAGCCACCTTATCCAACACGGCATCTGAAACTACTAGGCTAAGGTCATTGTCCTGCAGGCGCTTGTTCAGTAACTGAATCTGTATTTCAGCGATACCGCGAATCTGCTCACGCTGCAGTGGGTGAAACACCACTGTCTCATCGATGCGGTTCACAAACTCCGGTGAGAAATGCTTCACCACACGCTCCATCACCGCCGATTTTACAGACTCATACGCCGCCTCGTCGTTTACGCCCTCTGCCATCATGTCCTGAATGCGATCAGAACCTAGATTAGATGTCATCACCACGACTGTATTCCGAAAATCTACGGTTCTGCCATGGCCATCTGTAAGCCTGCCGTCATCCAATACCTGCAATAGAATATTGAATACATCGGTATGGGCCTTCTCTACCTCATCGAGCAGCAATACCGAATACGGCCTCCTACGCACCGCCTCGGTGAGGTAACCACCCTCTTCATATCCCACATAGCCTGGTGGTGCGCCTATGAGACGTGCGACCGAGTGCTGCTCCATAAACTCTGACATGTCGATCCTAACCATCGCCTCCTCGGTGTCGAAGAGAAATTCGGCCAGAGACTTACACAGCTCAGTCTTACCAACGCCGGTTGGCCCAAGGAACAGGAAAGAACCATTCGGTCGATTGGGGTCGGATAGCCCGGAGCGCGACCGCCGCACAGCGTTTGCTACGGCTAGAATCGCCTCGTTCTGGCCGATCACACGCTTGTGTAACGCCCCTTCCATCTCTAGTAGCCTGAGCTTATCGCCCTGCAGCATCTTGCTCACCGGTATACCAGTTGAGCGTGACACCACATCCGCGATCTCCTCTTCTGTGACGCGATTACGCAGCAACTGCTTCTCGCTAGTCTCTGCCTCGGCCGCCGCCTCGAGTTTTTTCTCGAGGCTGGGAATCAATCCGTACTGTATTTCAGACATACGCGCGAGATCGCCAGCGCGGTGTGCGAGTTCCATATCGTTGCGTGCCTGTTCGAGCTGGCTCTTAATCAACTGTGCATCCTGAAGCGAAGCCTTCTCGGATTTCCAGATGTCCTCCAAATCCGAATATTCTTTCTCTAGCTCTGCAATATCTTCTTCCAGCTTTTCTTTGCGCTTCATGGAAGCCGGGTCTTCATCTTTCTTTAGCGCTTCTCGCTCGATCTTCAATTGGATAAGTCTTCTTTCAAGCTTGTCCATTTCCTCTGGTTTAGAATCTATCTCCATGCGAATCAAGCTCGCCGCCTCGTCTATCAGGTCGATGGCCTTGTCCGGTAGTTGTCTGTCAGTGATGTAACGCTGCGAGAGTTTCGCCGCAGCAATTATCGCGGCGTCAGAGATATCGACGCCGTGGTGCACTTCATATCTTTCCTTCAGGCCTCGCAGAATAGCGATGGTGTCTTCTTCACTAGGCTCCTCTACTAAAACCTTCTGAAATCGACGCTCCAGCGCCGCATCCTTTTCAACATACTTCCTGTACTCATCGAGCGTGGTCGCACCGACGCAGTGCAGCTCTCCTCGAGCCAAAGCAGGCTTGAGCATATTGCCCGCATCCATGGAGCCCTCGGCCTTGCCAGCGCCGACCATGGTGTGCAACTCATCTATAAACAGAATTACCGAACCACCCAACTTGGACAGCTCACTGAGAACACCCTTGAGCCTCTCTTCAAACTCTCCTCTGAATTTTGCCCCGGCGATAAGCGCGCCCATATCCAATGACAGGACTCTCTTGTCTTTTAGGCCTTCGGGCACCTCGCCGTTCACGATTCGCTGTGCCAAGCCTTCGATGATGGCGGTCTTGCCTACGCCCGGCTCACCGATAAGCACCGGATTATTCTTTGTGCGCCGCTGCAGCACCTGTATCGTTCGTCGAATCTCTGCATCGCGACCAATCACTGGGTCTAGCTTGCTTTTCTCCGCCCGCTCGGTCAGGTCTACACAATATTTCTCAAGGGCCTGCCAGGAATCCTCGGCGCCCGCATCATCCACGTTGGTGCCGCCACGTAAATTCGCAATGGCTTTTTCGAGTGCCTGCGGCGAGACGCCGTAGGAATTCAGTAGCTTCCCTACTGCCCCAGAGTCTTTCATGGCAACGAGAAGGATGGTCTCGCTCGAGATAAAGGAGTCGCCCTTTTGCTGAGCTATTTTGTCGGCCTGATTTAGCAGCTTTGCCAGATCGCCAGACACCGCAATCTCGCCGGTACTGTCCTGCAGCTTCGGTAAATCATCTACGAGTGTTTGTAACTTTGTGCGCAGATCGGCGATGTCGAAGCCAGTCTGTGACAACAGGGGGCGCACCGACCCACCCTTCTGATCTATCAGGCTTAGCAAAAGGTGACAGGGTTCAATAAAATTATTGTCCCCACCCAAGGCCAGCGATTGTGCATCGGCCAATGCCGACTGCAGCTTGCTTGTAAACTTATCGATTCGCATAGGAATTCCACATTAGTCCGCAACCCCGAACTATTCTCAATTGGTTTTGCTGAACTAGATAATTGGGTCTTTCTACTGGAATTCAATATCGAGGCGGTATCTTTTATTGAGCAAGATCAATGTTATAAGAGGGGAGGCTCACGGCACGGCCGCCTAGTGCCAGCATTGAATTGGAACTAAGCTTCAATATAAATAGCGCTAAGCATTCGACCGGTAACGCCATCGCGTCGGTAGGAGTAGAATTTTTCATCATCGCAATGAGTACAGCGCTCACCGCCGACTATATCCGCAATGCCTAGGGAGCGAAGTTTCAATCTTGCAATAGCATAGAGATCTGCCATGAATTTCTCAGGGTTTTTGCCAGAGGCAAAGCAAGCCTCTATTTCTGATTTCGCCGACTTCGTGCTCGAAGGGCTTAGAAAACATTCCCTGACTTCTCCGCCAACCTCGAAGTGGCAGGGACCAATGGCCGGGCCCAACCACACCACAAGGCTAGATGCGGGTGTCGCCATCTTCGCGATCGTATTTTCGATGACACCTGTCGCCAAGCCCTTCCAGCCAGCATGAATGGCGGCTATTTCCAAACCATCTCTGGCGGCCACCAATAGCGGTAGACAATCTGCAGTCTGCACGCAGCAAACCAGATTCGGGCGCGTTGTAAGTAATGCGTCGGCTGTTATCTCTCGGCCGGCGCTTTCGACAACGGCGACATCGGTACCGTGAACCTGGTCTAACCATTGCCAACTCAATGGCGATGGCAGTTGCCCCTCTAAACGCTCGCGGTTTGAGAACACCCTGACGGGATCATCTCCTACGTGAGTGGCGAGGTTGAAAGAATCATAGGGAGGCACGCTAAGCCCACCCTCTCTCGTCGTGGAAAACGCGACTACGCGGGACGATACATCCCAATCAGTGAAGGGGATATGTTCGACCGTCACGCACAGTCTCGGCGAAGTTGTTCGATTAGCTCTACCATATCGGCTGGCGTGGCTGCGCTCCAGCTCATGCGCTCTCCGCTTTGAGGATGATCCAGCTCCAATTTCCGGGCATGCAGAGCCTGTCGCTTAAAGCCTTTGAGGCAATCACTAAGCTCTTTCGAGCAGGCGGCGGGTAGCTTAAAGCGTCCCCCGTAGAGTGGGTCTCCTATCAACCCATGGTTCAGGTGTGCCATGTGCACGCGAATCTGATGGGTACGACCGGTTTCAAGATTTACCTGCACATGAGTGTGTCCGCGAAAGCGCTCTATGACGCGATAGTGCGTTACCGCCTCCTGGCCCATTTCCACCACGGCTCTTTTCTTGCGGTTTACAGGATGGCGACCGAGCTCTTTATCGATGCTGCCGCCCCCCGTTAAGACACCCTGCACAATTGCCTCGTATTCCCTGCTCACCGACCTTGCCTGCAGTTGATTTACTAGATCTGCATGGGCAATCAAGGTCTTAGCCACTACCATCAGGCCGGTGGTGTCCTTGTCGAGCCGATGCACTATGCCAGCGCGTGGTAGCTCCTCCTGATGGGGATTGTGATGAATCAGGCCATTCAGCAAGGTGCCCTGGCTATGCCCCGCCGCTGGATGCACAACGACATCGGTTGCCTTATTTATTATCAGCAGATGCTCATCCTCGAAAACAACATCCAGGGGCATAGCCTCGGCTACCCAGGACTCTGCGGCCTCTAGCTGCGCCTCTACTACCAGCCTGTCTCCTGATTCAAGACGATCCCTGGGCCTGAGCTGCTTACTGTTTACCAGCAGTGCGCCCTCTCGAATCCAGCTTTGCAGCCGCGCCCGTGAATATTCAGGAAACAATTTGGCCGCAATCTGGTCTAAGCGGTTACCTGATAACTCTTCGGTGACCTCTGCTTTTAGTGAGATATGACTTGTCATGGGCGCATGATACGCGATAACGCCTCTGCACACAGCAGGACATAGGGGCTGCCAAGCATTCGGGAGTCATGCGCAAGTTGGGATTGCAGCCAGTGCTGTGGTTAAATAGCGTTTTTTCGGGGCCTGCTACGACAGCCCTTGAACCGAAAGGCCTTCGAACAGGCCAACTACAGGATAGACAGTGCACGCATCACTTTTGAAACTACCCCTCATTCTCGCCATCTCCCTACTTCTCGGGGCCTGTGGCTGGTTCAACAGCAGCGAAAGGGATGAATTCGCGGGGCTTTCTACCGAAGAGCAGTTTTATCGCCGCGCACTGGAACAACTTAATTCTCAGAACTTCCAAGGCTCCATAGCCACCTATCAGGCTCTGGAATCGCGTTTCCCCTTCGGTAGATTCGCAGCTCAGGCACAAATAGAGATTGTTTATGCCTACTACAGGAACGGGGATACTGAGGCGGCCAGAGCCGCGGCGGACCGCTTCATCAGGCTACATCCAGATAACGAGAACATCGACTACGCCTACTATATGAAGGGCCTGTCATCGTTCACCGATGACCGGGGGCTAATCAATCGTTTCGTCCCCATCGATCCTACCAAGCGCGATCCGGGCCGCGCGAGCGAGTCTTTTGCCGATTTCTCACAACTGCTAGCGCTTTATCCCGACAGCCCCTATTCGGCGGATGCCAGGGCGCGCATGGTGTTCCTGCGCAATAATCTAGCGGCCTACGAAATTCACGTTGCGAATTACTATCTCGATCGCCGCGCCTATATCGCAGCACAGCGGCGCGGCCAGTATGTTGTTGAGAATTTTCAGGGTACCCCAGCCGTCGCTGACGGCATGGCCATCATGGTTGAGTGCTACTTGCGGCTGGGGCTTAACGAACTTGCTGACACCTCTCTCGCCTTGCTCAAAGAAAACTACCCCGACCACACCTCAATTGACGATAACGGCCAATTTATCATTCGCACCGAGATCACCAACCCCTCGCTCCTCTACACGGTCTCTTTTGGGCTGGTCGGAGCCAATCGCGTTGAGCCCCCGCTCGCGCCCACTACACGACCGCTAAACTCTGGTAGCCAGCAGATCATCAATACCCAAACCCGCCCTGCAGAGCAGCGCCGCTCCTGGTTTAGCATCCTGACCTTCGGCCTCTTTGACTGAACCTCTGAACCCGGTCTTCGCCACGAATTTGACGAAGGCCACATTTTTAAAAAAATCACTGTTTTTCCCATTTCTCAGGTAAACCGATCTGGAGCCGCTGCGTTTGTACTATTGGGAAAGAGTAATATTGAGTATTGATTAGCCGATACAATCATTAGGCGGCCAGAATTTAGCGTAGTGGAAAACCTATGAATATGGCCGTCTCTGGAGAATTGATTCTGAATAGCTCTGTGTTGCTGGATAAGTTTCTTAAAGGCGTTCAATCGCGCGCCTACCGCATTGCTCAGATCGCTACGGGCAACTCGGAAGATGCATTGGACTTGGTGCAAGACGCTATGTTCAAACTTGTGGAAAAATACTCCGATCGTAGCGAGCAGGAATGGACTCCTCTGTTCTACCGCATCCTCAATAGCCGCATCAACGATTGGTATCGTCGCAACTCCGTCAGGAATAGACACAGAAGCTGGTTAAGCAACACAGATGAAGATGGCGAAGACCCTATCCAGACCGCTCCAGACCCCTATGGACGTTCTCCCGATGAGCAGTCCGTAACAGATGAGAGCATGGACAAGCTTCAGATAGCTCTTGAAGGATTGCCAGCACGGCAACAACAGGCTTTTCTGCTGCGCGCATGGGAGGGTCTAGACGTACGACAGACGGCGACCGCGATGGAATGCGCTGAGGGAAGTGTTAAGACGCACTACTCGCGCGCCATACATAGCCTGAGAGCGCAACTAGGTGAATACTGGCCATGAACCAATTAGACGAAGCAGTACTACTAAGGGAAATTTGTAGGCATCTAGATGCCAGCATTGCGCGGCTGCCTCTCGCCACGAAACAGCGCCTCGATGAGACTAGACAGGCAGCGCTACTGCAAAAATTGCAGTTCGATCCAAATAGCGCCGAGGGCCTTGCCTCTGCTGTGCGCAGAGAATTAGATGACAGCAATTCGCTTGCGCCCGATATCGAAGCGAGGCTCGATCAGATTCGACTCAGTGCCGTCGCGAAATTCGAGCAGCAACAAAGTAAAGCGATAGAATCGCGCGGCTTCTCACTTAGCGCATGGCTTAAATCCCAGGCCGATTCATTCAAATTTGCCGCGCACAGGGGTATGCTAGCCACTGCCTGTGTCATGCTTACCGCGATTACGCTTTTTTATGTAGATTCACGGCCAGCAGGCACACTTACTCTGGAAGAAGAGATTGGCCTTATAGCTACTGCCGAAGATATCGAGCTCTATGAAAATTTGGAATTCTATTTGTGGCTCGCCGACAACGAATCGCTTACTTTATGATGTTCGAGGCGCTTGGCATCAGCATCTGCTTTCTTATTTTTCGGGGCGGACAATACTGATCGCATGCATTAGCAGTCTAGTGCCGAATGTATACGGGATGGAGAACGACCAGCTTGAGACAATGCCCGACCTAGAGTTCTTGGAGTTTCTAGGTCAGTTTGAAACAGATGCCGGTGAGTGGATAGAGCCCGACAGCCTATTAACAGACGAGTTTTCTGACTTGCTGGAAATTTCAGTCGAAGGCAACACAAATGAAAGTCAGACAGGCAACTCAACTAACAGCGACAATGCAGATAGCAACACGCAATGAATAGACGAGCGATTATAAGCAAGGCACTCTTCCTCGTGGTTTTTTTCACGCAGCTTAGCCTCGCCCAGGAAAAGACTCCCTGGACCGACCTGTCGCTCGAGGAACGACAAATACTGCAACAGCTCGAACCGCAATGGGAGAACCTGAGCGTTGAGCGACAGCAGCGCCTAATTCGCGGAGCGAACCGTTTCCAACAGATGCAACCGGCAGAGCGTTCGCAGGCGAGAGATCAGCAGCAACGGTTTCAGAACCTCTCCGAGCAACAACAGCAAGTGATCAACCAGCGGTTTCAGCGCTTCAACAGCCTCAGCAGTCCGGAGCAGCGTCGTCTTAGAAACATACAGCGACGCTTTCAGAACATGCCTGAGGCTGAACGAACCCGGTTGAGAGAGCAGTTTGAGCAACAAGTGCGCAACGCCAATAACCGGCCCAATCAGGCCGATACGCCACGCAGCACGCAGAATCAACAGCGCATTCGAGACGTCATACGCCAGAATCAGAATGTCCTAAGGCAAAGCGGGAATCAAACTCCGCAGGTACGCCCACAGGCGCCACAACGACCAAACGTCACTAGACCTCGGCCCTCGCCACCGCAATAAAGAGCTAGAACTATTCGCCGATTGGCCAGGCATTGGTGATTGGATAGCGCCGGTCGCGACCGAAGCCGCGCTTCGTCAAACGTACTCCGATCGGGCTTTGACGCCGCTTGTATTCATTTAAGTCCACAAGGCGCAATACTCGTTTAACAACCTTTTCGTCGAAGCCCGCGGCTACTATTGATGTCGCGCTCTGATCTTGCTCTACGTACAACTCCAGTATCCGATCTAGTACATCGTAGGGTGGCAAACTATCCTGATCGATCTGATCTGGGGCGAGTTCTGCCGAAGGAGGTCGATCTATGACCTGCTGAGGGATAACTTCCTCGGGCACAGCGCCGTACTCCGTATTACGATAGTGAGATAACTTGTAAACCATCGTCTTCGACACATCCTTCAGCACATCGAAGCCTCCTGCCATGTCACCGTAGAGGGTCGAATAGCCCACGGCGATCTCGCTCTTGTTACCCGTGGTTAGAACCAACAAGCCCTTCTTGTTCGAGATAGCCATCAGCAACACACCTCTGCAGCGCGCCTGTAAATTTTGCTCACTGACGCCTGTCTCTGTATTCGCGAACTGCACCTCGAGTGCCTGCATAAACGCCGCATAGACACCCTCGATGGATATCTGCTGGTAGTCAACGCCCAACTTCTTCGCCTGCTGGGCCGCCGCGCTAAGGCTGAGCTTGGAGGTATAGGCGAACGGCATCATCACAGCCTGCACCCGTTCTCTTCCTAGAGCATCCGAGGCTATGGCGAGCGTAAGCGCCGAATCGATCCCGCCTGACAAACCCAGCACCACGCCTGAAAAATGATTCTTGGTCACGTAGTCTCGCACGCCTAGCACTAGGCTTTGATAAACCTGCGCCTCCAAAGACAGGGGCAGTGCGACCTCCTGCAGAGGAATCTCGCTGGGGCTAGCGCAGCCCTGCCCCGCCTTAACGATAACCGGCACCAGGGCCTCGCTAAAGCTTGGCCCGAGGCAGTGGCAATCGCCGTCGGCCGTGACAACCATCGATCCACCATCGAATACCAACTCGTCCTGTCCTCCCACCATGTTCACGTAGATGATCGGAAAGCCTCCCTGCACACTTCTCTGACGCAGCAGCGCTTGTCGCTCGCTCAGCTTGTTCATGTGATAGGGGGAAGCGTTAATATTGATCATGAGCTGCGCACCCAAGGATCGCGCCTGCATGACGGGCTCTTGCTCCCACATGTCTTCACAGATCGTGAAGGCGATCTTCTGACCACCTATTTCTAGCAAGCAGGCCTCACCACCATGGTCGAAGTATCTCTGCTCATCGAAGACCTGATAGTTTGGTAGATGTTGCTTGCGATAATTAGCAAGCTGCTTGCCATCCTTGATAATTGTAAGAGAATTGTAGAGCTTCTCACCCACTCTTTCTGGATAACCGATAACAAGGTGCGCTGGCAATTTTTCGTCGCGAAGACGCTGCAGCGCTTTCTCGATGCGCACTGACAAGCTGGGTCGAAAAAGCAGATCCTCTGGAGGATAGCCCGTCAGAGCCAACTCTGGAAAGGCGACTATTTCTGCCGAATTTTCCTGAATCGCCTGTTTAGCTTTCTCTATGATGAGAGAAGTGTTGAATGCTATATCTCCTACCAGGAAATTAAGCTGTGCCATGACGACGGTAATCTGCTGCCCCATATCTATCTCTTCACTTATATCCTAGAATTCGGTTCTAGGCAGTCCTTGAATTATCTATTGAAACACACGACCAATAAGCATTACTGTCTTTGCATATTGGTATAATGCCCAGCACCGCAGCAATTGTAACGGAAACTATGAGCGAAAGAACCGCACAATATCCCGGTCAGATATACAACGTATCGGTCGTCTATAATATCTACCGTATTGTCCTGCCTCTGGTGCTTTTGGTTTCCTCGTTCGGCCCGAGTTCCACATTACTCGGCGTCCTCGACCCAACCCTTTTTATTCAGGTCTGCACCGGCTATGCGATCTTCGGTGTAGCAATCACCTTTTTCATACCAATAAGCACGCGCACTCTAAAGAGTTCGCACATCCTCACTGCCAGCCTGATTATTGACATATTGGCCATAACCCTGCTCACGTACAGCAGCGGTGGAATGATAAGCGGCCTCGGGCTGCTGTTACTAGTGACGATTGCCTCTGGCAGTATCTTAATTCGAGGCAGGATCAGCACCTTCCTCGCCGCCGTCGCGGCCCTGTCGCTGATCTACAGCGAGCTCTATCTCGCCCTCTCACTCGATGCTTCAGCGAACCAGTTTGTGCAGGCAGGAATCCTCGGCGCCATTCTGTTTGCCACTTCTCTCTATATCCAGGCCCTTACCAACAGGATCTACCGGGCAGCCGTTCTAGCCGACAAACAGGCAAGCGACATCATTGATCTCGAGAAACTCAACAATGAAATAATTCAACGCATGCGCACTGGGGTCGTTGTGGTGAACACAGAGCGTCAGATTGTCAGCATGAATAGCGCCGCCCGTAGTATTCTGTTGCCAATTCTAGTAGTCGATGCAGAAGAGCAAGAACACCTTTACAAATTGCCTGCAGAGCTCTCCGAACAATTAGAGCTGTGGAAGATTAACTCGAAACGCCAACCTCAGCCCATCATCATCCCTAATTCCACTCGCCAGGTGCAGCTAAACTTTGCCTTCCTGAACCCCGAGCCAGAATCCGACGTTTTAATTTTCCTCGAAGACAACCGGCAAATAGTGCAACGCGTTAGACAGATGAAGCTTGCCTCACTGGGCAGACTGACCGCGAGTATCGCCCACGAGGTACGCAACCCCTTGGGAGCCATAAGTCATGCCAGCCAATTGTTGCGAGAATCTGTAACAGTTACCGATGATGACAAGCGCATGATCGAGATAATTCTCGATCACTGCAACCGGGTAAACCTGATTATTGAGGACGTCCTAGATGCTTCGCGACACGACAACACTACTGCCGATGTTATCGACCTCGATCAATGGCTTCCAAAGTTTATTGATAACTATAGATCAACACATGAGTTATGTGATGAGATACACATTGACATAGTAACGCCTCAGGTTAAAGTAAAGGTTATCAAAGCCCAGCTCGAGCAGGTTCTCAATAATCTCTTCGACAATGGACTCCGCTACAGTTTCAAGACGACAGGACTCGCGACGCTCTTAGTGCAGGCAGGGATAGAGAAGAAAGAAGGCGACCAGCTACCCTATTTACACATTATCGATGAGGGCCCAGGTATTGACGAAGAAGATGAGTCACGCCTGTTTGAGCCCTTTCATACAACTGAATCCAGCGGCACCGGCCTAGGTCTTTATATATCAAAAGAACTGTGCGAAGCTAACCAGTCGCAGCTTGTATACGGCAGAACCGCTTCGGGCAAGAGCAGTTTCAGTATCTATTTCGGCAATCCAGATAGAGTGATCGCATAGAATGTCTCCCACCACTCCAACTATGACAATTAGCTTATGACAAACCGCGTATTAATCGTAGATGACGAGCCGGATATTCGGGAACTCTTAGAAATAACCCTAGGCAGAATGTCCTTGGCCACCAGCAGCGCGAAGGACCTTGCTTCGGCACGGCATTTGCTCTCAACCGAAAGCTTCAACCTGTGTCTTACTGATATGCGCTTACCCGATGGGAATGGGATTGAACTCGTCGAGTACATCCAACAAGAGTATCACCAGATGCCTGTCGCGGTAATCACCGCCCATGGAACCACAGAAACAGCTATCAAGGCACTTAAAAGCGGCGCTTTTGATTTTGTTTCGAAACCGGTAGATCTACAGAAACTGCGTGATATGGTAAATGCCGCGCTACGACTTCCCCAAGAGAGAAAGGACGGCTCGGCGACTGTAGGTGCTCCTCAATCTCAGATCGGACCTTCTATTACAGGACAATCCGTTCGCGTGGTAGAACTGCGAGAGCAGATCGCGAAACTGGCGCGCAGCCAGGCACCTGTCTATATCAGCGGAGAATCGGGCAGCGGTAAAGAATTAGCGGCTCGCGCCATCCACCAAAACAGTTCGCGTGCCGATGAAGCCTTTATTGCCGTAAACTGTGGCGCAATACCCAGAGAGCTAGTAGAGAGTGAACTGTTTGGCCATGTTAAGGGCAGCTTCACCGGAGCCGACAGCGACAAAAAAGGTCTGTTTCAGGCCGCTCATGGCGGGACTCTCTTCCTCGATGAGATCGCCGACTTACCCCTGCATACACAAGTAAAATTACTCCGGGTTATACAAGAGAAGTCCATACGACCCGTGGGCTCCCAGAATGAGACATCCGTCGATGTGCGAATCTTGAGCGCCACGCACAAGAACCTAGCCAAAGAAGTTGAACTGGGCAACATGCGTCAAGATCTGTATTTTCGATTGAACGTGATAGAGCTTGCGGTGCCAAGCTTGAGAGATCGTGTGGCGGACATCCCCGAGTTGTGCCTCAGCATCTTGAACAAAATTGCGAAGGAAAATTCCGAGCAGGTTTGTCAGCTCAACAATGAAGCCCTAGAAGCGTTGCTGAAATACAATTTCCCGGGCAATGTTAGGGAACTGGAGAATATTTTGCAGCGTGCCGCTACGCTGTGCGAACAGAAGACAATTCGCGCCTCTAACCTCGAATTTATTCGATCTCCCACTCCCAAAGCGATTACCGCCCCTGAAACAACACCGTCTCCGGTTGAGAGCAATGATGGGGTGAAGATCGGCGAGGATTTTTCCCTTGAGAAGCACTTAGAATCGATTGAGATTGAAGCGATCGAGAAGGCCCTAGAGGAGACTCGCTGGAACAAAACGGCTGCTGCGAAAAAACTAGGCATGTCGTTCCGCTCACTGCGCTATAGGCTCAAGAAACTAGGCCTAGAGTAGTTTAGCCGCCCTTCAAAATACACTTCGATTTCACGATCACATCACCGCGGACAGCTCTGCTCATTTCAGCAAGTCTTTTCGCCTAGCATTTCTCACAATTGTGCAATGACACCTACACTTAGCTTATCGATCACATAGTTAGTGGAGGTAGCGTATTCTCATGGGGCGATATACAGGACTGTCATTACTCGAACTCCTCATTTCGCTGTGCGTCATTGCTGCCTTGCTGGGCATCTCGCTACCTGACTTCAATGAGCTAAGGCAGTCTATGGCGGGAGATGTGACAATGAGAAAACTGGCCACGGCCGTCCAGCTAGGAAAATCCACAGCCATCGCACAACGTACAACAGTCACTCTCTGTAGATCAGCCGATGGCATAGGCTGCAATGGCGACTGGAATAATGGAGTGCTCGTGTTCACAGACGGCAATCGCGATGGCGTCCGGAATGATAGCGACCTCGTAGTCCGTTATATCAGCTTCCCCGACGGCAACGGGATCATCAAGTTCAGGGCATTTCAAAACAAACAATACTTCCAGGTGTCGAGTCTTGGGATTACACACAGTCAGAATGGAAACTTTAGCTATTGCCCATTCTCTCGAGACAACAAATTTGCCAGACAATTGATAGTGAACAGAACAGCAAGACTCCGCTTCGCGTTAGACAGCGACGGAGACGGAGTGAGAGAAGATAGCCGAGGAAGGCCCTTGGATTGCGACTAGATCGGG
>CAYGRR010000050.1:19983-21472 GCA_964352295.1 uncultured Pseudohongiella sp. | reverse complement strand
CATCCCACCACTGAGCCGTCGTCATCGCTCTTGCCAGACTGGGACTGGTGCCGCGGGCTGCAGCAACCACCGGCGCCCCATTTCTAAGCTCCTGTGCCGAGGCGAGAAAGACGTTGCGCATACTCGCACTCTCATACTGGTAGCCGAGTTGTTCGAAGACTGCCGCAAGCAGATCTTTGGCGTCGACGTTCTCTGGCTCGGCGTAGACGAGTTTATTCAGTATCTCCATGGCCAGACGATACTGGCCCTCATCGAACAGCGACTGCCCGCGGGAGATTATCGCCGCCGACCCGCCCATCATCTCGACATACAGCGGAGCGGAGTCTGCGGGCGAGAGCGGTGCGAGAGTCGCCGGATTGCCATCCCAATAGCCGAGATAGCGATTCAACACGGCACGGGAATTGTGAAACTCCGATCCGTGATACTGACGCGCGCTCCACTGCTGCGAGAGACTCTCTGGCACCTTGTATTCGTTATGGATCTCGTTGATGGTCACACCCTGATTGGCGAGGTTCAACACCTGATTGTTCAGGTTTGCATAGGCATCGCGCTGCGTGCGCATCACCTGTTGGATGCGTTCATTGCCCCAGCGCGGCCAGTTGTGAGAGGAGACCAACACCTCGGCCTCGCGGCCGAAGCGATAAAGCGCCTCGTTGATCTGCTTCGACCATTGCAACGCATCGCGTACCAGCGCACCGCGCAGCGTATAGACGTTATGAATCGTGGCGGTAATATTCTCCGCCGCCCAGAATACCTTCTGCTGCGGGAACCAGGTGTTCATCTCCGCCGGCGCCTCGGTGCCGGGTGTATTCTGAAAGACCATGCGCACCCCATCGATGACATGCTCCTCATAGTCGTCTTCGATGACCAGACTTGGCGCGATCAGACCGGTCGTGCCGGCGGCCAATGCCTTGCCGATTGCAGAGTCGACCTGCCCAAAGGGGCCAGACGGGATGCCTCGCCCATACTGCAGGCCTGCACGGCGCGACATGGCATTGCCCGCGTAGACGTTCTCGGCGATCGCCTCCTCCATGAAGCCCGATGGGGCTATGACCTGTACGGTGCCGGCGCGAACATCTTGCTCATCGATGACGCCGCGTACGCCGCCGAAGTGATCGATGTGGGAATGGGAATAGACGACGGCGCGAACCGGCAGCTCACCCAGCTGCTCGTTCGCCAAGCGAAGTGCGGCGGCTGCGGTTTCCGAGGTAAGCAGCACGTCGAAGAGTATCCAGCCTGTGTCACCCTTCACCAGGGTCATGTTCGCCAGATCGAAGCCGCGCACCTGATAGAGGAACCCCGGGACCACCTCGTAAAGGCCGAAGTTCATATTCAGCGTTGCCTGCCGCTGCAGCGAGGGATGAATGCTGTCGAAGTCCCTGTCCTCTAGCAGGAAGTCGTAGCGCGTCATATCCCAGACCACGCGGCCGTTCCCGGCGAGGATCTGACGCGAGTCCGGCTCGGCGATGAAACCGCGACGCGACTCCTC
>CAYGRR010000050.1:0-19883 GCA_964352295.1 uncultured Pseudohongiella sp. | reverse complement strand
AAAAAGCCAAGAGGCTTGGAAACCTCTTGGCTTTTATGTAGAGCGTGTCTAGCAATTACAGACGCGAGCGAGTGATCTCGACATCGGCATTGCGGAAGAACGACTGGAACTGTCTCTCGACAACAATCGCTTCCTGAGTCTTGCCTTGCGCTTCCAATGCCTTAGCCAGACCGAATGTCGTCCAACCATTCTGCTGATTCCATTCCAGATCTTTGCGGTAGACTTCTTCCGCTTCAGCCGCACGGCCGGCATCTAGCAGTACAGCGCCGAGATACAGACGCATAGACTGCGACCAGTCGGGTGGCTCGGTGTAGTTAAGGGAATCTTGTAATTGGATCGCCACGGTGTAGTGAACGATCGCCGCGTCGAGATTGCCCTTCGCTTCTTCGATCTCGCCGTGCAGTGCATGGCTTGCAAGGTTTAGCACGTGCGATGCGGGCGTTGGACCAACGCCGGTATCGTCGACGTTGTCGGCAACCATCTGCGCCTGAATGTTGGCGAGCTCAGTTTCTGCTAACTCTAGATGGCCCTTCGCAACGTGGGCGCTGCCCTTCACGTAGCTCCACATGCCATCGAGGTAGGGCGTGCCGCTATGACTCTGCTGTGCGCTATGAATCTTGTCGTACTTGCCAAACACCTTGTCTATGACCCAGGCGTGAACGACTCGCTTCTGGCCACGATTAACTGCTTCAACTGCCTCGCCCACACTGTCGGCTCCGCGCTGTGCAGCAGCCGATGCTTCGGCATAGTTGCCCTGCAGCATGTTCGCGTAGCGCACGAAGTCGAGCGCGTGTGGCGCGTGAGCCTTGTGCGAAAGACCATAGGTTCCGATGTTGGGGAAGTTAGTGTCGCCCCAGATTTCGGCGAACTGAAGATCGACAATCTGCGATCGCTCGTTGATGTCGATTGCCTTCTCGTACTCACCGACTCGCAGGTAGATGTGCCCTGGCATATGCACCATGTGACCGGAGATAGGCACTGTGGCCTCAAGTTTCTGAGCGGCCGCCATCGCAAGCTCCGGTTGAGCCGAGGCTTCCATCAAATGGATGTAGAGATGGTTAGCACCCGGGTGGTCGTGCTCTGAACGCATCGCTGACTCGAACGCCGCCTGTGCTTCGGCGGTGCCAGGCTTGGCGGAGCCATCGGGCTCCCAATAGTCCCAGCGCGTGGTATTCATGTAAGACTCGCCGAAGATAGTGGCGATGTCTGCGTCGTCCGGATACTTGTTATGCAGGCTGCGCATAGCGTCCAGGAAGGCGAAGTCTCTTTCTCTGTTGTCGGGGATTGCGTCCTTGTTGTAGAGCACAAACATCGCATTGATCATGTCGCGCTCACGCTGGCTGCCGTTGTTTGCCAGATCGAGTGCTCTGCGGATCGCGGCGAGGCCGGCTCCCTGAGGATCGTCCGGAAGACCCTGATAACGGCTATTTGGGTTAGGACCGGCGGCGTGTGCCAGACCGAAGTGCGGCATCGGGCTGTCTGGGTCAAGTCTGGCGGCTTCCTGATAGGAGGCGATAGACTCCGGGAAGTAGAAGCTCCACGCCATGCGCAGGCCCTGATCGAAGAATGCCTGAGCCTCTGCCGAGTCGGTGGTGATTGGGCGGCTATAGGTTCCGCCGCCCGGGACCATGATGGCAAGAGCCTCATCATCCTGAGCCATCAAATTGTACTGTGGTACGAGTAGTGCGGCTGCGACTGCAACCGATGTGACTAGTTTTCGCATAAACTTAAACCCCATTAACTTACTGATTTTCTTATAGTATTCACGATTTCCGCTGCTGCAGATTTTAACTGTGTTCTCTGCTATTCAGCCGTCATAGAATGATCAAATCGAGCCTGAAACTGCCCAGCAGTATACCCCATTGCCGCTGGAGTGGCGCCTCTGGAGGCGATTTTGAGGCAATTATTGATCTAGATTAGCTTAGAAGAGAGCCTATATGAGTGATCTCGTATTGGACGTATTCACCGACTACGTCTGACCCTGGTGTTACCTCAGTACCGTGAGTATTGAAAAGCTGAAGCAGAATTATCCAGTCTCTATTCGCTGGATCCATTTCCCACTGCACCCCGAGACGCCCCAGGAGGGCAAGTCGCTGGCGGAGCTGTTTGCCGGGCGCGATCTTACGCCCATGCGCGAGCGGATGAAGGCGCTGATGGCTGAGGCTGGATTGGCCTACGGGGAGCGCACCCACACCTTCAATAGCCGCCTCGCACAGGAGTTGGGCAAGTGGGCCGATGGCCAGCCGGGCGGGGCGGCGATTCACGATGCGCTGTATCGAGCCTACTTCGTGGACAATAAGAACATCGGCGATATCGAGGAGTTGGTGCCCATCGCCGAGTCCGTAGGCCTGGATGGAGAGCTGGCTAGGCGCGTTCTCGAGGAGCGCACATTTAAAGCGGCGGTCGATGACGACTGGCAGCGTTCTCGCGCGACTGGCGTAACCGGCGTGCCGACCTTCTTCGGCAACGATCTCATCGTCGTCGGCTGCCAGCCCTATGAGACCCTGGAGAAGTTTGTATTACATCTCATGGAAATGAATTCGAAACAGAGCGAGGCTTGATGATGTCCACAAGAACGGCACTAGTGACCTGCTGCGATAGATACATGGGCAACGCGATCAGGGAGAGATTCGAAGAGCTGAACATCAACGTAATCGCCGGCCCTGCGGATATGCGCAGCGAGCAGGACGTTAACGCGCTCGTCGCGAGTGCGGGTGAGATCGATATCCTCGTCGCGAATCTCGCCGAACCGCCGATGACGGGGCCTGTGCAGAACATCGATAATGCCAACTGGAATTTGCTCTTCGATTCGCTAGTACACCCATTGATGTATCTGGTGCGCGCGGTTACACCGCAGATGTTGGAGAGAAAGCGCGGCAAGATTATCGCGATAACGAGTGCGGCACCGCTGCGTGGTATTCCGAACAACGCAGCTTACTGTGCGGCGCGCGGCGCGCAGAATGGCTTTATCAAGGCGGTTGGGCTCGAGCTAGCGCGCAGCAATATTCAGGTGAATGCGATCGCGCAGAATTACATCAACAACAACACCTACTACCCAGACGACATTCTCGCTAACGAGAAATTTCTCGAACACGTGAAGCGCAATGTGCCAACGAACAAGGTCGGCGCCGCAAGTGAGACAGCACAACTCGCCGCCTATCTCGCGCGCGAAGATTGCACGCACATGGTCGGGCAGATAATTCCGCTAGCGGGTGGCTGGGCTACCTAAACGAGATTACTCTTGCGTCCTTCCCAGAACGGTTTGCGCAATTCGGTCTTTAGAATCTTGTTGATCGGAGACATCGGCATCGGCTCGGTTCTGATACTCACGCTAACTGGGCATTTGTAACTCGCGATGCGCTGTTTGCAGAACGCGATGACATCAGCCTCGTTAACACTCGCTCCCGCTTCCAACACCAGAATCGCATGGACTGCCTCACCCCAGATGTCATGCGGCACGCCGATCACGGCACATTCTTTTATGCCCGGGTGATCAGCCAGAACATTCTCGACCTCGATGGGATAGATGTTCTCGCCACCGCTGACGATCATGTCTTTCACTCTGCCCTCCAGATACAGCAGGCCCTCTTCCGTCAGATAACCTGCATCGCCTGTGTGATACCAGCCGCCGCGCATGGCTTCGGCGGTCTGCTCGGGCAGATTCCAGTAACCCTCCATGATGTTCTCGCCGCGCGCGATGATCTCGCCGGTCACGCCGACAGGCACGTCCCTATCGTTCGCATCGACGATGCGCATCTCAACATGACTCACAGCCCTGCCAACAGAGCCGAGCCTGCTGTCCGGTCCGTCCAAGACATGATGCTTAGAATCCAGGCTCGTGAGAATGGGCGAGGCCTCGGTCATGCCATAGGTCTGATAGATATTTACGTTGGGAAACGCGACGATAACCTTTGACAAGAGCGCGACTGACATCGGCGCCGCGCCGTAGGCCACCATGCTCAGTGACGAGAGGTCGTACTTCCTGAAGGCGGGGTGATCTAGCATCATCTGAAACATCGTCGGCACCAGAGTCGCGGAGTCTATCTTCGCATCCTGAATCGTCCTGAACACCTCCTCGACGTCGAACTTGGGCAGGATCACCGCATGGCCGCCGAGTACGGTGCAACTGAAGATCCGCGCGCCGGCGGCGACGTGAAAGAGCGGCCCAACGATGATGAAGCGCCAGCCTTCCTTCATGCGATAAAGCGGTATCGAACAATCGGTGTTGCTCTGGAAGTTTCTATTACTCAGGATCGCGCCCTTCGAGCGTCCGGTGGTGCCGCCGGTATAGAAGATGATGACTGGGTCTTCGTTCTTGCTGGGGTTTAGCTCGCAGTACGTCGCGGCGGCGATGTGTTGCGCTAACAAATTTTCATAGGAGAGCATGGTCTCTGGCAGATCGTTCTTCCCTGCATAGATGACAGTTGTGATACTCGAGCAGACTCTTGCGATCTCCCGCGCCTCGTCTACATAGTGTGAATCGATTATCAATACTTTCGCCGCGCAGTCATCGATGCACTCGATCATCTCTCTGAGTGATAGCCGATAATTTACCGGCACGAAGATGGCGCCGATCAGAGCTGGGGAATAGTAACTCTCGAAGCAGACATTGGAGTTGAAGCCCAGGTACGCGACGCGATCACTTCGCTGCACGCCACAGGCTTTGAACACGGTCGCGGCTGCGCGACAGCGATCATAGGTTTCGCTCCACGACTGGGTCTTTCCATCAAACGTAACCGCAGGCCGATCTGGCCATCTAAGTGCCGCCGTTTCTAACATTTTTGATATGGAAGCGATCTTACTGTTCTTTGTCATGCTGCTGCGTGTTCCTAGTATTCTAACTGCGAACTCTATTAACTGCTGGGTCCCGCGACTATTCCGCCGTCGTGTAACTTGCCGATCTCGGCTCCTGAGAGGCCCAGGGTGTCTGCGAGAATCTCGTCGGTATGCTGACCGAGCAGCGGCGCAGGCGTAACGGGTATCTTGCCCATGCCTTCGAAATTCAGCGGATTCGATGGCATCAGATACTCGCCGATGCCCGGCTGCTCAACCTTCTCGAACAAGGGATTGTCTACGCTGCAGTCGATATCGTTCTCCACGAGTTGCTGTATCGTCTGATACGGTCCCCAACACACCGAGGCCTCATCGAGTGCCTTATGTACCGTGGCCACGTCGCGCTGTAGAAACCAGGGCTCGAACAGTTGCCTCAGCTGCTCTCTCGCTCTATAGCGATCGCCCTCGTTGTTGAAATTAAGATTGAGTTGGGTCTCCAACTCGGCTACCTGCGACGCTGTTTCTGTGACCCTGACTATGGCCGACCACTGGTTAGGACTCACGCCTACTACCATTACCCGTGCACCATCTCTACAGGCGAAGTCGTGGCCGAAGCTGCCGAACACGTGATTGCCCACCGACGCGCGCGCCTGCCCGTTCACCTGGGCCTCCGCGAGAAAGCCGAGGTGCCCCATCGTCGCTAGGGCGACGTCCGCGAGTGCGAGGCGGACGAACTGGCCCTCGCCATGAATGCGTCTATGCCGTTCGGCGGTGAGCAGGCCGAGGGCGATATGCTGACCCGCGATAACGTCCCAGGCGGGGAACGGGTTGTTGGCGGGCTTCTCGCCGTCTCCGCTTAGAAAGGGCAGGCCAACCTTGCTGTTAACTGTGTAATCCAACGCGCTGCCGCCATGACGATCGCCTGTCAAGTTAAGATAGATCAGATCCTCGCGTCTCGCGCGCAAGGCATCGTCGGCGAGCCAGCCTCTAGCGGGAAAGTTGGTCAGGAAGATGCCCGCGTCTTCGCCCTCGGCGCAGATGAGTTGTGTGAGGAGTTCCTTGCCTTGAGGCTTGCGAAAATCGACAGCGATCGAGCGCTTGCCTTTGTTAAGACTATGCCAATAGAGGCTCATGCCCTTATCGGTAACGGGCCAACGACGGTAGTCTATGCCACCGCCAATCTGATCGAAGCGAATAACATCCGCTCCAAGTTGCGCGAGAGTCATACCGCCCGAGGGAGCGGCGATAAAGGCACTGCCCTCGACAACCCGCATACCATTTAGTAAGGCTTGCAATTTTTCTCCAAGAATTCGACAGACTTATTCAACGAGTAGATAGCCATTATTAATTACGATCTTATCCTGCTCCAGCGACTTGCATCGAAATGCCATCTCGTTGCCATTGCGCCAGATCTCTGTGCGAATGGTTTCGCCTGGATAGACTGGCGCCGAGAAGCGCAGTCGCATACGTTTGAAGCGCGAGGTATCGTAGTCGCAGCAGCTCTTCAGTAGCGCGTGGGTTGCTACGCCCATTGTGCAGAGCCCGTGCAGAATGGGCGCCTTGAATCCCGCGTTTCTTGCCACCTCTGGTGAGGCGTGTAGCGGATTAAAATCGCCCGACAGCCGATAGATGAGAGCCTGCTGCGCGAGAGTCGGCAGGTCACAGACGATGTCCGGCTCTGTCTTGGGTATGATATCGGTCTTGGGTGTTGCCTTGCGCTCGCCGCCGAAGCCGCCGTGTCCTCGAGCCAGTATCGTTGTAACGAGCGTGCATATGTCCTCGCCAGTCGCCACATCGCTAACCACCCTGTCCGAAATAATTAGCGCGCCGATGCGCTCACCCTTGTCGGTTACTCGAGTAATACGCGTCTTCGCCTCTACAGTGCCCGCGCTTGGAAATGGCTTGTGCATGATAATCTCTTGGCCTGCATGCAGCACCTTGACCCAATCCAAACCCGTGTCATCTTCCTTCGCCCAGAATCCTGGGTGCGCCATCATTACCGACTGGCTGGGCAGTACCTTCAAGTTCTCTTCATAGACGAAGCGCAGACTCTCCTCGTCCAGAGGATCGATTCCCATGCCCACACCGAGCGCGTATAACATGCAGTCTTTGGCTGTGTAGGTTTGGCGGACAACAGGGAATTCCTTATTCAGCAATCTTTCAGGATCGAATGTCACTATGCTACTTCTCCGGGTGCTGCTTCTATCATTTCTCTTGCAACTACTTTGACGGCCAGAACCTCCTCGGCGCCTTCGAATATAGAGAGTACGCGAGCGTCGACGAAAAGGCGACTCACCATCGACTCCTGGGCATAGCCCATGCCTCCATGAATCTGTAGCGCCTCTCGGCAGAGCATCTCTGCAGCGCGGCAGCTGAACAGCTTAACGAGACTCGCCTCCATCTGCCCCTTCCCATCGTCCATCAACTCTGCAACGGCATAGCTAAACTGCCGAGCCGCCGACAGCGTTGCCAGCATTCGTGTTAACTTCACCTTGGTTAGCTGAAACTTCGCGACCGGCTTGCCGAATACGTTTCTGGTGCTGGCATAAGAGAGTGCGCTCTCGAAGGCGGCCTGCATAACGCCTGTCGCGCGCGCCGCCGTTTGAATTCTGCCCCCGGCGAATCCCGCCATCGTGAAATAGAATCCCTTCCCCTCGCCGCCCTCTTCACCGACGAGGTTCGCTGCGGGCACGAAGAAGTCGTCGAAGAACAGATCGTAGGAGTGCATACCCCTATAGCCTAGCGTAGCAATAGCCTTGCCGGACACGGAGCCGCCATGGGCCTCGCTATAGGAAAATTCATGACCGGCGAAGGATGGCTTCTCCACCAGGAAGAGGCTAAGCCCCTTGTAGCCAAGAGATTGATCGCTGCTGGTTCGCGCCAAGACCACGAGTAGTTCTGACTTCCCTGCGAAGGTGCACCAGGTTTTGCTGCCGTTTAGCAGCCAGCCCCTGCCGGCCCGTGTCGCCTTCAGAGAAACCGCCGCCACATCGGAGCCGGTATTCGGTTCCGTGATGGAGATCGCGCAGAGCGTCTCGCCCGATGCTAGCCGTGGCAGCCATTTCTGCTGCTGCCTCAGTGTGCCGCCGCTAAGCAATGCCCGCGCTGCGATCTCCGGCCTTGTTATCAAGCTGCCCGCGGCACCGAGCGAGCCGCGTGACAACTCCTCGGTTACGACGATCATGCCCAGGCTATCGGGTCGGTCGTCGGGCTGCAGGCCGCCGAAGCGCTCCGGTATACAGGTGCCGAAACAGCCTAGCTGCGCCGCTCCGTCGAGTATCGAATCGGGTATGTCTTCATCGTAGCGGTGAATCTGCTCGGCGAGTGGCGCCACAACCTCGTTGCTAAATTTGTAAAAGGTTTCACGCACGAGTTCCTTCTCTTCGCTCAACACTGAAGGAAGCCGCTGAATAGTGTTATCAACTATCTCATCGCCCAAGCGCGCTAGCGATTCCATGCTCGAATGGTTCTCCAACAGTCTGACGAATCCGGCGCTGCCGTGGATGGCTAGTAAGTCGGCTCGGTTCAACCCAATATCCCCAGCCCTTGCGAGCAATCGATTGAGCACGGCCTGCAAAGTCTCCGCGGAAAAACTGAGGGCCAGTTGCTGGGCTAACTGTTGAGCGGGTAGCTTTAGCGCATAATCATTGAATGCCGCCGCCGCCGAAAGCTCCGCCATACAGAATGCCAGTTCGTAGCTTGGGAGCTGCCAATCATCGATGCGAGCCCCGTCGAATACGCCATCACTCGAGCACTTGGCCTTGAGAGACGAGCAAGCAGCAGATACTTGTTGTTTTAGGGCGTTCAGCTCGACGTTCGCCTCATTGAGCTGTTCAGAAAGTGCTGTCATTTATAGGATGCTCGCAAGCGGCGGCCACCTCCGCTTGATAGATGTAAAAAATTGAAGGATCGGAATTTTATGCGAAATCGCCTGCAATTGCGATTCGATGGGGTCAAGCTTATAGATCAGAAGCAGTGGCGGAGAGAGCCCGGCTACGCCTTAGCCCTGCAGCCTTCGGCTAACAGTTCTTGTATTTGTCATTCAGGCCTACACCTTTCAGTATCAAGGGAATCGCCTTCTCCATTCTCGCGATTCGCGTCTTTTCCTGCTTCGCCGCCGCTATATGCTCTGCGTATTCTCGCTGCTTGCCGGGTGTTAGCGCTTTGAATGCGGCCCCCAGCTTCTTGTCCCTTTTTAGAGCAGAATCTAGCTCCGCGGATTTTACTAAGGTCTTTTTGGCTGGCGCTAACTTCTTCCCTGCGCGCTGGTTCGCGATTGTTTCCTTTATATAGGCTTTAACAAGAGTCTTATTCACCTTGTCGCCGTCGGCAAGTCGAAGCTGCCTCATCCCCTTCGTGGTGCCCTCCTGCGCGTTGACTAGAACGGCCTTCTCGTCTTGCAGAAAAGCCCCCTGATGAAACCACAGGGCGCAATGATTCTTGAACCCGACCAGAGAGATCAGGATGGCGCCATCGAGCGTATATGTTGGGCTGCCCCACTTAACTGTCTCGACTAGTTCGGAGGCATTGAGCAAGCCGCGAAGCGCTAAGAGCTGCTCTTTCCATTTCGCATGCTTAACCAGGTAGGCAGATATTTTCTCTTCGGTACTCATAGTCTGATCCTCACTCTTCGCGGACTCAGTTAGTCTAGCCGACATAGTTTCTATTGATTAAAGAATTTAGTACATGATCTTCCCATTCACCATCGATCTGTAGAAACAGTTTCGCATAGCCCTCGCGCTCGAAACCAAGTCTTTGCAGCAGGGCCTCCGACCTCTTGTTCGCCGGCATATGATTGGCGATGATGCGATGCAACTTCAGCTCGGCAAACACATAAGCGATGGCATGTTCGGCAAGCTCGCGCATCACCCCCTGCCCCTCGAAGTCTTGGCCCACCGAGTACCCCATGTGACAGGACTGGAAAACGCCTCGCACAATATTGCTAACCGAACAGGTAGCGATGACCTGCGACTCTGATTCGTCGGTGCCGATAAAATGCACCGAGCTGCCTTCTGCGAATTCCTTCTCTCGCTCTATCAGGCGTAACGTCCAACTAGCGAGAGAATGATGAGACGCGGGCATGAGTGGGCTCCACTTCTTAAGATGAGCCGCATTCGATTGGTAGTAGTTAGCCAGGATGCTTTCGTGACCGGGCCTACTGCGCACTATTCTCATTCGGTTACTCTATAGGCTGCGAAACATTAGCAGGGCGCGCTCGCCCATGTGGGTAAACTCCCTAACGGGCTGCCAGCCTAACTTTGAATACAGGCCACCAGTTGGGTTAATAGTCTGAAGATAGAGATGCGGCAGCTGCATCTGTTTAGCCATGTCGGCAATGTGCAGGCTCATCATCGAGGCAATCTCCCCGTTTCGCCACCGCTGCTCCACGAATATGCTACCCAGCCAATAGTGATAGTCAGGGAATACTTCCGCGAGTTCATGCTGCTTCAAGGCTCCCGTACCCACTGGTATGCCATCTACCGTTGCCAGAATGTGGATGGGCAATTCTGTCTTGCTTAGAGAAGTTCGCAGCTGCTCTTTGGCCAGTTCGATATCGTTTCCCATGCGATCTGCCCAGATGGTGCGCCACCAGTCGATGACGAGCGGCACGTCCTCGGGTCGATCCGCAAGGTAATGGAACTCTAGCTTCAATTCTGACTTTTTCATCTGTGTCTTTGGTGTTAACCGCTGCTAAAGGCCAAAGATACGCCCATATCATCGCTCACTTCAATCCGCTGTAGCAGTATTCTCACAATCGATCGCACAGTGAGCTGGGCGGGACCGCCCAGCCACGCCGTTTGCTGCCTCGAGCCTAGCCCCCACAGTCGAGTTTTTACTTGAGCTTTACCTGCAAAGTATAGGAGACTCAGGCAAGTTCAATAGGCAGGACGGCTTGAGTTGGAGAAGGGATTCTAGGCCATTTCGGCTTACCCTGTGATTTTGATCGTACGGTGGACTTTTGGTTTCTGAGAACAATACAAATACTTCGAGTAGGCCCGCTGCGATAAGCGACTGGCATAAGATCGAACCCAAGGAGTTTCGCCGCGAACAGATCAAGATGCTGTGGAGCCACCTGCCGCTAATATTCCTCGCCGATATAGCGACCAGCTCCTTCCTGCTACTGCTTCTGGTGACTACTGCCTACAATCCTCTATCGTTTGTTTGGTATGGTGTCATGGTGGTAGTCACTGCCCTGCGCGCGTTGCTTACCTACCGCCACAACCAGCTACCCGCTAGCTCACACAATTACAATTCCGATTGGAAGTTTCTGATAATCGGCGCCTTCGTCTCCGGTTGCATCTGGGGTAGCTCTGCGTATGTTCTTCCTGAGAACCCTTCGTTCGTAACCGTTGGCATCATTAGCCTCTGGCTCGCCGGACTGCTTGCGGGCGCGGCTACAACCATGTCAGTGCTGCGAGAAGTATTCTTCAGCTTCGCGATTCCCGCGAGTGCGCTGTATATCGTCTATATATTCCTAAACATCACGGAGAACCAGATCCCGCTAGGCGGCAGCTACCTGCTGTTCACCGCATTCATTACTCCGATCGCCATGCGTATCGCCGGTGACTTTCGGCACAGCATTCGGCTGACCCTGCAGAATAGAAATCTTCAGGAGAAGCTGAAGGCCGACGCCACCAATCTGCTGGAGAAAGAGGCAGAGCTAAGCAAACAGAAGAAGCGACAGGCCACCCTGCAGAATCAGAAGGCCCACGTCGATGAGAAACTGAAAGACGCCGGCGAAGATCGATTGCTGTTATTGGACGCTGTCCAGGAGGGCATCTTCGGAATCAGTAACGTCGGCTCGATTACATTCATTAATAAGTCGGCCCTCAAGCTGCTCGAGCTGGAAGAAGACGAGGCAATCGGCATGAGCGCCACCAAGCTGATCTGTCCTGTACAAAACTCGCCGGACAGCATTACTCAGCCTAATAAGGCCATCCTCACCTCCTATCTCATCGGCCGCCCTGCGGAACTGATCGACAGCGCATTCACAAAGAAGGATGGAACCCTTATGCCCGTGCGCTTCTCGAGTGAGGCGATCGAGAAGGCAGGGAAGATCATCGGCGCAGTTGTGAGCTTCTCCGATACGACGAAGCAACGAGAGATGGAGAGCATGCTCATTCAGTCGCAGAAGATGGAGGCGATAGGAAGGCTAACAGGCGGCGTGTCACACGATTTCAATAACTTACTAACAGTTATTATGGGGAATTTGCAGTTCTTGCAACGCGAGCTCGAAGGCAACGAGAATGCGACAAGCCTCGTTAATAAGATAATGAACGCCGCCAAGAATGGCGCAGAGCTGAACGCTCGTCTGCTTAGCTTCTCCCGAGAGCAGGCGCTCGTTACCGCGCCTGTCGATATCGGTGAGATGCTGAGAGAGATGCACGAATTCTTGGCCCGCATCCTCGGCAGCGATATCGACCTGAGCGTGAACATAGATGGCAGCGATTGCATCGCCATAACCGATCGCAATCAATTGGAGAATGGCATCCTCAACCTCTGCGTGAATGCCAAGGATGCAATGCCCAGTGGAGGTAAGCTCGCGATAACCGCCAAGAGAGTCAGACTCTCTGGCTCGCACCTTGGACGGGAAGGCAACACCGAGCTTCAGGACTACGTGGAACTGACCGTGAGTGACAATGGCACGGGAATACCTCAAGATATTCAGAAGAAAATCTTCGAGCCCTTCTTCACCACGAAAGAGAAGAATCAAGGCACAGGTCTGGGCCTGAGCACTACCTACGGCTTCCTGCGTCAGTCTGGCGGCAACATTATCGTGGATAGCATCCCCGGACAGGGAGCAACCTTCCGCCTGTATCTGCCGATCACTGGCGAGCTAAGCCGCGCGCCAGAGCCAGTGAAAATTCTTAGGAACGAGAAGGCGGTCTATGAAGGAAAGATATTGATCGTTGAAGATGACGAGAGTGTGCGCGACGTCGCTAGTCATATGCTGAAGACAGCTGGCTTCGAGGTAATCACCGCTCACAATGGTAGCTCGGGACTACGGGAGTACAAAACGAACCCCGATATCGACCTCGTCTTCTCCGACGTCATCATGCCAGGCGGAATGGGTGGGATTGAACTCGCCACGAAGATCAGCGAGTTATCGCCAGATTTACCGATACTCCTGGCCACGGGCTATGCCGAGAAAGAATTGAAGGACAGAATCGTTGACTATAAGAATGTGGTGCTAGTGGCCAAACCCTATGACACTAATGAGCTGCCTGACCTAATCAATTCGATGATGCTGCAACACCCTAGACTGAACAAACCCGCCCAGGATGAGGGCACCGACAACAGACCTTGAGTCTGTTTATCGCTTAACTATTTGTCCCTTAACCATTTGTGCCTTAGCTAGTTGGCCTTTCTATTTATCTGCGGCCTCGTTGTCCATTAGCGACGCTCTACGATCGCCTTATCGACCATCTCGCTGAATATTTCTCGAAAGCCACCGCCGTTCGATGGCGAGACCTGCGCCATGATTACTATTACTGTCGATTCCTTCGGATCGATAAAGAAGCGCGTGGCAGCGGAGCCGTCCCACCAGATCGTTCCCCGGGACACTGGAAAATTGTATTCCTTAGGATCCATAACCAAATTGAAGCCGCCGAGTGTCCAACCGGAACCTAACCAGTAGCCGCGATCTCCTATGGGCATAGCCTGCTCTGGAACGCCGTTGACGTACATCAGGGCCGCTGTCTCTTCGCTGAGAATTGTCTTTCCCTTGAACTGCCCCTTGTCCAAAACCATCTGCGAGAAATTTAGAAAATCCGGAACGCTGGACAAAAGCCCTACTCCACCTTCTATAAGAGCGGGGCGCGAAGTCCAAGGCACGGACTCGATCTCATAGGGCTTGAGTACGCCATCGACAGGTCGATAGAGTTCTGCCAGACGGTCGATGTTGTTGCCCTCGGCCCAGAACATCGTGCTGTTCATCTCAAGCGGACCCAGGATGTTCTCCTCAAGATAGACCTCGAAGGGCTGTCCCGACCAGACCTCTACTAACTTTCCTAATATGGTAGCGTGAATCCCGTAGCGAAACTCTGTGCCGGGATCTTGAAACAGGGGAATACGCGCCGCGTTGGAAACCATCTGATCCAGAGAGATGTTCTTGTCTCTCACGTTGTTCTGCGTATACAGCGCAGAGCTGCGAGACCCCAGACCCGATGTATGGGTGAGTAGATGCGCAACCGTTATGTCGCCGGTGCGTGCTTTAGTCTGCGAGATATCCGTACTCGATGAATCCAAGAGTACGCGCTGGTTCGCGAACTCGGGCAGGTACATCTTGATCGGGTCATCGAGCTGAAACTTGCCCTCCTCGTACAACTTGAGGACCGCCGCGCTCGTGACTTCACGGGCCATAGAATAGATTCGAAAAAGCGCATCGCCCGGCATGGGCCTACCGCTCTCGATACTCAGCTTGCCAAGCGACTCGAAGTAGACCAGTTTGCCATCTCTCGCCACTGCGGCGACTACCCCTGCTATCTCACCGTCATCGATATGTTTCTGTAGCCGCGCGGTCGCCTCTTCCAAGACGGCAGACGACATACCAACTGATTCGGCCGGCACGACATCCTGCCCATGGATGAATTGAATCTGACAGAGCAAAAAGCTGACGAGGGAAAGCTTCGTCCACGGTTTAATAGTCATGGGTTATCCCAACCTGTATTCGTTAGTTACAATTGAACTTCTTCTATCCAGCGGTCTACCCGCTGCTCTAAGAGCGGCATGGGCAAGGCACCGGCGCCGAGCACTATATCGTGAAAGTCTCTGATATCGAAATCCTCACCCAGGGCGGCCTCTGCGTTGCTGCGCAGCTCCTGAAACTTCATCATGCCTATCTTATAGGCTGTAGCCTGGCCGGGCCCGGTTATATAGCGCTGAATCTCCGAGCGAATCGCACCCTCAGACTGAGCGGAGTTGTCGATGAAATACTGAACGGCCTGCTCCTCGCTCCATTGCTTTGCGTGAATCCCGGTATCTACGACCAGACGAATCGCACGCCATAGCTCACCGCTTAGCCGACCGAAGTCGGAGTAGGGATCTTCGAAGGCGCCCATTTCTTTAGAGAGCCATTCCGCGTAAAGCCCCCAGCCTTCGGTGTAGGCAGTAGTGCGATACTGCGTGCGGAACCTAGGCACGCCAGTTAATTCTTGCTGTATCGATATCTGCATGTGATGGCCGGGGTTGCCCTCGTGGTAGGCCACGTCTTCAAGCTGGAAGATCGGCAGGGTCGACATATCGGACATGTGAGAGTAGAAGACCCCCGGCCGCGAGCCGTCGGGAGTGCCCGAGGCATAGTGTTGCGCGGCACCGGCCTGTTCCCTGAATGCCTCTACGCGCCGCACCTCGAGTTGCGCCTTCGGCAGGCGGCCGAAGTAGTCGGGCAGTTTCAGCGTGATCGCATCGAGGTACTGATTGTTAAGATCGAGATAGTCCTGCCGTCCCTGCTCGGTGTTCGGAAAGTAGAAGCGCTCTTCCTCGCGCATGAAAACGAAGAAGTCTTGCAGGCTGCCTTCGAATGAAACGGCATCCATAATGCCTTCCATCGCGCCATGCAGGCGATCGACCTCGGCCAAACCAATGTTGTGAATCTCATCGGCCGTAAGCTCTAGCGTCGTCATCTGCGCGAGTCGGTAGTTATAGTAGTTCTCTCCATCGGGAAGCGCCCACACTCCCTGCGACAGCTCCGAGGCGAAGGCTTTGTCCTGATTCAACCAGGCCAATATTTCCTCATAGGCGGTCATGACCTCACCCGCGAGAATTTCCTGCGCCTGCGCTATGTAAGCCTGTGCCTGCTCGCTAGTGATCGAATCGCTTTCAACCAGAGCCTGAACCTTCCCTTGTATGTCCGTCCATAATGGAGAGTTGGGCGAGCTGTCGTTGGTATTGAATGGCACGCCGGAGGTCACCCTATCGATCTCGGCCATCGCGAAGTCATAGGCGAATGCCGGCTGTCGAATGCCCGCGGCAGAGGCGGCACGCGCACGCTCTAACAATTCGCCGTAGACACGATCCAACTCGCCGAGTCGGGAGAGGTAGGCCTCGACATCCGCGGCATCATCGACCCGGTGGTAGTTGATCAGGAAGTTCGGCAGGGAAGCATGTGGGCCGCCGCGGCCAAAAATATAGCCGTGCCGCCGAAAGGGAACACCAGCCTCGGCCCGATCCAGAGAATAGGCCCACATATCGAAGGAGAGCTTGCCGTCCTCGCTAAGCAGATCGTAATCGAAGTCTGCGCGCATCGTGGCAACACTCTGTCTGCGCCATGCGAGTTGCTCATCGTCGGCTGCCTCGCTGTAGTCATCCAGCACATCGTAGTCGGACTTATCGCCAAGGCGCGTCTTGGTCTGGGGGCTGAATTCTAGTTGCTCGGCATACTGCTCATCGAACCAGGCATTCAGTCTCGCTGTTTCAACCGCCATCGCATCGACGGCGGCGGTCTGGACCTCGGCGGATGCGGGGACTGTATTCTCGATAATCGATTGCGGATTCTCCTGCTGCTCGCTGCAGGCGGCTAGCAGTAGAATTAGGGAGAGGCTGTATAGACGCATAATTTTACTCGCTGGAAATAGTGATCTGCTTGATAAGGGAAAATTCAGAGAATCGCATCGATGCTGAAATAGGCAGCATCAATCCAATAGAGAGCCAGAAGCTAATACTTTTATTATTACTTGTCCAGCAACTGCTGCCAGGGGTAGGTGCGGTCTCCCAGAGCTATAAAGAAGGGGTTAAGCAGCTCTGGCTTCGCGTTGTATCGCAGGGGCTGAAACTGCAGATCGACGATCTCGCCACCCGCCGCCGAGAGAACACCATGGGCTGCCGCCGTATCCCATTCGCTGGTCGGTGCCAATCTTGGATAGATGTCAGCGCTGCCCTCTGCCAACAGACACATCTTCAGCGAGCTTCCCATGCTCACTAGTGAAACAGCCTTATGTTGCTGCTCGATCTTCGCGATTAGCGCGTCTAACTCCTCTCCCCGGTGACGACGACTCGCGACGACGCGCACCGTGGAGTTTCCCTGCATAGATCGGCTAGCGATAGGCTGAGGCTCGCTGCCTGTGCTATTCGAATCTTGTTTCCAGGCGCCTAGGCCTTGCCCACCGAAATAGCTGATACCGGAAACCGGAACGTGGACGATGCCCGCTACCGCCTGACCGTTTTCGATGAGCGCGATGTTCACGGTGAACTCGCCGTTGCGATTAATAAATTCCTTCGTGCCATCCAGGGGGTCTATCAGCCAATAGCGCTGCCATGATTTCCTTATGCCGTAGTCAATTGCAGTAGACTCTTCAGACAGGAGTGGGATATCCGGCGTAAGACTGCGTAGGCGATCGACTATCAGTCGATGCGCTCGTCTGTCGGCATCGGTAAGGGGAGAGTCATCCTCCTTGATACTGACTTCTATCGACTGCGCGGCATGATAGACATCGAGAATCTCAACGCCGGCTGCGATCGCGATCTCGTTGACGACATGGAGTAACTCTAGGTCCAGCATTTGCTTGGACTTCCTTTCGTAAGAATTCATTGAATACACCAAGCGTGGGGCGCTGTGCTGGCACTGCTTCCTGTTTCGACTGTATCATGTTGCATGAGCCTCCAGTTATTGCCAAGGCTTAATTTCAGGAGAGAAAAAATGCCACCGTGGTCAGACATCGACACCATCATGTTCGACATGGATGGCACTCTATTGGATCTGCACTTCGATAATTATTTTTGGCGACAGTTAATTCCCAAAAGCTACAGCGAGAAACATGGAGTGAGCGAGGCCGCCGCGCTCGAGATCATGCATTGCAAGTATGCCGAGGTGAGAGGCACGCTGGACTGGTACTGTCTCGACTATTGGAAGCAGGAACTGGAATTAGATGTGACGGAACTGAAGAGCACCGTTAGACACAAGATAAGTGTACGCCCGAACGTCGAGGGAATTCTGCAGGAATTGAAGAGTAGCGATAAGCGCGTCGTGTTGATTACCAATGCGCACCCGGCGAGCCTCGAGATCAAGATGGAACACACTGGCATCTCGCATTACTTCGATCAATGCATAAGCTCCCATACTCTGAAGCTCGCTAAAGAAAATCATGGTTTCTGGGAACGGCTGCAGGGCCTTGAAAAATACGACCCGCAGCGCACCGTGCTGTTCGACGACTCCTTACCGGTGCTGAGGCAGGCGCGCCGGGAGGGCATCCAGCACCTATTCGGAATCGAGAAACCCGACAGTAGAAACCCTGCAATTCTGATTGATGAGTTTCCGCAAGTGAGCGACTTCTCGAAGATCATGCCTTCGCAATACGCCGCAAACACCCAGCCATAAACTAAAAGCGAACTAGTATGGCAAAGACAACAGCGAAAGAAGAAGCCAAGGAACTGCGTAGGCTCCGTCTCGACCGATGGCTGTGGGCAGCGCGCTTCTACAAGACTCGGTCCCTGGCCAAGCAGGCGATCGATGGCGGCAAGGTTTACTGCGAGGGCGGGCGCTGCAAACCCGGCAAGGAAGTGGAGGTTGGCATGGAGATTCGACTGCGTCAGGGCAGTGATGAGAAGACGGTGCTCATCTCTGCCCTGTCCGAGCAACGCCGCGGTGCCCCTGAGGCGCAGCTGCTGTACGAGGAGACCGCTGCTAGCATCGAGGCCCGCCTGGAAATTGCCGCACAGCGCAAGGCCGCTCCTAGCCATTGGACCTCGCCCGGCAAGCCAAACAAGAAAGACCGACGCCTCATTCACCGCTTCAAACAGGGCTAGACCCACCCCTTGCTGCCCCGATTTTCACCTGAAAGCCGCGTTAGCACTGGCAGATGATATTTGTCATAATGCGGCTCACCTGAAACGAGTCATCGCTCAAGTCGGGGCTAACGCATTATCAAGCCATCGTGCCGCCTAGCAGCCGCACGAGCACCGTGTAATCACAGACCTTCCAGGAGTCACCTTGAGCAAAGAATTTACTGAGTGCCTGCAACACTACAAGCTGCCTGAGTTCGATGCACCCTGGGGCGAGATTCATCGAGGCATCGAGAAGGAGAGTCTACGCGTGAGCCCCGATGGCACTATTTCGGTAGCTCCTCACCCTCGGGCCCTAGGCTCCAACCTAACAAATCCGCTGATTACCACTGACTTTAGCGAAGCCCTTTTAGAGTTCATTACACCCGCTTACAGCGACATCGACCAGTGCCTTGAGACGATGGAGAATATTCATCGCTTTACCCTGCAGAACCTGGAGAACGATGAGATGCTCTGGGTTTCGAGCATGCCCTGCCCGCTAGGCAGCGCCGATGACATTCCGATCGCGCAATACGGCTCCTCTAACGTGGGCAAATTGAAGACTCTATACCGCCACGGCCTCAGCAATCGCTATGGCCGACTGATGCAAATTATCTCTGGGATTCACTACAACTTTTCGATGCCCGAGTCGTTCTGGCAACCCTATCAGGAACAATGTGGCGTCAAGGGCGACCTGCAAGATTTCAAGACCGCGAAGTACCTGCATCTGATCCGCAACTTCCATCGCTATTCCTGGTTACTGATCTATCTATTTGGCGCCTCACCTGCTGCGTGCAAGTGTTTCGTGCAGGGTCGCGAGCATAAGCTGCAGGAGCTAGACAAGTCCAGTCTGTACCTACCCGATGCGACCTGTCTGCGAATGGGCAATCTGGGATACAAGAGCGAGGCTCAGGAGTCACTCTTCGTTTGCTATAACGAATTGGATTCCTATGTAGACTGTCTGCGTGAGGCGATGAACACTCCCTACCCCGCCTACGAGGCCATGGGGCAGAGCAAGAACGGCGAATACCTTCAGCTCAATACGAATCTGCTACAACTCGAGAACGAGTTCTACAGCACGATTCGACCGAAGCGCGTGGTGAAGCCTGGCCAGCGTCCGCTGGAGGCACTGATGGAGGGCGGCATCGAGTATATCGAAGTAAGGGCACTGGATCTGAATCCTTATCTCCCTCTGGGAATCGACTCGCAGCAGATACATTTTTTGGATAGCTTCCTGTTGCACTGCCTATTAAGTGAGAGCCCGGAATGCCACAAACAGGAATTCTTCGAGGTAGCGGACAACATCGCCAAGGTAGTAGAGCAAGGACGAGATCCTAAGCTGAGTATCAGTC
>CAYGRR010000049.1:0-21687 GCA_964352295.1 uncultured Pseudohongiella sp. | reverse complement strand
CTATCTCCGAAGGCGAATACCTTAGCTACGATGGCGACATTGGTCATCTGCAGGTTCTTCCTCGCCAGCCGGACGGTGCCTTATTGAGCGCTGCCAGCGCGTTGGAGAATTCCAGCGGCGGCTTCACCAAAGTGGGTATCGATCCTACCGGTGGTGTGGGCGGACAAGTTATGGCCAACCTCGTTAACTTCCCGTCAGTTGAAGAGCAGGTGCGAAATAACTCAGGCACGATCGGTTTTATCATCATCGGCGTGGGTGTTGTCGGTATCCTAATCGGATTCTTGCGACTACTTATACTTACTCTGGTTTCCATTAAAGTCCGCAGTCAGCTTAAGAGCGACAAGCCTTCAAAGAACAACCCTCTGGGTCGAGTCTTGCTAGTGGCTGAGTCGAATCCAACTGCTGATACCGAAACTCTGGAACTGAAGCTAGGTGAAGCGATTCTTCAAGAAACTCCTTCACTAGAGAGCATGCTAACGCTGATCAAGATGATCGCGACTATTGCACCTCTGGGCGGATTGCTTGGTACGGTTACCGGTATGATTACCGTGTTCCAGCAAATTACAGTTTACGGTGCGGGCGACCCGACCATCATGGCGGGTGGTATCTCATCTGCATTGATGACTACGGTACTCGGTATCGTCGTGGCTATTCCTACTATCTTTATGCACACAGTAGTGAAGAGCCGTGCCGACAACATCATCCATATCCTGGAAGAGCAGGCTACTGGCATGATCGCGCAGAAAGCCGAACAGTCTGCTAACCGATAACCCAGTAAGCAAAGGAAGATACTATGTATTTTGCGTTTCTGGATATTATTGACTCAGTATCGCTTTTCATGGAGCGTGGCGGGCCGGTGTTAAACATCATCGCCATGCTGCTCTTGGTAAAGTGGTCGTTAGTGTTCGAGAGAATCTGGTATATCAACACCACCCATAAGGCCAATGTTAAGAATACATTGGCCGCATGGAATGCGCGCGCAGACACGAAGTCATGGAGCGCGCATCAAATTCGAACGATGATGATTTCCAAAATTTCATTGGATGTGCGAAACACATTGCCAATCATCGAAGTGCTAGTAACGATATGTCCTCTTCTAGGACTCATCGGCACAGTAACCGGTATGATCAACGTGTTCTTCGTAATGGCCGTAACCGGTGGTGGCGATGCGAAGTCAATGGCGGGAGGTGTGTCTATGGCAACGATCCCGACGATGGCTGGCATGGTGGGTGCAATCTCTGGCATCTTCGCTTCGAACTATTTGAAGGCGAAAGTTGATCGGGATCTAGAGCTTCTAGAAGACCATTTACCGTTGAGCGACTAAGTATCTAGGCGGGCAGGGAAGCAATATTTCCTTGCCCGTTATTAGTGTTTTACAGATTGATCGAATTGTCTCGATCCAAGGTGAAATAATGAAATCAGGTTTAATGAAAAAGAAGGATGACGAAGAGGCAGGTGAGATCGATCTCACACCAATGCTCGATGTTGTCTTTATTCTTCTAATCTTTTTTATCGTGACATCGGTGTTTGTCACTGAGGCTGGTATCGAAGTTACCAGGCCGGAGGCATCGACATCCGAAGGTAAGAAGGGCGATCTTATACTTATCGCGGTAGGCCCAGCAGGAGACATCTGGATCGATGGCGATCAGGTTGATCCGCGCTTCATTCGTTCACGATTCGAATTGAGACTGGCGGATGCACCAAATTCGGCCGTAATTATTCAGGCTGACGCCGATGCGGACAATGAGCAGGTGATGCTCATTCTTGAGGCGGCCAGAGAAGCGAACATACTCGATGTATCAATTTCAGCGGAGGCATAGGCTATGATTATAGTCAGATGGGCAATATCCATGGTGATGGCAGCCGGTATCACGCTAGGTTTGTTCTATTTCATGCAAGCCTTGATTGCGACAGGAGCTCAACTCGATCAGCGAGTGTCGGTAGTCAAAATCGTTGATGCGACAATGCCAGATATCGAGCTCGAAGTTGTCGAAGAAATTGACAAGCCAGAACCGATTCAAGACGACACCGAAGTTGTAGAGGACATACCTGACCGTCAGGTGAACCTCTCCGATGGACCTTCACTCAACATCGAGCGAGCATCAGTCGATCTCGATACTGGGCTGCAGTTAAATAATGCAACTATCTCGGCCACCGACGGCGAGATGTTACCGTTGGTTGCGATTGCGCCTCAATATCCTACACGCGCCGCGCAGCGAGGAATCGAGGGTTGGTGTCTCGTTAGCTTTACGGTAGACGGGCTAGGCAACGTGGTTGAAGAATCGATTGTTGTGGTGGACGCAGAGCCCGCGTCGATTTTTGATCGCTCCTCCGAGCGCGCAGCAGCACGATTTAAGTTCCAGCCTCGCGTAGTCGATGGCCAAGGCGTACCAGTGGAAGGTGTGCAGTATGTGTTCCGCTATGAACTCGAGGACAATTAATGATGAGACTACTTAACAAGCTTAAGCTGGGATTCCTCATAGCCGTACTTAGTGTCGCTGTATTACCTCTACAGCTTGCCTGGGCAGGGGAAGAACAACGTGCTCCGCCTGAGGCACGAAGTGCCGGTACATTAAGCGAGCAGGTAAGGCGCGCTATCGCTGAGATCAGCGAAATGATGCAGCCGGAAGACGAAAACGATGAGCCAGATCTCGCGGGCGCTAAGGTCGCACTGGATGAGCTTCGTGAGCGTCGCTACGACCGCATGAGCGACTTCGAGAAATCGACGCTGCTAAACTTCTACACTAACTACTACCTCAACATCGAAGACTATGCTGGCGCGATAGGCATATTCGAAGAGATGCTAACAATAGAAGAGCTGCGTGCTGATATCCGACTGCGAACACATCGCTCGCTAGGACAGCTGTACGCATCCGAAGAGAACTGGCAGGGCTCGATCGATAACTACGAGCAGTGGCGCCAGCTATCGGATACAGAGGATGAGATCGTGTACCGCGGCCTATCCTATGCGCACTATCAACTCGAGAACTTCGAGGCGGCCAAACCATTCTGGATCGCCAGGATGGAGTTGATGCTCGCGAATGGAGAGACGCTGGAGCGCGACGACTACGCGTATCTCAACGGGCTCTATTTCACTTTAGAGGACTTCGAATCTGCGCTTGAGTTAACTAAGACGATGATCGTCCTGTTTGACAACAAGACAGATTGGCAGAATCTGAGCGCGATCTATGCTGGATTAGAGAATGATAGCCGTGGCTTGCAGGCCTTGAATCTCTATTATCTGCGCGGATTGATGGACGACGACACGCGCTACATAAATCTTGCGCAATCCTTAGCCGGTGTAGATCTGCCATATACCGGTGGCAAAATCCTTGCCGAAGGATTGGAGAAAGAGGTCGTCGAGAGCGATGAGCAGAACCTGACTCGCCTCACACAGATGCATCTGATGGGGAGCGACTACGACGCTGCCCTAGAACCTGCGATCGCCGCAGCAGAAGCAGATGAGACCGGCAACGCTTACGACACGCTAGGCTATATTCATTATGTTCTCCATGACTACGAGTCAGCGGTTGAGGCATTCGAGAACGCCATCGAGAAGGGTGAGCTTAGCGATCGCTCGGATACCCTGATGTTTCTCTCCAGGGCCCATCTCGAACTGCTCAATTTCGATGCGGCTGAGGAAGCGGCAACCGACGCTGCCGATGCAGGCGATGAGCGTGCCAGAACCGCGGCGCAGAACTTCATGCGCGCGATAGAAGGGCGCCGAACCTACATCAACACCATTGCTTCACGCAAGGCAGATGCGATAGATTTCTATCAGCCTTATCCGCCGCTGCAATAGGAGTAAATAGAACCAAGGGGCGCGCTTGAAAAACTGAGCCAGCGCCCCCATTGAAGACCCAATCATGCGGTTATTACCGCAGATTGGGTTTTTTTATGAACGGGTTTTGAGCATTGGCCAGAGATACACGAGGAAAGAGTGATGGCAGCAAAGAAGGCAGAAACAAGAGGATTTGAGACTGAAGCGAAGCAACTCCTTCATCTAATGATTCATTCTCTCTATAGCAATAAGGAGATATTCCTGCGAGAGCTAATATCTAACGCCTCCGATGCGGCCGACAAGCTACGCTTCGCCGCACTCTCACAACCGGAACTCCTTGAGAATAACGGCGAGCCCAAGGTACAGATCGACTTCGACACGAAGAAAAATATCTTGGTGATTAGTGATAATGGAATCGGTATGACCCGAGATGAGGTCATTACCAACCTCGGTACTATCGCGAAATCGGGAACGGCTCAATTTTTGGAGACGCTTACCGGCGACCAGAAGAAGGACTCGCAACTAATCGGCCAATTTGGTGTTGGCTTCTACTCCGCATTCATCGTCGCGGATAAAGTTGAGGTATTGACGAGGAAGGCTGGGACTGCAGAAGACGAGGCGACTCTTTGGGTCTCCGCAGGAGAGGCGGATTATTCCCTACAGGCGGCAAAGAAGCCAACTGCCGGAACCGAGATTACATTGCATCTCAAGAAGGAAGAGAAGGAGTATGCCGAGAGTTACCGCTTAAGAAGCATCGTAAAGAAATACGCCGATCATATCGCTATCCCGGTACTCATGCCGAAACAAGACAATGGCACAGCCGATGCTGACGAGGTGGGCGGCGATAAAAAGGCAAAAGCGAAGCCAGTTGAGTACGAGGCTATCAACGAAGCGAAAGCACTCTGGACCCGTTCACGCAAAGACGTAAAAGCAGAAGAGTATAAGGAGTTCTACAAGTCTGTAAGCCATGACTTCGAAGATCCGCTCGAGTGGAGCCATAACAAGGTAGAGGGAAAACTGGAGTACACAAGTCTGCTGTACGTGCCGGCGCGTGCCCCCTACGATCTCTGGAATAGAGATTCGGCGAAGGGCTTGAAACTCTACGTGCAGCGCGTATTCATTATGGATGACGCCGAACAATTCCTGCCACTGTATCTGCGCTTCATGAAGGGCGTAGTCGACTCGAATGACATCTCTCTGAACGTATCCAGGGAAATTCTACAGAAGGACCCAGTCGTGGACTCCATGCGCAGCGCCTTAACAAAGCGCGCATTGGATATGTTGGAGAAGATGCGCAAGAAGGACAAAGAGAAATACAATAAATTCTGGAAGGAATTTGGACAGGCGCTGAAGGAAGGTCCCGCCGAAGATTTCGCGAATAGAGAGAAGATTGCAAAGCTTCTGCAATTCACTACGACGCATTCGGAGAAGGATGCCCAGGATCAGGGGCTTGATGACTACGTGTCACGCATGAAGGAAGGACAGGAAAAGATCTATTATCTGGTAGCAGAATCTGCGAAGGCCGGCCGGAACAGTCCGCATCTGGAGATTTTCCGCAAGAAGGGTATCGAGGTCATACTGATGCACGATCGAATCGACGAGTGGCTGATGAGCCACCTCAATGAATTCGATGGCAAAAGACTTCAAGATATCAGCCGGGGAGAGCTAGACCTCGGTAAGCTGGAAGATGAAGAGGATAAGGAAGTCCAGGAGAAGACCGAGAAGGAATTTGTAAAACTAGTTGAGCGTATCAAGGCTAACTTGGGCGAGAAGGTTAAAGAGGTTAGGGTCACTCACAGGCTGACTGATTCGCCCGCGTGTCTGGCGGTGGACGATCATGACATGGGTATGCAGATGCGCAAGATCATGGAAGCCTCCGGTCAGGCAGTGCCTGAGATGAAGCCTATCTTTGAGATCAATCCGACACACCCCTTGGTGATTAAACTCGACAAGGAATCGGATGAGGATCGCTTCGGTGACATCGTATCAATCCTGTTCGGACAGGCTGGGCTTGCCGATGGCGTGCAACTTGAAGACCCAGCAGACTTCTCGTCGCGACTCAATAAGCTGTTGCTAGAGTTGGTGGATTAGTTTGACAGCTACTGCTTACTCGCGGCTTTGCAATGGCTGCGAGTAAGCTACATCTTCTCGAGAGTCTCTATACCCAACAAGTCCAGTCCCTGCTGCAAGGTTGTCGCGGTCAACGCCGCTAGTGCCAGGCGCGAATCTCTGATTTCCGCTTCGGCTTTCAGAATAGGGCAGGATTCATAGAAGCGCATGAACAAGCCTGCCAATTCATACAGGTAGTTGCACAGGAAGTTTGGATAGCAGTCCCGCGCGACCATGTCTACAACCTCGGGCAACTGCATAATCTTTAGCAGTAGACTCCTCTCTGCAGGCTCATCGATGGACGTTACCTGCATGTCCTCAAGCCCCGACTCCTGCTTTACCAAGATGCTGCGTATCCGTGCGTAGGCATACATCAGATAGGGTGCAGTATTTCCTTCGAAGGACAACATGCTAGTCCAATCGAAAATATAATCACTAGTCCTGTTCTTCGAAAGGTCTGCGTATTTCACGGCAGCGATGCCTATTTTCTCTGCGATCAATGCGTAGGTCGCAGCGTCCAATTTCGGGTTTTTCTCTTTCACAAGATCGTGAGCTCGCCGGATTGACTCATCAAGTAGATCCACAAGCTTGATCGTGTCGCCGGAACGGGTCTTGAATGGGCGGCCATCGTTGCCCATCATTGTGCCGTAGGCAATATGCTCCAAGGATATAGTATCCGATGCGAACCCTGCCTTTCTCGCTACGGCGAACACTTGCTGAAAATGTAGTGACTGGCGTGCATCTACAACATACAGGGAGCGATCAGCTTCGAGCTCGAAGGAGCGGTATTGCACTGCTGCCAGATCGGTAGTGGCGTAGAGGTAGCCGCCATCTGTCTTCTGTATTATTACGGGTAGCGGATCTCCATCCTTTCCGGTGAACTCTGGCAAAAAGACACATCTGGCGCCTTCTGAGATGGAGAGGAGCGACGCGTCGTCTAATTTCCTTACCACGCCCTCGAGGTCTTTGTTGTAGAAACTCTCAGCCTTCAAGTCCTTGCGGCTAAGGGTAACGTTGAGCTTGTCGTAGACAGCCTGGCAGTGCTTTAAGGACTCATCGATAAACTGCTGCCAAACCAGTAGATGCTCCTTGTCGCCACCCTGGAGTTTCACTACGCTGGCACGTGCTGTGTCGGCGAATTTCGGATCGGCATCGAATCGTTCTTTGGCGGCGCGGTAGAATGTCTCCAGGTCGGCTAGCTGTGTCGGTAGATCTCCCTCTGAGTCGCTGAGCTCTCGCATATAGGAGATCAGCATGCCAAATTGCGTGCCCCAGTCGCCGACATGATTCTGCCGAATTATGTCGTGACCCTGGCGTTCGAGTACCCGTACAAGACAGTCGCCTATTATCGTTCCGCGCAGGTGACCCACGTGCATCTCTTTCGCTAGATTCGGCGAAGAGTAGTCGACCACAATCTTCTCGACTCTGCTCGTAGTAGGAATCAGTTTCGCTATATCGTTGCGAATTTCTGCTGCGCGTTGCATCAGCGCCGCATCGCTAAGATGAATGTTGATGAAACCCGGCCCAGCCACTTCCAATTTTTCGATAAGTGGATTCGCAGCGGCAGTCATCCTTGCGACTACTTCGCTGGCGAGCTGTCGTGGATTGCTGCCCACCTGCTTCGCAATCGACATTACGCCGTTGCTCTGGTAGTCACCGAATTCCGGCTTGGAGGCAGTTATAACATTTGGGTCGCAATCGCTGAGCCCTGAGACTGTAGAGAGGGCTTCGCCGACGAATTCAATAAGTGTTTGTTTGAGGGTAATCATGATTTTGACAAACGTGAAAAGGAGGGGATTGTACACCATTATTCCAGACGCAGATTGGTGTAAAATGCCCAATTCTCGATTGAGATTGAACTTAGCTCCCCAGCTTATGCCAGAGGAACGCCGTGAAAACTACTAGTAGTGCCAGTGACGGTGTTCAACTGGTTCGTGTGGAGACGTCTCATGTCGGACAGCGCCTGGATAACTTCCTCATTCGTCAGCTTAAGGGTGTTCCGCGAACACGCGTTTACCGTCTTATCCGGCGCGGAGAGGTGCGAGTAAACAAGAAACGCTGTAAGCCTGATCGTAAGTTGGAAATGGGCGATGAGGTCCGCATACCGCCTTACACGAGCAGTTACAGCCCGCAGACGGCCACACCGAGTCCTGCTCTACAGCAGTTCCTGCTCGAGAGCATCCTGTTCGAGAACGATGACCTGCTAGTCCTGAATAAGCCGGCGGGGATGGCCGTGCATGGCGGGACGAGTGTTAGCCTCGGTCTCATTGAGGCGCTGCGTCAGTGCAAGCCTGGCTGGGGTGAGTTTGAGCTTGCTCACAGGATAGACCGCGGCACGACCGGCTGTCTTGTTGTTGCTAAAAACTCTATGTTTTTAAAATATATACAGAAACAACTTAAAGTAAAAAATGTAAAAAAGCACTATCTAGCCCTCGTGCATGGAAGCTGGCCGGCAGCACTCGATTGCGTCGATGTGGCGCTGCAGAAGGACCCACTGGGTGAGAGCGAACGGATCGTGAGGGTGGATAAAAATGGCAAGCCCTCTCTGACTCGCTTCGCGGTGAAACAGCATTTCGATGGCGCTACGTTACTGGAGGCGATGCCGGAGACCGGGCGTACCCACCAAATACGGGTTCACTGCCAACATTCGGGCCACGGCATTGTAGGGGATGATAAATACACATTCAGGGCTAAAAATAGCGCCCTAGAGCGGGTCAAAAACCTGTGTTTGCATGCCTGGAAAATCGAATTCGAATTAGCCGATGGGGCCGGTACCGTCAGCGTAGCAGCGCCACTGCCAGCGCATCTGGACTCGCTACTGCAACTATTAGGTAAATAGCTGTAAATACAGAAGCTTACAACAATTCACAGGGCATTAAACTTTAGAGAAATCTTTGACAGATGGCGGTCATACGCCTATTATGCGCGCCTGATGTTAGATAGCTCTATTCCAGCCTACGCGGACACCCGTAAGATCTTCCTCCAAGAGGGGGAAATACGCGGAAACTTGGCGTTAGAAAGGTTGCCCCGTTTTCGCCAGACGCTTGCTAATGAGCTTGGCTGGGTGACGCTAGAGCTGAAGTTCTCGGTCGGTGATGGGAAGCAACGCCTGATCACCGGGAATTTGCAGGCTGAGGTGAATGTTTTCTGCCAGCGCTGTCTTAAGCCTCTAGCTATAGCACTAGCGGACGACATAAATCTGGCGTTAGTTAGAGATGAGGCCGCGGCGCAGCAACTAGACGCGGAGCTAGATCCCTGGATCTGCGAGGATTTTAAGCTAGATCTGGCCGCATTGGCCGAAGAGCAATTGATTCTGTGTACGCCGATTGTGAGTTACCACGAGAGTGGCAACTGTATCGATCAAGGGAAATACGTAGCAGGCGCGCCTACAACTGTAGAAGTGGGGAAAGCCGATGCTAAAGAGAGCCCGTTTGCAGTGCTTAAATCACTGAAAGAAAGTGACGCAAGTGATTGAAACTACTTAAAGAATTTGTATTAGGAGAGTGAAATGGCAGTTCAAAAAAGCAAGGTTACCCGTTCACGGCGTGGCCAGCGACGATCTCACGATTCCCTCACGGGGCCAACGCTATCTACGGATCAGACGACAGGCGAAGTGCATCGTCGTCATCACGTAACAGCAGACGGTTTCTATAAAGGTAAGAAAGTACTGGATCTAGGCGAAGGCTAGAGCGCCCAGCCTTGAGTTTGCCTAAGCGCATAGCAATCGACGCTATGGGCGGTGAAGGAGGGGTTAGAGTCACCCTCCCAGCCGCTTTGCACGCTCTGGAAGTCAATTCCGACCTATCCCTCACCCTCGTAGGCGATAAAAGCCAGATGGAGCCCTATCTGGGTTCCGTCACGCCTGCAGTTACCAACCGCATTACCCTTAGCCACACCTTAGACGTCATCAGTGACGAGGATAAGCCCTCTCAAGTCTTGCGCAGCGGCAAGACCTCTTCGATGTATAAGGCTGTACAGCTGCTTCAGGAGGGCAAGGTGCAGGCTATGGTTAGCGCGGGAAACACCGGCGCGCTGCTGATGATTGGCCGCCACCTGCTGAAGACCATCAGCGGTATTCAGAAGCCAGCCATTGTGGCGAGTATACCTGGGGCAACGCGGCAGTGTTTCCTGCTAGATGTTGGAGCGAATCCCGAGTGCGACGCCCAACAACTCTTCGAATTTGCCGTCATGGGGTCAGTCCTAGCCGAATCGCTACAGGGAGAGGCTGCCACGGTAGGCCTGCTCAATATCGGATCTGAGCAGTTCAAGGGCACCGAAGAAGTCCGGGACGCTAGCACGCTTATGGCGCGTTGCCCGGCCATCGACTATGTCGGCTTCATCGAGGCCAATGAGCTCTTCGAGGGTAAGGCAGACGTAGTAGTATGTGATGGTTTCGTCGGCAATGTGACGATCAAGACTAGCGCCGGCGTTGCGAACGTCGTTAAGAAGTTGCTGTCTTCGCAGATATTTAATGACCCGACTAGCGCATCTCAAAATGAGAATAAAGCTAAATTATTCAAGAGCCTGAGCGAACAAATTAATCCACATCGTTTTAACGGTGCTAGCCTACTGGGCCTGCAGGGCAGCATCGTAAAGAGTCATGGGAATGCCACAATAGAGGGGTTTGCGTACGCGATACAGCAGGCCGTTAGAGAGGCAGAAAACGGCGTGCCAGATTTGATACGAGAAAAAGTAGCTGCGATCATTGCGGCGAGCTGAGCACCGAAAGAGCACGTCATCAAGAACGAGCGGGGATGAATAACAGAATGAATAATATTGGTTTCGTATTTCCAGGGCAGGGGTCGCAGCGATTAGGCATGCTAGGAGATCTGGCAGCCGCTGAGAGCACCGTAGTGGAAACCTTCGCAGAAGCCTCTGCGGCGCTGGGTCGCGATCTCTGGGAAATTTGCCAGACTGATGCGACTGAACAACTCAATCAAACCGAGATCACCCAGCCTGCGCTATTAGCAGCCTCGATCGCCATTTGGCGCATCTGGCAGAGCAGAGAAGGCACGCAGCCCATGTTACTGGCAGGACACAGCCTCGGTGAGTATTCCGCACTAGTGTGCTCCGGCGTCCTCTCCTTCGATGATGCGATTCGATTAGTGCATCAGCGCGGGCGCTACATGCAGGCCGCTGTCAGCGCTGGCACGGGAAAGATGGCCGCTATCATCGGTTTAGAAGACGACAGAATAGCTGGCCTGTGCGCCGAGGCAGCGCAGGGCGACGTGGTTTCGGCCGCAAATTACAATTCGCCGGGCCAAACGGTTATCGCTGGCGATGCGGATGCGGTGGAGCGCGCCATGGCTCTCTGCAAAGAGGCAGGCGCGAAGCGAGCACTGCCCTTGAATGTTAGTGTGCCCTCTCATTGTGCATTAATGAAGCCGGCGGCGGAGCAGCTGCAGGCGGCATTGGAAGGAGTGCAATTCAGTGTGCCGCAGATTCCTGTAGTACAGAACGTAAACGCGCAGTGCAGTGATAACCCAGAGGAAATAAAGAAAAACCTAATAAGTCAGTTGTATGCGCCTGTTCTGTGGGTAGATTCTGTAGTAGCCATGAAGGAAGCGGGTGTGGCAAAGGTTTTGGAATGCGGGCCAGGCAAAGTCTTAAGTGGTCTGATTAAGCGAATAGAACCAGAGATCAACTGCTTTGCCAGTGAGGATCCTGAGGGGCTCGCTAGCGCCTTAGAAGCATTCTCGTCACAGTAGTCGCTTAGTATCTAGTTATATAGAGAGAGGATAGACAGTATGAATGATGCCACCACAGTAGCCCTAGTAACTGGCGCGAGTAGAGGGATAGGGCGGGCAATAGCCTTGGAACTGGGCAGTCGCGGATTTGTTGTGATTGGCACGGCCACGTCGGATGGCGGCGCGCAGAACATCAGCAGCTATCTAGCCGAGAATTCGATTCAGGGTGAGGGAATGTGCCTCGATGTCTCTTCCGACGATTCCGTGGCCTCCGTGATCGCCGCGATCACCGAGAAGCACGGCATGCCCGGGGTATTGGTGAACAACGCCGGCATCACTAAAGACAATTTGCTGATGCGTATGAAGACCGAGGAATGGACTGACGTGATCGATACAAACCTCAGCTCTATGTATCGATTGTGCAAGGCCTGTGTAAAGGGCATGACGAAGGCTCGCTGGGGCAGGATTATTAATATCAGTTCCGTTGTGGGATCTAGCGGTAACGCAGGGCAATCAAACTATGCTGCCTCCAAGGCTGGCATCGAAGGCTTTAGTCGCGCACTAGCCAAAGAGATTGGTTCTCGAGGTATCACCGTGAATGCGGTAGCACCCGGTTTTATCGCTACAGACATGACTAAAGATCTGCCCGAGAAACAGGCCGAAGCCCTGCTCGCTTCGATTCCGCTAGGCCGCTTAGGACAGCCTGAAGAGATCGCCGCCGTGGTGGGATTTTTGGCCTCTGAAAGTGGCGCCTACATCACCGGAGAGACCCTGCATGTGAACGGTGGCATGTATATGGCGTAGAGCTAAGTTATTGAGTTAATTGAGGGTTTATCGTGTGTGGCTTATTTTTGAATTTAGACATTACATCGCATGGAAATAGAGGTAAACTTGCGTCCTGAATTATTCGATGGGTGTCTGCGAGGCCCTCGGAGAGCACCAAAATTTGACTATTTGGTGAGAGCAACGGTAGATAGTTTGTTCAATGTTTACCCGAATTACCGATAACAGGGCCTGTCAATCGAAGACCCTGGCAACACCGCTAGAAAAACAGTATTAGGAGCTAATAATAGATATGAGTAGCATTGAAGAGCGCGTTAAGAAAATTGTCTGCGAACAGCTTGGCGTAAAGGAAGACGAAGTTAAACCTTCTGCTTCATTTGTAGAAGATCTAGGCGCCGACTCACTAGATACCGTCGAATTAGTAATGGCATTGGAAGAGGAATTCGAGACTGAAATTCCTGATGAAGAAGCCGAAAAGATTACTACTGTGCAATTGGCCTGTGACTATATCAATTCACACCTGTAACACTGAACATCAGAACAAAACAGAGCTACTCTAGTTCATTCTTGAGTAGCTTTTGTCTATCTGGCGTTTGTTGTTTTTAGTCAGGAGAGCAGAGCATTGAGTAGCAGAAGAGTTGTTGTAACTGGTCTAGGTCTCATCACCCCAGTTGGGAATGATGTCGAGACCGCTTGGGGTGCAATCAAGAACGGTCAGTCTGGTATCAATACGATCGAGCATTTCGATACTTCTGATTTCAGTACTCAGTTTGGCGGCACCGTCAAAGACTTCGACTGCACTGACTATATGTCTGCTAAAGATGCCCGCCGCATGGATATATTCATGCACTACGGAATTGCCGCGGGCGTTCAAGCGATTCAAGATGCTGGCATAGAGGACGCAAACCTCGACCTCAAGCGCGCTGGCGTGGCGGTTGGCTCTGGCATCGGTGGTATCGGTAGTATCGAAGAGACCACCCACATCATTCAAGAATCTGGTCCCCGTAAGGTTTCTCCATTCTTTGTCCCTGGCTCCATAGTGAATATGGTTGCCGGCACTCTCTCTATTCGCTTCGGATTGCAGGGACCTAACATCGCCGTGGTAACTGCCTGCACAACCGGTACTCACAACATCGGCCTCGCTGCCAATATGATTGCCAACAACCAGGCGGACGTGATGGTTGCTGGCGGGGCAGAGATGGCGACGACGCCTGTTGGACTCGGTGGCTTCTGTGCCGCGCGGGCACTCTCCCAGAGAAACGATGACCCGCAGCGAGCAAGCCGGCCATGGGACAGAGACCGCGACGGTTTCGTGTTGAGCGATGGAGCCGGCATCATGGTGCTGGAAGAATATGAACACGCGAAGAAGCGTGGCGCAAAGATCTATGCCGAACTCGTCGGCTTCGGCATGAGCGGCGACGCCTACCACATGACCTCACCGTCGGAAGGTGGGGCAGGAGCGGCGCAATGTATGCAGAACGCCTTGGACAGTGCTGGCCTGAATGCATCGGACGTGGACTATGTAAATGCGCACGGCACGTCAACCTTGGCTGGAGATATGGCTGAGACTCAGGCGATCAAGACAGTGTTTGCAGAACACTCTAAAAAGCTATGCGTGAGCTCAACGAAATCCATGATCGGTCATCTATTGGGAGCTTCGGGTTCGGTTGAGGCGATCGTTTCGGTGTTGACGCTGCGCGACCAGGTGATAAGCCCCACTATAAATCTCGACAATCCTGATGAAGGCTGTGATTTAGATTACGTGCCAAATGAGAGCCGCGAGAAAAAAGTCAATGTCGTACTCTCAAATTCATTTGGCTTCGGCGGCACCAACGGCAGCTTGATCTTCTCAAAGCATAACTAGTCGGTTTTCACCATGCCAGATGGACCCTTGCAGAGTTTGATAAACGGGCGGCAAGCGGAACACATTTCTATTCGCGATCGCGGATTTCAGTACGGCGATGGCTGCTTCGAAACAATTAGAGTCCTCTTCAACAACCTCATACTAAGAGTAGAACACCTCGCTCGATTGCGACGCGCTTGTGCAGCGCTGAGCCTAAGCGTCGACTTCGATCTATTAGAGACCGAGATAGCACTGTTGCTGCGATCCAATGCAGAGCCAGATGCGATTCTGAAAATAACAGTAACGCGGGGTGAGAGCGACAGGGGCTACAGTCCTATAGATACCGCACAGTGTACTCGCGTTCTGCAACTTAAACCCTACAAGTCTCCCGACACCGCCACTGGCGCTAAAGTAGTGTTCTGCCAGCACAGATTATCCAGCAATTCCAGCCTAGTCGGTATCAAACATCTGAATAGACTAGATCAAGTGTTAGCCAGCGCGCAGATACCAGCGGGACAAGATGAAGGACTGTGCATGGATGAGACGGGCAATGTCATCGAAGGCTGCAGGAGCAATCTGCTAGTCGTCATAGACAATCACTTAGTGACACCCGTACTCAGCCATTGTGGTGTCGAAGGCGTCATGCTGAATCATACGATCTCTGCATTCGAGGCGCAGGGAACGCCGGTTACGAGAGAGAGGATCAACGTTGAGCAGCTAAAGGCGGCTGAGGATATTCTGCTATGCAATAGCGTGTTCGGAGTGTGGCCGGTGGCAGAGATCAGCGGCGAGGATTGGAAGCCCGATCGAAACCGCTGTGTCTATAGGGTCGGCGCGTTGCAGATTCACAGCGCACTCTTCGGTAGCACGTCATTATGAGAAGACGAGTGGCGCTAGTGTCTGGTTTAGCTATGGCTGCCATCTTCGTATCCTGCGCAGTGCTTGCTTATCGAGGACTATTCGTCGAGGTCTCTGGAATACCCACCGAGTCTGGATCAACGAAGATAGAAGTGACAGCCGGAAGCTCCCTCTCAAGAGTCGCCGCTGAATTGAATAATGCTGGACTAATTCCTAGCCCTACACTGTTTAAGTTGTGGGCGCGACTGCAGGGCGTCGAGAGTAGTATTCAGACCGGCGAGTACGAGCTTCAAAGAGGCATCACGCCGGCACAGATACTCGACAAGATCGTAAGCGGCGAGGCTGTGCAGTATCGCATCACGCTAGTCGAGGGCTGGACCTTTGAACAGGCGCTCAACGTGATCTGGCGCAATGAGAATATTCGCAGCGACCTGACAGGCTTAAGCGCGGCAGAGATCGCACAGCGGCTCGCCCTAGGCCACGACAATCCAGAGGGCTTGCTGTATCCAGATACCTATTTCTTTACCAAGGGTACTTCGGATGCAGAGCTACTCTTGCGGGCGAAGCGGCGGCTGGATGCTGTCCTGAACGCCGCCTGGGATTCGAAGCTAGGAGCATTACCCTACAGCAACGCCTATGAGGCGCTCATCATGGCTTCCATAATCGAGAAAGAGTCGGCGAGCAATAGCGAGCGTGGGCTTATCGCAGGGGTATTCGTTTCCCGCTTGGAACAGGGTATGCGATTGCAGTCTGACCCGACCACTATCTATGGAATGGGAGAGCGTTACGCGGGGAACATCACGCGTGAAGATTTATCGGAGGAGACTGCCTATAATACCTATCGAATCGCTGGTCTGCCGCCAACACCCATTGCGCTAAGCGGGGCGGCGTCTATCGAAGCGGCGCTCAATCCCGCCGCCTCGGAATTCCTCTATTTTGTTGCGAGGGGGGATGGGAGTCATCAATTCTCCAGAACCCTGGAAGAGCACAATGCCGCCGTGCGTGAATACCAGCTGCGGGCTAACTAGGATGGCAGAACCCGGCAACCGCGGCCTTAGCCAGAATTAAATGAAAGTGAATAGAAATGACGAATAAGCGAGGGCTCTTTCTCACTCTGGAAGGCACAGAGGGCGTTGGCAAGAGCACGAACATCGAATTCATCACCCAGTATCTCAGCCAGCGCGGGATAGCTTATGTGCTGACTCGAGAACCCGGTGGTACGCCACTGGCGGAGAATATCCGCGAGCTATTACTCAGTGTACACGAGGAGCCGATGTCGGAGCTGACCGAGCTGCTACTCGTATTCGCAGCGCGGGCCCAGCATCTTAAGCAAGTCATCGAGCCTGCACTGGCCGAGGGGAAGTGGGTCGTATGCGACCGATTCACCGATGCAACCTTTGCGTACCAGGGAGCAGGGCGGGGCCTGAGTGTTGCTTTAATCGAGCAGCTACAGTCACTCGTTCAGGGTAGCCTTCGACCCGATCTGACTATCGTGTTGGACCTCGATCCGGAAATAGGTATGGAGAGGGCGGGCAATCGCGGTGAGCTAGATAGATTCGAATTGGAACAGCAGAGTTTTTTCCAGAAGGTCCGGCAATGTTACCTCGATATCGCCAAGGCTGAGCCTGGCCGCTGTACTGTGATCGATGCCTCTAAACCCCTCGATGACGTGAAGCGGGATCTGCTAGCCGCCCTCGAGAGCGGGCTCGCGAAACTGGTGTAAAAGGTGATGATGCTATGAGCGAGAACAAGCCGAGTTCGACACCGACCTTGAGCGCGCCATTTCCCTGGCAGAGCGCTCAGTGGTCACGACTGACTCGCGCTTTCGCGGCCAAGCAGTTGGCGCACGCCTACCTACTTAGTGGAAGTGAGGGCCTTGGCAAGGCACTGTTCGCCGATGCCTTCGCGCGATACGCCCTCTGTCTAAATCCTGCGAAGCAAAAAACAACCCAAGGCAGCGATTCTCTCGCAAGAGCTTGTGGTGAATGCGCTAACTGCCTGAAGGGTGGATCTGGAAATCATCCCGACATAGTGCGAATCGAGCCCGAAGAGGGCAGCAGAAACATCAAGATCGATCAGATACGGAATCTTTCCGAATTCGTAATTCGCAGCAGTCATTCAGGCGGAGCGAAGCTCGCGATCCTGCAGGATGCACACCTGCTAAATGCGAACGCGGCAAACGCTCTGTTAAAAACTCTGGAGGAACCAAACGACAATACCCACGTATTCTTGGTGTCGAGTCATCCCGGTCGTCTTGTCGCAACCATACGCAGCCGCTGCCAGAAACTCGCCTTCCAGGTTCCAGGTGCGGAGATCGCATCGTCGTGGTTACGCTCAATAGTAGGCGATGGGAACGTGGACTCACTCCTTCAGGCTAGCGAGTTCAGGCCGCTGACTGCACTGCAGTTAGCCGAGGGCGACTCGTTGCAGTCGCGGGCGTTGTTCTTGCAGAGCATCTGCGAGCTTAAGACTGGCAGGAAAACGATACAGCAGGTGCTGGCTCTCAGCGCGCAGACGGGAGAATCGGAAATATTGCAGCAATTGTCGGCTTTCTTGTCTAAGCTTACTAAATACAGTCTAACTGGCAGCGAGGAGAGGGGAGACGAGCCCGCACTGCAAAGCCTGTATGCTTTGCTGGCACCATCGAATGACCCAGCTTCGTCTCAGGTTGTCGCAAGCTCCCTTTCACGTTTCTATAATGAAGTTGAAATGGCGCGCCGGCAACTCGCCTCTAGTACGAACCCAAACCCGCAGCTCATCATGGAGTCGATACTGTGGCAGTGGAGCAAGCTCGACCTGCGCTAAGGGCAGAGAATACTGAACCGTATTTTCAGAGGAGGGATACACCCATCACCGCCAACACAGCAGTGCTATCGGTTCGCATAGACGACATCGACACCCTGCGGCATGCCTATATGCCCTTTCTTCTTAACGGCGGACTATTTCTGCCGATTACCTCATCGGCTAAGGAGCGCGGCTCTTGGCACGATTACAATCTAGAGGCCAAGCTCTGCTTGCTTCTCCAACTTCCCGACAATACTCAGCAGTACCTAAGCATAACGAAGATCGTTTGGATTAGCCCCGTTGACTTGGGAAACGGTCGCTGCAGTGGAATAGGGCTGCACTTCGACAAACAGTCTTCGGAGCTTAAGACGTTGATAGAGTCCAAATTGAGTGCCTGTAGAAAAGACTTAACTAGATCGCCGACTTTGTAGACTACAATCCGGCGATGAATCCTCTGGGTCTATAACTCGATAAGACTCGCCACGCGTTTAGCGATTGCCAGACTCGCAGTGAGGCCAGGCGACTCTATGCCAAATAGCTGGACCAGGCCTGCAACCCCGTGTCGTTCCTTGCCATGAATCTCGAAGTCGGCGGCGCTCGCGCCGGGCTTAGATATTTTCGGCCTAATGCCCGAGTAGGCTGGCTTGAGATCGCCTGCAGTGATGGCAGGAAAATACGCCGCGATACTTTTAGCAAACGCCTTACTCTTGCTGCCATCTATCTCGAAGTTAATGTCGTCTACATACTCCGCGTCCGGTCCAAATTTTAGTTGTGAAGACATGTCCATGGTGGAATGAATACCGAGGCCTGCCGTGTTCGCTTCGGGAAGCGGGTAGATCAAGTGTGCGAACGGGTTTCGACCTCTGTAGTCGAAGTAGTCACCCTTGCAATAGTAAAGCGGTGGGATCGTTTCCGCCGCTACCGACGGTATTGAGTGTGCGATCGACTGCGCCTCCAGGCCAGCCGCATTTATTATCTGCCTGCAGTTGAACTCATATCCCTCGGGGTTTCTATTCTCGTTGAGTTGACAGCTCACTCTGAAAGCATCGTGCTCCGCATCTATTTCCTGAACACGTGAGTAGCGCGAGAATTGCACGCCAAGGTTTTCAGCCAGATGCAGGAGACTCTGCATATAGCTATGGCTATCTATTATTCCAGTAGAGGGTGAGAGCAATGCGGCGTCGGCCTCAAGATGCGGCTCTAGTTTCTTTAGCTCGTGTCTATCGAGTAGCTGAAGATCGAGAACGCCATTCGCGATGGCTTGGGCACGAAGCGTCTCAAGCATAGCAATGCCTTCTTGCTTGGCGACGATAAGCTTGCCGATTCTACGATGCGGAATATGAAATTGCTCGCAATGGGCGTACAGCAACTCTTTGCCTGCTACACAGAATTCTGCTTTCAGAGTACCGGATGGGTAGTAGATGCCCGCGTGAATCACTTCGCTGTTGCGGCTGCTGATGTGCTGCCCGAACGTAGCTTCCTTCTCGAGTATCACGATGCTTGCCTTCCGATCCTTGAATTTTTTCGCAAGCTCGAAGGCGATGGCCAAACCGATCACGCCAGCACCGATTACGCAGATATCGAAACTATCCCTGTCGTTCATAAAGCTCAGCCCTGCGCATTCAAAAAGGTGTGACCACTTAGGTATCTACACGCCGACTATATTTCTGAAGGTTAGATTGATGCGCGGCTTCAGCAATCCCTTCTCTTTCGGTAATTGATGCAGCCAGTGCTGTTGCATCTTTCCGCCCATTAATAGCAGGCTCCCATGCTGGAGTTGAAGCTGATATTTCTTCGCCGGGCTGAGCTGTTTTTGTTTCAGTTGGAAAACTCTTTGCGCACCCAGACTTAGCGATGCGATCACTGGCTCGGTGCCAAGCTCGGCCTCGTCATCCGCATGCCAGGCGACACTGTCTTGGCCATCGCGATAGAGATTAATCAGCACCGAGTTAAAACAACTACCGCTTAGCTGGGCGATGCGATCGCGAATGTCTCCGACGCTAGCAAGCCAGGGGCAGGGCGTAAGCCGGACGCCCGAGTAACCGTATTCGCTGGCACTATCTCCCATCCAGCATTGCAATCGTGGTATGGCTCGCAGCTTTCCAGCGATGCGTAGATGCTCCTGGCGCCAGGGTATGTCGACGAGGAGTGTTTCTAACAACAGGCTTGCTTCAATCGACTTCAGGAATTGGGGATATTCTATGAGCTGAGCTTCGTCGATGCGGTGCTGAATTCCTTCACCGGAACGCTCGATGCCTTCGAATAAATTCACTTGCATGGTGGGTCTTGTACTCTCGATAGTGCAGCTAGGGCATAATGCCGCTAATAGAGCGCGCGTCGAAGCTCGCTGCTGGATTCGACGCATAAAAGGATACAGGACTTGGATACATTTGATTACGATTTGTTTGTTATAGGCGCCGGTTCGGGCGGGGTTCGGGCTAGCCGAATAGCCGCGAGCCTGGGAGCCAGAGTGGCCATTGCCGAGGAACGCTATTTCGGAGGCACTTGTGTGAACGTAGGCTGCGTGCCGAAGAAGCTATTCAGCTATGCGGCACACTATTTCGACGATTTCGAAGACAGCAGGGGTTTCGGCTGGGAGTTCACTGATCTACGCTTCGACTGGGGCGTTCTTAAAGCGAATAAAGACAAAGAAATCAGCAGATTAAATAGCATATATAAATCGATACTTGACTCTAACGATGTCGATATTTTTGAGGCCAGGGCGCGGGTCAGCGGTCCACATGAGGTGCTGGTAGCTGGCAGGACGATCAGCGCGAAGCATATCCTGATTGCCGTCGGTGGCTGGCCGTGGATTCCTGAGTTTCCTGGTAGTGATTTAGCAGTGTCTTCCAATGAGTTGTTCGCCCTGAATGAGCTACCGCCAGAGATCGTGGTTATGGGTGGCGGCTATATCGCCGTCGAATTCGCCAGTATTTTCAGCCGGCTGGGTTGTAAGACTAGCCTGGTCTACCGCGGCGACAAGCTATTACGGGGTTTCGATGAAGATATTCGCAAGTTTATAAGCGCCGAGATCGGTAAGCATGTAGATCTCTACCTGGAAGACGATATTAGCCAAATAGACAAACAAAACAATAAGTTGGAAGTCATATTGAAGTCTGGATCTAAGCTAAGCTGTGGACTGGTTCTCGCGGCAACCGGGCGACTGCCTCTGACCGATGATTTGGGCCTGGAAAACGTCAATGTAGAACTTGCTAAGAACGGAGCCATCAAGGTGAACGAGCAGTTCCAGACCGCCGAACCCAGCATTTATGCGGTTGGTGACGTGATAGACCGCATTGCATTGACGCCTGTGGCTCTCGCCGAAGGCCAAATAGTCTCAAGAGCTTTGTTCTCGGGTGATTCCAAGCCTATGAATTACAAGAACATAGCCACTGCCGTGTTCTGCCATCCGAATATCGGCACTGTTGGCTTCACCGAACAGGAAGCCCTGGACGCGGGAATGGAGATAGATGTCTACGAGAGCGTGTTCAAACCACTCAAGCACACACTGAGCGGCCGCGACGAGCGATCTATGATTAAGCTAATCGTAGATCGTGGATCGGATCGTGTACTAGGAGTGCATCTGGTTGCCGCAGATGCTGGCGAAATTGTGCAGGGGCTGTCTGTCGCGATTAACTGCGGCGCGACGAAGGCAGACTTCGATCGCACGATAGGTATCCATCCAACGCTAGCCGAAGAATTCGTAACGATGCGCACTAAAAGAGCCATTGCCTAGACGAAGGGCTGACTGCCCAGAGAGCCGAATTTACTGGTTTAGGGGGGTAAACCACCCAAAACCTTAGCATTCCACTATTTCCGGTAATAAAGATTACCGGAAATAA
>CAYGRR010000048.1:0-21832 GCA_964352295.1 uncultured Pseudohongiella sp. | reverse complement strand
CTCAGGTGATGATTAGCTACGACCCCAAACTCGCCACGCGGATAGTGCGGCAGCTTAAACACTTGCCGGCAATCAAGGCCGTGTATGCCGTGAATGGCATCTACGACATGATCGCCCACGTGAGCGCGGAGTCGACGCTGGACCTGGATAAGACGCTGGATCAGATTGGCGATGTGGAAGGGATTGAGAAGACGGTGTCTTCTATTATCTTGTCTACGAAGTTCGAGCGGTGAGGGGTTTGATAAAGAAGGCCTAGGCAACAATCCAAATTTGACGTGCTGCTAAGACCTTCTTGATTGCTATTTTACTTAACTTGCCTCCGGCACCAGTCGGTAACAGGGCCGGTAATCGCCGCGGGAAATCTTCATGCGCCCGTGCGCAACAAATTCCTGCAGCATTGTATCGAGCGCGCGCATTAGCTTCGGGTCGCCGTGCAACTCATAGGGGCCATGCTCGGTAATGCGCCTTATACCGTTGGCCTTAACATTGCCGGCAACGATGCCGGAGAAGGCGCAGCGCAGCTGCTCAATCAATTCCCCGCGCGGTAATGCCGGGTCAAGGTTAAGCTTGGCCATGGCTTCGTGGGTGGGGTCGAAGGGGCGTTGCATGGTCTCTGGAATCGTCAGGTTCCAGTTGAAGGCATAGGACTCGTCGACCCGGCGGCGATAGCTGAGCACCTTGTTGAGATTGCGCAGGCTCAGCTGCGCTACCTGCTCGGGGTGGTCGATGATGATCTCGTAGTATTTGGTGGCCTCCTCGCCGAGGGTGTTGCGGATAAAATCATCCAGCGCCTTGAAGTAGTCACTGCTAGTAGAGGGTGCCGCGAAGATCAGCGGCATGGGAATCTCCTGGTTCTCCTGGAGCATCACCAGGCCCAGCAGATAGAGTATCTCCTCCATGGTGCCCGCCCCGCCGGGAAACACCACGAAGCTGTGCCCCAGACGCACGAAGGCCTCCAGCCGCTTTTCGATGTCGGGCAGTATCACCAGCTCGTTCACGGTCGGGTTGGGTGATTCCGAGGCGATGATGCCGGGCTCGCTTATGCCCACATAGCGACCGTTACGATTCTTCTGTTTGGCGTGGCCAATCATAGCACCCTTCATAGGGCCCTTCATGGCACCGATGCCGCAGCCGGTGACGATGTCCAGGCCTCTGAGCCCCATCTGGTAGCCGACGTCCTTGGTGTAGTCGTACTCCTCGCGGCTGATGGAATGCCCGCCCCAGCACACCACAAGATTAGGCGGCGTGTTGGCGCGCACGACTCCGGCATTGCGCAGGATACGGAACATCGCATCGGTAATGCCGGGCCCGGAACTCACATCGAAGCCGCCAGCCTGATCGATCTTGTCCTGCGTGAAGATAATGTCTCTGAGTGCAGAGAACAGATGCTCCTGAATACCGCGAATCATCTTGCCGTCCACGAAGGCCGAACTCGGCGCATTGTTGATCTGCAGCTTGATGCCTCGGGACTCCGGCAGAATGTGTATGGAGAAATCTTCAAAGGCCTTCAACAGGGCATCGGCATCGTCGGTTTCGTTACCGGTATTGAGCACCGCCAACGCGCAGTCGCGAAATATCTTGAACACTTCATCGTTGGAGTGCGATACCGCCTGAATCTCCTTGTGGGATAACAGATCCAGACTCACCGAAGGCCGGACAATACATTCCTTGATCTTGTTCATAACACTCACTTCATTAATAAGAGCGGGGAAAGAAGTTTTTGCCCGCGATACGCATGCCTTGCCAAAGGCGAGAATAGCTAGCCAATGTGTAAACTAGCCTAACATATTGCATTTTTTTTGGGGATGAACTACGACCAACCCGGATCGATTGGCCGCGCACCATCTGCCAACCGTTATGCAGTGCGCCCAGCGGAGGAAAGGGGGAATAACAGAATCAATTTATTCAGTAACACACCTGGCAGGATCGGATTCGCCGAGCACGGGGTGCCTGTTGCCAGTATGGATGTAGTCGGCCACCAACTTGCCAGCCATCGGTCCGCGGCCGAAGCCCGATGAAGCCAGGCCGCTCACGATAAACAGATTATCCCTGAGGGGAATCTTGCCAATAATAGGCGCGCCATCCAGCGAGAACGGCATGAGCCCGGCCCAGGTACGCGCGATAGGTAGGCTCGCCACCAGCGGAATCACCTCCGCCGCATGCCCGCGGTTCACCTCGATGCCCGCCTGATCAGGCGTGCCGTTGTAGCCCACGCTCTCACGATCGCCGCCAAAAATAATCTCGCCATTCTTGCGCTGCCGCCCGTACAGGTGCCGGGTAAACCGCTCCCCGTTCTTGTGCGTCAGGTTCGGCGGCGTGACACTATCGGAACCATTGCCCTTGCTCCAGGCGAAGCTCGATTCAGTGGAGCCGATGGTGTTCATAATCCGAGGCGGCAGGCTAGCCGTCGCCCACATCTGGCCGCGTATGGGCACGATGGGAATATTAAGACCCAGCATGGCTCCTACCGGGCCACACCAGGCGCCCGTGGCTAGCACCAGGGTCTGACATCGGTATTGTGCCGTTGTGGTCTGCACCGAATAACCACCGCTACCCAGCGGCGTGATGGACGTAACGTTCTGCCCGGTATGAATTCTGGCACCGGCAACCTCAGCCGCATGCGCGAATGCCCGGGTAGACTTCACCGGGTCGGCCTGGCCCCGTTCGGGCGCGTGCATATAAGCCGCTAAGTCACCGTTGGCTTCCGGCTCGATGGCTCGCGCCTCCCGAGGGGAGAGCAGTTCGACGTGGTAGCCTCCGGCTTTCTGGGCTGCCACAGAATCCTGATAGAAGTCGTATTGCTCTTCGGTATGAATGCCGGTCAATGTGCCCGAAAGCCGAAACTCCATGTCGTAGCCCATGTCGATCTGCATGCGCTTGAAGATCTCAACACCGCCCGCGGTCAGATAGGACAACAGGTTGGGATTATTGCCCCAGCCCGAACCGCCCACGCCGCCCATGTTCTGCCCCGATGCCTCCGAGGCGATCTCACCACGCTCCAACAGCAACACATCTCGACCCTGTTCGGCCAGATGGAAGGCGGTGGAGGCACCTGCTATGCCGCCGCCGATGATGAGAATCTCTGCTTCGCTAACGCTACTCTGCGCCGCCAGGCGATGGGGCAACAGGCCGGCCGCCGCGAGCGTGCCGAGGCCGGTGAGTAGCTGCCTGCGCGTAGGGTCTACTTGTTTCTTGGGCATGATGGTTCTCAATTGGTAGCGGGGGAATGAACAGAGTAGATTGATGTGTGGGAATTGGCAATGGCGGGAGGCGCAGACCTAGCGAATGGGTAGTAAAAGTTTAATAGTGATGTTGGTAAGGGCAACTATCTAGAGGTGAGGAAAGTAGGGGGATTCTACTGACCTACTAATGCCCACTGTACCAACAAAGCCTGTTAAGTTATAAAGCTATTAGTGTCCCCTACTAAGTGTCCCCTACTAAATCGAAAGGTGTTTCTATGCTCCGCTCTCACATCGCGCTCGGTTTTACACTCCTCACACTCACTTTTGGTCACAGCGTGCTCGCTCAACAGGGGGCTGCGAATGGTGAGTGGCCTACCTACGGCGGTGATCTCGGCCATAGCAAGTATTCGCCGCTGGATCAGATCAATGCCGACAATGTGCAGCGCCTGCAGAGAGTGTGGACCTGGACCTCTGTGGATGAAGAGATTCGAGACGCCAACCAGATTATCCGTGAGCGCGGTTCTTTCCGCAGCTATGCCTATGAGATGACACCACTGATGGTGAATGGCGTGCTGTATGCCACCACCTCCCTCGGGCAGATTGTTGCGATCGATCCAAGGTCGGGCGAAACCCTGTGGAGCTTTGACCCGGTGTTGTACGTGGATGGCCGGCCAGCGGTGCACGGCTTCATGACTCGTGGCCTTGCCTACTGGACCGATGGCGAGCAGGAGCGGCTATTCTATACGGCGGGCCGCGCCTTTCTGTTGTCTATCGATGCAAAAACCGGGCTGCGCGATTCGGCATTTAATAGCGGCGGGCAGATCGATCTTAAGCGTGGCCTCGGGCGCACCATAGACCCATCGTTATATTCTGTAAGTTCGCCACCGCTGGTGGTGGGCGATGTGGTGGTTGTCGGTTCTGCTATTACCGAGGGCACCGATATGAAAGAAGCTCCGCCGGGACATGTGCGCGGCTTCGATGTGCGCACCGGCGAGCTAAAGTGGATTTTTCATACCATTCCCCAACCCGGCGAATACGGCAGCGATACCTGGCCGGCCGATGCCTGGCAATATACCGGCGGCGCCAATGTCTGGACCTTGATGAGTGCCGACCCGGAGCTCGGGCTGGTCTACCTGCCGGTGGGAACTACGGTGCCGGATTATTACGGCGGCCATCGCCAGGGCGATAATTTATTTGCCAATTCATTAGTCGCGCTGGATGCAAAGACCGGCGAGCGCGTTTGGCACTTTCAATTCGTGCATCACTCGGTGTGGGATTACGACCCACCGGCGGCGCCGAACCTGATCGATATCGTCGTCGACGGCAAACCCATCAAAGCAGTCGCACAGATTACCAAGCAAGGGTTCACCTTTGTGTTCGACCGCGCAACAGGCGAGCCGGTGTGGCCGATAGAGGAACGCCCCGTGCCCCAATCTACGGTGCTGGGCGAACAGACCTCGCCGACGCAACCGTTCCCAACTAAACCGCCACTGTTTCTTACCAACGGCGCAACCGAGGATGATCTGATCGATCTTACGCCTGCCATCAAGCAGGAGGCATTGGAGATATTCGCTCAGTATCACAGCGGGCCGTTGTACACACCGCCGGTGCCTGGTGACAATATTATAAGGCCCGGTTGGAGTGGCGGCGCGAACTGGTGGGGTGCTGCCTTCGACCCCGACAGCAAGAGTCTGTTTGTGCCGAGCTGGGCGCATTTCTCCATGGTGCACATCTACCCACCCGCGGAAGACTTGCAATCGGACCTGATGATTCGACCACGCGTGCGCGATCTCACTGGTCCTCGCGGGCTGCCATTGTTCAAACCGCCGTATTCGCAGCTGGTGGCGTTCGATATGAACGAAGGCGATAGACTGTGGCAAATACCAGTAGGCGAGGGGCCTAAATCACACCCGGCACTGCAGGGTTTGGAACTGCCCGACATGGGTAACTATGAAAAGCTGGGCGGGCCATTGTTAACCAAGACACTGCTGTTCATCGGGCAGGGCTTCGAGACCAATCGCCTCGGCGTGTACGACAAGCGCACCGGCGCCGAGATATGGAACCTGGATCTGCCAGCACGCTTTCATGCCGCGCCCATTACCTACATGCTTGATGGTAAACAATACATCGTCCTCGCCGTGGGGGGTGGTGTGCGCGGAGAGCAAGAGCGACTGATCGCGCTGGCCTTACCGTAAATGCAATGCGAGAATTCTGAGGGACACTAATAGTTTAATAACTTAACGATGACTCAGCCGCAAGAATACGCTTAAGCTACTAAACTATTAGTGTCCCCTAAAGGTCTATCTTTGCTCTGCCTCCAGTCTGCGCGCGCCAGCGAGAGTGCCCGGCATTGAGTAATTCCCCTCATGGCAGGCATACTCGTAGAGCTGGCCGCCGATGTCATGAAAGCTGAGCTCTGCCGTCCATGGCTGGCTGTATAGATCGGAATCTTCTACGGTGAAGCGGTAAACGATCTCGGTGTCTGAATAGCGCGTGAAGCGCTCGGTTACCTTGCCATTCTGCGTGATGGCGGTAGAGCTCTGCTGCATCTGTATAGGATTAACATTGATCGTCTCTACCACCAGCGCATCGTCTTCATACCAGCCCACAGAGTCGCCCATGTATTGCTGCAAGACGGCAGGCCGTCGATTGGCGCGAGCCTCGGCAGCGGAGTCGAAGATGGGAATGATCCGTGCGTCATGCATCTGTTCCACATTAATCACCACGTAGTCATCGGTCTGCACGAACTCGTAATTGTTATTGTACAGGCCGCTCTGCATCGCGGGCCCGGCCTTGCCCTCGGAGAGAATGCAGCGCTCCGACAGGGGTAGCGCCTCGGGGCCGTCGGCATTGCCGATACCCGTCACGTAGCGGCTGCCAAAACTGGTGCGCTGATAATCCGTAGTCGGGTTCTCCAGGCGCGGCACCTGCCCATTCTCCGGATTAATAATATAAGAGGTGCGAAACTCGCCCTTCACCAGCGCCAGATTAGAGCCAGGATCGACCCAGAAATGGTTGTAGGCCCTGGCGCCGAAGTCATCGCTGCCAGCCTCGGGTGTGTTATTGACGCCATCATCCTCGTCGAAGCCACCCTCTATGCCACCGATCGGTATGCCGGCCGCAATGACCTGGGCCTGCTCCGGCGTTACCACGAGAGTGTCCACGCCGGCACGGCGGGTGAGGTTGGTTAATGATGCGTTGCTCCACACGCCTGTTAGGTCGGGGCGTGTTGCGTTCTGCGCGAGTGCAAGGGGGCACGCTAGTGCGGTACAAAGTAATAGGCTGCCGAGTCGGATGGGGTGTTTGGCTAGATTGGTCATTTGCTGCGTCCTTTTGTTTTGTCCTTCGGGTGGTTTCGAGGGTTTAGACTTCAAATGCGCTTGGTTGAGTGTCGCTTTTAGTTTGGGAAAAGGGAAGGGGGTTAGGTTGAGGAATTCTGAGGGACACTAATAGTTTAATAACTTAACGATGACTCAGCCGAAAAAATACGCTTAAGCTACTAAACTATTAGTGTCCCCTAAAGGTCTCTCAGCGCCTCATTCGACTTCGCATTTAACTACCCTGTCCGGCGAATGGCTGGCAAATGAAATGATGCGCCAGCCGTCATCCGTGGTGCCCAGGATATAGGATACGCCACCCACCGACATGACGCTGCCGTCTGCTCGCGTGCGCGTATTGGTCCCGCTGACAATCGCAGACCCTGCGCCGAAGACGCAGACGTTCTTTGTCCGAAAGGTAGATCTGTCCCAGCCTCGCTCGATAAGCCCCGCAATAGACGAGGAGAAATAATCAAAATTCTCCTTCTCGCTCGAACGGGCAGTGATGCCATTTCCACCCATCGTGAACCAGGGAAGGGTGAAGATGTCGGTCGATAGCGCCTGGGGATTCCGTTCATAATAGAGGTCGTAGTAATGCTCAACGTGGCGCTGCGCCTCTGCCCCGATGGCGGCTTCCTCAGACGAGGTCAACTCCTGGCCAACTGCGGGCCCGCTACTGGCGAGGGTGAGGATAAGAATAAGTGACGCCATGACGGCGCTGCGATTGCTGTGATTCATGCTTGCCTCCCGACAAGGGTGTTGTGAGATCAAAGGTGGATAAAAGGGGTCAGAGTAGTTTGATCTCAGATTTTCGAGTGATTTTGTAAGGATTGAATCACCTCGACCCTTTTGATTCTACATACGCTTCGACACTTATCAACCGAAGTTCAAAAGGGCCATCTGTTTTGTCGTACTGGTACAAAGCAAATTCCCTAATTTGGCTGGTATCGAGTTCAAGGCCATCGAGCCTGAATCCTCAAAACTGAGGAAGAAAAATCGTGAATGGAATGTCGATTACCATCGTCTCGTCAGCCAGGGTGTCGAAATCAGCCCAATAATTAACTCGCCGACCACGCCACCGAGCATCTGTTTGCATTCCCCAGGTGTAACGACGTCCGTCGGCCTTAACCCTTACTCTTATTCCTGTATAAGCGGACAAGTCTAGTGTTAAAGCTTGTGTGCGGATGGAGCTGAAACCGCCGCCATTCGTGTTGGTGTTGCCAGAAAAAATCAGCTCCCCCGAAGAAATGGCAAACCCGCCCTCGCTTCTTCCTCCCATGACGTTATCATTCTGCACGTACCAGCCGAAGTCGGGACTGTCGGCATTAAAACCAGTAAGAGTTAGGGTGTCCAGTTTGTCAGACTCCGAGGCACCCAGAGATGGGCATAACAGGGCAAGCAGAATCATGCCGCACGAAAGGGCGGTTGAGTGCGCAAAATATGTTCCATGTGTTTTCAGGGCATTATTACGTAGCTTCTAATGGAATTGGGTCAACGCCTTGGTGGACAGGGGATACTCATAACTTAACAACTTGAGAGTGTGTCACGCTTAGGTTGTTAAGTTACGAGATATCGCATCTATTCTTTGATTCTTCGCTAAGGCAAGCCCAGCGCTACCCACTCGGGATCCTCCCCCAAACTCCCCACAGCAACCACGATGTATTGCTTGCCTTCATGCATATAGCTCATGGGCCCGCCGGTGGTTCCTGAGGGCAGTTGTGTTTGCCACAGGATTTCGCCGCTTGACTTGTCGTACGCTCGAAAGGATTTGCCCCACATATTGGGCATGGTGCCGCCGTGGTTGTTGCTGCCGTCACCGATAAAAAGCAGCGTCTTGGTAAGCAGTGCCACCGGCCGACTGGCGATGCCGAGGGTGGGCAGATCGAGTTCATCTAGCGCGGGGTGATCACTGAGGGAATCGCCGTTGGCAACCTGCCACACATGTTCGCCGCGATGCATGTCGATGGCGGTGATGCGGCCCCAGGGTGGTTTGGTCAGTGGGATGCCATCGATATAGGGCGCCTCTCTATTGGGGCTCCAGTAGGCCATCTCACTGTCTTCCTGTGTCGCCTCTTCAAGTCGATAGACCCGCGGTATGTCGTTGGCAAAGCCATAGTAGTAGCCGGTTTCCGGATCGAAGGCGCCGGTATTCCAGTTAGCCGAACCCCAGGACCCCGGTAGGGTTAACGTGCCCTGATTACCACCGACCTCGTCGCTGATAAGCGAAGGTGGAGTAAAGATGGGGCCGATTGTGAAGTTTGCGACAGTAGCACGTGCCACTTGTCCCACTTCCGGAAAGTCGATGATATCTTCCAGCCGAACTCCCTGGGTGGCTATTGCGGCAGGTTTGGTGGGAAATGGCTGGGTTGGCGAGAGTTGTTCGCCGGGCACATCAGATTGCGGCACCGGCAATTCCTCGATGGGCCACACAGGCTCGCCCGTCACTCGATCGAAGGTATACACCCAGCCAGTCTTGTTCGCTTGCATGACAGCTTTTATGGGACGGCCATCCACGACAATATCACCCAACACCGGTGGCCCGACGTTGTCATATTCCCACACGTCATGATGCACCATCTGAAAATGCCAGACCCGCTCGCCGGTTGTTACATCGATGGCCACCAGGCTATTGGAAAACAGATTATCCCCCGGGCGATGGCCGCCGTAGTAGGCTGCGGTAGGGGCGGTGAAAGGCACGTAGACGTGGTTCAGTTGCGGGTCTGCGCTCAGGCAGCACCAGGAGCCGAGGTCACCCGATACCCGCGCCGAGTCGTTGCCCCAGGAATCGAAGCCCAGCTCGCCTTCCTGCGGCACGGCATGAAAGGTCCACAGGTATTCTCCGCTGCGCACGTCATAAGCACGCACGTCTTCCGAGGCAACGCCGCGCCACTGTGTGCCGCTGTCACCGGCACCGTCTACAACGCCAGCGACGACGATGACATCGTTCACCACGATGGGTCCGCCGGAGTTATAACTGAAAGTGCTGGCCCCGGCGGGCAGCAGGTTGATGCGACCGCCATCGCCAAAGGTGGCCACAGGCTCGCCGGTGCGAGGATCCAGCGCATACAGATAGCCTTTGCGAATCACCAGAAGCTGGCTTCGTGTTCCATCGCTCCAGTACTCGACACCGCGCACACTCTGGCCACGGACCGCATCCAGACTCGGCTCATCGGGCTGTTGAACCCATAGAGTCTGCCCGGTTGCGGGATCGAACGCCTCTGCAAGACCGACGCCGTTGGCTGCGTAGAGCACGCCGTCGATTAATATCGGGGTTGAGCGCAGGTTGCCGGACACTCGCAATCCAGGGTAGGCATCGGTAATGCTAGAGTCTACCGCCGGGCGACGCCAGAGAATCTCCAACTCCTGAACGTTGCCTGCATCGATCTGTTCTGCGGGGGAATAGCGGTTAAACGCCTGAGTGCCGCCCCAGTACGGCCATGAATCGGCTGCAGCGCTCGACTGCGCCTGAACCATTGAAGAGAACAAGATGAAACCCGAGACAACTATCGCAGTGATTTGAGCGCAAATTGTTTTAGGGTGGTTTGTCATGGGCGGTTCCACCTTGTTGTGCTGACGTAAATACTGCTTGGCAGTATATAACTCTGTATTGAATCTTGGGTAGGGCAATTAGAGCTGCACAGAAGAAAATACTGTATCTGCGGGTGATAAACTCCGCGGGACGCTGCTGCATTACCTGCACTACCGCAGATGCCAATTCGAGTTATGGAAGGAAAGAGCTGGAACGTCAGATTCGGCGTGCGGCTAAGAAAGTGTGCGGCTCACAGAGTATTCAGCGTGCGCGCTCAGTAAGACAACTAATGGAAAATCGTAGCTGCTACGACAAGGCGGTAGCGAATGCGATGGAGTCGATCTCAGCGAATGCTTGATACAGCTTAAGGGGTTTGGAGGGATTGAAATTTAATCCCTCCGACGCTGCCAATTTCTTTTAGCTGCCTGCTTTTAAGTAGTATTGGTCTGCAGAGGCTTGTGAGATTGCGGCCTGCCGCTGGCGGCGTTGACTATCATGTCGGCGGTTACCGGTACGCGATTGAAGGTATGCCCGCCGAGTGCGTCGGAGATGGCGCAAAGTAGCGCAGCTGCGGCGCAGCCCAGAATCGGCTCGCCAATACCCTTGGCGCCAACCGGGTTCTCCGGGTCGGCCTTGTCGATGGCGGCCCAGCTCATGTCGGTGGCGGCATCGAGATAGGTAGGTGGCTTGGCCTGATACAGGCCGGTATTCGCCGGCAGACCGTTCTGCGGATCGTAGGCGTGGCGTTCGAAACCGGCCATGCCAAAACCCATGAAGGCGGCGCTCTTGATCTGATTGCCAAGCCCTAACGGATGCAATACGGTGCCGCAGTCAGCCACGCCCACGTAATCGAGAATGTCGTATTTGCCGGTTTCCGTGTCCAGTGCAATCTGCACGAAGCCTGCCGCCAGTGCCGGCACCGTCCCTTCCTTTTCCAGATTGTCCTTCGCCACGCCGATTAGTCCGGTGCCAGCCAAAGCTGCAACCGAATTGCGCGTCATCGAGTTAATGTCTTCCGGTGCTATCTGGCCGCTGTACTTGCCGCCTATCTCAATGGCTCGTGTTGCTGCCGCTGCATAGCTAATAGATATTGAAGGGTCGCTCTTACGAAAGACTCTTTCTTCGCCGATGTCGTAATCGGCGGGTGAACCACCCAGATCCAGCGCGGCGATCTCCAGTAATTTTTCCAGAGCATCCATGGCGGCAACGTAATTGGTGCGCGTCATGGTGAACGAGGTATTGCTGCCAAACTGCCCGAGGTTCCAGGGCAGGTGACGGCGACTGTCGCCGCGCTCGACTACACAGTTCTCCCAGTTGCACTTCAGGATCTCGGCGGCCACCCTGGAGGTAGCGGTATGGGAATAGGTGCCCAGATTGCCGACCCCGGTATGGATATGCAGCTTGCCTTCCGGCGAGAGTCGCACCAGACCATCGAAGCCATTGCTGCCTGCAGAGTGGTAAGCCTGCCCGACGCCGACACCGATGATCTTGTTACCGATGCGCTGCCCACTTAGCCTGCTCTTCTCCTGCCAGCCAAATTGTTCCGCACCTTTTGCCAGAGCCTCCGGCAGGTGCGCGCTGGTGAGAGAGCTTTGCCGGCTGCCGTAATGGTCGTCACTCTCGGGTGCGTTGATGCTGCGAATCGTCAGGCGATCGATGCCCAACTCCCGTGCGGCCTTGTCGAGTAAGGGTTCGATAGCGGCGTGAATCTGATTCTGCCCAGGGCCGCGTTGCGGGCCCTTGAATGGGGTATTGGTGAACACGGGTAGGCCCCTGAAGCGCATGGCCAACGGTTGATACACCAGAGAGACGGCGTCGCCGGCAGACAGCCAGTCGGAAAACCCGGCATTGGCGCCATTGTCCTGGACGATATACAGGTCGGCCGCGGTGATGCGGCCGTCTTCGCGGAAGCCCATTTTTATGTGGCCCTGAAAGCCATGGCGCGCGGAACCGATGTAGTACTCTTCTTCGCGGCTGATGCGCAGCATGACCGGTCTGCCGATCAGGCGCGACATGTGAGCAGGAATAGACATGCTCGGATAGGGGCCGCCCTTGGACCCGAAACCGCCGCCACAGAACTCGGCGACGAACACCAGGTCTTCCGGCGCGATACCGATGTAGGCGGCGAGGCCAGGCACCGGAAAACTCTGGCTCTGGCTGGAGCCGTACACAAAGCACTTGCCGTTTTCCCAGTAGGAGAGAACCGAGCGCGGTTCCATGGACAGGTGGGAGTGACTCGCGGTTACAAAGCTCTCATCGATGATGTATGCCGCGTCACTGAAGCCCGCTTCCACATCGCCCACGTTCCACTCGACGGCAGCCTCTCCCTGGGGCAGGGTATTCTCGCCAGCCGCCGCAAATTGTTCCTGGCTCCACTTGATGGAGCGTATGCCTTCTGCAATCGAGGAGTTGCCCACATTCCCCTGGGTGCGCGCATCGGGCCCATTGGGGCGCAGGCTGGTCAGTGGGTCTACGGTAAAGGGCAGGGGTTCGAATTCGAAGGTGATAGCCGCGATGGCATCTTCGGCGGTTTTCTCATCCACCGCCGCAACCGCCAGAATCGGGTCTCCCACGTAGGCAGGCTCATTGGTCAGAATATGATTCTCAACACCCTCGGGGCTGGGCACGTCATCGGCTGTTAGCACGGCCACCACGCCTTCCATGTTTAGCGCCGCGCTGGTATCGATGCGCCGAATTCGGGCATGGGGAACCGGGCTGGTCAGCAGGCGCGCATAGAGCATGCCCTCGGCCTTGAAATCCTCTGCGTATTTGGCCTTGCCTGTTACCTTGCCGTGGACATCCGGTGGCGTAAAATTCTTACCGATGAGTGAATAGGCCATGGTCGTTCCGCCGTATTGTCAGTGAGATTGGGATTCATACTAAAGCAAAAGGGTTGGAGTAAAAACACTATCCGGGCCGGGTGGGCAAAAAGTGAAGGGGGCACTGACAACCTGGAAGCCTGGTGGAAGTTCTTCGACTGGAAGATTAGCTTAGCTTGTCAGCGTCCCTGCGCCTCAATCGACTAGGGCGCCATACACCAGTGCAGCGAGTTGGCCCCGTATGGCGCCCGTTCCGGGCACCCCCATGTGTTGTGTCATGCCGACCACAACCAGGTCTTCTTCAGGGTCGATCCAGAAGGTGGTGGCCGCGGCCCCACCCCAGTAGAAGGTGTCTTCGCTGAAGGGAATGCCAAGCTGTCCTTTGTCGCTGACTACGGCGAAACCCAATCCGAAGCCGGTTGCCGCGCTGAAGATCTGCTGTTCGGTGAGGTGGTTCGACGCCATGAAATCCACGGTGCGCGGGCCGAGAATTCGCTCGCCGTTGAGTATTCCCCCATTCAGCATCGCCTGGGCGAACTTCCAATAGTCTTCCGCGGTGGACAGCAAGCCATAGCTGCCACGATTGAAGCCATGGTCAACGGTATAGCTGTTCACGGACCAGGGTTGTACCAGCACGCCACCGGCCGGGGCGCCATATTCCTCATCGATTGGCACTAGCTCGCCATTGCGCATCCAGTGCACAGGGCCCAGCCGTGAGGCGTTGTCGGAATCCGCCCAATAGCCGGTGTCCGGCATCGCCAGCGGCTGAAACAGTTTCGCGGCCAGGTATTCATCGGCGCGCATGCCGGACAGAACCTCCACCAGGCGCAGTGCGACATCCGGGCCCACGCTGTAGCGGTACTGTGAGCCGGGTTGATTCATCAGCGGCAGCTCAGACAGCAGTGACATCATCTCCGCCAGCGAGGTGTCGGTGTCGAATACGCCCGAGCCCACAAAACGCTCATCGTACTCGCTGGTGCCCAGCCCATGGGAGAGGCCGGCGGTATGACGCAGCACGTCCTGTACCGTGGGTTCCCGCTCCATGGCCACGGTCTCGTCGAGTGGGCCGTCTTGTGTGCGCAACACCCGCAAGTTGGCGAATTCTGGAATATAGCGCGAGATTGGATCCTGCAATTGAAACCTGCCTTCCTCATACAGCTGCATCAATGCGGTCGAGGCGATGGCTTTGGTCATGGAGTAGATGCGAAAGAGGGAGTCGGTGTGCAGTGGTATCTCGCGCTGCACATCGAGATAGCCCACCGCGCTGTGATGGACAATCTTGCCGTGGCGCGCCACCAGGGTGACGATGCCCGCGAGTTCCCCGTCGTCTACCTGCTGCTGAAAGAACGTGTCGATGCGCTTGAGGCGGTCGGCATCGAACCCAACTTCTTCCGGCGCAACGACCGGCAGGTGGTCGTCGGCGTAGACGGGGTAGCAAAGTACTGCGAGTAGAACTATCGAACTGCTTAGAAACCGTTTAAACAACATGGAGTTAACCCTCTTCTTCTTATTGGGACTATTGCCGAAAGGCGCATATTTGTATTTTGTTCTTCCTAGAATAGATAGGGTCAGAGCAAAAATACAGCGGGATTTTAGGATCACTAACAATTTAACAAGCCATTGGAAGACCCTAGACTCGAGGATTTTCTTGAGTTGTTAAATTGTTAGTGCCCCCAGTGAACATTTTTAATCCCCCCGTCCTCTTTTGTCGCAAGGGTCCCAGCTAATCTAGATTAAAAACTAGCGCCGAATCGGCAGGATACATATACCATTGTTCTGCCAGAGGGCTAATCACATCAATCTCCCCATTCAAATATTGCGTGTATTCTCCAAAATAGGGGTAGGCTGAGTTGATATTCACACGTTCCAACGGCCATTCCCATGTGGTTGGGACCATCAAGCCGAAAGGATTCCCGTTAGCATCAATCATTCCATCATCTGGATTGATATCTGCCAGATCGATATCATTGTTAGTGTTGTTCACGCTTAGGAATGGCCTGAACCAGAGCAAGCTATCGGTGCCTCTATCCGAAAACAAGTTCAGCTCGGGGTTTGCGATAGTAATGTCTACCTGAGCAGTAAATTTTGGAATTGTCCATTCTTGGCCAGAGTAAACATTGGCAAAGCCGCCTAGAGCCGATTTCGTGTTACTGAAAATCGTTATGTCATCTTCTTTGTCCAAATTGTATTTGGTGTGACTACCATCATTTGGTGTTGTGTAGGTAACGCTTATTAAGGCATCTCCTACAAATGCCTCATTAGTCTGCGCTGTAACATTCTTGGATTTATCGATTAGTCCGTCCAGGCTAAGATTGAGGGAATGAACATAGCCGGCTCCGCGTGCCAGCGGCTCAAATTTCAAGCTCACTCTTTCTAGTTCTTCCTGCGGGTTATAGAATTCTTCCACATGATATTTAACAACCATGTCGTTATAGTCACCATCACCGACTCGTGGATACAAATCCTCAAAGGCAAGCGTAGCCCATCCATCTCTGTCGTTCAGCCGGTTTGTGAATTCACCACAACCGCCGAGACCACCTATCTGTGGGGTCACCGTTAACGTAACAGAGGCAGAATAATCTCCTGCTTTTTGCTGTGATATTCGGCCGAGTTGAGCTAGTGCAGAAAGCTTATGGGTGCTGCTGTGAATGCCTTCGCTAGCAGTATCAAAGAAATTCATGCTGCCATCTATGGCGTAGATGGTTTCAATATCGTACTCGCCGTTACTTAGTTTTTCGCCTTCGATAATTACGCGAACCGGAGCATTCGAATCTAGCTGAAAGCTATCACTGCCTTTATAGATAGAGCCGGCCGGCCCATCAGTAGTTTCAGCTAAAAGAGTAAAGTCATCAAATCCCGTTAGACTCGCCTGAGCTCCTATATTCATACAGATTGTAGCATTGCTCTGAAGAGCCTGATCTTCAGGGTCGCCATAGCTCGCCGCCAAGAGGGTGACTGGCTGCGAGATAATCAAAACGGCAGCTAGTTTTGTAGTTCTACCAAATCGCATTTCAATTTTTTCCTCTACATCTACATCTACTATCGATGTGCATTATGATTTATCGTTATCTTATACAAGGTAATTGGCCTACCTTCTGAACATCCACCATGTTCTTGCTGGAACGCTCAGGGTATCAATCTGGCCGCTATTCCAGGCAAGATACTCAGCAAGAAAGGGAAAGACATTCAAGCCATCGTTACTGACAACAGCCCATAAAAATTCATCGGGCACAATTACCATTCCATCATAAATCACCTGAGCTGAATTCATATCTTCATCTAGAATCTCCGCTTCTAGAAGTAAGGTGCTCTCTAGCTCTTCAACTACCGGAGCGCTTTCGATTGGTGCCGTCGGCACATCACACTGTTCTAGAATAGGTATCTGAGGAATTACAGTGATGGTAATAGCTCCTGCATACTCGCCTGCGAGTTGAGCAGAAATATCACCTAGCTGTGTTGAGGCACGAATCTCATGTATTCCTTTATGCGAGCCATTTCCTCCAATCGCTACAGATCCTCTTTTCCCATCTAACGTATAATCTGTAGCAAGACTGGTAGCGCCCAGAGATAAAGGTTGCCCAGAAATCATTAGATAGACTGGCCAATTAGTCTCGAGTTCAAAGAAGTCACCTCCTTCGTAGGCGGCGCCAGCTGCGCCACTGAATGCATCGGTGCCTAGTTCAAAATCCTCAAGACCCGCGATGCTCGCTCTAACACTAATGCTCATGCACACTTTTGCTTTATCTCGATCCAAAAGTTTATTTGTAGATTGAGCGCTTATAGCGCCGGAATATAAGGTCGTGAATAGTAGTAAAATGAAAAATCCTGCGTTATTCATGTTCATGATTGTCCTCCGGATTTATCAGCTGCCCAATATTTTAGGCCTAATCACAATTAGTACTTCCGTGGTAACTACCTCTTCTTCATTGTTTCTAAACAGCCCGCCAATTAGCGGCGTTTTTGAAGCTCCAGGCACTTTCGAGCCTTTGTTGCGCGTTTTTTTCTGTAGTAAGCCGCCGAGCACTAGAGTTTCGCCATCCATCATTAGCACCGATGTAGAGATCGAATGATCGATCAAGCGTGGCCTGCTATCGAAGCTTTCGTCCAAATCACTTACTGATGCATTAAGAATTTCCAGTCGCACCTGACCATCCAATGAGATATAGGGAACGATCTGAAGGTTAACGCCATAGTTCACGATATTCTCTTGGCCATTGCTACCACCTATGCTCATCACCGGAAGCCATGTAGTTTGAGTTGAGCTGAAATTTGCTTCCCGACCATTAAGTGTCACCATTGATGGCATGGCTCTAATCTGAACCTCCTCATTGGTATCCATAGCACTTATCGAATCAATAAAAGCTTGTGCTATTGGGCTGGATGAAGAGGTAGGGTCGTAGTAGCTAAAGATGCTGCCGCCGCCTCTACCCTGCTGCATCAATAGTTCCTGAGAGCGGACCTCCCTGTTCCATTTAACACCTAGAATATCCAGAGCTTCCTCACTGACTTCAACAATACTCATTTCTAGCAAAATCTGCTGTGGAGACTTATCAAAGATACGGATGTCATGCTGAATTCGCTCCTGAATTGAATCGGGGGCCACTATAGAGAGGTGGTCATGTCCATCGAAGAAATTCACATACTGCTTATAAAAAGGCGTCAGCATTTCTACTATCTGTCTAGGATGAAGAAATACTGGTTTGTACATGCAAGTGGACGACAATAGATGGAAAGAAGGTGACACGGGGCTTTGGCTGCCCACATAAATGAAAGTGTCATACTTCTTGTAACCAAAGTTGCCAGGCGCGATTATTGCCTCGAGAGCAGTATCTAGTGTTTGGCCGAAAAAATTGATAGATACCATTCCTTCAATGCTGTCGTCTGTGATGATGGAAATCCCAGTCAGCAAGCTAAGCTCGAGAAGAGCATCCTGTATGTCGGCCTCAATAAAAGACACATCTAGCAGTTCCAGATCATCTGTAATTGTAGATCGCGACTCATCTGAGCAGGTATAGTAGCTAGAAGTATCCCTAACCGGCCTCTCGACAGCTTCAACTCGGTTGGCGGCCGATTGGAATTCCAACGTTGGATACCGCTGAGTAATTGGTGCCGGCATGTCTTGCCATTCATCAAATTCGGCATCCACGTTTCCTGGGCTGCGTTCGGTTTTAGGTGCCGATGAACAACTAGCAAGAAGCATCGAAAGCACTAGAGTTATCAGTGAAGTATTTAACATTCTCATGACTATGAACCTGCGACAGTGACTATGTTTAACTTCTTTTTGTCAGCGCTAAGATTTTCAGCATTTACCAATGCCTCGAAGACTATATTTCCGTAAGCAGAACCATCTACGTGCGTTTGCTGAAGAACAACTCGCGTCTTTTCGCCTGGTTTAATCTGTAGAGAGTCAGGGAAGAACTTGAAGTCAGAGACCCCCTTTTCTTCAATGCCATCTATTTTATCTGGCATTTCAACATCTATCTGTTGCTTACCATTATTGGTGATTATGAAGCTTGAGAAAGAGGTGCCGTTGCTGCGGATCTCCACCGGGAGTGCGGCTGGACTAACTTCGATGCTTAGGTCATCATCTTCTTCTCTGTCGGAAGCTATATCAGTATCAATAACTGTTTCATCTTCCCCTGAAGTTCTTTCCTTAAAACGTACCGTATCGCGATAGACGGGCTGAGACTTGTCCGCGAATCGATTTCGGACCAGAACCTGGTAATCACCTGGCTCAACGTCTTTTGTTAGTCTTCCAAAAACGCGTACCTGGGCGCCAGGAAAGACGCGAGAAGTTTCGTCATTTCTCTGCCATGCGGATTCAGTTCTCATCTCTACTCTTTCTACCAGGCGATTATCTTCGTTGCGAATCTGCACTTGAGATTCCAGCCACTCATCTACTCTGGAGTCGTTTGAAAACATTCCTTCGAGGTATGTTCCATCTTCCTGCTGTACGACTGCTAGCTCTTCGAAGCTGGTTTTAATTCTGCGGTTTGCAGGCCCAGCAACTCGCATATTAAGTACTACCGCATAGCGAATCTTCACAGCAACGCCAGCCTGTTCTTCTTCCGGGATGTCTTCCTCTACCATGACTCCTACCAGGTAGGTTCCTGCCGCTCTAGATGGAACAGCTATTTGACCACTGACTTCTGTAACCTCTCCATCACGGATGCTAAATGCATCGTTATTCAGGCGGATCCAGTTTGCCATGGATTCGGTATCTTCGATGTCTGCCTCCTCAAATCCCATATAACCTGAGGGAAGTTGATTCATATCGAATAGGCTAAGTTTTATGTCGGAGTCACTTTTTCCAAAGATTGAAAAAGAGAAACTATGGGATGATCGCTCGACACCTTGTATATCGATCATCATTGGGGAGACAGCGAAATCTCCAGCTAGGACTTGACCGCAAATGAATGCTGCGAGAAATCCCGTCAGCGTCCTTTGAATACTATTTTTTAGACATTTCAATTTTTTGCACCCCTGCTAAAAATATGTTCTTGAATTTCGTAGATAGAATATTAGTTGCCCCAAAAAAGAGTCGGGAAGAGTAATGTTCCACTCTTCCCGACTCATCGGGGTACATCTTTAGATTGCTGACACAGTCAGAGTGATGACGCTTGAGTAAGCACCAGCTTGCTGTGCTGAGATCGCACCAAGAGTAGCGCTTGCTGACACAGTGTGAGCTGCGTTGTGTACTTTGTTTGACTCGGTGTCAAAAGTAGTACCAGCACTATCCATGCTATAAGTAGTAGCAACGCTGTTAGTGCCGTTGACTAGGTTGCTGCCAGAAAGGGCTACACGTACCTGGCCGTTTGATTCGACGTTGAAAGTATCTGTGCCGTTATAAACCGCACCAGCAGATCCGTCAGCATCAGTAGTGGTAAGAGTAAAATCCTCTAGACCAGTCAATGAGGCGAACAGGCCGACCTTCATGTTTACAGTAGCAGTGTCTGAATCCAATGCCGCGTGAGCAGGAACAGCAACAACAGAACCAACAAGAGCCATAGCAGTTACAAGATTACGTATTTTCATTTTTTCAAATTCCTATATATCAAAAGTTAAGTTTTCGCTTCGAATTATTTCGAGCGCCGAACAATGCGTTCTCTTAGAATATAGCGAGTAGCATGCCAACTTTTATTTGTTAGGAATATCAATGAGTTATGAAAATCCAGGAAAACGGCCATGTAACAGGGTTGTATCATCGCTGTATCGCGAATGTATCAAGATACAAACTGATACAAGAATGAAAGGGATCGGAGGGACTAGAATCTAATCCCTCCGACCCCTTGCTTTCCCTAGTCTTAAGGTGGGTCAGAATCTTGGGCTGTGACTTGAGGTAGGAAGCAGGGGCTTAGGAGAGATTGAATTCTTTCATTCGTCGCCATAGAGTCATACGACTGATGCCGAAATGACGTGCAATAGATTCGCGACGGCCCTGAAAATCGGCTATTGCTTGTTCGAGCGTCTCTTTCGACAGAACAGGCTTTTCCAATACTTGTGCCGAGGTAGTTGAAGCAGCAGCACTTTTGGTCGAGGTTGCCGTTTTGGCTGGAGAGCGCAGGGTAGGGGGCAACTTGTCCAGAGTAACTAAAGTATCGTCGCCAGACGTGAGGGCTGCGATGTAGGTGCACACATTAACCAGCTCACGCACATTGCCGGGCCAGTGATAGCTGTCTATGCAAGTGTAGACGGCTTCATCGATATCCAATGTCCCATACCCATGCCTGGCGAGTTGATTCTGTAGAAAGTATTCAAACAGTATGCCCTTGTCGGCATGCCGCTCTCGCAAGGGAGGTAAATGTATTGGCATAACTTCGAGACGATAGCGCAGGTCTTCGCGAAACTTTCCTTCAGCAACAGCTTGCTCAAGACTCAACGATGAAGCAGAAATAATCTTAACATCGAAGGGTATTACTTTGGTTTCTCCTATTGGCGAATATTCACGCTCTTGCAGTACCCTAAGTAATTTTGCTTGCAAGGCCAGCGGTATTTCGGTCACCTCGTCGAGAAACAACGTGCCTTTTTCTGCTTCTGCCAGCAGCCCCTTTTGATCTTTCTCGGCGCCAGTAAACGCACCCTTCTTATGCCCAAATAGTTGCGATTCGAGCAAATTTTCGGTGAGATTGGCGCAATTCAAGGCCACAAAAATTTCGTCTTTCCTGTCGCTTTCTAGATGAATTGATCGAGCGATTAGCTCTTTTCCTGTTCCTGTCTCTCCGTTTATAAAAAATGGCGCCTCACTGGAGGCGGTTTTTCTAATGATCTCAATTTGCTGATGTACAGAGGGATCTGCGCTCACTATGCCATGAAAGGATTCGTCATCACTGGGGCGTAATGACGCCTTCTCTGGTTTTAACTCGGTGTTCTTGACGGACTCTTGCATGCCGGCATCTTTGAGTGCCAATTGTTCCTGAATCAGCGACTTGAGCTGTTCATTATCCCAGGGCTTCACTACGAACTTATGTATTATGTTTAAGTTGAAGGCCTCGGTGACAGATTCAAAATCGCTGTAGCCGCTTATAAGCAAGCGGCGACAGTGTGGATATAACGTGGCAATCTGCGCAAAAAACTCTGTGCCCTCAATGCCTGGCATTCTCTGGTCTGACAGAATCAGATCAAAGTCGCGGGTAGTACACTGGATGAGCGCCTCCATGGGGTCAGAGAATATGGAGATTGTGTAATCCTCGCTACGCAATAAGCGAGAAAGCGATTTCAATACATGTTCATCATCGTCTAGGATAAGCAAATTATGCATGGTTTGTATGATAGCAGCCGGCGTAGCTGCTAGAGGCTCCAGTAATTGCGACTAAACTCACGTTCGATTTTTGTATCAACTAGTATAATGCATTAGGGTAAGCTTAGTCGTGACTTTAAGCTGACTATCAATTAAAGCAGTGGGAACCACTAAGAAGGTACTATGAAAGGGATTGTTTTTACTACATTTAACGACATGGTCGAGCAGAATATCGGTATCGATGTTTG
>CAYGRR010000047.1:16704-22786 GCA_964352295.1 uncultured Pseudohongiella sp. | reverse complement strand
GCGAACTGAGGATGAAACGCAAAACCCGCCAGGCCGGTTTCGTTCGGGAACATGGAGTCATCGAAGCCGATTCCCGCGTTGCGAATATCGAGGAACGCATCCAGCGTTTGCGCCGCCTCATCAAAGACATAGAGCACGCCGCGCAACTCATTGACAAGCAATCGTCCCGATCCATCAGGTATCGGTTGCATGTACTGCAGCCGCGCGTAGGCGGCGTTGGTTAGGGGCACGTCGTTTGAATCCAGCGTCTGCGGCAAGCGCAGAAACTCCTGTGCGACGACGCGGATATCACCCTTGCTGATTCTTTCGGGGATGGGATCTGCCAGCGCCTCTGGCAGATCCTGGGCGGCGTGGGAAGCCACTGCAGCACTCAAACAGCATAAACCGAGAACGATACTTCGCTTCATAATCTGCCGCCTCCCTCTACCCTGAACTAGTTTGGCAACCTGTAGGCAACTAGAGCGCCCGGGAAATCTGTGCGTGAACTACCAATCTGCACGACGATGTACTGCTTGCCCTGATGCATATAGGTCATCATGCCGTACTGGCCGGGCGCGGGCAGCGGCACGCTGCCGACGATCTCGCCGGTAAACTTGTCGCGGGCATTCAGTGTCAGCGGCGCGTCCGGCACGAATTGCACCATGCCTTCGCTCAGCGCGCGTGTCTGTACCAATAGGTCATCCATCACCATCTGAATGGACCAGCCGACGCCGCCAGTGTCGGGAACATCGACACCCTGCAGCAACGGGTGGTTCTTGATGGCATCCGGCGTCGGACCCACCGCCATCGACCAGGCCTTCTCGCCACTGTTCATCTGATAGGCGGTGAGCTGATTGTCCATCGGCTTGAAGATGCGCAGGCCGTCGATAGTCGGCAGGCCACCGCCGCCGCCAGGCAACCAGGCCGCAACCGTCTTGCCGGTGGTCGGCGTGCTGTTCGGTGTCGCGCCACCCTCTCCGGGTATCGGATAGTTCGGATTGTCTCTGTCGACGCCGTTAGTAGGCCGCATGAATCCCGGCGCGAAGCAGTTACGCGCGTGCGAGGCAAACATCAGACCGGTACTCGGGTCGGCCACCGGCTGGTGCGGAATAACGTTGCCGCCGCCGATGCAGCCGATGTTGTTGATGTAATCGTTCTCGTGATTCTCAGGTAGCGCCGGCACATACAAGCCGCCGGCGCGGTAGCCATTGAGTATCACCAGCGCCTGTTCTTTCAGCTCGGGCGTGTAGTCGATGAGGAAGTCTTCGGTCAAGCCGTCGGTCACGATCGGGTCGACCGGCTCCGGCCAGGTCGGGAAGGGCTGGGTTGGAGCCGTGTAGTTGCCCGGCACCTGGGTCTGAAATACCTCTTTATCTTCGATCGGCCAGATTGGCTCGCCGGTCTCGCGATTGAAGGCAAACACCAGGCCCTGCTTGGTATTCTGGATGAGCGCGGGAATCCTCTGTCCGTCCACGGTGAGGTCCATGAGAATCGGAGGCGTCGGCAGGTCGTAGTTCCACTGGTCGCTGCGATGAATCTGGTAGTGCCAGCGGCGCTCGCCGGTCTTTACATCCAGCGCGAGCACACTGCCGCCGAATAGGTTATAGCCGGGGCGATGACCCGCATAGGACTGCACGGTCGAGGCGTTCGTCACCATGTAGACCAGGCCCAGCTCCGGGTCGGCCGAGGCGGGTGCCCAGGTAGAGATGTCACCCGACCACTGCCAGGCGTCATTCTCCCAAGTCTCGTGTCCAACCTCACCCGGCCGTGGAATTGAATGAAACTTCCACAGAAATTCGCCGGTGGCGGCATCGAAGCCCATGATGTCGCCGGGCACATTCTCGATGCGCGTCTGACCGTAGCTGGGCTGGTGTCCTACCAGCACCACTACCACGCCGTTGACCACTATAGGCGGTGCAGACGCGGTCACCATGCCGAGCTCGCGGGGTATGCCATAGTCGGGATCGTAGCTACCGCCTGCCACGACGTAGTCCTGCCACGGCCCCCAGTCTGCTACTAATTTCGGTATCAGGTCGATGACGCCAGTCTCACCAAAGCCGTCGAGTGGGACCGCCTCGCCCCAGTTCTCCAAGGGTCTGCCGGTCTTCGCATCCAGCGCCCAGAGGAAGAAACCCGGCGTGGTGATATAGACGACCTTCCTGCCGTTCACGTCGGCATGGGCCACGCCCTTGCCGTAGGCCTGACGCGGCGAGCGCTGGTGGCGAATCGTGTCGGGCTCGCGGAAGGTCCAGAGGTTTTCGCCCGTCGACGGGTCCATGGCGATCACCTGCCTGCGCGGGGTCGCCACGGTATAGAGCATGCCGTCAACATAGGTTGGCGTTGAGCGCGAGAAGTAGTCCAGGTTCGGGCCGAAGTTATCGCTGCGCCAGACCCAGGCCTGTTCCAGATCGGAGAAGTTGGAGGCGTTGATCTGATTCAGTGGCGAGTAGCGCGTGTTGCCGGCATCGCCGCCAAGATAGCGCCATTCGCCATTCTCGGTGCCCGTCAGGCCCTGCGCCAGGGCCGAGCTGGAAAGCAGAAATGCGAATGTGGCAAAGAAAGTGAATATTCTCAGTGAGTTGGTCGAAGAGTGCATGCGCTTTGGCCCTTTGCTGCTGCCGGCTTGCTCCCTCTGCAGTTGTGCTGAAGTAGGCTCGCCAGTGGGTTATTAGAATTATTGCGAACTGGAGCCCTAGACTAAAAGCTAATGCCCCCGAAGTCTACGTCCCGAATGCTCGCGAGGTAGCCGCTTTGGCAGCGCGCCTGGAACGGGGCAAACGCGCGTATACATCTTGCGATACCGCACCGGGAGTCCGTATTATGTGCCCCATAGCGCCGGATCGCTTCGTTTCGAGTTCTGAGAATGAGCAGCCGGCATCGATGTGTCTATCGACCTCAACTCCCTTATTCAGACAACCGGGTGGTCTAGCAATGTTTATTATGAAGCCGTTTACCTCCAAGCGAGGCCAGGAAGCAACCGGGCCACTGGCTCACGTTCTAGCAACTTTCTTTCTTGTTACTGCTCTTGGCAGCTACTCATCTGCCGACGAAGGCATGTGGCAGCCCCATCAACTTCCCGATCTGCGCGAAAAACTTTTGCAGCTAGGGCTAGAGATCAATCCTGAAAACCTCAGTCGCCTCGACGAGTTCCCGATGACTGCCGTCGTCAGCCTCGGTGGCTGCAGCGCCTCCTTCGTCTCGGGCCAGGGTCTGGTGGTGTCGAATCATCACTGTGTCTATGGCTCCGTGCAGTACAACAGCACGCCAGAGAATAACCTGCTGGTCGACGGTTTCCTGGCGAAGCAGCTGAGCGAAGAGATTCCCACTGCGCCGGGCACGCGCGTGTATGTCACCGAGGAGGTCAGCGACGTTACCGCGCGCGTACTGGCCGGCGTAACAGCATCAACTTCCGGTATCGATCGCTACAACCGAATCGAAGCAAATCAAAAATCACTAGTCGCCGACTGCGAGGCATCAGGCAATCACCGCTGCGGTGTCTCCTCTTTCCATCAGGGCTTGGAATATTTCTTAATCAAGAGTCTGGAGGTACGGGATGTGCGGCTCGTTTACGCGCCGGCAACCAGCATCGGCAAATACGGTGGCGACATCGATAATTGGCAGTGGCCGCGACACACCGGCGACTTCGGTTTCTATCGCGCCTACGTCGGCACCGACGGACAGCCTGCCGATTACAGCGAAGACAACGTGCCCTACGCTTCGACCAGCTTCCTCGAGGTTAGCGCGAAGGGTGTCGAAGAAGGCGACTTCGTCATGGGTGTTGGCTACCCAGGCAGCACGAACCGCTACCGCACTAGCGCCGAGGTAAAGAACGAGTTCGAATGGTACTACCCGGAGGCACGCGGCTTTCGCGAAGACATTATCAGCATCATCAATGAGAATTCTGACCAGGGCAGCGCGGCGCGCATCGCTTATGAGAACACCCTAGCGAGTCTGAACAACTATGCGAAGAACTTTCAGTCTATGGTGGAGAGCTATAGGAAGAGCGACTTCATCGACAGGCGCACGCAGGCGGAAGCCGATCTCATGGCGTGGATAAACAGCGATCAAGACAGACGACAGCGCTATGCACCCGCGATTGGCCGCCTCGATGCATTGATAGAAAGCAATCATGAAACCCGCGAGCGCGACCTCGTGAACAGCTACATGGGCTATGCAACGCTGCCTAGCACGGCGCATCGCCTCTATCGCCTCGCCCACGAGAAACAGAAACCCGATGCCGAGCGCGAGCCAGGTTATCAGGAGCGCGACATGAGTCGCCTGCGCCAGTCTATGCAGGCTATCAGCCGGCGCTTCGATGCAACGGTAGACAAGGCGACGCTCAGCTATCTACTTGCACGCTATTCCGAGCTGCCCGAGCAGCATCGCTCCCAGGCTACCGATGCCTTCTTCGGCATCTCCAGTAGCTTCGATCAGGGTCAGGTAGACCAGATTATCCAAGACAGCTATGCGCAGACATCGCTGGATGACGAGGCGACTCGACTCGCGTGGTTGGATCGCTCCATCGAGGAGTTTGAGAGCAGCGACGATCCTCTCATTCGTTATGCGGTGGCATCCTACGACGAACGCATGGCTCTGGAGTTGGAAGGCAAGGAACTCGGTGGACAGCTGCAGCGCTGGCGCCCCGAGTACATGGAGGCCGTCATCGCGTATAACCGCAGTTTAGGCCAACCCATCTACGCCGACGCCAATAGTTCGCTGCGAGTCACGTTCGGTCAAATTCGCGGCAACGAACCGAAGGACGGCATAGTCAATCTGCCGTTCACTTCATTGGAGGGCATCCTCGGCAAGGACACGGGCGTAGATCCGTTCAACGCCCCTCAAAAGCAGCTGGAGCTGATCCGCGCCGGGCAGTACGGCAACTACACGCTGCCCTCGCTGGGTACGGTGCCGGTTAACTTCCTCAGCACGCTAGACATCACCGGCGGCAACTCCGGCACGGCGACTATGAACAGCAAGGCGCAGTTGGTTGGCCTTCTGTTCGATGGCGTCTACGAGAGCATCATCGGCGACTGGGACTTCGACGACGCGAAGAATCGCGCGATATCCGTCGACGCTCGCTACATGCTTTGGGTGATGGAATTTATGGATGGCGCTACGAATCTCCTGGACGAGATGACGATCGTACGCGAATGAGCTTACTAATGAAGAATCTGCCGGCTCGAATAATCCATGGCATAACATTCGTAATATTCAGTACGAGCGTTATGGCACATGACTCCACCGCGCACTACATGGCCAACGAAGGCCTGATGGTGGAACACGGCGACACGAAGATTCTGTTCGATCCGCTGTTTCGAGACGACTATGGCCAGTATCAACTGTTACCTGCCGACATGGAGGCGGCGCTTTTTGCGGGCGCCGCTCCCTTTGAGGGTATCGATGCCGTCTTCGTCAGCCACCATCACGGCGATCACTTCTCGCCACTCGACATGGTGCGCCTGTTGAGAGAGCAGCCGGGCATAAGACTGTACGCGCCCAATCAGGCCGTCATCGCGATGCGCAGCGACAGTGGCAGTGATGACGCCGACATCTTCGAGCGAGTGACGGCGGTTAGCCTGGAATACAAAGACGCACCGGTGACGCTAAACATGGAAGGGTTGTTGATCGAGGCCGTGCGCATTCCGCACTCGGGCTGGCCAACTGGCAGGCTGGATGTGGAGAACATCGTGTGGCGGGTGACACTTAACGATGACACGACCGTATTGCACATGGGAGACGCCGATCCTAACGATGTGCACTTCGCGCAAGATTCTCAGTACTGGAATCGTAACAATCCACATATGGCTTTCCCGCCCTACTGGTTCTTCAGCTCAGCGAGTGGGCGAGAGATTCTAAGCAACAGGATCAGGGCGAAGCGAAGCGTAGGCGTGCACGTGCCGGTGACGATTCCGGCCGACCCGCTATTGCGGCCCGTTGAGCTGCGCGGGTTTGATCTGTTTACCAACCCCGGCGAGACGCGAACGATCCCTGTCGAGAACTAGTTTGCCGCCGCGGCGTCCGCCTCTTCTACTCGACCCGCACGAAGGATTCCTGTCATCGCATAGTTTCCCGAATGGCAGGAGAATTCGTAGATGTTGTCCTC
>CAYGRR010000047.1:0-16604 GCA_964352295.1 uncultured Pseudohongiella sp. | reverse complement strand
GCGTCCCAGCCCATCTCGACCATCAGCACGACGTGATCGGCATTCTGGATAATCTGAATGTGATTGTTATAGAAACCCGTAATCAATGGTGGCCCGGACACGAACACGAGGCAGCGCTCCGACAGGCCGCGGTCTTCCGGCCCGGTGCGGCCGATACCGCCATGGGTATAGCGCACCGGACGGGACTCGCCGAAGTCGACATCGGTGGTGATGTCGCCGCCAAGCTGTACATGAACGCCATCGCGCACCGCCGGAATTCTTCCGTTTGGTGGATGCACGATCAGTGAGGTCCGCGCGTTTTCCTGCAACTCGTTCCTGTCATTCCAGTAGCCGTTGTAGGCGCCGATCACGGCGCTGGGAAACGGGCCCCTAGCGCCACCCGCCCCGCCGGATCGGGCATTCGCGCTAGAGTTGTCTACGTCGCGGAGAAACTCAGTCTCACCGTATCTTTCTGGTCGCTCCAGTGGAGTGAGCGATGAGAAGTTCCACACGCCGCTCAGGTCCGGCTGGCCGTGTTCGGTGAGCGCCGGCTGATAGTCCTGGGCCGCGGCAGACAGAAAGCAGAGGGAAAGCCCGGCACCGAGTAGGCTACGACTCCAGCTCAGAATACGATTCATTGCGATCACTCCCCTTCTACTACTTGAGTTCTACTGCCTGTTCTTGGCTGCACAAATTTCCGGCGCTAGAGCGAAATGTTAGGACCTGGGCTCCAACATGGTTACGAGCGCCTGTGTATGTGCCGCCGCCTCGATGCCCAGTGGCGTGAGGTAGCCGCCATCTTCCAGCGTGATGAAGTTATTGGCGTAGAGCCGCTTCGCGGAGGCAATCCGCGCGGGTGCGGCCTCATGGTGAACCTTAATACCCCCCTGGGAACTTTCGAGATTGAATAGATTAAGGAGTTCCAGGTCTTCGATAAATTCTTTGCTTAAACTCATGGCAGGTCTCTTCTGGCTTATTATTCTGCTGACAGCATAGCACGTGATTTGCCGATTCTTACCATGGCTGAAGGAAATCCTAATTATCCCAGGCCCGGGAATCTCCTCGGTGCACACTGCGTTTAATCGGGAAGGCCAAATAGCTTTTTACACTAGAGACAATAGTTGCTAGCTTTCACCTCCTCGACACTAGGGATCCCATGAGCAAACTATCTACCTTTATTCAGACCCGCCGCCGCCTGCTGACTTGGCTGGGTGGCCTCGTAATTAGCTATGCCCTGCTCGGATTCTTCCTGCTGCCGTGGCTCGTTGAGTCGCAGTTGCAGAAGATTCTGGATGAACGGCTGTCTGTCACAGCCGAGGTCGAGACAGTCTATTTCAATCCATTCAGTTTCTATTTCGAGATAGGACAGCTTCGCCTGACCGATCCCGAGCAGGGCGCGCTGTTTCATCTAGGCAATCTACAGCTCAATTTTCAGGCGAGCCGGCTCGCTCTGTTGAAGCTACAGTTTGCGGAGATTCGGGTAGCGGACTTGGATATCTATTACACGCGCAATAGCCTCGAGAACGACACTGTATCGAGACTGGCCCAGAGATGGTCTAGCGGTGCCGCTCCAGCAACCGAACCCAGCTCTACTGATGCGGGCGAACTCATCGCCTTGGAGATTCTGAGTCTTAGTCTGGCCGACATCAGCACCCATATCCTCGACGAGGTTCCGGCCACGCCTTTCTCTACAAGCCTGTCCTTGGCCCGCGCCCAGGTCGACAACTTCTCCACCCTGCAGGGCAGCTCGGGTAACAACGTGCTTTCTGTCAACTTCGAGGAAGACGCTAGCCTGACATGGAGCGGCGGCTTCACGGTGAACCCACTAGACTTCAATGGAGAAATCGCGCTGACGAATTTCAGTCTGCTGCCCATAGCGCGCTACCTGCAGGACACGCTGCCCTTCCAACTCGACACCGGACACGTCAACCTGGCCTTCAATTACGACGTGGATCTATCGCAGCAGCAACCGAACATCCGCATAGAAGAGATTCAATTCTCGGTCAACGAGCTCGCCGCAACGCAGGCTGGCGAGAGTGTACCCTTTATAGAGCTGGGCAGACTCGCGCTGGATAGCGGCCAGGTCTCTATCCCCGAAAACCGCGCAGAGTTTGCAGCGCTATCGCTTGAGGAGGTCAGCATCAACGCCACTCGCGACGAGGCTGGCGTGATAAATTTTCAGCAGATGATCGACCAGCTCAGCCCGACCGGCGATCCCGCAGCGACTGCGCCCCAGGTTTCAACTGCGGCGGCTGGCAATCCCTGGCACGTCTCTCTCAAGTCGTTCTCACTAGAAGACAATCGCATCGGCTTCAGTGACGACTCTCTGGCGACACCCTTCACTACCGTGTTGACACTGAGCGCAAACGCCAGCGACATAGACAATCAGGCCCAGACCCGCATCCCGCTTAGCACCTCGCTATCGATAGGCTCCGGTGGCGAGATCGAGTTGACTGGTCAGTTGCAGGCACTGCCCAACGTGGAAATGGAGAGTGCATTAACTATCAGCGGTATCGCCCTCTCCGCCATGCAACCCTATGTGAACGAATTCGCCTTTCTCGAATTCGAATCCGGCAGCCTGGACCTCAATGCACAGCTTGCGGTAAATCCCGATGAGCCCTTCTCTTTTCGTGGTGGCGTCGCACTGAGAGATGTTGAGATCTCCGATCAGCAACTTAGCGAGACGATCTTCTCAATGACGAGCCTTGGCATCGACGCGATGAGCCTGTCGCTCGCCAACAACGAACTCGATATCTCGGAGATTGCGCTCGAGGATTTCTTCGCGCGGGTGCTGATCAACGAGGACGGCAGTAGCAATATCGGGCGCAGCATAAAGCCAAATGAGGAGACTGTGGCTGTGGCAACCGAGACTAGCGCGCAGTCGCCCGCCGCCGCACCACTTGCAGTCACGGTCGGGCGCGTGCGACTTGACAATGCGAGCGCCAATTTCACCGATCGCAACCTCCCCCTGCCGTTCGATGCGAACATTCAGAATCTGGCCGGCACCGTACAGGGCTTCGCCAGCAATTCCAGTCAGCCAACCGACATCAACCTGGAGGGGCAGGTAGACGAGTTTGGTCTAGTGCGTATCGTCAGCAGCCTGAACCCGTTCGACTTTACGCTAGAGAGTCAGATCGATGTGGACTTCAGCAATATAGACATGCCGTCGATGACACCCTATGTGATTAAGTTTGCAGGCCGCGAGGTCGCTGCAGGAAAAGTGGACGTGGGGCTCACCTATCAATTGTTAGAGGGTGAGTTGATAGCGAACAATCAGGTCGTCCTAAGCGAGCTGCGCCTAGGCGCGCGGATTGAACAAGAAGGCGCGATGGACCTGCCTCTCGATCTAGCCATCGCCTTGCTCAAGGATGGCAACGGCGTGATTGATCTCGAGGTTCCTATCACCGGCAACATGAATGATCCGGAATTCAATTTCGGTCCTGCCATTCGCCGCGCCGTTACTAATATCCTTACCAATCTAGTCGCCGCGCCGTTTCGCCTGCTAAGCAATCTCGTAGGCGGTGGTGCGGATGAAGGCAGTCTCGAGCAGATTCGGTTCCTACCGGGGCGTGCCGACGTCGCTGCGCCAGAGCGAGAAATCTTGTTGCAGCTAAGTGAAGCATTGAAACAGAGACCCCAGCTACTGCTTGAGATTCCTGCCGTCACCGCGGCGGCCGACGAGCCCGCGCTGCAGGCTCTAGCCGTCGACAGCAGAATCGAAGAGATTCTCGAGACACAGGCCCAGGCAGAAGGCTCATTAACTGTGAGACGCTTGGGCGCCGTTGAGTCGCTGTATCTCGAGGCTGCCTTGCCCGCAACACTCGCCGAGATTCGCCTCCTGAACTCGCCGGCACCCGAAGCGACAAGTGATGTCAGCGGCGGCGCCTCACCGCCGAACGTAACGGGGCAACTAGACACCCTCGCCTATATAGCTGACCTTCGTGAGCGACTCATCGCGGCGGCGCTTATCGAAACTGGCGAGCTAACAGCGCTAGGCAACGCTCGCCGAGACGCGGTGATTGAGTTCCTAATTAGCAGCGGTGGAATCACAGCGGACAGGCTGGTTGAGGCTGAGCCCATTGTGAGCGAGCTAGACGAAGAGGGTTGGCTGGAACTGCCCTTCGGCTTGACCGCTCAGTAATACACTCGCGCTTCGCTGGCTGGGCGCGGACAAACGCCCGCCTCGACATCTTTCGACACGTTTCGCCTCATGAGGCCTGCTAGGTCGCGCTGGTAATTTGATCTGCAGAGTTCATTCACGCCTGGTGCTACAACCATGAAGAGTACAGCACTGGCCACTATTTCTTGCTAGCACACACCCACAGCCAACTCACCTCATTCTCCGGGCGATACCAGCGCACCAGCCTCTCGACGCGAAGCCCCGATCTCTCGACGAGCTCGATGGCCTGCCGTTTGCTGTAGCCGATGATCCACTCGGTATTCTCTACCCCATCGTCTACCTGTTCATTGATATCGCTGATCAGGTTGAAGACTACCTTCCCTTCTTGCTTTAGCGCATCGGCTACCTGAGCCAATATGCCGGCGGCAAATTCTCGATGGATATGTTGAAAGACGGTGAAGATGTAAGCCAGGTCGAGGGAGCCGTTCGCGATGGAGGCGGGAATGGAGTCCGCCTCGTTTACACAGAACTCGATGTTCTTGTGGTTCTGTAGATTCTTTCTCGCTTCTTCTATAACTACAGAAGAGATGTCGGAGGCGATTACCTTCTCATACTGCCGTGCCATCCAGCTTGTGGTGCGTCCGAAGCCGCACCCAATATCCAGGGCGACTCCCGTGTCTGGCAGATCAAACATCTCGTAGAGCCACTTCGACTCTGTGCGCTTGACGCTGCGCTCCAACTCTTGAGAGTAGCCGAAGGGCATCAGAATCTCCTCCTGCTGGAAATCCAGCTCCAAGAGCCTTGCATCCATGACGCGCTCATCATCGGTAGGCTGCTGACCGAAATGATCCTGGTAGTCGGCGTGATTACGGAAGTACCCCTCCTTCTGCATCTTCTCCCACATGGATTTAAAATAGTCGCTCTTCATAGTCTGCGATCCTGACGCTGTGTTCGTAATTGGCACTGCAAAATGTAATCTGCTTGCTAACTGTAACGGCAATTATGCTTCGAGGTAAAACGTTGCCGCCTGCCCATGATAGACTCCCAACTCGTCGACCACATTCCAGATCGTTGCGCGTTCTATCCAAAAGCGACGCCCACTCGCAGAAATTCGAATACCCCGATAGTTTTGGATGAAACCGTCTTCCTTAACTTTCGCCATGAGTAATTCGCGTTCGGCTTGATCTATCGCCTCGGCAGAATCTCGGGAGGCGAGTCTTGTGAACTCGGGCCACCCCATCTCGAAGGCGGCGAGCGCGAACTCGTTGCCATAGTTGAATACCGGCACAGGGTCTGTGTTGTGGGACAACACGCCGAATGGTGCTTGGAATAACGCGCGCGGAACTGCATCGAGAGCAATCTCACCATCGAGCAGGTTCTCTCCCGTCTGACGACGATAGCTGAAGACAAGACGCTCTGCGTGGATTTTCTGGTAGTTGTTTTCCTGACTTGGAAATTCCATGACAGACATACGTACACTAATCGCTAAGTATTTGGGATCGACCACTATAGCAAACTACGGCTAAGTATTGAGGTCAAGGCAGCTTATAATTGGCTGGCTCTGAATCGAGCCTCCCCGTGGATAGGTAGTGCCGCGCCTCCCCAATCGGGTATAGCCTCAATCAAACGTGTTGATCAATTAGGATCGGATTGCCGTCTGGGTCTATGATCATGAAGCTTGCAGGCCCCTCGCTCGACTCGTCAGCCTCCGCATCGAAAACTATTCCTCTGACCTTCAACTTCTTCTGCAACTCTCTAACATCTTCAAATTCGTCCAACTTCTCACAATCGATATTCCAGCCTGGATTAAACGTCAGCAAATTCTTTGGGAACATACCTTGGAATAGCCCGATCAGGCATTTGTCGTTGCGCAGAATTACCCAGCCCTGTTGCTCCTCCCCTCCTGCAATGACGAAGCCTAGTTTCTCATAGAAGTTTTTCGATGCTTGTATATCCTTAACCGTAAGACTAATTGAAAAATTGCCTAGCTGCATACTTCCCCCTAAATGCGTCAGTTATTACTACTTACCCGTTGAACTTACTTATCTGCTAGCTATCTCCTCGATATCGCTGCTGAAACCAGACTGACGACAACACCAACGGGAAAGACTTCGAGAAACGTTACCGGGATTCGAAAAAGGGGGTTCCTGTATTGCTCTTGCAGCACATTGGCATCTGCAGCCATGCCGATTAGTTCAGCCTCGCTGAGCGCCACTTCTCCCTGACTTGTTATCAGAGTCTCTGAGAACGAGCCCCAGAATTCGTCACCGAAGACAAGCAGATAGGCTTCCCACCCAAACACATAGACTACGCTCGCAATCGAGGTTATGCCGAGACCGATCAAGAGGCCACTTCGAAACGACAGCGATCCGTTGGGCGCCTGCTCTCTGTACTGTCTGGTCGCTACGCCTATAGCACTGAGCGCGATGAGCATGATGAGGTATCCTAGCCATTGGAAGGCGACCTCGAACTCGATTGTGGCGATTATTGACAGAATGATGACTGCACCCGTCGCAACCCCATAGACCAGTAGTAGTTTGATTGTTATCTGGCGCATCCGAATCTCCTTCGAAGCTGCGAAACTAGCATCCTATTGAGAATGCGCAATCACCCAAAAGTATGATTTTGACTCTCGCGCATACGGTGAGCCAATCAGGCGAGTATTCTGAGGGAGCGGGCTTTACTTACAGCCAGCGTACGGCTATTGACACCGAGCTTGTAATACAGGCTCTTAAGATGAGTCTTCACGGTGTTTAGCGAGATGTGCAGGAGGCTTGCGATCTCGTCATTGGAATGTCCCCTGGCTAGGAGGCTCAACACTTGATTCTCTCGCTCACTGATCCGCAATTTTTGTAGGGCAAAGGCATCGGGCTGAAATGCCTTACTACCGCGTTTGCTCGTGAGCTGTTGTCCAACCCAGATGCCCATTATCGTGAATAGGACACACAAAACAACGATGTAGAATTCTACGGTGTAGCGCCTGACTAGGTATTGGTACTCTAGCCATTGCAGCGCGAATGCACCACCAGCCAGCAGCACTCCGTACACCAACACCATCTTTGCTCTACTAAAGCTATTCGTATCCATAGTGGAAATAATCGAGGCCCTGAGTGCTTACAGACTAGTGTAAGTCACGGATCGGATCAAACCTGATTTATTAGTTCGATTTTCGAGTTTTCACGCCATCAATAAGCTCTAACTATTCAGTGATTTTGCTAAGGCCGATCGCGCTACGCTAAATGGCTTTAACGGTGAGCAGGTCGGCATCGACAGCGTCGAGGACTTTCTCAACGGTGTTACCGACAACTGCTGCCTTGATTCCTTCTCGCGCCGCCGTTCCGATGATTAGGATATTCGCGCCAATCTTCTTCGCGACCTGGGGAATGACCGACTCCGGAGCGCCTTCTATAGCGTGCGCCTGACTGCTCTGTATTCCTGCCTTTGTGGCGAGATCGCCAGGATAAACGAAGTTGTCGGAGTTTGGATAGGCTGTCACCGCGTGCAGGCTGCTTTCTGGAATGGCCTCTAGCAATGCACGTCCGTAGGCCAGTACTTTCTTATTCAGGTTATTGTGCAGGGCATCTTCGCGCTTCATATCCAACGCGATCAGAACCTTCGCGCCGGTCTCGATGCGTTCATTCTTGACCAGGTAGACGGGGCAGTGTGATTGCCGCAGCAGGGCCCAATCCGAGGTCTTGAGCAGCCTCCGTCCCGTGCCGCTGTGATAGCTAGCCGACTTCACTATTAGGTTGGCCCCAGCTCGCTTTGCGGCGGGCGCAATCGCATCGCGCCAATCTCTAGTCCACTCGATCTCCACCGTAACCTCATTGCCAGCGGCTCGAAGCGGCTCTACTAGTGATTCAATCCATGCGCGGTGTCGCGATAGCGCCGCGCGCTTCAGCTCGTCGGCATCGGCATTGTCCGCCGTGCTGAAGATGGCTTCATAGACATGCAATACAATCGCCGAATCCTGACTGGCTATCCATTGGGCGCAGATCAATGCAGCCTGCTTCTCTTTAGTTGGGTCGACTACAGCAAATATTTTTCGAATCTCTGACATGTGAACTCCCCCTCGCTACTTTTCTTCCTATCGAATCACTACAGTGTAGATTCAACAGGGCGCGGGCGGCTTGACAAGGATCAACGACGCTAAGAGTAGGTTAAGAAGATTAGATAGACGCTCTACACCGAGCCACAGCTTTCAAACTAGGCACTAAATACTCGAAACCCCATGTAAGCGCTGTAGGCGATTATGAAGAGAATGCCAAAGTGGCGGCGCATGATGCCATTGCCTAATATGAAGATGGGGATCAGGAAGACGGCGAAAATCAAGGAGACGAGAATGTCCAAGCTGCCGCCTGCGGGGACTTCAAGTGGAACGATTAAGGCGCTGATAGGCAGAACGAACAGACCGTTGAAGATATTCGAGCCTATTACATTACCAACACAGAGATCGGCCTCACCCTTCATCGCGGCATAGACTGAGGTGATCAGTTCCGGCAAGCTCGTGCCAACGGCTATCACCAACATGCCGACGATTACCGGCGGCACCCCTACTGACTCGGCCAGAATGGAGCCATTGTCGATCGTCAGCTGCCCGCCGATCGCGAGCCCAATAACACCACCGGCCACCAACAACCAATTGGTTCTTCTCTCGGCGTGCGAGACAAAGTCCAAGCCAGAGAAGCTCTCTGCTAGAGGATCATGATCCTGACGCAGGAAATCGACGACCGTTAAGTAAATGAAAATACCGAACAGGAGGAGCATCACCAAACCATCGGAGCGGTCGATGAATGGGGTTTCTCCACGTAACATTGGATCGAGAGTCATAAACAGGAGAACCGTAGTACCCAATAGGAGTAACGGTAGTTCTCTGCGAATGATCTTCCCCTGCAGCGCCATGGGAGTGACGATGGCGGCCGAGCCGAGAACGAGACCAAGATTGGCGATATTGGAACCGGCTATATTTCCAAACGCGAGCGCCGTCTGCCCTTCCAGCGCACCAAGTATGTTGACTACTAATTCTGGGGCGCTAGTACCGAAGGCGACTACCGTGAGCCCAACTACCAATGGAGGGACGCCGTAAGCCTCGGCTATACCGGAAGCGCCCCGAACCATCGCGGCGCCACCAATGAGCAAAAGAAATATTCCCAGAAGAAGAAGTAGGAGTGTAATGGCGGTCTGCCTCCGTAGACATAATAGTGCTTCTGTGTCCCAGCATAACAAAGTGGAGCCGTGTGCGCATGACAGATTTGAGCGCCTGCGCTCGAGAGCTGAAGGCAAGCTACTCAAGGCGCCAAGTGGCTCAATAGGGAAGAGATTATCGTTCGAGCTTCGCGACTATTTTCCATTCAGCAGTTGGAAACAATCGGGAATTGGCTAGGAGAGCGAAAAGGAAGGCATCGCCCCATGCAATGAAACGAAGTCCCATTCTAAGGGGGGTCGTTGGACAGAACCGTGATGTTCAGGGCGCCCAGCTTCACAGGATCGGACCCTGGTTCCAGAGTCGCGTCGACGTCATAGAGAAACGCACCCACCAATAGATTGCGTAGGCTTAGTACACCCGCATCGGTGAACCTGGCTTCCGCGGCCGGCGTGAGCGAGCTATCTAGCAGCTGATACGAAAGCAGCTCGAATCGCACCTGCCCGAAGAAGGTGATCTGAAACTCTGCACTAATTAGGCTTCCATCGTCGAGCCTGATAAAAGGAACCGAGAGCTGGTTGCCGGTGACTGTGGCTATTCGATTTAATTCCGTAGAGCTCTGCGGCCCGAATGTGAGCGGCAAATTTTGCACGGCGCTGCATACCGAACTACCGGCATTGGCGTCGACGAAATTTGCGAACACCGGAATGCAGGCCAGTGACTCAAGCTGGGGGACGCCATTCACCTGAACCACCTCGTGATAGTAGGCGGCAGAATCTAAAAGTGGCGGCGTGGAATCTATCTGAATCCGGTAATTGAACGACAACGATTCGCCCGGTGCGATGCTGTCGATATTACAATTTAGCGTGCCTGTCTTCTGTATCGCGTTGCCAACAACTACAGCTGTGGCTGAGAGCTTGCTGCCCAGAATCGTGCAGAGACTGGATGAGGTTTCGTAGTACTGCGCCTCCTCCACTAGCGAGCCGGCATTCACGTGCGCCAGTTGAATGTCTATGTCGCTAAGCGTCTCCGATGTCGTGTTCGTCACCGTGACCGCGAACTCTGTGAACTCGTTGAGGATCGCACTCGTCTCGAGGGTTGTCTGAACGACATTCAAATCGTAGATACTGCCGAGCATCGAAATTTTGTCTTCGATGGCGGAGGGCTCGACATGAAATACTGTCGGCGTGATCGCACTCACCAAGTGACGCGTCTTGTTCAGCGAATAGACCGCATCCGCGCCGTTAGCGATGTCATTCCTGTCTACACCACAGTCGTAACCCAAACACAGACTGTTAGGATTCGAGAACCTATTGATGACGAAAGCAGAGCCCAACGAAGACGTGCCGATCGCGGTGCCCAGCGTGCGAAAGCCATCCGTGATTCCATACCCGGCGGAATAGGAGAACGTGCCACCATCTGGGCTGCGCTGCCTCTCGCGCGCTATACCCATATTGCTAGCGAAGATCGGCGCGAGGTTAAAACTCGCGAGACAGTTAGGCCCCAAATTCATTGCCGAAAGCAGCTTGCCCTGATGGTAAAGCGTTTGGAAGTCCCCCTGTCTACCTACGCCATTCAAACTGGTTACGCCGCAGATCGTGTCGGTAGTGGTATCGAGTGCATGTAACATCACCACAATATCGCCGCCGGAGCTTAGCACCAGATTATCGAACTCGTCGAAGGCTGGATCAGTTTGTGCGAACAGCGCATCGAAGGTTGTCTGAATAGAAGAATCGTTTGCGGTATAGGGAATCTCTTCGAGACCTACGCTCTTGAACTTGATCGCCACCCCATTATCACGGAACGTTTGATTCGCGACGCTAATCATAGCCCTCGCTCTAGCCTCGAGCTTCGAACCCAAGTACTGCGTTGCAACTGGCGTAGTGAGGAAGAGCACATCGATAACCGCCTCGCGGGCAAGTAACTCGTCAACGGGGGTCGACGCGGGGAGGTTCATGATTGCCTCGTCCAGATCCGGCACAGCGTTCTGATTGATATCCAGCTCGATGTTGCGTACGAGGCGGACGAACAGATTGGAGCCACGAATCCTTCTATCGCCATCGGCGAGTGTGGCCTCAACGGCAGTAGGCTGCAGGATAGTGGCATCGGGAGACGAGATAGAGACCACGAAGCCTTCACCCACGCCCAGAGAGTTTGGCCCATCGACGAAAAAGTCGATGATCTTGGTTCTTTTCGCCTTCAGCTCGTCTATGGAACAGGTCAATATTACCTGCGACTCCTCGCTGATTTGACAATTATTATCGACATTACCGACGCCCGTGTTTGCGCTTAACTGCACGGTGAACTCGATATCGTAGAGGGTTATGGTGCCGGGGTTGTGCACGGTAATGACGAACGGTAGCACCGACTCGCCCAATGACGGGTACACGCCATCCTGATAGACGAAGTCGCGCTCGGCGCTCAGGTCGATGGTTGCTACCTGGGACACGGCAACAGCGGACGCAAGGAGCAATGAAGTCGCGAGCAGAGCTTGGCGTACTCGGGCGAATACTTTAGAGCTTGGTGGATTTATGGTGGTCATCGATTTGCTTTAACTACTAATCTGTAACTCCGAATCTGTAACCCCGAATCTGTCGATGCGCCCAAGCCGCTGCCGGACGCAAAGCCATTCCTTCATAGAGTATAGCGGGACGCTAGCCTAAATCCTTAGCGAATAATCTTCGCTGCAGGCCGCTGAAGTTCTGCCTATTCGCGATAGTTGAGGCGCAGCCCAGTGAGAAAATTCCGCAGGATCTGATCCTTACATTCGCGGTAGTGTTTATGCTCTGGCCTGCGGAAGAACGCGCTGAGTTCGTGCCTGCTAATTTCTTGCCCGGCGGACTCCAGAATCTGCAGAATATCTTCGGCCTGCAGGCTTAGGGCAATCTTCAGCTTCATGAATATCATATTGTTATTCAGTTTTGTCTCGACGCGCGGCGGCTCGCCCTCTTTCTCCCCGCGCAGTGCAACGATCAGGCCGTTCAGGAAGGCGGCGAATGCCGCATCGTTACATTCTACGAAGCCGGCGTCATCGTCTTGCTTTAGCCAGGCGGAGATCTCTGCGCGATCTGTCTGCACATTCGCGAGGCCGAGGATGGCAATCATCTTGTTATCGTCGAAATCGAGTATGTAGCGTATGCGTCTTAAACAATCATTGTTCGTCATGGATTAACTCTTCTAGCTCTTTATACCAATCGCTTTTCGGCCGGCATTCTTAGCCACCGGTTTCTTGCGCTTAGACTTCGGCCTCGCAGCGACTTTCGGTGCGGTGGGTTTAGCAGGCGCCGCATTGGAGTCTGGGCTCGCTCCCTGCTTCCTTGAAGCTAAGGCTTCGTCACAGTGTATGCGATAGACGGCCCCGCCGAATTCGAGCCTGTCGCCGGACACGATCTGCTTGCGCTTCTGCGTCTCTACGACCCCGTTCACTGTGACATGGCCTTCGGCGATAACGGCCTTCGCCTCGCCACCGCTACCCACTAGCCCCTCAAACTTCAGAATCTTATAAAGTTCGATCGGCTGTCTTGTCAGCTCTACGAGCTGCGCGTCATCGTCGGTAGGGGGTAGCTTGGTTTCTGATTCTGTCATGATTCTCTCTTCGAGCGGTTGTCTAGAATATTCAGGATTGCGCCATCTCTCTAAGCGGCTGCAGAATTAGTTCGCACTCGCCTAACTCGCTGGCAACATAGAGTGAATCACCGGAGATTGTTAACGAGAGATCCATGCCGCGATCGGTAATCGCCGCAAGCGCCTGCACTTGGTCCCAGGCAAATCGGTAGAAATTCGCGTGTAGTTCGCTGAGCTGTTTTTCGTTCTGCTGCCACCATGTAGGTGCCTTGCTATTGAAGCTGTAGATGCTGACTTGCTTCGCGACTCGGCTCGCCTTCTTGATGCGCTCCGGCGAGGGCTCGCCCACGTCGATCCACAGCTCCAGGTTTCCATCCAGCGAGTGCGCCCAGATGGCAGGCTCCTCGGTGTCGCTCAGCCCCTTGCACAGCACGAGTTGTTCGCGGGTATTCAGGCAGAATGCCAGCACTCGCACCATCATCCTCTCCATCGTCTCGGACGGATGTCGCGCGATGGTTAGCTGCAGAGAGTCGTAGATATCACGGTTCAGGTCGCTGAGGGAGACCGTCAGTTTATAAATAGTAGGCTTAATTGCCATGGCGACGCTCTAGTGTGATGAAGGGTGCGATTACAATCGGCTAGCCGGACTAGCGCGGCGCACACTATAGCATCAATGGAGTCGCGAGGCTTGCCTGCCCAGCGAAGCGTTCACCGATTGCCGAGAATATGTAAGAATGTGCCAAGGCAACCCCTCAGGAGCACAGAATGATTCGTCTTTCACGACCAGTAACTCACGTCTCGATGCGAGCAATCCACGCCCTAGCGCTAGCTAGTCTGCTGCTAATAGCACCCCACGGTAGCGCGCAAACCCTGTTCGGCTTTGATGCGCAGCGCAGCGCACAGCAGCGGCAGTTGGAGCAGCAGTTCGATGGCATGATCGACAGCGACGAGATGGACCGCTGGCTAAAGGACTTCTCCGACGAGGCCCACCATGTCGGCTCTCCCAAGAGCAAGGAGATTGCCGAGGCGATAGCCGCGCTGCTGCGCTCCTGGGACTATGATGTCGAGATCGCCGAGTACGAGGTGTTGTTTCCCGAACCGAAGACGCGAGAGCTAGAGCTCGTCGCGCCGAATCGCTTCACGGCCACGCTTATGGAAGACCCGGTAGCTGGCGATGCCAGCACGTCGAATACCGACAACCTACTCCCACCCTATAACGCCTTCTCTATAGATGGCGAGGTCGAGGCGGAACTCGTCTTCGTGAACTATGGCACTCCTGCCGACTACGAGTTGCTGGAACGCTACGGCATCAGTGTCGCCGGCAAGATCGCCATCTCCAAATACGGCGGCTCCTGGCGCGGCATCAAGCCCAAGCTCGCCGGAGAGATGGGCGCGGTTGGCACACTCATCTATTCAGACCCCGCCGATGACGGCTACGGCCCTGGCGATGTGTATCCGGCTGGCCCCTACAAGAATGACAGCGGCGTGCAGCGTGGCTCGGTCATGGACATGCCCACCTATCCTGGCGATGTCCTAACACCTGGCGTAGGTGCAACCGGCGACGTGAATCGCCTGCGACGCGAGGACGCGCCAACCATCACTCAGATTCCTGTGCTGCCAATTTCCTATCGCGATGCGCTGCCGCTGCTCGAGGCAATGGGCGGCGCGGTAGTGCCGGAAGAATGGCGCGGCGGACTACCTATCACCTATCATCTGGGGCCGGGCCCCGCCAGAGTCAGGCTCAAGCTTGAGTTCGATTGGAAGATGGTAACGGCGTACAACGTGATCGCGCGCATGGAAGGCGCGAGTCTACCCGATCAGTGGATCATTCGCGGCAATCATCACGACGGCTGGAATCACGGCGCTGCCGATCCGCTATCGGGCATCGTGTCCATGCTCGCCGAGGCTAAGGCCGTGAGCCGTCTCGCGCAGGCTGGCCACCCTCCGCAGCGCACCATCATCTATGCCGCTTGGGATGCCGAGGAGCCGGGCCTAATCGGATCTACCGAATGGGCCGAGCATCATGCCGAGGAATTAAAAGAACACGCGGTAGCCTATCTGAATACCGATGGCAATGGCCGCGGCTTCGTCAACGTTGGCGGCAGCCACGTACTGGAACGATTTTTCAATGAAGTGATGCAGGATGTTATCGACCCGCAGACTGGCGTTTCTGTTCAAGAACGAAGGCGCGCGAACCTGCGCCTCAACGGCAGCTCGGAGAAGATCAGAAACGAGGCGAGGAATCGCAGCGACCTGCGCATCAGCCCACTCGGCTCGGGCTCGGACTACACACCCTTCCTGCAGCACCTAGGCATCGCCTCGGCGAATATGGGTTTCGGCGGCCACTCCGGTGGTGGCAGTTATCACACAATGTACGACACCTATGAGCACTACACGAAGTGGATAGACCCCGGCCTGGTGTATGGTCGAACCCTCTCCCAGTTTGCCGGCCGCGCCACGATGCGTCTGGCCAACGCGCCGCGACTGCCGTTCGACTTTCAGGGATTCGCCGACAATGTGGCCGGTTACATCGAGGAGATAGAGGCGCTCGCAGACAGCATGCGCGAGAAAACAGCAACGGACAACCGAGATATTCGCGACGGTGTCTACGGCATCGTGCTGGATCCAATGCAATCATTCGGCCCACCGATTCCGAAGCCCGAGGTTCCTTTCTTCAACTTCGCTCCATTGAAGAATGCCCTAGCAGCCCTCGAGGAGTCGGCCGATGCTTATCAAGCAGTAGCAACAAGCGGAGAGACTGCGAGTGCAAATCAGAACTACCTGTTGTACACGAGCGAGCGCGAGCTGATTCGCGAAGAAGGCTTGGACGGCAGGCCCTGGTACAAGCACCACATCTACGCACCCGGCTTCTACACCGGCTACGGAGTAAAGACAATCCCCGGCGTGAGGGAGGCTATCGAGCAGCGCCAATACGATCAGGTTGCAGGCCAGATCGAGATCGCCGCACAGGTAATTAACAACCTCACCTTAAGACTGAACGAACTAGCGGAGCGCTAAGCACAGAAAGGAGTAGAGCTTATGATCTACGAAGTAGAAGGCGACATACTAATGAGCCGCGCCGATGTCATCGCACAGGGCGTCGCCGTCAATGACCCAATGACCAGCGGCCTAGCCAGAAAGCTGCAAGAGAAATTCCCCAGCATGCGCGAGCAGTACCTAGCATGGTGCGAGGAAACCAATCCAGAGCCTGGAGAGGTTTGGCTCTGGCAGGGCTCGGGCAAGACCAAGGTCTTGAACCTCGTCGTCGGCGAGGCTACCGATCCCACCCTCGGCAGAACCAGCCGCCCTGACAAGATCGCCGTACACAGAGCCTTCCGCGCACTCAACAAACTAGTAGTCGAAGAAAGACTCACCTCCATAGCGCTGCCAAAGATAGGCAGCGGCCCCGGCGGTATCGACTGGCTAGAGGTACGAGGCATGATGCACAGCCAACTCGGCGAACTACTCATACCGTTGTTCGTCTATGTCACGGAACTCGATGGCATGCTGGCGTCCGAGCCGGGTATGTAAAGCGCCCTAGCCCTCACGCAATGGTTCAATCGACCGCTACTTTCAGACCAAAAAACACCGAAATACAAGCAGAAAAATATCGAGGGGGTCTCCCTATGAGCAGGCTCTATGCTCCATTGCACCGCTTACAAAGCATACAGCCCAATGTTTATCAGAGCCGCAAAGAGATTCAGGGAAACCCCAAAACTGGAACACGTGTTCTCGCATTCCGAGTTACTGGGACCCCTCGCTTTCTCCAAAGAGACTAACCATGCCCACACAGAATGT
>CAYGRR010000046.1:10652-22950 GCA_964352295.1 uncultured Pseudohongiella sp. | reverse complement strand
TAGTCTGCTGCTTGCTAAGCAATGTGGGACAACTGTCCACTACTGAGGAATGCGGCGAAGCGCCAGTTAAAGGCGCTTCGCTTTGTTCTAGTAGCGGCAGTGCTTCCTAGAAGGAGGCGAGGGCATTGAAGGGACTAGCGGTGCCACCCTTGATCGGGTTTATCTGTATCGCCGTCATGAATTCCCAGCGCTGCAGCCGCCGCGCTGTCGCAGCGACATCCTTGAGATAGCCGTTGTCGACGATCGGCAGGCCGAGATTCACCTGGGTAAGCTGGTGTATGGGTCGATTGATGCCCTCGACACCGGAAGGCTGCACGTCGTTCACCGCATCGCCGATCAGGATCGCCACGTCGCGCTCGCGCAGGAAGGGCAGCACCGAGGCATGCAATCCCGCGCCGGCCTGACCGTACTGCCATGGGCCCTCGGCATCACGCTTCGCCCAGCGACCCGTGCGCACAAAGAGCGCATCGCCGCTGCTGATCGTCACTCCCGCGAACTCTTCCCAGGCCAGAAGGTCTTCCACGTAGATCGGTGTGCTCGGGTCCAGCCAGTCCACGCCGCGCAGCAGCGGCATGTCGACGAGGATGCCTCGCGTTACATAGGAGGTGCCCATGCGATCGATGCCCAGGTCTTCGCAGCCCGTGGCTGTCAGGTTCTGCGGATAGCCGTTGAATATGATGTACTCGCCGTCGATCTCGGTGCGGTAGTGACACAGCGCATCCAGGTGCGACAGCATGCCGTCGTGTAAGGAAAACTGAATCTCGTCCAGCGCGAAAGTTGGCTCTCCGGTCACGGGGTCGAGCCGACTCATCCAGTGATCGGTGGGGCCGAAGGCGGCGCTGTCGATGGCGGGAGGCTCCGTGGTCACGAAATGCTGCAGGGTTACCGTCTCCCCGGTTTGCACGAGCGTAGCCGCCTGCCTCGTCTTCTCGGCGGTGATCAGGTTTAGCGTGCCACGCTGATCATCCGGCCCCCAACGTCCCCAGTTAGAGAGCTCCTGCTCCCACGTGGCGAGCGTTGCCAGCGTAACCTTCACGGACTCATGCTGGGTGGAGGGGTGCGCCTGAAAGGGCTGCGCATAGGCGTTAGTCAGCAATAACAGGGCAAACAGTGGGAGTGTGATTGGGATCTTGCGCATGGTTCTGCCTCCGCAGGGTGGGCTGTATGCCGTCCAGAATAATGAGGTAGCACTGGAGAGTCTAGCTCAATCGATACCGAAACTGATCGCAGCGGCATCACCTGTTTAGGTGAATCGAGGCCCCTCCTCGATTGCTAGAGTCTCGGCTGCGGCACTGAAATTCATTGCAGTCCACAGGCAACACCTAAAACTACCAATAGAAAGAGGATGTAAAAATGAAGAAACTAGTCGTTATTCTGAGCGTATTAGCGCTCATGGCTTCGGCCTCGCCGAGCATGGCGAAGAGTAAGAAGAGCGGTAAGAGCGATAAGAGCAGTAAGGGCGGCGTGCCGGCCCTTCAGGTCGAGGTGGCAGAGCTGCGCGCGCTGATCGAGGGCTTGCAGGCGCAGATAGGCACCAATGACGACCCCTATGCGGGCAGCTACGCAGTGACGCTGGTCGAGAGCACGATCTTCGGCTGTGGCCTCACCACCGACCCAGGAACCGTATTGGGCACTCCCGCCGGCCTGGGCTACTTCCAGAATCAGGCGATCTCCTCGCAGACCACGCGCTCGGCGGTATTCACGGCCACGTCCGACGGACTGTCACTGAGCATACCCGACTATACGCTGCTGATTCAGGAGCTTCGTCTCAGCGGCCTCTATGAAGAGGACACGCGAGTAGAGGGTAATATCGTCGCGACAATAGCCGCCGATGGTTCGTTGCTATTCGATGCGGGTCCCGAGTCTGAGTTCTTCGGCCAAATGGCTGCAGACGGCAGTGCTTTCACGGCCTTAGCGCGGGGACGTTTCCTAGAGGGCGGCTGCGATGATGCGTATACGGTGATGCTGACAGGTATTCGTAAGTAGCCGCTACAAGGCGTCAGAACCAAAAGCTGGTTTGCAGAGGGAGGGTCGGAAGCAATTTCGATGCTCCCTTTTTTGGATTAGCGGCTTGGTCTAGCGCAGGTATTCAAGTGTGACAGCGCGAACCGCCTGTCTAACACCTCTGGCCATGGCCTTGCTGGAGATCGTAGCCTTCACGATACCGTCTATGTCGTTGTCGACCTGGAAGCGGTGTTCCGCGCGCTTGCCGATGAACTGATCCTCGTAGCCATCCCAGGAGAAGAAGTCGCCCCAGGTGTAGCGCAGGGACTCCTTGTAGTAAATGACCTTCAGGCCCACGATGTTGCCCTCCAGATCCATGCCGATGAGGCTATCGATCTCTGAGGTATAACCGCTGGGTTCTGGGTGTGTGTCCGCAGAGACGAAGGCATAGCCAATCAGAGTCTGCTCGCCCGAGGCCTCGTCAGTCTTATAGGCCTTATAGACAGGAACTTCGCCTTCCTTCTCCGAGAAACTATCTGCACCTGGCACGACCTGCTTCAATAGTCTGAGGGTGGTGTGATCCTTGTTCTTGGCCTGAACGCCGCCATTGAAACTCGCGCCATTCACTAGAATAACGAGCGTGAGCAGTCCTGTGCTGAATAGCGTTCGTAGCCAAGACTGAGTCGAATGCTGCTTAGACATAGTACGTTCTTTGTTGCCTGACGATGAGTTCTATCCCATTGAAGTTTTGCGCGCCGGCCACCATATAGTGGTGACCGATTGCATTGCTTTAGGAATTTAAGGGAGTAGTTTGGCAATTTTTTTAAGGGGGGACAAGGGACTATTACCTCGCTGCACCGGGAGTCCCGAACTACGGGGCTTAAAATTGTAACTTATTGAAACACATTGCTAATTCGCCCCAAGAAGTTCTGGCCGCAGAATAATTCTGCTATTCTAGCCGCAAGATTCACTCAGCCCCACTGGCATTCTAAGGGGGCATAACTTAGGAAATACTATGAGCCTGGTAGACTTTTCAAAGATCACAAAACTACTCAGAGACGACAAGCACAAAGCGAAGCACAAACAGGAGCTGTTTAAGGAAGTCATGCTAATGGTGCTTGCGCGTGTAACGCGCGCCGACTCTAACGTCGAGACCGTTGAACTCGAGAAGGTTCAGGAAGTGTTGAGAGAGGAGTTAGGGCAGGATATCTCCGTCGCGGAGATACGCACGGCCTCGTCCTCGGAGGTATTCGAGACGCAGTCGCTGGAGAGCTATCTCTCATCCGCGACACGTAAGCTGGATGCCAGCGAGCGCAGGCTCATCTTGGCCTCGCTGGAGAAGGTAATTCGCAGCGACGATATCATTCGCAGCTTCGAGTTGGACTTCTTCGACAGGGTGGCGCTGGCGCTGCGTGCGACACCGTCAGAGATCGCCGGAATGAGCAGCGACTAGGGTGGGGCGCTGATTCTCAATGGCCGACACCAGTGCCGACACCGATGCTAAGAACCCAGAGCTCGTCAGGCAAAAGCTTAATCACGACACCGCGAAGATTCGCTGGAGCGCCCTTCAGGAACACCAGCAGAAGGAGCTGGTGATAGCTGTGTCTACCGACCTGGACCTGATCGAGGTCGGCTGCCAATTCTCCCTCGACAACAGGGATCAGGTGAAGGCCTGGTTGGACATTGCGCAGATTCAGCGCGTGGACGAGACACAGTCTAAGGCGTGGCTGGCTGAGGACCGCGAGCTATGGGCCGTAGTCGTCGCCCCATGGGTCTTGGTGCAAGAGCCGAAACCGGGTACCAGCTGACTTTGGCGAACGATGACTCCGTATCGTTCGATTGATTTCCCGATCCCTGTCTTATTCCCCACAATCTAGTTAAAATGCGCCCACTTCAAGAATAAATTAAGGTAGTAAAGAATGGCTTCTCCAGTAGCACTGCAAAACGACAAACACGCGAAACTAAAAATCACTGAGTCCGGCGACTACAGTCGCTATAAGGATCAGCATCTTGTACCGATCATCACTCAGGACTTCTTCGCACTGTGCGCGGAATTTCCTATAGTCTTCGTCAAGGACAGCACTGGCGACAAGTTCGTACCGGTTGCGATCATGGGCCTGCGAGAGGGTGAGAATCTCTATTGCCAGACCGAGGAGTGGAAAGCACAGGTCGTGCCCGTTAGGTTCAACAACGCTCCCTTCTCTGTCATGCGATACGATGAGGCAGGCGATAAACTCGTTGTGCTAATCGATGAGGAGTCTCCTATGCTGAGCGAGACCGAAGGCACGCCGCTGTTTAAGGAGGACGGAGGCAAGACTGAATACCTCGAGAAGAAGATCGAAGGACTGGTCAATATCGCGCAGCAGACTATGCAGACCGAAGAGATCTGCAAGATGTTTAAAGAGAAGGACCTGCTGTCGACTCAACAGGTGCAGCTAAGACACCGCGCTGATTCCCCGCAATACAACATCGACGGCGTGTATACCATCGACGAGATGAAGCTCAATGGCCTGTCAGATGAGGAATATTTGGAATTCCGCAAGCAGGGAACTATTCCAATGATCTATGCGCATCTTAGCTCGCTGCAACAGCTGCGACGCGTCTCCGCGTTGCAGTATGACGCAGACAAGGCTAACGGCGTCATCGCTTAAAGAAGCGGATTTAAAAAGCCCAAGCGCTGGATAAGTGCTTGGGCTTTTTCGTGTCTTAGATTTGCTGCCGTCGATCGATCAGGCAATTCGGTTAGCTGAAGAATCTAGAAATCGATCTTCGTGCCTACGTAGAAGAATTCGGACCGTTCGTCGATAAGATCCTTCGCATCCAGAATGATCAATCCACTATCGATGCGTACATTGCCGGGCACGATGCTCCAGCGAACTCGCAGCTCCAGATGCTGGCCCATATAGTCACCGCTTCTGCCGGTCACATCGCGTTGACCCGTTCTTCCCCAGCTGTCGCGATCCTCGGCTAGCCAAAAATGTCTGTAGTCAGCCATAAGCGCGACGTTGCGCCACGGCGTTGCAGTCAGTCGAAGACCGGGCGTGATTATATTGCTACGACTAATCGGCGCGTACAACGAGACCGGACCAAACTCGAACGCGGTAACACCGAACAGGGTATCGAAGCGACCGCTGTCTCTATCGAGCGGGCTGTCATCGCCGCTCGCGTAGTTAAACTCGAAGATCGCGCGCAGCCGAGACGGCGTATCGAAACTGTAGGCGAGCTCCACGCGCTGATAGAACGCGTTGTGATCGAGATCTGTCCTATCGAGGGAGTTGCTCGATGCGCGGCGCTCGCCCGTCTGAAAGATCGACTCGAGGTTCACGTCCCAGGTATTCACGGCAGCTCTAGAGCTCACGCGGAAGCCGAAGGTATGCAGGTCGCGATTGGGGGTTTGCAGTTTTCGCGTGTCTTTCTCTTTAAGCGCGAGGTAGTAAGCCTCCAGGCTCAGATCCTTATTGAAAAGCGCGGGCAGAAGATTCGGTAGGTTGGCGAACACGCCATGCAGGCGCAAGGCCTCGCTAGACTTATCGCCTCTGTGCTCATTGTCGAGCAGGCTTGGCAGATCTCGTGGTGTGCGGCGCACCGGCTGCACCGACATGAATTTAAATTCATTGCCATTTGCCAGCTTGTGATTGAAGGAGATGCCGTCGAAGGTGTTGATGGTGTTGCGGAAACGGTTTCTGGCGATGAGTGTGCGAGTGCCCCAATCTTGAGTGAAGCGACCTACGCGAACCTCGCTGGAATTATTGGCGCCGAAGGAATAAGCAACATTCGCCTGCAGTAAATCGAGTGCGCTGACATGATTGTTGCCAAGTCGCGTATCTCGATCGGCCTGGCCCTGACGCGCATCCATCATCTCAACCTGCGCGCTAAAGCCATCCTTGCGGTATTGCGCGTTCAGTACCGTGCGCACGAAGAAGACACCGTCATTCTTGCTCGCGCCTGCGTAGACGTTGCCGTCATAGTGCTCAAAGCGAGACTGATGCTCGCCGCTCAGCGTGAACCCATCTTTCAGCCCAAGAGCATCAGATAGGCTCCAGGGTGCATCGGCCGCGAAGAGGGCGCAGCTGAACATCGCCGTTAGCGAGAGCGCTAGGAATTTTATGATCGAGCTAGGGAGTTTTGAGGGCATAGTATTTCTTGTTATTACTAGGTTAGTAGGTCAGCGCCCATGCTACACCAGTACCAAGCTCAGTTCACGGGTCAATCTGCCCGCTGTCAGCGCCGCTATCCCATGAAATAGCGAATCGTCATGGCGATTATTAGAACAACCATCAGGGCGGGCATAAACCGCGTTATCTTGGCCAGCTCTTCATCGGACTTCTCGGTGCTGTATTTCTCGATCAGCGGAATACCCACGGCGAGCACCAGGAAGAGGATGGCGAGTATCGATAGCAAGACTGTCATAGTGAGTACCTGGATTATTCGAACACGGCTGAGTCCGATTCTAAAGGGAATCGACGTCCATTGCATCGCAGCTGTCGGCGAGAGGGGAATTAGCTGGGAAATGTTGTATATTGGCGCTGATTCCACAGACAAAACCTATAACAAAGGTGGTCCCATGCTCAACCCCGCTGATTTGTTCACCCTCACCCTGATCGCCACGGGCGGGCTGTATGCCTGTATGCTCGCCTACTTCAATGGCCTGGTGGGCACGAAGCGCTCGCAAACTCGCATCATGTGGAACTCGGAGCCCATCCTCTGGATCATCACCCTGCTGCTTAGCTTCGCGGTAGTCTTCAGGGTGGTTGAGCCTGAAGCCGGAGAGGGGCCAGGCATGTGGTATCTGATAGGCACGGGCAATCTGCTGGTGATCTACATCTATCTCGTCATCGAGCTCGCGCGTCATGACCTGCCGAAATTGGGCTACTGGGCCATCGCCGCACTGACTGCCGCCGCCGTTATCTACACTACGGCTAACGTCGTTGTTGGACTCTCATCACAGACCATGGATCTTTCGTATTACAAGGATGTGCTGGCGACCCTGTTGGCCGTGATGACGCACCTGTTGCTTGTCGTGCTCGCGATTAACCTGCTGCGCTCGCTGGGCAGCTCGCTGTTGAAGATCTGGACGGCCGACCCACAGTCTCCAGACCGCCTGACGGCGGGCGGTATTGCGGTGACCGCTGTGGGTGAGGTTGGCAATCCCGAGGGCGCGCTCTCTAGTATCAAAGTGGCAACGGCATCAGGGGCTGCCACCCTGAGTCCCGACAGCGGCATCATCGTCGACTTCGGCGTGCGCCGCATCGAAGACCACGGCTTCAGGTCCGACCTGCGCGTCGTGAGTGGCAACACCGATCAGGCGATTGCGGTAGACGTGAGTAACGATGCGCAGAGTTGGGAGCCCTGTGAGCGCGAAGACAAGATACTCACCGACTGGGACGTGCCTTACTTCAATAGCCCCTGGCGCTATGTGCGCATTCGCAATGTCAGCGAGCAGGCGCTTGAGATTTCGGAAGTGTACGATCTAGATTGAGGAATAGGCGGTGCCAGGGCTAGAAAAGTCTGGTGCGCCATCCTGTGCTGCTCGAGCTGCCAGAGCGTCGCGAACGCATTCGTGAATGCAGTACCGAGCGCTTATCCGCCAGCCAGTCTTCTCTGCCTACAGACGTATCAAGGCCCTTGTTCCTGCGGCGATTCTCCTCGGCAACCCGATAGGTAAAGAACTCCTCGTAGGAGCTGAGCTCCGCGCCAAGTTCCTGGATGATGATCTCGGCGTAGATCGCGTCATCGAGATAGCCGATGGCGGGGAGATGGTCGGGTATCAAGTCGTCGACTTCACAGAAATAGGCGAGGGCGCTGAGGATGGTGTTGCGCTCTCTCTCCTCTAGCTGCCATTCGGCATCGCTTACCATATTGATTAGCATTTCGAGCTTCGCAAATCGCTCCTCGATAAACCTCGGTAGGTTTGTAGCGCGTGCCTCGCCCAGCATCTTCAGCGCGGCCTTCTCGACCCGCTGAGCGCCTTGCTCGGATTCCAGCGCCTTTTTCGCCTCCAACACAATTTCCTCGAACCGTTTCAGATCCTCGTTGTTTAGAGTAAACGTGATATCGATAGACATGTGCGAGTTCCTAAAGTGGTGATCAACAATGCTCGGCGGGAACTGCCCGAAGCGGTAATCGTCCGAGTATAGTATAGGCCCTCGCCTAGATTGGAAACCACCCGTCGCCAAGCGCGGTACTCGACTAGTTACGGCGAGTCATGGTCCAAGGCACCTCAGTGCCCATCGCGCGAGCGACACCGGCGGCGCTATCGCCATCGACCGTCGCGCTCATGTCGTAGATCATCGGTGAGCCGTCTCGGTCGATGCGAAAAGAAAGTTCATTGCCGTTGGCAATGCCCTCTTCGATAGGCCACGTGCGGCCGCCTCCCAGATCGAAGGTACCCCCGAGGCTGGAGCCGTTTGTCATCATGGTGACCGTGGCGTTTACTGCGCCGAACGGGCTGCTCATGGTGAAGTCCCAGGTGCCATCTACAGAAGAGGTGGCTGGGCCTTGGGCGCAGGCTGTCAGAGCCGCGAGCAGGATGAGCAGGACCAGGGATGGAAAGAATCGTTTGTTCATGGGGCATCTCCAGGGCGAAGCGCTATTTATTGTGATCGATCTACGCATGGCGCAGATACTTACAGAACGCCGAGTTCGGCGAATTGGATCATCTCTCGTCCCCCGGCGTAGCCCTCTGGGAAAGCCAGTACATTTTCCTGCTGACCCTGATTATTCATGACACAGATCATAACGAGGCTGTCGCCACGGGTTATCTTGTGATGAGAGAGCAATTAAACACAGGAGTGAATGATGACTATTGAGCACCACGACCTAGTACACGACTTTCCAGAACTGCGTGATCGAATTCACGAGCTGAAGGTTAGCAACAACCATTTCCGCAGGTTGTTCGATGAATATCACGAGCTGACTGGTGAGATTGAAAACATGGAGGCGGAAGTCACTGCGGTTACTACCCAGACAGAAGAAGCGGCGAAGATGCGCCGGGTGCATCTGAAAGATGAGCTGTACAAGATGCTGATCGCTTGATCCTCGAATGATGAAGGAGGCTTTTTTATGAATCTAAAGCAGACAGAAGCGACGCTGAGAGAAACTTTGGCTCAACTGGAGGAGCGGATGGCCTCCCTCTCGAAAGACATGGGCAAGAGCCATTCCGCCGATTCTTCCGAACAGGCTATCGAGCGCGAGAACGATGAGGTGCTCGAGGGCATAGGGAAGGAGACCCACTCTGCGATTCAAGACATACGCGCCGCCCTGGTGAGAATCGAAGAGGGCAGCTATGGCAGCTGCAGTGAATGTGGCGAGGCGATCAATCCCGAGCGCCTGGAGGTCTTGCCCGAGGCGGTACTCTGTCTCTCCTGCGCCTCTGGCTGAGCCAAGCGAGAGACGTTTCTATTCTTTCCTGACTCCACATGGGGCAACGCAGTTTGCCCTTTTTTTGTTGCGCGGCATGAACGTAACGCGCTTTCCAATAGTCCCTGTCTGCCTATGCGGATAGCCTGTGGGCGAGCGGTGACTACAATTTCCTCGGCCGTCCATTATTTTGGTGCTATGGTTCCCTCTAGAGCCAACAGAGGAGAGCCCCATGTCATCGAAGCAAAGACGCACCGTTCCAGCTGAAGCAATCGAGATCTACAACAAATACATTCACGACGAGATCAGTCGCCGTGAATTCCTGCGCGGCGTGAAGAAGTTCGCCGTGGCCGGCCTTAGCGCCGGCGCCATCGTCGAGGCGCTAATGCCGAACTACGCCATGGGGCAGCAGATATCCCGCGATGATGAGCGCATTACCACCAGCTACGAGACGCTGCCGTCACCGGATGGCAACGGCTATATTCGCGGCTATCTGGTACGTCCGTTCAGCGCCGACAGCCGCAGCGAAACACCGACCGCGCTGCCTGGCATCGTTGTCGTACACGAGAATCGCGGACTCAATCCACACACCGAAGATGTTGCACGGCGCTTCGCGCTCGCTAACTTCATGGCGTTTGCTCCCGACGTACTCACCTCCGTTGGCGGCTACCCCGGCGATGATTTCAAGGGCGGGCAGCTGTTTCGGGAGATCGACAACGACAAGAAGTTCGAAGACATAGTAGCGAGCGCGCTCTGGTTGAAGAATCGTCCAGACTGCACGGGCAAGATAGGCGTCACCGGTTTCTGCTATGGCGGCGGCGTCTCGAATCAGCTGGCAGCGAGACTGGGCGATGATCTGGCGGCGGCGGTGCCGTTCTACGGCGGTGGAGTCGATGCGGCTGCTGCTGCGAACATCAAGGCCGCGGTGTTGGTGCAGCATGGTGAATTGGATACGCGCCTGGTGGATGCCTGGCCGGCCTATGACGCCGCGCTGAGTGCCGCGAACGTCACCCACGAGGGCCACATCTATCCCGGTGCGATGCACGGTTTCTTCAACGACGCGACGCCGGAGCGTTACGACGAGGCGGCCGCTACCGAGGCCTGGACGCGAACCGTTGATTGGTTCAATCGCTACGTGCGTGGATGATTGTAGGGGCTATATCCGGACGGTTGGGTTAGCGGGAGTGATCGAAACACGAGTCATCTAAACAGATCGGCTACGCGATCTGTCTCGGCGGTCGCATCGCGGCGCCGCGCACCGCGCAGCATATTAGCCATGCCGTAGTTGCCCTCGTGGCAGGCATACTCATACAGCTGCGCGTCTACCTTCGTCAGGGGCAGCACGGCGGTGAATTTGTCGGTGAAGGTGGCGGGGTCGTCTAGCGTAAACTCGTAGTTAATGGTGCGCGCGCCGACTCTCGTGAAGCGCTCGGTCAGCAGCTTGTTCGCGGAGCTGCCGAAGCCATCGAAGCTCTGCGTCAGGCCATTGAAGTTTCTCGTTTCCACCACCAGCGTATCGCCGTCCCAATGGCCCCTCGAGTCTCCCGACCACAATCCTAACTCATCATCTAGGGCCGGGCCGTTCTTGAGGCTCACGATGCGCGCGTCGTGAATCATCTCCGTCATGATCACCACCTGATTCCGGTTCTGAATGATCTGCAGATTGTTGTTATACACACTCGGCGCCAGTGGCGGGCCGGCGTTGAAGCCGACTAGGCAGCGCTCGGAGAGGCCGCGATCCTCCGGCCCGTCCCGGCCTATGCCGCCAATTACAAACCTCACCGGTCTATCACCTACAGCCTCTATCTCGCCGCCGGGCATGTTCTCTATGCCGTTCGCAAGTGCCGGTAGGCGACCATTGAGCGGGTAGACGATCAGCGAGGTGCGCACATTGCCTGCGCCGCGCACGCCCTCCATCCACATGGTGTCATTATAGAAGGCCTCTACACCCGCAGCCGATCGTATGGGCGCGTCCGACGCGCCGATGCGCAGGCGCTGACCCTGTGCCGCGGCTATCTCCTCTTCCGTGAGAAAGAGCCTGTCGCCATAGTGCTCGGGGCGCTGCATGGGCACATCGGAGGAGAAGTTCCACACGCCCTGCAGGTCTGGCAGGCCCCATTCGGTGCGCGGCACCACATACTCTTCTGCTGCGAGACACGACTGCGTGGTCAGCAATGAGAAGCACAGGAGAAGAAACAGAGAGTACTGTTTGTTCATGAGCCTACCAGGTTAGATCGTCGGGGATTTTAAAATCGGCGTAGGGATCGTCTTCGTCAGAGGGCGTATTCTGCTGCGCCTTGAACACCACAGCCGCCGCATCGCGCTGCTCAATCTTCTCGGCGACACCCATGGGGACTAACACGTGTTGTACTTTCTTTCCGTCCTTCTGTGCAACGATGGCGAGATTGCCGCGACTAAGCCGGTCGATCTGCGACTGGCTGATGTAAATATGTTTGATCACCTTCGCGTCGGTGAAACTGAACTTCTCTTCGCCGCCCTTCGCGATGGCGTTCATCTCGATGAGCTGTTTTATCTGCGCGGCCAGCGCGCGCTTCTCGGCCTGCTTGTTTCTCTCCAGGTTAAGCTGCTTATCCTTGGCTATCTTCGCCGCCTTCGCTCGCTCCAGTTCCAGCTTGTGCTCATCGACGCCCGAGCTCTTACTATGGCGCGCGATCTTCGCCTGCTTGTTCTTGGCGCGCTTGAGTTGCTTGGCCTTCTTCTCATCGACCAGGCCGGATTTTTTCAGTTGATCTTGTAGGGACAGTGGCATAGGTAATTCGTTGCTTGTGTTGTAAAGGATAGAGACGTCTGTTCAACTCCAGGATTCTGTAAGCTTAACACGGGCTATTTGGATAAACGAAACCAGGGTCAGCTGGGACTAATGCAGGTTTCTGGGCTATCATGCGCTCCTCTGCGCAAGCGTTGCGACACAACCCATGACTGACCGAAATTTTGATGCGCTAGCTGACCGCTTCGAGAGCAAGTTGTACGGTAA
>CAYGRR010000046.1:0-10552 GCA_964352295.1 uncultured Pseudohongiella sp. | reverse complement strand
CTGACCGAAATTTTGATGCGCTAGCTGACCGCTTCGAGAGCAAGTTGTACGGTAACTGGCGCGGGCAAATACGGTTACAGCTTGTGAACGAGGCATTGCTGGAAGACGCGACCTGCCTGCAACAGAAAAAACCGCTGCGCATCCTCGATGCCGGTTGCGGCCTCGGCCAGATGAGCTTGCTGCTGGCGGAACGTGGTCACCATGTTACTGCCTGTGATGTGTCTTCGGTGTTAATAGAGCGAGCACAAGCCCGCATTCGCGAAACCAACAGCGCCCTTCTGTCACGCATCGATTTCCATTGCTGTTCTCTGCAGTCCATCGGCGAGCATGTCAGCGAACCGTTCGACCTGATTATTTTTCACGCGGTGCTGGAATGGCTGGACAATCCGCAAGCGGGTTTACAAAGCCTGCTGCCGCTGCTGAAGACGGAGGGCGAACTGTCGCTGTTGTTCTACAATCGCCACAGCATCGTCTTGAAGAATTTGCTCAGAGGCGACTTCCGCCGCATTGATGAACAGGACTTCGGGGGCGACCCCGGCGGCCTCACACCAATCAATCCCCTACCGCCTGAGGAGGTCAGCGCCTGGCTGAAACACCTGTCGCTGGTGGTCAAGACAGAGCGCGGCATACGCACGTTCTATGATTACATGGAGCAGAGTATGGATCGGAACAAACCGCGCAGAGCCGGGTTCGAGGAAATCTTGCGCATGGAGAGAAAGTTCAGTACGCAGGAACCCTATCGTAGTCTCGCGCGCTACCTGCTGTGGCATTGCCGCAAGTCGCCCGGAGCAAACTGAGCCGCTGCATTGTCCACACAGCTCGATGCCAATCGGGCGAGCAGGTTTATTAGCTATTGATAAACGGCAGCGCGGCCTCGGCGGCAAACTCACTGAGGCTCTTGCGCAATAGAGTCAGAATGTCCTGTATCTGTTCGGCAGTTACGATCATCGGTGGGCAGACCATGAAGTGATCGCCCTCCAGCCCGAGCCGGGTTCTGCGTGAATAAATGATCAACCCGTTCTCGTAGGCGATATCCACCAGCCGCGTGTGGGCCTCCAACTGCTTCGGTAGCGGGTCCATGGTCTCAGTATCGGAAACGAGCTCGAAGGCCAGTAGTAAACCCTTGCCGCGCACGTCGCCAATGAATGGAAATTGCTTCTGCAGTGCCTTCAGGCCCGCCGTCAACTCCAGTCCCCTGCGCTCGGTGTTGCTCATCAGGTCCTGCTCTAGAATCTCATCGATCACGGCAAGTCCGGCGGCACAGGCGATGGGGTTGCCGGCATAGGTGTAGCCGTGTTGAAAGGGGCCAGCCTTTAGAACGGTTTCCACCAGCTCGTCGCGGGCCGTCATGGCGCCGAGGGGAACATAGCCTGCACCGAAGCCTTTGGAGCTGGCGATTATGTCGGGGTTGATAGCCCAGTGCTCACAGGCGAGAAATTTTCCCGTGCGCCCGACGCCGGTCATTACCTCGTCGTAGATCAACAGCACATCGAATTCGTCGCAGATCTCGCGGATGCGCGCGTAGTAACTGTCAGGCGCCACCAGCGCACCGGTAGAGGCACCTCCGATGGGTTCCATGACGAATGCCAATACAGTGTCTGGCCCTTCCTCGATGATCTTCGCGCGCAGCATCTCGGCGTACCTGATGCCGCGCTCGGCATCGCTCAGATCATCCTTATCCAGATAACAGCGCGGCGCCGGAATCTTCGGCATATCCACAAACAGCGGCGTGAACGGATCGGTCAGCGGCCGGTAGCTGGTGAGAGACAGTGCACCCATGGTGCTGCCGTGATAAGACGGCGAGCGACTGATGAGTTTGCTGCGTTCAGGCTCGCCGGTCACGTAGCGGTATTGCCGCGCGATCTTGACGGCGCTCTCCACCGCCTCGGAACCGCCCGAGACGAAGAACACCCTCTCGTGGCCTTCTGGGGAGAGCTCGGCGACGCGGCTGGCTAGATCCTCCGCAGGCTGAGTCTCGAAGTGCAGACGGTAGCCGAAGGTTGACTTGTCCATCTGCGCCCGCATCGCAGCGAGCACGCGCGGGTTGGAGTGGCCGATGTTGGAGACCATGGCACCACTGGAGCCATCGATATAGCGTTTGCCGTTCACATCCCACAGATAGATCCCCTCGGCGCGGTCGAGCAGGGGCCGCCGTGCCCGCGTTTGGTAGAACAGACGAGACTTATGCATGGCATGTACGCCTTTAACGAACAACGGTTAGTGTGGAGAGTTTATCTCCATTGGAGAATGCGGCAACGAGAAAATAGTAACATGATATCCGCGACTAAAGTCCCCGTTGTGCAGGCGGTGAATGTCGCGGCGTCTAGGTGAGGCCGCGCTTCCATCTTTTAAGTGTTACGCGACAACCAAACTCACTAGCACCTTTTATGCGATGTTGGCCTCAGTACTATCAGCATTGCTAAACCCTGCCGATCAATCTACCCTAATCCCTTGATTTGACGAGAAAGGAAAACCTTGAATAACGCTTCTCAAACTCTCCATTCGGTCATGCTTTCCCTGCTGCTGTTCTGCGGCACGGTGGCTTCACCCGCTCTGGCGCAGGATCGTCTGGCTGCCTTGGTCGGCGATGGCGGTGTGATGTTGCGCTCACCCAGTGGGGAGACGCTCGTAAGCATCAACTCAAACAGCCCGCTCGTGCCCGCCTCGATTCTCAAGATCCCGCTGGCGCAGGTCGCGCTAACGGTACTCGGCGAAGAGTTCCGCTTCGAGACGCATTTCTATACCAACGACGGCGGAGACCTGTTGATCCGCGGCCTGGGCGATCCCTTCCTGGTGTCGGAGGAGATCGCGAGTATTAGCGATACTCTGGCGCGTAGCGGGCTACAACGCGTCCGTCGCCTGATCGTGGATGACTCCGCCTTCGAATCCAATCTGGATCTACCGGTCGAGGAGGGCACCGACCAACCCTATGGCGCACGCAATAGCGCGCTGGCGGTAAACTTCAATACGGTGAACCTGGCGTGGACGGCAGACGGCACATTAATCAGCGGTGAAGAGCAGACCCCGCTAACGGGTGTCGCGCGCGAACTCGCCACTTCGCTTTCGAAAGGCGAGCCGCAGCGCATAAACTTCGGCGGCGATTCGCGGGTCGGCCTGCAACAGGCGCAGCAGTTGTTCCGACACTTTCTCGAGGAGTCCGGTATCGAAGTAGTCGAGGCAGAGTTTTATCAACAGGCCGTGACGGATGAATGGACACTGCTGTATCAGCATCGCAGCTCGCGCTCGCTGACGGACAACATCGACGGCATGCTGCGCTACTCCAATAACTACATCGCCAATCAACTCTTTCTTACGCTCGGCGCGCAGCAGAGCGGCTACCCTGCCACAGTCGAGGCAGCGCGCACTGTTCTGCGGCAACAACTGACGGAACTCTACGGCGCCGGCTTCGGTTCCGATCCGCAGTCTTTGCTTATGATAGAGGGCTCAGGCCTGGCGCGATCGCAGCGCAGCACGGCCTTTGGCATGATGCAGATACTCGAAGCCTTCGAGCCCCATGCGGATCTGCTACCCGAGGCGGATGGGGTGCTTCGCAAGAGCGGCACGCTCACCGGCGTGTATAACTTCGCCGGCTACATACGCGGAACCGATGGCCTGTATCCGTTTGTGATTTTGACGAATCAGGCTGCTAACAATAGAGCGCAAATTTTGTGGTTGTTGCGATCAAGTATTTGATAACAGAAGTTCATGCAGAGCCAAAAAAATTACATCAATAAGTATCAGGAATTTCAGATTATGAAACATGAGGCTGCTAGCGAGAATGTCAGAATCAGGTCAATATTCCACACGCTAAGTCTGTTCGTTAGCTTCGCTATGCTAAGTCAATTTGCCCACGGCGGTGTCGGGTGTGGAACGAAGATCGTATTCGCCAAAGAGATCGGGAACATCCAGGATATTTACGTTATGGACGTAGGGAGTAACGTTGCCACAAGATTAACCGACACTCCAGAAAGGGACAATTTCGAGCCGAAGGTCTCATCTGATTGTGCAAGAATCGTTTTTACTTCAACGCGCGATGATGTGTCGGGGAACGATACAGAAGTTTATTCAATGAATATCGATGGCAGCAATCAAACACGGCTAACAAACAGCCCGGGCCTCAATGAATTTCCAAACTGGTCTCCTGATGGCAGCAATATAGTATTCACTAGCAGCCGAGATACTGCTGCGTCTGCCACGAGCACCGGTGAAATCTATAGAATGGATAGCGCAGGGAACAACGAGACGAGATTGACGACAGACGATTTCGACGATACGTCTCCAGACTGGTCCGTGAATGACATGATAGTTAGTTCGAAAGTGCTTAGTGGCCTGGAGTATTCTATTTTCGTTATGGACGCGTCTGGGTCTGCCCAGGTAAAAATTACAGGGGGCGCGAATACCTATGATAGATCGCCTTCCTGGTCTGCCGATGGGTCTAAGATAGCCTTCGAGAGAATTGTTGCGGGCAGGGAAGTCGCTTCAGGTATTTTTACGATGGATGCGAATGGGTCAGCCCTAAATCAGATTCTTGCGAACAGTGCTGCGGTGTTAAATTTCTCAGCACGATGGTCCGCCGGGACTGACTTGATTTACTATTCCAATGCTGCCGGAAATTACGACGTCTACTCAATGGATCAATTTGGCAATTCAATAGAGCAGATCACCACAGATTCTCTCAATGAGTATGAGCCCCATTGGTAGAACAAGTCGATGTGACTCTCACTCTCGCAGAAATGAAAATTCAGGCTCGCCTGCAGCACTCGTTCTTAGCTTTGATAATACCCAATAAAGCGCGTAGATTTAGGCAATAAGGATAAATGTACAGCCCTCGGCGAAGGGGCGGCGAGTTGGCACTGGATTCATCGGCAACACAAATCTACTCACCGACATAACAATAAGAAGCAAAAATGGCTCAACAACAATATGACATTATCATCGTAGGTTCCGGGGCCGGCGGTGGCATGGCCACCTACCAGCTGGCTAACGCGGGCCTCAAGGTCGCGCTGGTCGAGGCGGGCGGTTATTACGACCCAGCCTCCGACGAGCAGAGAACCCAGCTACGCAATCCCTGGGAATCCCCGCGCCGCGGCGCGAGCACTGCGCGCCGACCCTTCGGCGACTACAATGCCTGCATCGGCGGCTGGGAGCTCGATGGCGAGCCCTACACACAGAAGGGTGACACCGACTTTAGATGGTGGCGCGGCCGCATGCTCGGTGGGCGCACCAATCACTGGGGACGTATCTCGCTGCGCTTCGGCCCGCTGGATTTTAAGCGCAAGGACATCGACGGCCTCGGCGATAACTGGCCCATCGGCTACGACGATGTGAAACCCTACTACGACAAGGTAGATAAACTGATCGGCGTGTTCGGCTCGAACGAGGGGCTGCCGAATGATCCGGACGGCTTCTTCCTGCCCGCGCCGAAACCGCGCCTGCATGAGCTGTTCTACATCAACGGTGCGCGCAAGCTAAACGTACCGGTAATCCCCGCCAGAAAATCCATGCTCACCAAGCGCATCAACAGCGAGCGCGGCGTGTGTTTCTACTGCGGCCAATGCGACCGCGCCTGTTCCATCCATGCCGACTTCTCCTCCAGCACCGCGCTGGTCTATCCCGCCTTGAAGGGCGGCCAGGTCGACCTGTACACAGACTCGATGGTGCGAGAGGTCATCACCGACGACGAGGGCAGGGCCACCGGCGTCTCCTTCATCAACAAGAATGACAGGCAGGAGCATCAACTGCGTGGCCGCATAGTAATCCTCGCCGCCTCCGCCTGTAGCTCGGCGCGCATTCTATTGAATTCCAAGAGCCCGCAACACGAGAACGGCCTGGGCAATAGCAGCAACCATGTGGGGCGCTACCTGCACGACTCCACCGGCGCGAGCCGCGCCGCCTTCCTGCCGGAGTTAATGGACAGGGATATCTACAACGAGGACGGCGTAGGTGGCATGCACGTCTACACGCCCTGGTGGCTGGACAACAAGGATTTGGACTTCCCGCGCGGCTATCACCTGGAGATAGGCGGCGGCATGGGCATGCCATCCTACGGCTTCGGCTTCGCGGCGAATCAGTACAACGAGTATCTGGGTGAGCGCGTCGGCGGCTACGGCAATCAGCTGCGCGACGACGTCCGAAAATTCTACGGCTCCAGACTCAGCATCTCCTGCCGCGGCGAGAGCGTGCCGCAGTGGGAGAACTACTGCGAGCTAGACCCAACCGTCGTCGACGAGTGGGGCATCCCGGTGCTGCGCTTCAACTACCAGTGGACAGACTACGAGATCAGGCAGGCCAGACACATGCAAGATGCCATGGAACAGTTGTTAGAAGCCTCGGGCGGCATCGTGCTAGGCGACAAACCCGGCGCCGACCGAGAATATGGCCTGGCCAAGCCGGGCGAGATCATTCACGAGGTAGGCACAACCAGAATGGGCCGCGACACCACAAGCTCGGTAACGAATGAGTACGGCCAGCTACACGATGCCCGCAACGTGTTCGTAGTAGACGCTGGCACCTTCGTATCCCAGGCAGACAAGAACCCAACCTGGACCATCATGGCGCTGAGTTGGCGCACGTCTGACTACATCATCGAACAGATGAAACAACAGAACCTCTAACGAACATGAAACCGACTATGAACACATTCAATAGAAGAGAAGCTCTGAAGTCGCTGCTGCTGGCACCACTGGCAGGCGGCGTGATCGCCAGCACCGGCTGCGCCAGCGGCAGCAGCGCCAGATCGAACGTGCAGTGGACCAGCCTGCCCACAAGCTATGACTACGGCCGCACCGAGCCGGAGAAGCAGCGCGACAGAGAGCTATTCAGCGAGAGCTATTTCCGCGATCACGAGCTAGTCACCATGGCCGTGCTGTGCGACATCATCCTGCCATCGGAGCACCCAAACGGCGGCGCACTAGATGCTGGCCTGCCCGAGTTCGTCGAGTTCATGGCGAAGGACCGAGAGCAATACAAACTCCCGCTACGCGGCGGCATCGCCTGGCTAGACAAGCACGCGATCGATGCCTATGGCGCCGACTTCATCAACATCGGCGAGCAGCAGCGCCTGGCTATCTGCGACCAGATCGCCTACCCCGATGAAGAGGAGCCAGCGCTGCAGCCCGGCATCAGCTTCTTCACGCTGATGCGCAACCTGACACTCACCGGTTACTACACAACCGCCGCCGGCTTCGAAGACTTGGGTTACGTGGGCAACACACCCAATGTATGGGATGGCGTGCCGGAAGAGGTGCTTGAGAGGCATAACGTTGCCTATGAGGCAGAATGGTTGGCGAAGTGTGTGGACCAGAGCCGCAGGGATATTACGGCCCAGTGGGATGATGAGATGAATCTGATCACGTAGTCCGCAAGAATGTGAGTAGCGTAGTTCCTATCGTTAACTCATTGCGTTCTACCGGAGGAAGCTAGCTCCTCTGCGCCAATCTATTTTAGGTTCTGATTCGCGCTGCGGCACTGGCCCCGTACAAATTGTTCGACCCGTTGCAGAGCGGGATAGTCGCCATACGCTGCCTCGAACTCTTGCAGTACTGTTGGCAGCCTATCCAGAATCCTCTCAATGGAATCTTCGACCGTCTTAATCAGAAACTGCGCGTTCACGTCGAGTTCCTTGGCGAAGGCCTCCCAGTTTCTCTTATAGATCTTCCCTGGGTTACGCTCATCGCCTATGGCGAATGCCAGATCGGCGGCAATGCCTTCAATCGCCCGCGTGCAGACTAGATCGTAGAAAGGTGCGAGCCGTAGGGACGTATCTTCATAGTACAAGAGTGATAGATTCTTGGCGTGCCCATCGGAGTTACCTGCGAGAAGATTGAATATCTGCCACTGAATAAGCGCCTGGCTGTCCGTCGCGGGTTCTGCTGAATGCTCTCGAATCAGGTTCAGGCAGTCGGCGAAGCTTGGCCCGCCGTCAGCTTGGTATTTCTTGTTGTAGCCATAGCCCAGGGCCTGGCAGAAATCCTCCTGGTGCAGACGGAATAATCTTCCTTCGTCATCCGCTATGCGATCGTAGCGCTGTATCTCTACAAACGATCTGCTCGGCTCGCTCGCCGGCGACTCATGCAGCGCGCGCAGTTCAATGTTGGCGACATTCATGCCTATCGACTTGGCCAACTTCATGAGGATCGTCTCAAAGGCGGGGACATGGTTGAAGTCAGCCACGTGGAATTTCAGGATGTGACTGGTGGGCGCCTCGCTTTTAGGCAAGAAGCGGCCCCGCTCGTTGATCAGTATCGGGCACTTGTTCTGCGCGCCTGCGAGTGACAAGCGAACGGGTTCGTTGCTCGCATTTCTGAAATTGATTCCATTGCCTCGCCTTCTGATAAGAGCGGCTAAGTCCTTGTTGGAAAGTTCTGTATAGTCCCAGTCCTCTCTCGATACCGGCTGCGAACCCTCGGGCAGTAGCGTGAATGCGCCTGCACATTCTCCGCCTATAGCCTCTAGCAAGGCATAGTCGCTGTCGGCGATTCTAAGGTCGTTGATGATGTGCGTACGCGCTTGCGCTTCGGGTAACAGGTTCGAGAAGAAACGGTGGGCATCGCCTCTGTCGGCGTGGAAGTCTTCTTCTTGCAGGGGCAATCGCAGAGATATGGCGAAACGCGATTCACTCGTTAACCAGTCGCCGCTGTAGCGAAACCCGATGCGATCCAGATCATTGTTCCACAGCGTTCCGACCAGTTGCTGCTCGTGCCAGAGGTTGAGTGTATTAGCCTTTGTCATGGTGCTCGCTCTCTGCTCCTAACACATGCTCTCTGTCGGCTAGGTTGTCAGGAGACACCTTAACGGCAATGCTACCCTTGGGCGCGGGCCTTCTCGGCTGGACGATGACCTCCAGCCCCAGTGTGTGCAGCGCCTTGAGCACCTTGCCTAATTCGGCGGTCTCCTTTCCTCTCTCAAATTCCGATAGAAACCGTTTCCCCAGGTTGCCCAGTCCGCCCACAGTCTCCAGTGAGATCGCGCGGCTTTTGCGATGCGCACGAGTCAGGCTACCCAACTCCTTCGCATTTCGAACGACACCGTATGCTATTTTTTCAGTTTTCATCGCCGTGCTTCTGTGATTCCTGTACGGGACAAATGTATAGCAATCCGATTGAATGTCAACAAAATAATCCTGCACGGTATCTTTTGTCGAATCCTGACTGTGAATTCACAAAAACATCCCGCTCGGGAACATTGTGATTGAGGAGGACGGGCTGGCTATCAAGACAGCCCGCACGGGAATGTCTTGTTGGCCTAGAGCTACTGAAGAAGGGCCGTTGTGAGAAGGCATAAGCCACGAAAAGGTAAGCACTCACTTACTTTTCCAAAGTCACAAGCGAGCGAGTCCGGCCTTTGGGATAAAGCGATGCCCCTACAACGAGAACTCGATACCCTGCGCCAATGGCAAGTCCCGCGAGTAGTTCACCGTAGACGTGGCGCGGCGCATATAGGCCTTCCAGGCATCGGAGCCAGACTCGCGTCCGCCACCGGTTTCCTTCTCACCACCGAACGCCCCGCCTATCTCCGCACCGCTGGTGCCGATGTTCACGTTGGCGATGCCGCAGTCGCTGCCTACCGCCGAGAGAAATGTTTCCGCCTCTCTGACATCGTTGGTGAACACGGCAGAGGAGAGTCCCTGCGGAACATCGTTGTGTAGGCGGATCGCCTCGGGGAAGTCCGAGTATCTGTAGGCATACAGAATGGGTGCAAAGGTTTCCTGTTGAACTGTCTGTTTAACCTTGCCCATCTCTACCAGTGCCGGTCGCACGTAATAGGCGTTCGGGTATTGCGCTTCCAATACGCGCTCGCCGCCCACTGTGTCGCCCTTAACTTTAGCCAGAGTTTGCTGCATGGCGTCGAACGAGGCCTTGTCGATCAGTGGCCCCACGAGTGAGTCCGCCTGCATCGGGTTGCCGATGCGAATCGCACCATAGGCTTTCTTCAATGCGGCGAGTAGTTCGTCGTACACAGCATCGTGCACAATAATTCGTCGCGTTGTAGTGCAGCGCTGACCGGCGGTGCCGACGGCGCCGAACACGATGGCACGCAGCGCCAGCTCCAGGTCGGCGGTTGGACACACGACGATGGCGTTGTTGCCACCTAGCTCCAGAATGCTGCGCCCGAAACGCGCCGCGACCACGGGGCCAACCTTGCGTCCCATCGCCGTGCTGCCGGTAGCGCTGATAACAGGCACGCGGGCGTCGGCGACGAGCTGCTCGCCGACATTCGCCTCGCCGATTAATAGCTGCACAAGATTCTCGGGCACGCCGCCCACCTCGGCCGCGGCCTCATCGAACAGCTTCTTGCAGGCTAATGCCGTGAGGGGAGTCTTCTCGGACGGTTTCCAGATAACGCTGTCGCCACACACTAAAGCAAGGGCTGCATTCCAACACCACACGGCAACAGGAAAGTTAAACGCCGAGATCACGCCCACCGGCCCCATCGGGTGCCAGGTTTCACTCATGCGATGGCCGGGCCGTTCCGAGGCGATAGTTAGACCATAGAGCTGACGTGATAGACCCACGGCGAAATCGCAGATGTCTATCATCTCCTGCACTTCGCC
>CAYGRR010000045.1:20632-23432 GCA_964352295.1 uncultured Pseudohongiella sp. | reverse complement strand
TTTCACCTGGGCAACGGCGCATCGATTCATCAGCTGCACAGTGGGGCCGACATGAGCAAGAAGGGCATGGCGCAGTCCTTCGGCACCATGGTTAACTACCTCTATGACCTTCGCTATATCGAGCGCAATCACGAGAACTACGTGACCGAGGGTACGGTGGACTATTCCGACAAGCTCAAATCCCTTCTCTACAAGGCCTAGCCTCTGCAATTCGGGCGCCAGGGCGCCCGAGGTGGCTTCTCGCCTAAACCTGCTATAATCCCGCCCTCGATCATTCGAAGCGCACGCCATGTCCCAAACAACCGATCAGGCTCCACCTACACTCAGCACCTTTGATGCCTTTAGCCCGGATGAGCTCGTGGCGCTGTCTGCGCGCATCAAGGCCAGCGGTGTCCTGGGGCGCTCCAGGCACTATGCGGGGCTGCTGGACTATCTGATTCGCTGCTCGCTTGAAGAGCGCCAGCCACGCGAGATCGACCTCGCCACCGAGGTCTTGGGCAAGCCCGATACCTTCGATGTCGCGACAGATTCCTCGGTGCGGGTCTATGTGCATCAGCTGCGCAAGAAATTAAAGGCTTACTACGAACAGAACGAGCAGGATGCGGCTTTTCATTTGGCCATCCCCAAGGGGAAGTACTCCCTGGCGGCGTTGCCGAATGCCGCTGCGGCTGGCGCATCGCGCAGGGCGGCGTTCGCGCCAAGCGTAAACAGCGTGTTGCTTGCTGTGGCCATCGTCTTGTTAGGCGCGAATCTGTTCTTCATGGCGACAAGGCAGAGCGAGCGCGTCAACCCTGCCTCGCAGTTGGCGGCGCATCATCCGGTATGGAAGAGCGTGCTCAGCGACGATCAGCCAATACTGCTTGTGATGGGTGACTACTACATCTTCGGCGAGCTGAACGCGAACGGCAACATCGCGCGCATGGTGCGCGAGTTTAATGTGAACTCCAGCAGCGATCTGGAAGACCTGCGGTTTAGCGATATCGAACACACCGAGAACTACCTCGACCTGGACTTGAGTTACATGCCCGAGGGCAGCGCCTTCGCCCTGGCCAAGATCGTGCCGATTCTGCAGGACAGCGGTAAGACGGTAAACATCACGATGATGTCCGACCTCACCAGCGCCGACATCCGCAGCAACCACATCGTCTATATCGGTTACATCAGCGCGTTGGAGAAGTTAACGGCCATGACCTTCGCAGGTTCTGGCCTGAGGCTGGGTCGCAGCTTTGACGAGTTATTCAGCACGAAGACAGCCGAGTACTACACCAGCGACGCCGGCCTGCCGGAAGAGGGCGAGCCGTTTCGAGACTACGGCCTGTTCTCTACCTTCCCTGCCAGTACCGATACCCAGGTCGTGTTGATCTCGGGCATGCGCGATGCAGGCCTGATGCATACCGCGCAGGCGCTCTCCGATGCCGCCGCATTGGATGATCTGGTGGTGGCGATAGATACCGATACCGATGAGGCGGTTGCGAGTTTCGAGGCGCTGTATGAGGTGTTTGGTGTCGATAGGCTTAACTTCAACGCGAATCTTGTTTACACGAATCTGTTGGATACCGCGCAAATCTGGGGAAATTCTCAGCCGCAGCAATTGAACTAGAACCACTGCCGATCGAATTCCCAATGCCCTTGGGAATTTTTTTGTTGACAAGAACTACAAACGTAGCCAGTATGTGCTACAAATGTAGTTCAACTGCTATCGCAGCAATAAGTCTGCAAAAGGGGTGGGGAAATGGCCGGTAATATGAGTGCTCTACTCGGTTCTGGAGATGCCGTCGTCCTTAACCTCATCTTGCAGATCACTGTCCTAGGGTTGGCTGTGCTCCTGTTTGCGCGTTGCATCCGAAACAATGCGGCTGCGACAGTCTCGGTGCTCTATACAGGGCTAATCTCGCTTCTGCTGCTCAGCATGGCATCGCTCTATCTGCAGTCTGGTCAATCTAGCCTCGTGCGCTTAGATCTGGCAGCCTCGCCGCTTTTCGACTGGGAGGCTATCGCGGAGCCTTACTTTGGCATGGCCGAAATTTCAGAATTAACTGCAGTAGATCAAGGTGTTGAATCGAAGAGGGCAGCTTCATCAGAAAGCAGCGCTTCTCCATTTAGTCTCACTCGTTTCCTCGCAAGTCTGCTGCAAATCCCGCTTATACCGATGCTGTTGTTCGTTTGGGTGATCGGTTTGCTTTTTCGGGGCATAGGCATTAATAGAAGTCTGCGCAGCATCGGGGGCCTGATGCGGCGCTCGAGAGAACTGATGAAACATGAGAAAGAATTTGTAACCCAGAGTCTGCCAGACGCAATCGTGGTGCCGCAGGGGCTCACCGTTCGCGTATCTTCCGAGATCGAAACCCCGCTGCTCGCTGGCGTGCTAGAACCTGCGATCCTACTACCCGAAGGCTTCTTGTCTCAATTGAAACCAAATCAACTACGCGCAGTCATGCGCCATGAACTCGCGCACTTCTATCGTCGCGACTTGACTGCGAATCTGGTTCAGAAAATTATCGTGGCCATTTTCTGGATACATCCTCTGGTGCATCGTATCGACAAGCTGTTATCGCAGGCGCGAGAAGAGGTCTGCGACAACTATGTGATAAACCATGAGTCGGCTATCGACTACGGCGAAACTCTGTTGCAGCTGTGCTCGATAGATCGACATGCTGGTAACCCTGCAAAAACTTTTGTGTCTGATCCTGCGCTGCAATTGGGTGTGGTAAGTACTGCCTGGAATGTAGAACAGAGAATTGTGGGACTTTTAAATCAAAAACGGGAGCGAATCATGCGATTAACTACTAGATCTAAAATT
>CAYGRR010000045.1:0-20532 GCA_964352295.1 uncultured Pseudohongiella sp. | reverse complement strand
GCCGATGATCGCGAGCAAGATCTGGAGGGGGCTAAACAGCTGCTAGATTCCCTCGCCGCTGAGCGCCTTGAAGACATGAACGATTTCGAGAAGGCTACGCTCTACAATTTTTATACCAATTATTATCTGACGAAAGAAGACTATCCTGGGGCGGCCAATGTATTTGAAACGCTACTCGAGATTGAGACACTTCGAGCCGACATCCGCCAGCGAACGCTGCGCTCTTTGGGACAGTTGCATGCAGCATTGGAGAACTGGTCCGAGTCCATTCGCTACTATGAGCTGTGGCAGGCCGCAGCCAGCGAGAAGGATGACTTGGTCTTTCGAGGCCTGTCCTATGCCAGCTATCAGCTCGATGACTTTGTCGGTGCGGTGCCTTATTGGCTCGACTATATGGCAGTTAAGCGAGAACAGGGTGAAGAGTTGAACCGTGAAGATTACGCCTATCTTAACGGCCTCTATTTCACGCTCGAAGACTACGAGCAGGCCTTGGAGCTGACTAAGGAGATGATATTGCTTTTTAATACCGAGACCGATTGGAACAATTTGAGAGCTATTCATAGAGAGCTAGATGTTCGGGAAAACGCCGAGTCCTCAGTGGAAGCCGTGTAGAGAATCTGCGTGCAGTGTTAAATCCGAAGAAGGTTTACTTAATATGTCCAAGTCAGAACTAATCGACAAAACACCGCTGTCTCGCAGCGAACGCGAGATAATGGAACTCGTCTGGGATAAGAAAGAGGCTGGCGTGTTAGAGATTACGACAGCCTTGAATGCGCAGAGAACGATCGCGAGAAACACAGTACGCACGCTGATGGAGCGTATGGAGGAAAAGGGTTGGTTAAGTCACCGCGTCGAAGGGCGCAGCTTTATCTACGCCGCAACCGTGCCGCGTGAAGAAAGCCTGGGTCAGCGTGTCTTGGACATGGTGGACAAGGCCTGTGGCGGTAACCCGGAGAAACTGATGATGGCGCTGCTGCAATACAGGGGGCTGAGTGACGCAGAGGCGAAGCGGATTCGTGTAATGCTCGATGAGGCTAAGTTACGAGAGCAGGAAAAGCAGGGAGAATAGCCAAGGCAGCGGGCTGTTCAGTTGCTTGACTCGAGCCTAAGGACTCTAGGTAGTGGCCGCAATTCTTCGGTCGATCCAGAATAAGACTTCCACAGCGCTGTTCGGACGCGCCCTGTCTAGTAACAATCCAATCCCCTGCCCATGGTAATTGGCAGCGATTAACTCATCTTCAGGCCAATGAAGGCTTTCGTATACCTATTAATAGGTATAAAATCGCTTTTTTAGCGATATATACCGATTTATCGGTATGGGAGCGCATCTTGGAGACTCAATTCCTACCCCAAATGGGCAAGAAACTGGCGCAGGCCCGCAAGCAATGCTTTCCGCGTGATGATATGGGGGCTTTCTCCAAACGCCTCTGTGTCGCCCGGTCCACCTACCAGCGCATGGAAAAGGGTGACCTGTCGGTCGCCTTCGCCAGTTACTACAAAGCAGCGCAGATCCTGGACCTCACCGAGGGCTTCGATGCGCTGTTTACCCTCCCGCTAGCTCAAGAAGGTTGGTTGGACGATGTCTAGGCCGGAGCTTGAGAATCACCGTTATAAGGTTTATCTCAATACACCCGAACTCGGTGTCCAGCATTGTGGCAGCTTCCAGATTCGGGAGAAGGGCTCTCAAGTAAAGGGCATTTCGTTTAAATACAGCCCAAGCTACATCGAGCAGTCGAATGCCTTTGCCATCGATCCCGCCTTGCTTCGCCTTAACCCCAAGCAGAAAGTTCTGGAAGAGGCAGAGGCTGCCCCAGGTTTTATAGACGACTACTTGCCCGATGATTGGGGACGCAAGGTATTGATCCGTCTCTATTCGCGTAAGCAGCGCAAGGCATTTGACGCGAATAAAGTATCAGACATGCTCAGCGTGCTTGGATCGAGCAGGATTGGTGCGCTAAGCATTGTGCCTTTCGAGCAAGAAGAGCCGCCCATCTACACCGCCGGTGCAAGCAGTGAAAAATTAGAGCAGGCAGAGGCGGCCGCACAACAACTGGATTCTGGCGAATTCGAATCGCTCACGCTGGACGATGCCAGCCTGGTTTTCTTGAGTAGCAATGGTACGGGCGTGGGCGGCGCTAGACCCAAGGCTCTCATTAATGACAATGGCGTTGAATACTTGGCGAAGTTTAATCGCAGCCTCGATCAATACAATATGGCGAGAACAGAACACGCGTGCCTGCTTATGGCGAATGCCTTAGGAATCTGCGATACCCGTTCTCATGTTCGAGTGTCACTCGATAAGCGCGAATTATTGATGCAGGAGCGTTTTGATGTTGTTGAGGGTGGTCGCCGCCACATGATCACAATCAATGCTTTGTTGAAAGAACCGGTAACGCAAAGGGATTCAGGTCTGGCGTTCACCTACAACAGGATTGCGGAATTACTCGCGCGTTACAGCGGGCAAATAGAGAAAGACCTGGAATTACTCGTTACGCAGATGTTGTTTAACCGAGCGATTCATAACACTGATGATCATGAGCGTAACTTTAGTTTGTGGCATAACGGCACAGACTACGCTTTAACGCCGGGTTACGACATGGTGCCCACTTTGGATAGCGGTAGTTACCATGCCGCCAGTTTTGCTTACAGCGCCTTCCCACCGAAACCAAGCGAACTAGCCCTTCACCCAATAAAACTATTCGGTTTGTCTAAAACTGCGGTAAAGGCCATCTCTGAGAAGGTGGTGACTACAGTAGATAACTGGAGAGTGTATGCCGAGCAAGCGGGTCTCGACGAAGAAGGCGCGGTCAAAGTAGAGCGCGTTTTTTGTATCTGATGGTTGTGCTAAAAAATAGAAGGCAGGTGTAGTCTCAGTACAGCCTGCCCTTCATTCATTCAATCGGTTAGCCACTCTATTGGCGATTGACGCCTAACCGATCTTATTCGCCCTTACCGCACTGCGACGCGCCTTGATGGCTTTTTCCTTCGCCTTGTCATCGCCGTACTTGTTAATCGAGAAGTACGCGTTCTTCTGCTTTCGCTTCACGCCTTTGCCTTCCTGCCATGTGGCAACCCAGGAATGATCCTTCTCGGAATAGCTGACGCCGATTTCGCCGGAGCTGTTTAAAGGAGAGACCTTGCGTGGGCTGAATTTCGCGTACGGCCAGTTTGCGCCGTAGATTTTCTTGCCTTCGATGTCTCTCTTCTTCTTCGCTGCCGCTATCGCCTTCGCCTTGCCGCCAAATTTCTTGAAGGGGAAGGACTGCTGAAAGCTCTTGCCGTCGTACTTGATGCGAACCCATGCGCAATTCGTGCCGCGGGATTCGATGATGCTGATGTGGTGTAGTGCGCTTAATTTCTTCACGAGAACCTCTCTTAGGTCTAGCTGTCTATCGCTCTATGGTGGCTACTCGGTTTTTGCTGAGACCGGAATAGCATTGTTATGCCTTCTATTGGCAGTGACCCGGTATTTATTGCGAGACTCGTATGTGCTGAAGCCTGAGTTAGGCAATAAAGTAAGCGGTTAAAACTAGAAGTGTGCCAGCAAAGTCTACACCCATATTTGGGGAGTGGCTAGTTTAAGGGGAGTGTCGTGCGCATGACGGGTATAGCTGGACTGTTAGGCGTGGGAGGCCATGTGCTGGATTACGCCAGGCTTTCGGCTCTCTACCTTATCGATGCTGTAGTTGTAGGTGGCGGCGCTGGGGTCGATGTCTTTGGCTTCATCGATAGCGGCCGACAGATCCGCCTGCGCAGCCTGTTCGGTGAGATAGGGCCCTGAAATCTTTACCTGCAGGGTAGGTTCATTTGGCGCGGTGGCCACAATGTAAAAATTCTTTGAATCCACTGTTTCTGTTCCATCTGCGAATATGCAGATACGTCTAGATAAAAATTCCCGGTATTGCTCCAGAGCTCAACTAGGCTCTGCCTTTACGCTATATACGGCTTCTATCGGCCGCGTATTAGAAACCAAGAGTCGCTGTAATACAAGATCGACTTATCACTATTTCCATTGCCTGGAATCACTCCAAGACCGGCCCAGCTGTGCAGTACATTCGCGAAGCATAAACCGAGTGTAGAGCGAGATGTGCGTCCTGCATCACACGTGGCGCAAATTAAGCGCTTACTAGGCTATTACGCTGGATTCTGGGGATTTGGACCAAAAATAAGGGCATTTGATTAGAACCGGAAGCAGAAGTGTCGGGATTAGCCTAAAATGTTTAAAATTCAAAAGGCTAGCGTGTCCAGACGCTAGCCTCAACTAACGAGTAACAGCCATTTTGAACACCCTAAGCCTGGTTTTACCGGTACGCGACGAGGCGGCGCTCATTCGTGACCAGCTCGATCGCCTGCAGGGCTATCGGGCGGCGGGGCACGAGATCATCGTTGTCGATGGCGGTAGTACCGATGGGACAGCTGAGCTCACCGAGGGTCTGGTAGATCGCTGTGAGGTGGGCGCAGCCGGCCGTAGCCTACAGATGAATCAGGGCGCAGCGCAGGCTAGGGGAGATGTCCTGCTGTTTCTGCATGCTGATACCCAGCTGCCGCCCAATGCGGATGAGTTGATAGCGGCGGCGCTCGCAAGTGGCGAGGGTCGCTGGGGCTGGTTCGATGTCAGGCTCAGTAACCCCAGGCTCAGCTACCGTCTTATCGCCGCCTTCATGAATCGGCGCGCCCGCCTAACCTCAGTCTGCACGGGCGATCAGGCCCTGTTCGTGGACAGAGCACTGTTTCAGGAGATCGGTGGCTTTCCGCAATTGCCGCTGATGGAGGATATCGCGATCAGCAAGCGGCTAAGGGCCAAGGGCAGGCCCGTGCGCCCTGCGGGGCTGGCGACCGCCTCCAGCAGGCGCTGGGAGGAGAAGGGGCTGATCAAGACAGTATTGCTGATGTGGTGGCTGCGCCTGCTCTATTTCGTCGGTGTGAGGCCGCAGCGCCTGCTCGGGATGTATTACCCCCGTCATGACTGAGCACAGATCAAGCACAGGTCACCCGCCCGCCAATGCGGCCTCTCGCATCGCTGTATTTGCGCGGGAGCCACGTCTCGGGCAGGTGAAGTCCAGGCTTGCGAGCGAGCTCGGTGCCGAGGAGGCCCTCGCTATCTATCGCGCCATGCTGGCAAGGGTGGGCAGCCTCCTCGAAAGTGGCAATCTGCCCGATTGGGATCTCTGGGTAACCTCGAAAACTTCTCACGAAGATTTCGTATCTATCTGTAATAAAAAGAATATATACCTGCAGGAAGGTAAGGACTTGGGCGCAAAGATGGCCCAGGCTTTTCAGCAGACCCTGCAGGATACGCGGGTTAGGCACCTTGTATTGATAGGCACGGATTGCCCCGCGCTCACGGAGGCATACCTGGAACAGGCGTTTGCGGCGCTGGAGTCCGGTGTCGATGTGGTGCTGGGCCCAGCGGAGGATGGGGGTTATGTGCTGATCGGCATGGGTCGCGCCCTGTCGGAGGTCTTCGAGGACATACCCTGGGGCACAGCCGAGGTGCTGATGCGCACTGTGCAGGCGCTCGAGACGAGAGGGCTGCGCTATGCGCTGCTAGAGACTCTGTGGGATGTGGATCGGCCCGAAGACCTGGCGCGCTTGGTGGAGCTGCAGCCGCCGCTTGCTTGGTCTGCGGCGGAATAGCGCCAGATCAGTCCTTGTCCAGGGCAGATTCCAGTTCGATTAACTTGGCGGCGAGCCGCTTGGAGTCGATCTTGTAGTCGCCATTGACGATGCGGCGATGCAGCGCGACCACCTTGGTGGCATTGAGCTCGGGTAGATCGTCGATTGCGGCGCGTAGCTCCCCTAGGTCGATATCGGGTAGCTGCCGCTCGGCGGCGGTATCGCGGGGATTCGCCTGCAGGCGCGTAACCACAGATCGGAGTATCTCTTGGCTTGTCTTCTGGAGCTCACCAGAGTTATGCGATGCTGGGGTCTGTTTTTTCACAAAAAATGCACTTCTCAATCGCTGATTGACGCGGGTAAATCCCAGATCAACTCTGTCTTAGACGGTTGTAAAATTGTCCCTGCGCTCGGGCTGCTCAGCGGCGGGTCTAATCTATAACGACTGCTCATTTGATATCTTTAAGAGCTGCGGACGCGCCCATCGGCGGTACCCTGTCGCACCGTGCAGCACGGGAGAGACTGAGCTAACTGTTTGTATTGTAAGAATAAATGACAAGGCCCGCGCCGGGCCTGGGCGACTTTTCTAGTCGAAAGCGAAGTGTTTACTATCGCGTTGAAGCAGAAAACTCCACGCTAAAAATAATCCAAAAAAACTGCTCAGAGTGCTATTCGAGGGCGACTACTGCGCTGCCATAGCGCTGTATAAACTCCTGGGGAAACTTCGACACCTTGCCGCCGCTTAGGCTAACGCAGATCAGCTCCCAGTGGCCGCGCTGCACGGTCTGGCCGCTAAGCGCGTTTATCATCTGAAAACGCCGCTCGAGGCGAAACTTCCCGTCGCAGGCGGTTAGCCAAGTTCCGATTAACAATTCTTCATTCTCGAAGGTGGGCAGGAAGTACTCATAACTCGCCTTGCGGATGGCGACGCCTCTATCCAGACGCTGGTAGTCGGCGATGCCAAGGCCCAGGGATTCGGAGTGTTTCCACGCAACCCGCTCGCACCACACTACATAACAGGCGTTATTCGCATGGCCCATGCCATCGATATCGGAGCTAACTATCCGTATTGGGTATACGTAGGGGTCAGAATAGTCCCACGAAAATTGCTCTGTCATAGTGCTCAAAATACACAAATCCAATCGCAACAAACTATTTAAAGGGCCGGATTCTATAGTAAGTTTACGAGAGAGGGCAGCGCCGCTAATTTTAGCCGCAGTGTTCATCCCAGGCTTCCCGTCAAAATTAGGGAACGTCATCACACTTTTTAGGTGATGAGAAGCGCAGAACTGCAGCTGCGATTCGTATAGGCTTTGGAATTAAAGATGTGCGGGCAAAACAGGGGTTGGTGGTCGCCACTGGAAAACGGGCTTTGTCTATTTTTACCCAGTTATTCCCGTATTAGCTATCGACTTTTCATCTGGTTGACAGCACTCTTAGAACACAAAAGCGGCTCATGCCGGTCCATTCGCTAATCGTTGCAGAACAGAGCTATACCTCTCTGCTTTCAGGCTTCGGGCAAAGGGTCGGCTCAACAAGAGAATTAGAAATGCACGCTGTCATCGAAACGTCTGATACTAGCTTCCTCCATCACTGGGATGAACTTTGTGCGAATGATCCGGCACAAAGCCCGCTGTACATGCAGCAACATTCGCAACCCCAAGGTGCAGGCGGCCGTACTACAGAATTCACAGATAGGTCCTTTCTAGTTATGGCGGCAGAAGAGCCGGTATTCGGCTGTAGTCTCACCCTGCATAGGGATGAGTCGGGACGAAAGTGCATGGGCTATTTTGGACGCGAGGCCTCCAGTCACGTTAATCAATCAACGCTGAAGTCGCCCAGCAATAATTTCCGACCCGAGGCCATTCGCCTCTTGCAAGATCACATGAACAATCTCATCGAAGAGATTCAGCCAGACAGCATAGATTATCTGGACCCGGTATGCTGCGGTGTTATGTCGCCGGTTACTCAGCTGCTGTTGGAGAAGGGCGCGATACCTCGGGTACAGCAAGCGCAGATAATTGACCTCTCAGTTTCCCAGCGCGAGCTACGCAGGAGCATGACCAAGAGTTGTCGTGCGATGGTGGAGTGGGGAATCAGGAATCTGGATATCGAGGTCATCAGCGGCGAGCAATTCGGTGTCGCACTCGGCGAACAGGCAGAAACAATTGCTGCGAGCGACAGGCTCGCTTGCGAAGCCTTGAATAAAACCGGTAACGGTTTTCTCGTGCAGGGCCGCCTTAAGGGCGAACTAGTCTCCAATGGTTTGTTCGTTCATAACAGAAAGACTTGCCATCTGGTGTGGGCAGAGAAAAAATCGACGTCACCAGATCGTCCTGTGTTGCATGCTCTCATTTGGCAGGCGATGCAACAAAGCAAAAACCTGCAGTGTAATAAGTTTGATTTCGGCAACTCCACAATCGGCTCCTCGCATCTCGACGCTGCGGTAGACGCTGAATTTTCGGCTACCTGCTTCGGCGGTAAGTCACACAATAGATTGCGGGTAACGCTGAATCGAATGTTTGCCTAAGCGCGTTTCTCTACTCGCTACCCCCAAGCCGTACCTCTGAAAAATATCACTCCCCTGTGGGCCGTGGCAGTTTGACTAATGACACCCTAGCGGGTCTAATTGGCTCTTCATTCTCGTTGTCGCTGTGCTGTCGCTTTATCAAAGTAGTGGCCATCTCGAGATCTCCTTTATAGCTTTGGTCACGACTGTTTCGAGTCCGTCACAATGATTGAAAATTCCCAGGTCCTGCTAATCGATGACGACAAAGACTCCAGTCAGAGTCTCAGGACGGTGCTCGCGTTTCTCGGCGAATCGATCACGTCATCCACTAGCGCATCCTGGAAAATGCAGGCCGAGCAGAGCGGACTGAAGAGCTCGCAATTTTCTGCCGCCATCATTGCAAACTGTAGCGACGCAGCGTTGGTTTCGCTGCTGCAGGATTTGCATGCATGGGAAGGGGGCTTGCCGTTTATTCTGGTGGGTGAGCTCTCGCTACCGAAGGACCTGGAGGCGCAGCTACTCTCCTGCATCACCGCACTGCTGCCAGCCGAGCTTAGTTACCAACCGCTGCTGGACGCTTTGCATAAGGCCAAGCTCTTCCACGACAACTTCAATCGGCTTCGCGATTTCGATGGCGTGCGTGACTTCACAATGTTTCGCAGCCTCGTCGGCGAGAGTGCCGCCCTGCAGAAAGTGCGTTACATGATGGGGCAGGTAGCGAACAAGGAAGTGAGTGTGTTGATCACCGGCGAATCGGGCACGGGCAAGGAGGTGGTTGCAAGAAACTTGCACCTCAACTCAAATCGATCCGACAAGCCATTCATTCCGATTAACTGTGGGGCGATACCGCGCGAGCTATTAGAGAGTGAGCTGTTCGGTCACGAGAAGGGCGCGTTCACCGGCGCCATTGCCTCCAGAGCAGGACGCTTCGAACTGGCCGATGGCGGCACGCTGTTCCTCGACGAGATCGGCGACATGCCGCTGAGCATGCAGGTGAAGCTTTTAAGGGTCTTGCAGGAGCAGAGCTTCGAGAGAGTCGGCGGCGTAACGACACTGCAGGCCGATGTCAGGATTTTAGCGGCGACACATCAAAACCTGGAAGAGATGATAGAGCTGGGCCAGTTTCGGCAGGATCTCTACTACCGAATCAATGTCTTCCCCATCGAGATGCCTTCGCTGCGCGATCGTCCCGAGGACATCCCTCCCTTGCTGAACGAATTGATTTCCATCATGGAGTCAGAGAGCCGAGGCTCCGTGCGTTTTAACTCGGCCGCCATTAAATCACTCAGTAACTACTCATGGCCGGGTAATGTGCGCGAGCTGGCAAACTTGGTAGAGCGAATGGCGATTCTGTATCCTCATGGCATCGTAGGCGCAGAAGACTTGCCGGAGAAATTTCGAGCCTCATCCGGCGACGCTACCGTTACGTCGCGCGCGTTCGCCCTGGATGCTGTCAGAGATGCGAGCGTAATCCCTCTGCAGAAATTCTCGGCGCAGTCCGAGGCAGACCTGCTGCCTCTAAGCGGTATAGATCTGAAAGAGTATCTCGCTAATTTAGAGAAGGATCTCATCGAGAAGGCGCTTAGCGATAGCAGCGGTGTTGTAGCGAGGGCGGCTGACCGGCTGCAGCTGGGGAGAACTACGCTGGTGGAGAAGATGCGAAAATACAATCTGCAGAAGTCTCAGGAGGCTGGTTCGGATTCTGAGAAAGAAGAAGACGCCGCGCCGGATGCGGCGGCAGACAAGAGCAAGTCCGCTACTAATTCCTAAGACTTATTGTCTCGCGGTGGCGTTTTCGCCGGCGATCTGGGCAGATTTTAATGCCAGCACGATGCGCAGTCCGGCGCTGTTGAGTTGCTCGATTCTAGCCAGAAGAAAGTTCCAATCCACCGCGAGCCATATCTGGGTTGCACGCGCATCGTCTTCGTCGCGTACTCGCTCAAGTTTCACTGTGCGTAGCTTACCCAGCGGCGTATCGATGAGTTCCTCGCCAAGCACTCTATATTCGTGAGTCTCTATGTCGTCGCCATCGATGATGGCGAAGGAGAAGCTGTCCACGCCTTCCACGCCTTGCAATAGTGCCTGTCTTATCGCGACCTGATAGCTCAGCTGATCCATGACGCCGTCGTGAAGCGGCAGCTGCCAGCTCTCGTCGTCTACCGTGCTCAAGGCGATGCCTGCGTCCCAGTTGAAGAAGATAGCGTGACTCGCTCGGCTAACACCGCTGAGCTGGTAAGAATAATTTAACGGTACGACCTGTGTGCCTAGCGAGGTAAATTCGCTTGCCTGCTCCAGGTTGGCGAGGGTCTGTCCGGCGAGGCTGGCCTCGAGTGAGTTGCTTAGGCGATACACGTTAGCGTCGATTCGGCTGAGGCTGCGGGTCGCTGTGGCGGCGAGGCCATTGGCACTGGCCTCATAGTCGGCGACGTATTCCAGTAGCGGCGAAGTCTGCGAGAAGCTAAGGCTTGGGAGGCTGCAGAGCAGGAGAACGAGGAGAGCTGCTAGCGGCTGGCTTGTCATGAGGCTTTGATTTGCTCGCCGGATTTCGGCAGCAGCCGCTCATCGAGATAGGCGTCGTTGCCATCGAGCCGCAATCTACCATCGGCAAACCAGGACGCTACAGTTGGGTAGAGTCTGTGTTCCTTCTCGTGAATCTTCATCGCGAGGCTCTCGGCATCGTCGGTCTGCTCGATCAGGATAGATTCCTGAGCGATCACCGGCCCACCGTCCAGCTCCTCCGTAACGAAGTGCACGGACACGCCGTGCACTTTCTCACCGGCGTCCAACACCCGTTGATGTGTGTTAGTGCCGGGGTAGGCTGGTAGCAGAGAGGGGTGGATATTGAGAATCTTGCCCTGATAGCGTTTGACGAAATCGGCGCCGAGGATGCGCATGAAGCCCGCCAACACGATGAGGCCGGGCGCGTAGCTGTCGATTGCCTCGGTGAGTGCCGCATCGAACAGGTCGCGGCTCCCGTACTGCCGGTGATCGATGACTGTCGTGGGAATATTGCTCTGCTGCGCCCGCGTCAGGCCATAGGCATCGGCCTTGTTCGAGATCACTCCGCTGACTCGGTAGTTGCCTGCGCTGCTAAAGTCCATAAGGGCCTGCAGATTGCTGCCGTTGCCGGAGATCAGAACGACGATTGAGCGGTGATTGTTGTGCATGTTGAGGCTAGACCCGCGTTAGAGCATAAGGACGGAGGCGTCATCGTCGCTCGCACGAACGGCTATGCTGCCAAGCAGGAAGGCCTGCTCGGAGTCCTTGTTAAGCAGGTCCAAGGCCTTCTGCGTCTGCTCCGCCGATACGCAGAGGATCATGCCGATGCCACAGTTGAAGGTTCTAAGCATCTCGGATTCCGCGACGCCGCCTTTCTCCTGCAGCCAGTTAAAAATCTCGGGCCGTGTCCAGGCATCTGACTTGATCTGCGCCTGAGAAGACTTGGGCAGAACTCTGGGCAGGTTCTCGGTAATGCCGCCGCCGGTGATGTGAGCGAGGGCATGGATATCGACAGACTCGGCAAGCGCGGCGATTGTCTTCACGTAAATCTTTGTGGGTACTAGCAGGGTCTCACCCAGGGTGCTGTCACCGAAGGGCTGACTTAGCTTCGCGCCGCTGACCTCGATGATCTTGCGAATCAATGAGTAGCCGTTGGAGTGCGGGCCGGAGGAGCTCAGGCCGATCAGGTTGTCGCCGATCGCGACTTTGGATTGGTCGATGATCTTGGATTTTTCGACGACCCCGACGGCGAAACCGGCCAGATCGTAGTCCTCGCCGGAATACATGCCCGGCATCTCGGCCGTCTCACCGCCGACCAGCGCGCAGCCGGCGAGTTCGCAGCCTGCGCCTATGCCAGTTACGACGGCGGTTGCGTTCGCGACATTCAGGCCGCCGGTTGCGTAGTAGTCGAGGAAGAACAGGGGTTCGGCGCCGCAGACGATGAGGTCGTTTACACACATGGCGACGAGGTCGATGCCGATGGTGTCGTGTCGATTCATTTCCATGGCCAGTTTTAGTTTTGTGCCGACGCCGTCGGTGGCGGACGCCAATACCGGTTGCTTATAGCCGCTTGGGATCTCGCACATGGCGCCGAAGCCGCCCAGTTCCGAGAGAACTTCGGGCCGGTTCGTCTTGCGGGTTACGGCCTTGATTTCCTCGACCAGGGCATTGCCGGCGTCAATATCGACACCTGCATCACGGTAGCTTAGGGATTGAGTGGCAGTGGAGGCGGGCTTACTGTTTTCATCGCCTGATGTCATTGCATGTTTCCTTGGATCGGGCCGCTAATTTAGTCGCGCATTTTATCAAGATGCAATGCTCACGTCAGTGACTAAATGTCTTTCTGCGCTTTGAGCTAGCGGCACCGATGCAAGATTCTAAGTAGTGGATCAGCGGGGCGGGAACTAACCCCTAGGAGGCAATTTACAGTATTATCCCGCCCATGATCGCGCAACTGAAAAAAATGGCTTTTTCTTCTCTGCTGCTGGCCGCCTTGCCGCTTATCTGGCTGCCGTCCGCCCACTCGCTGCAGATAACGGGGCTGTATAGCCAGCAAATCGCGGTGTCGAATGATGGCGAGGCCGAGCGCAACAGAGCCTTCCGCGAGGCCTTAGCCGCCGTGGTGGTCAAGGTCAGTGGCGACCCGCGCTGGCTGGAGAACCCGACCATCGAACGCGCCATCGCCCAGGCCCAGAACTACGTTGAAGCCACAAGCTATTTCAGCGAAACGATTCAGCTGCCACTGGAGGACAATGTGGCGGACGCTGATGGGGGTGCGGCTCAGTTTTACACTGCAGAACAGCGTATTATTTCTGTTAACTTCGCCGCCGCGTTAATCAATAGGTTGCTAGCGGACGCGAACATACCCGTTTGGGACGCCAACAGGCCGAGCGTGCTGGTGTGGATGGTGTTGCAAAATTCCGCAGGCGAGCGCGAATTCTTAACCCAGGATAGCAATCCAGAAATAGTGAAGGCGTTGCAGGATTTTGCCAGCGAGCGCGGCCTGCCAATCATCTTTCCCGTACTGGATTTTGAAGATCGCAGAACGCTCACGGAGAATATCGCCTGGAACCTCGATCAGGCCACGATCTCCAGCGCCAGCGCACGCTACGGTGCGGATAGCATTTTGGCCGGCCGGCTTCACTTCACCGCCAGCGGCGAACTGGTGGGACTCTGGCAGTTTCAGTTTCAGGGTAGTGCCGACGTCTTCGATGGCTTCGACAACGAGCTGCAGTCCTATCTCTATGTGCCCCTCAATCGCATTACCACGCAGCTGGCGAATTACTTTGCGATCCTGCCCGAGTCTGTTGCGGGCACATCGGTTCGCCTGAGGATCGATGGCGTCAAGAATCTAAGCGCCTATTCCGCGCTGCTGAGCTATGTCGAAAACCTGGGATTGGTAGAGTCGGTGACCATGGCGGAAGTCGACGGCGAGAGGATTGAATTGCAACTGGGGTTGGTGGGCGATACCCGACAGCTCTACGAGCAGATCGCCCTGGATCGTGACCTCATGCCGATCAACAACTCGATAGAAGACAGCAGTCTCGCGACCTTGTTGCACTACCGCTGGACGCGCTAAGAAATGCAGAACTCCACCTCGGCCCAGCTAACTCTGGGCGTCGGTCTCGATGACGATGCGCAGTTCGAAAACTTCTTCGTAAGCGATGCCAATAGGGCGTTGGTCAACGCACTGATGGAGAACAGGAGCGAGCCTTTCCTCTATGTGTGGGGTAGCGGTTCGCTCGGGTTGAGTCATCTCCTGCAGGCGGCGTGTCACAAATGTTCGGCCGAGGGTCGCGGGTCTATCTATATACCGCTTTCGGAGCGGGCTCAGTTTTCACCCAAGATGCTAGAGGGTGCTGAGTCGCTCTCGCTGGTTTGCATCGATGATATCGAGACGATCGCTGGCGATGTCGAGTGGGAGGCCGCGCTGTTTACTGCCTTCAACGCGATGCGGCAGACCGGCACGCAACTCATCGTCGCTGGACACATGGCAGCCCAGCAGCTCGCGATAAATCTGGCGGACCTGCATTCGCGCCTGCAGTCGGGACTCTTGTTTCAACTCGTTGCGCTGAGTGACGAGGACAAGATCGCCGCACTGCAGTTGCGAGCGAGGCAGCGTGGCCTCGATCTGCCCGACGCGGTGGGAGAATTTATCTTGTTGCGAGCAGAGCGAAATCTTTCGGCTCTAATCCGTATTCTCGATGAGCTGGATCGCAGTTCGCTACAGCAGCAGCGCAGGTTAACCGTGCCCTTGGTGAAGTCGACGCTGGGCTGGTAAAGTGCATAGCACTCGTTGTGGGGTGTCGCTAGCCTAGAGTGAGACCTGGTAGTGAGCGCGATACTGCCGAATGAAAAGTATCAATAACACGAAGATCACCGTGCACAGCGAAACCTCTACAAGCCCAAGCCAGAACCGCTCCGGTTCGAACGCAATCAGCACGCCGTGCATAAAATACAAAAGGATAACGAACGACACCCAGCCATAGGTGCGCAGATGTGCGCGGTGCAAACCGCGCGCGAATATGATCAGGGGAGTGACCTGTATTATCCAGATAGCGAAGCTCGCCAAACGGAAATCGCCGAATACCAGCGCGGCGCTGACAACGAAGTAGAGTAGCAAGGCATAGAACGCGGCAAGCAGTGCCTTGCGTAGCAGTTCTATAGACGGAGGCAGCGAGTCGTGCGAATTCATGAGTACCCGCTAAGCCTTCAGTTTCTTTGCGATCGATGCGACGCGTTTGCCGAGAGCCGCACACAGCGCCGCCTCTTCATCGCTGATCGGATTATTGCCCTTCGCGCCGGCGAGGTGGCTGGCGCCGTAGGGAGTGCCGCCGGTCGTCGTGGTATTGAGTGCCGACTCGGAGTAGGGGATGCCGCAAAACACCATGCCGTGATGGATTAGCGGAATGGCCATGGTCAGGAGCGTGGTTTCCTGGCCGCCGTGCAGCGACGAGGTTGAGGTAAACGTGGCGACGGGCTTGTCGATAAGCGAGCCAGAGGCCCAGATAGCACCGGTGCCGTCCAGAAAATACTTGAGTGACGCGGCCATATTGCCGAAGCGTGTTGGGCTGCCGATGATCAGGCCGCTGCAGTTCTTCAGATCTTCCTCGCTACAATAAATTGCGCCTTCGTTCGGCACCACGGGCTCGGTTGCCTCGGTGTTGGCGGAGACGGCGGGAACGGTGCGAACTCGCGCCTCGATGCCCGCTACCTGCTCGATGCCGCGAGCGAGCAGCTGCGCCATTTTCTGTGTGGCGCCATAGCGGCTGTAATACAGCACCAAAACGTAGGGCGAATCCATGTCTAGCCTCCAATAAACCCAAGCACATTCTCGGGTGGCCTGGCGATGATTGCCTTGTCACCTTTAACGACGATGGGTCGTTGTAACAGGTGAGGGTGTTTTTGCAGAAGATCTAAAACGATCTCCTCGCTGAGTGTGTCGTCATCCAGTCCTAGCTCGTCGAAGTCGTCTTCCGAGCGGCGGATGATGTCCTTCAGCTTCAGGCCCAGTTTCGCGAGCAAAGATTTTATTTCTTCGCTGCTAGGCGGAGTTTCGAGGTAATAGATTATCTTTGGATTGACGTCGTTCTCTTCGAGCAGGGCCAACGCGGCTCGAGATTTCGAACACTCGGGGTTGTGATAGATGACGATGTTGGTCACGTCTGATCTCCTTGCGATTCTTCCTGCTGCTTAGCTTGATCTGAAAAAGTTTTTTCGCCTAACTCTTTCTCCATTGTCGCATTCAGGCTGTCGTAAAATTCCTTAACCAGGGCCTGGTCGTAGGTTGTGGTGGATATACTCAGCGTGTCTGCATTGTAACTGCGCAGCGCCTTCCACACATCATAGAGCGTGCATGTCGCTACCGATTTCGTCGGCAGGTAGCGAGGCGGCTCATCGGCAGTTCGACTAATCAGGCCGATATGTTCCAATGCCGTAAGTGAATCCTCGATCACGAGTGGGTGGCCGCTAAGACTCTGTGCAAGCTGGATCTCATCCAGTGGCGCGAGGCCGGCGTTGAATCGATTGATGATGACGGCGGCGACCGACAGTCCTAGCTCTTCTTGCTGGGCGATGCTGAGATTGCTTTGTCCGCGAACGATACGCGTCTTCGATGGATATTGGTGGTAGTAGGCGATGCTGCTGCCGATTAGTGCAACGAGCCAGCCTATATAGACGAAGAACATGACCGCGACGATAGTCGCGAACGCCAGGTAGATAGACTCTCTGGCGGAGGCTATGAAGAAGCCCTGAAATACCGAGCCCATCAGTTTCCATATGATCGTTGTAACTAGCCCGCCAATAAATGCAGAACCGAACTGCACTCGCGTATTGGGCAGGAAGCTGTAGGCGAAAGCGAATGCCAGCGACATTAAAAATACAGGCGCTATGATGGCGATAAACTCGATAATTAGGATGCCGTAGCTGAGATTCGCCAAGAGATTGCTGAAGAAACTCGTATTCACCGACGAGGTGATGGTGATCGATAGAAACAGGAGTAGCGGGCTTACGATAACGGCAAAGAGATACTCGCTGACCCGGCTCGACCACGATCTTCCCTGCCTAACCGACCAGATGTAGTTAAAGGAAGACTCGATCTTGCGCATCATGTCCAACACAAAGTAGAGCAGCAGGCCAACACTGGTAATACCAATTAGCTCGACCTGAATCGCATCGACATAGCCAAGTATGTCGGCGGTAAATGTGTTCGCCTCGTCTCCCAATGGCTGCAGCAGAGTGAGCAGCGTTGGCTCTAGAGCGTTGTGCACGCCCAGACCCTTCAGCACGGCGAACGTGAGGGCCAGCAGAGGGAAGAAACCGATGACAGTGGTGAACACCAGGCTCATCGCGCGCAGCGAGAGCTGGCCCTGCAGCAGGTCGCGAACGATGGCCAGGAATATTTGGCTGCTTCTTATTGCTGTGCGCTTCCATAGCGGAAACTGGGCGCTGTCCCGCTGCCAGAGGTAGCTATTGACGCTGGCTCTGGCTTGCTGAATAAGGTTCTGCAGGCTGGTGATCGAGAGGTTCATAGATGCTATTCGCGGAATAAGGCCAGCTAGTATACGTTATACGCAGGCAATTCTCTGTGATCCCGACACAGAATTGTGCGGGGCGCGCACAAAGCAACCTGCTGCCGCAAAACGAGCGGCTAGCCAAGCAAATTTTTCAGGAATGCGGCAATCTCATCAGTCGCGATCAGCTGCTTCTCTTGGGCTACGCGATTCTTGTATTCGATAACACCATCGGCCAGGGAGCGCGGTGAGACAACGAGCCGATGCGGTATGCCCATCAGCTCGGAATCGGCGAACTTCACGCCGGGGCTAGTCTTCTTGTCGCGGTCATCCAATAAGACCTCTATGCCCAGTTGCTGAGCCTGTTCATACAGGCTATTGCCAAATTCTGCGATCTGTTCTGACTTGTGTGCATCGATCTGAATAATTACCAGCTGAAAGGGTGTGATCGCGTCAGGCCAGATGATGCCGTTCCCATCGTGGTTCTGCTCGATACAGGCGGCCACGACGCGAGTCACGCCGATGCCATAACAGCCCATGGGCATGACAACGGACTTGCCGTTCTCATCGAGTACGGTAGCATTCAGTGCGGCGCTGTATTTAGTGCCCAATTGAAAGATGTGGCCAACTTCGATACCGCGTTTAATAGACAAGGTTCCCTTGCCGTCGGGACTACTGTCACCCTCGCGCACCTTGCGTATGTCCATGATGGCGTCGGGACTGCAGTCGTCGTCCCAATTCGCATTGATAAAGTGGTGGCCAGCCTTGTTCGCGCCACAGACAAAATTGTGCATCTCGCTTGTGCTGTTGTCGGCGATGCAGCGTATGCCGAGTTCCCCGAGGCCAACCGGTCCGAGTGAGCCAACGGGGCAGCCCACTACTTTCTGAATTAGCGCATCCTCTGCAAACTCGAGCGGCGAGGCTATGCCACTGATCTTAGAGGCCTTCGTCTCGTTCAATTCCTGATCGCCGCGCAGTAACAGCGCGACCAGATTGTCAGTGCGTTCGCCTTCCTCACCTGCGGCATGCACGAACAGGGTCTTCACTAGTCGGTGCGCTGCGGTGTCCAGCGCCGTGGCTACTTCATCGATAGTGCTGGCGGCGCCGGTGTCGACGAGTTCCCTGGGCTTCTGGTCGCCGCTGCTGTCTTCAGCGAGTGGCGCGGGTGTGCCAACGGCAAGTTCGATGTTGGCGGCGTAGTCGGAATCGCTGCTAAACACGATCTCATCTTCACCGCTGTCTGCGAGTACGTGAAACTCATGGGATGTGCTTCCACCAATGCTGCCCGAATCGGCGAGTACGGGGCGATAATCGAGGCCCAGGCGATCGAAAATATTGCAGTAGGTCTGATGCATTACAGCATAGGTTTCATTCAAGCAGTCCTGGCTCGCGTGGAAGGAATAGGCATCTTTCATGATGAATTCCCGTGAGCGCATGACGCCGAAACGGGGTCGTCGCTCGTCGCGAAACTTCGTCTGGATCTGGTAGATGGTTGCTGGCAGCTGGCGGTAGCTGCTGTATTCGCCGCGCACGAGATCGGTAATTACCTCCTCGTGAGTCGGCCCTAGGCAGAAATCGCGGTCATGACGGTCTTTGAAGCGCAGCAGCTCCGGGCCCATTGCCTCCCAGCGGCCAGACTCATGCCAGAGTTCAGAAGGCTGGACCACGGGCATGGCTATTTCCATCGCATCGGCCTTGTTCATCTCCTCGCGGACTATCTGGCTTACCTTCTGCAAGACGCGCAGGCCTAGCGGTAGCCACGTATAGAGTCCGCTGGCGAGCTTGCGGATCAGACCGGCCCGCAACATAAGCTGGTGGCTCACTATCTCGGCATCGGAAGGGGTCTCCTTCACAGTGGCTATTAGGTATTTACTCGCTCGCATGGCAGATCCAATTGTTGGGTGTATGACGAATATCTTAGTCTATTTGAGCCTGCAGCACGCTGGCATTTGTGCCGGCAGGCAAATCCAACTCAAATAGTGTTCCGCAAAATGTAAGAAAGGCAGCCTTAGGCTGCCTTTCTTGTCGTTCTCAGTAGACGCTCTGGTGGGTGCTTAGCTAAAAAATACTAGCACTCGTACCAGGATCTAAAAGTTTGGAGCTGCCTATGATAGGGCAAATTCCTTCAGCTTCTTGAGAGGCAGTACCTTTACGCGAGTTGTCGCTGGCTTGCGTGGGATATCCATGAGCTCGCCTGGACGGAAAGGATTGGGGACATTCTTGCGAGCAGGACGTGCTGGTCGCTGTACAGATTTGATCTTAAGAAGGCCCGGAAGAGTGAATTCGCCAACGGAACGCTTCTTCACGTGACGCTCGATTAGAACACCTAATTCTTCCAAAACAGCAGCAACGTCTTTCTTGCTTACTGCAGTGTTCGATGAAATCTCGTTAAGAATTTCAGTCTTGGTGTATTTCTTTTGAATCGCTGGAGTTTTTCTTACTTTTACAGCGCTTGCTTTTTTTGCTACCGCTTTCTTTGGTGATTTTTTAACAGCCATGCCCGCTCTCTTTCAATTTGGTTTATTAGGTTAAGTAGAATTCGTTCTAAGATTGTTGAATTTTTAAATCTTGATCCGAGTAGTTAAGACTTCGGTTTAAGACCAGATTTTGGCTTCTGCCCCAAAATCAAAAATCCACCGCCTCTCAGGGGGTGTATTTATAAATCATTCACTTAGCGCTAGCAAGTAAATAAAGCAACTTTCCTTCACATGAGTCGAGTTTATCAATACTACGGTAATTAAAGCCTCAAATTTGCAGATCGTCGCCTTCACAGACTGGCAAAATGACGAGTAAGTGCCACACAAAAAAAACACATTGTCAAACTGCTTTGGCTCGAAATTGGGTTTGGTTCAGAGTTTGATCTCGAGGATTTTTCCGGAACTTAGTAGGGAGGTATTTAGGATTTTTTGACGCGCGGCTATCTGGAGATTTTCGCAGCTTCCAGTGATTCTTTTTGCTGGGTCCTGTGGTCGGGTTCTTCATTTATGTTGGGTACCCAACGATCCAGTATGAATGCCTCTGGAGCCAAGCGGCATGAAACTCACTCTCCTGAATCGCATCAACGGATGCCCCGATAGAAGGCGGAAAGAGAATTCCTTGCATCAAAATTGTGCTGCTCGGTTAGGCAGCGCCTATGGAAGTCGCGCCCCTACACGCGCCCAGACAAATGGACCGAGGCGGGGAAAAGGGTGCTCATCCAGCCGATGAGGACTGAGAAAGAGGCGAACTACCGGGCCGGCGTCACTGGGCAGAATTCTCGAGTGGCGCACCGAGTTCGGCAGAATGCGGTCTATATCAGCTGCCAATTTGTGGGGCAGGATTGGATTCCCAGGCTATGGTGGGCAGTAACTGGCGGCGTTCTCTACTAAATAAGCACGTAAAGAGAGTGTAAAGATA
>CAYGRR010000044.1:0-24120 GCA_964352295.1 uncultured Pseudohongiella sp. | reverse complement strand
GTAATTGGCACCCTAAGGCGCAGACTATAATTACAAATTGAGGATTCGAGATGTCAATTAGAAACCCGTCAAAGCCAGTCATAGCAACCCTCTTCAGCCTCTTAATCGTTCCGTTCTCCGCGGCTATCCACGCCGCCGAACTCGAGCGCATCGGCACCTTCGATTTCCCTACTTCAGGATCCCCCGCTGCCCAGGAGCATTTTCTGCGCGGCGTCGGTTTTCTGCACAGCTTCGGTATGGCTCAGGCGCAGAGTGAATTCAGGAGCGCTCAGGAGATTCAGCCAGACTTCGCGATGGCTTACTGGGGCGAGGCATTTACCTATCAGCACCCCTTCTTCGGAGCCAAGGATGACGGCCCCGGCGAAGCCCTGATGCGTCTCGGCGCGACCAGCGAGGAGCGTCACGCCAAGGCGCCGACCGAACGCGAGAAGGGTTTCCTGCGAGCAGCCGAAGCCTATGCGCTGACCGTTGGCGACATGCCGGAGCGACGCATCGCGTGGATGAACGCCATGGCCGATCTGTACGCAAAATTCCCCGATGACAACGAGGTGAAGGCCTTCTACGCCGCCTCCATGCTGGCCGGGGCAACCGCCTCGGGTGCCGATGCCGAGCGCATCAATATGCGCGCCGGTGCCCTCGCTCTGCAACTATTCAAGGAGAACGACAATCACCCCGGCGCCGCGCACTATGTGATTCACGCCTTCGACGATCCGATCCACGCACCTATCGCACTGGAAGCGGCAACCGCCTATGCCGACATAGCGCCTGCGGTGTCCCACGCCCGACACATGCCAACGCACATCTTCATTCAGCATGGCATGTGGAAGGAGGTCTCGCTGTGGAACGATTCCGCCTTCAACGCGGGCTTGGAGCTGTGGCAGGAAGGCGATTCCACCGGCGACATGAACCACTCATCCGACTGGGGCCAATACGGCGACCTGCAACTGGGCGACCTCGCCAAATCAGAACAATGGATACGCCGCGGCCAGATGGTGCTGGACAACGACCCCAAGAGCGGACGTTCGGCGAGTACCGTAAAAACCATGAAGGCCAGACACATCATCGAGAGCAAGCAGTGGCAGGTGCAGGCATTCTCCGAAGAACTGGACGAGACCGAGCTATTGGCACTGGGGCTCAGCGCCGCCAACCTTGGCGAGCTTGCGCTTGCGAACCAAGTCGTAAACAAGCTTGCAAAAATGGTCGCTGCGAAACCAAACGATGTGGATCTAAAACTAATCCACTTGGAGGTCGCCGCTCTCACCTTGCACAAGGAATCCACGCAGCAGGCGATGATCGATGTGGCGAAACGCCAGCAGGCTATCGCACTCATGCAGGAGGCCATGGCACTTAAGGAGACTCAACGCCCACCGAACGGGGCCGCGACACCATTAAAGCCGGTTCACGAATTGGCGGCAGAGATGCTGCTCGAGATGGGCATGCATGACGAAGCGGCTGCGTTGTTCGCGGTGTCGCTGCAACGCCTGAAGAACCGTCCATGGTCACTGCTTGGCGCCGCGCGCAGCCACAAGGGTCAAGGCAACCAGGCCGCAGCCTCCATGATGTATGACTCACTGCTCGCGGTGTGGAGCGATGACAGCAACCCAGCCGTTCAAGAAGCGAAGCAATACCTGGGATACTAGAAAGCCTAACAAAACTAATATGCGAGTAAGAAGAAGAGACTAATTATGAGCAAACAGGAATTAGAGAAAGTAGCAGCCAATGGATTGATCAACCGACGCCACTTGTTAGGCCTCGGCTTGGCGGGAATGGGCACTGTCGCCTCCACTTCATTGTTAGGTGCCGATGCCGGGCTCAATCTGGAGATACCGGGCTGGTCCAAGCAACCGGGCCCCGGCGCGAGTGGCTATGGCACCCGCTCCCGCTTCACGGATGACATGCAACGCATGGCCGGCAATCCGAATCCGCTCTACCCCGGCGGTGGCGCCTCGCGCTCGCCGCTGCATCAGCTGCAGGGCACCATCACGCCTAATAGTCTGCACTTCGAACGTCATCACGCCGGCATTCCCGACATCGATCCTGCACAGCACAAACTAGTCATCCATGGGCTAGTGCGCCAGCCTCTCGTATTCAGTTACGAAGACCTGCTGCGCTATCCGATGGTCAGCAAGATCTATTTCCTCGAATGCTCCGGCAACAGCGGCTCGCTGTTCGGGCCAAACGCGGCCGAGGGCAGCGCGCAGAGTCTTCACGGCCTTGTTTCAGGCGCCGAATGGACCGGCATTCCACTCTCGACTCTCTTGGATGAGGCGGGTGTAGAGCCAGACGCGCAGTGGATCAACGCAGTTGGCGCCGACGCGGCCAGCATGGGACGCTCAATTCCTCTCAATCGTGCAATGGACGATGTCATGCTCGCGCTGTTTCAGAACGGCGAGCCGGTGCGCCCGGGTCAGGGTTATCCGATGCGACTGTTCGTACCTGGCTGCGAGGGCAACATTAGCGTGAAATGGTTGACGCAAATAAAACTGACAAAGGAGCCCAGCCACTTCCGTGACGAGACCAGCAAGTACACAGACACGCGCCTAGATCGCATGAGCCTGCAGTTCACTTATCCTATGGGCACCAAGTCGGTCATCACCGCACCCTCTGGACAGATGAAATTAGAACGCCAGGGTATCTACCAAGTTACGGGCATCGCCTGGTCAGGCCGCGGCAGCATCCGCCGCGTGGAAGTCAGCGCAGACGGTGGCCGAACCTGGGCCGATGCGATGATCGATTCCCATCAGAGCGAGAAGGCTCTGGCGCGCTTTAGAATTCCATGGCAGTGGTCAGGCGGTGAGGCAATCCTGCAGAGTCGCGCCACAGACAGCCAGGGCAATGTGCAGCCCACACGCACGAGCCTGGTTACGGAGAAGGGCAATATCAGCACCTACCACTATCACGGCATACAGAGTTGGGCCGTCAATACTGCAGGAGATGTTGCCAATGTCTATGCTTAGAAAAATGCTCACTACGAGCCTGGTTTCCAGCGCTATCGCCATAGGTCTGTCTGCCACACTGCACGCCCAGTCGCTGGGCACTCCCATCAATGAGAGCCAGCTTGAAGGCTTCGATCTGATCGCGGCACCCGACGGTAGCGGCTATCCCCAAGGCAGCGGCACAGCACGTCAGGGCAAGAATGTCTTCGAGAGACGCTGCGCCGCCTGCCACGGCATGAAGGGTGAAGGCACCTCGGTTCAGACACTCCTGGTTGGCGGCAATATGCAGTCTGAGGAGCGCCCTGTGCGCACGGTAGGCAGCTACTGGCCCCATGCCAGCACGCTATTCGACTATGTGCAGCGCGCGATGCCGGCCGATGCACCAAAATCCCTCTCCAGCTCCGAGGTGTATCAGGTGATCGCCTATGTTCTCTACCTGAATGGCATCGTCGGAGAGACTCAAGAGCTCAACAAAGACTCGCTAATGCAGGTTGAGATGCCCAATAAGGATGGGTTCATCGACAGCAGCCAAGCCCTCTAAAAAGCCCCTCCGGGAACCTCCAAATGAGACTGTGACCATGTGTTACGGGAGGTTCCCTAGCCTCCCGATACCAAGTATTATTCGCCCGCCTTCAAAATAAGACCAAAGAGAGGATCCAATGAGAAAGTCGTGGTTGAATTTGTGCCTATTCAGCACAGTAGTAGCTCTATTCTTTACGAAATCGCTGTATGCCGCCGAAGGCCTAGTGATGCCACTTATCAATGGCCAGCCCAGCTTCGATGATTTTCAGAATATGGCTCCTTCTTCTGCCCTGGCGCGATCCATGGCTAAGGTCGAAAACTTCGTGCAGCGTGAACCGGAGCCCGGCGAGCCCTCCGCACAAAGAACCGAGGTATACATCGGCTACGATAAGGAGGAGTTACACGTAGTGTTCCTCGCCTTCGATACGGATCCTAATCAAATTCGCGCAAATCTCTCTTCACGCGAGAACATTGACGGCGATGACAATGTCGAGATCACCTTCGATACATTCAACGATCAACGCGCAGCCTTCTCTTTCCGCACTACGCCGCTAGGCATTCAATGGGATGCCCGTTGGACAGAGGGCGCATCCCGTCGTGGCGGCTTCGACACCACGCTAGAGATGGTCTGGGACAGCGATGGCGAGCTTACCGATCAGGGCTATATGGCGAGGATGTCTATTCCGCTGCGCAGCCTGCGTTTCCCCGATAACTCGGAGCAAACCTGGCGCATACAGTTCGCGAGAAACATACCTCGCTTGAGTGAGGAGTCCTATTGGCCTCCCTACTCGATTAACGTAGAAGGCCGTCTGAATCAGACTGCGGTGTTAACCGGCATCCGTGACGTTTCGCCGGGCACAAATTCACAGATCATACCTTTCATCTTCATGCGAGAGCTTGACTCCCTGGACCCGCGCGCCACCGGCGGGCCAAAATTCGACCGGAGCTCAGAGCAAGATGTTGGCCTCGATGCGAAGTTCGTGTTCAACGACTCGATGGTGCTAGACGTCACTCTGAATCCCGACTTCTCTCAGGTGGAGTCGGATCAGCCACAGGTAACACTGAACGAGCGCTTCGAAGTCGAATTTCCTGAGCGCCGCCCGTTCTTCGTAGAGAATGCAGACTTCTTCGCGACAGACTCGACGCTGGTATTCACCAGAAGAATCATCGACCCCGAGGGCGGTGCACGATTCACCGGCCGCGCGGGTAAGTTTGGCTTCGGCAGCATCCTGATCAACGATGAGGCCCCAGGACTCAACAGAGCCGCCGGTCATCCACTCGATGGCGAGAAGGCGAATATAGCTATCCTGCGCGGCTTCATGGATTTGTCGGATCAGGACCGCGTCGGTGTCCTGCTCACCAATCGCGACCTCGCCGATGGGCACAATACCGTAGCGAGTATCGACGGCCGCTTTAAACTCAATAACAACTGGACTACCCAGCTGCAGCTGGTCGGCACCGAGGCTGAGCCAGCGACTGGTGGCGCGAAGACCACGGGGTATCAGCGCAATATCCAGGTAAACCGCGCCGGTCGTACTTTCAGCAATCACACTCACTTTATCGAGACTACTACCGACTTCCGCACCGAGCTTGGCTTTCAGTCGCGATTCTTCCGCTCCGATTCCTCTGGCATCCATCAACGGGTGAATTTCAATTTCTATCCTGAAGACTCCAACGTCAACAGATGGAACGCAAACCTCTTTGGCGTCTACATCAACGACATAGGCGGCGACAAGATCTTCACACAGCTAGGCCCGGGCGTCGGCGTGAATTTCGATACCAATGTATTTAGCGCAAGCTATACAGAGTATGCCGAAACGCTGCGACCCAAGGATTTCGCTGGCATCTTGTCGAACCGAGTCTATAAGTACGAGGACTTCCAGTTTGGCTACAGCAACACGACCTTGAACACGCTTTCGTTCAGCGCCGATTTCAGAACAGGCACCACCCTGAACCTGGTGCCGCCACGTGGAACGCTGCCAAACATAGCGGACACGACACGCTTCAGTGTCGATATGTTATGGCGTCCGATCAGCGCCTTGCGCATCACCAATACGATCTTCCATACCGAACTAAAGACCGAATCTGGCGGCAGGGATATCTTCACGAACGATATCTTCCGCAGCAACTGGAACTATCAGTTCACTAAGGAATGGTCGCTACGCTTCATCGCACAATACGATGAGACGGATGCTGGCCCCGCATCGCGATTGGTTGACGACAAGAACTTAAACTTCGACCTGTTGCTGCGCTATGTAATCAACCCATGGTCTGCCTTCTTCGTCGGTTACAACACGAATCAGAGCAACTTCGACATCGTGGAGATGGAAGGCGAGAGAGAGCTGGTTGTCTCCAACGACCTACGGAACGATGGAGACCAGATCTTCGTCAAGTTCTCCTACCTGTTCCAACGCTAAATAGCGGCGACAGGATAACCGGCTGGCAACGCCGGTTATCCTGCCTCCCTCTCTACCTTCCTCGCATGCCCAACGACAGACCCGCTAGGTTCAGCCGAACCTCGACTGGATCAACATTGTCACAATTAATCACAACAGACGCCTAGTCGCCAGCCGGCCTTCCGCGAGGGCATCAAGGGTCATGTCTGCGCAATAACTGCCGTAAAATCTAGGCTACAGAGCACTACGCGGCGTCCTAGATCAACACAATTCACTACGCCTAATCTCAGACTCCCCTGCGGCGCCGCACGACGTCATTGGCGTGTTGTAGCGATACGTTTATACTGACGAAATTGCACGCACCAATGGAGTTAAGAACCATGACATCACTATCGATCAGGGCCTGCCAGGCAATTCTGAATAGACTAAGCCTAGCCTTAGCCTGTGTTATCGCCTTTGCCTTATCTGCCTCAGTGAACGCACAAGACGCCGCTCTGATAGAAGAGAAGTATCCGGAAGTAGCCGACCTATTTAATGCCTTCGATATCACTCAGGCAACCGCGCTTGAGGAAATCGCCGCAATCAATGCCAACCCTGCAACGCAGCAGGCGCGCAACGAGCTGCAGATGAATATGAACATGCGCGCTAACATGAGCATGAGTGAGATGATGGCCTCCGGCATGATGACCCACGATGGTCCGATGGACATGCACATGGGCATGAGCAACGGCCCGTATCACGATAGGGAAGTAGCGGCGAGAGTGCGGCTTTTAGAATTAATGCGCGGCAAGCATAGCAACGAAGACGCAGAAGATGCCTTCGAGAACAGCTCGGCGATCGGCCGCCATACCGCCGAAGTATTCAAGCACGGCAGAAATTTCGAAGAGGCCCTGTTTGCGATCTATATCGATGACGATGTCGAAGACAAGCTCGCCGCCGTGGCCGCTGCGATAGAGGACTATCTCGGCGACGATCAACACTCAGTGGCCACCGTGCCGAAGGAGAGTGACTACCTCTTGGAGCACGACCAGGCCAATGGCCTGAAGACAGCATTTCCGTTATTGAGCGGATTCCTGTGGACTCATCAATGGATGCAACTCGCCGCATTGGAGGCGGTTATTCTGGAAGGACTGGACAGCCAGTTCACCGGCGGTATCAACGTAGCTCTCGAACGCTTCTGGAACAAGGTAGGCTCGTCCGGCGGCATGACCATGTTCCCGGCTCCTAGCGAGCTGCCAATGGCACCCGCTATCGCGCCAGACCTGTACAGCCAATCCCCCGAGGCAGCGATTATCCTGGACAACCTGAATCTGCTAGAGACCGTTATCGCCGATATTCTCGCCTTCCCGAATGTAGAGAATCGCGATGAGCTTATGGATGCAGCCGTTAGCTACTTCACCGACAAAGAATCAAACAATGCGCAATCGATGGACTACCTGCTGTTCGCACTGCGGGGCGGAATCTACAATCAGGGCGGCCCAGCGGTTGGAGAACTCATGCAGTCGGAGAGAAACCGCGCGCGCGAGGCAATGAACATGCAACACAATATGATCATGTCCTCTCCACAGTAATAAGTCAGAGAGTCTTAGAAAGGGGTTAGACCGCAGGGTCTAGCCCCTTTTTCGTTAGGCGGGTCGATGCACTCTTCTAACGCCGCTTGCACTGGACAGAGCGAAGCGAGAGACTAGGCCCTCATGCAGTAGGACGACCCGCCCCATGTCCCGAACTAAAACAGTGTTACTCGTGCTACTACTTCTAATTGGCGCGCCCATTACAGTAGTGCTTGTAAGACCCGATCTCGTTCTGCGCACGCTCGCCTCGCCCACACTGTCCGAGCTTGGCTACGAAATCTCCGAATTGGAAGTCCTGCACTTGGGTGTCAATGGGACAGCTATCGATCGAATGGATCTCCTCAGTAACTACGAGAGCATCTCCCTGAATAGGATACAGGTGCAGTATTCCCTCTCGCAGTTACTCGCAGGCACGGTGCAGTCTGTTGCAATAGGCAGAGTCGAGGTCCGCGCGCTGGCAACTGCGGCAACCGTTGCCGAGCCGACCTCACTGTCCGCCATGCTGGAGACATTCGATGCTCTCCCCTTGCAAGAGATAGTCATTCCCAATATCGAGATGCATAGCAGCGACCAGAGTTATACCCTGGGCATGGGTTTACAAAGCCCACCCCTGCAGCTGGTTGGCGAGGCGCGGTTCGTGCCCATGCAAGACATGCTCGTCGAATTCGATCTGCAGCGCAGCGGCGCAACTACCTTCTCTTTAGCTACCACAGCCCTGCTGTCCGGCGATGTGGTCTTGGAGTCTGACGCGGACTTGGCTGTCGCTCAGAACGCCGTCACGGTTAGCGCCACCAACATTGTTTTTATTAAGCCTCTGCGATCGCAGCTAGAGCAACTCCTCCCCGCCGCGACGAGTATCGCGAATGACCGGTTCACGCTGCAGAGCAATTTCGAGGTGCAGGAGATTTTCGGTGATTTCGCCCTGCCCCAGCTAAGCGTGACCCTGGACAGCACCAGCGCTCAGCTGGGGATTCGTCAGGCGTCTGACCTAGGCGGCAACAGCGTGCAGATTCGCCTGCCGCTTCGCATGGAGGGCGCGCTTGACACCGCAAGCGGAGAGCTGCACCTGGCGCTGAGTGAAATAGTCGCCAGCGGAAGCTGGGGCCTCGATGACATGACAGCACAGAGTGAACACGGCTTCACTAATACTCGAGTAGACTGCCTGTCCTTCGCCAATTGCGCACTGCTAAGCGACTGGCGTAGCAGTGTTTCCAGCTGGCGCTACGCCGACTATCTCGGAGCAAACACTAGCGCGGCTGCGGCCCTGCGCTTCAATTATTCCAACGATGAGATGCGCCTGGCTAGCGACCTCGTAACCATCGCAATACCCTCGATCACTGGCCCGGCCGAATCAACGCTCTCTAATCTATCAACTAGACTGCATCTGGATGAGCTAGAGTTTCGAGTAGGCGACGTGATTAGCGGCGGCTTCAATTTCAACAGCGATGAGCTTCGCGCCGACAACAGCCTAGTCGACATCAGCAATCCGCATTACTCCGGGAAGCTGCAACTGGAAGACGACGTACTAACAGGCATTCTAGAGCTCGATCTGGATCATAGCCTGCGCCTGGGTATTGGCCTGCAACATTTCTTCCTGCGCGACACCGGCGACGTCGTGTTGCAACTCGCCGCCCATGAGTTTTCCGATGCCCAGCCACTTTCGGCCCTGTTGAAGCCGAAGCAAGTCGATGCCGATCTAGTCGCGGGCCAGATCGAAGGCCTGGCAAATATTTCGTGGAGCAAGCAGCTAGACGAATCCTGGCGCTTCGGCGGGCCCATCGCGCTCAAGATCAGCGAACTCAGCGGCTACTACACGGACACTCTCTTCGTTGATTTCAGCACTGAGTTATTCGCGGAGGCTACAACGCCACCGGGGATACAGGTTAGCAATCCGGCAAGCGCTACTCTAAGTCGCGTCGACATCGGCCTGCCATTGGAAAACCTCTCCTGGCAATACCGTTTCAATACACTCAGCCAGGAGGTGCAGATCAATGACTTCGATACCGCGCTACTGGGCGGCAAGCTCAGCATCCCGGCAGCTCGCTACAACCCTAACAGGGACCGCCAGCAGATAGACGTGGTGATCGCCGATGTGCGTGTGGATTCGCTGGTGAATCTTGCCGAATACCCGGAGCTTCGGGCAGACGGCCTGCTTAGCGGCTACCTGCCAATCATTATCGAAGGCGATAGCCTAACCATCGAGAGAGGCCTAGTCGGAGCCCTGCAGCCCGGGGGCAGTATTCGCTATACTCCCGCCAACTCGGTTCCGAGTAGTAACCAGAGCGTACAATTGGTCAACCAGGCGCTCTCCAACTATCAATACCAGACCATGAATACTTTAGTCTCCTACTTCGAGAACGGCGAGCTGTCGCTCAGCGTAGAACTGCGGGGCAGAAATCCGGACATGAACAACGGGCAGATGATAAACCTGAACCTCAACATTTCTGATAATATCCCGTCGTTGTTGAAGAGCCTGCAGGCAAGCAGGGTCATCACGGATGAATTGGAGCGCCACGTCGGTCGGCCCTAACTTTGAGGGCATATCGCGGTCTACAAATTAACACTCGAAATCTTCAGCCAGTATTCATAATTGGCCGATATACTAGAGCCACTTTTATCGCTAACGCACATCACAATCAGGCAAGCTTATGCAAAATACACAATCATTGAGGTCGTTGACCGTGGGGGGCGTTGGATTATTCGCAGCGCTAAGCGCCTGTACGCCCACAATTCAAGTGGCGGTACCGAATGAGCCCATTACTATCAACCTCAATGTCCGGATCGAGCACGAGATTCGCGTCAAGGTGGACAAAGAATTGGATGAAATATTCACTCTGGACAGCGGACTATTCTGATGGAGAATCTGACTATGAAAAATGCAATTACTAGAACGCTGCTACTGGCCTGCCTCATGCTATTTATCCCCATGAGCTTCGCTCTGACCCTGCAAGAAGCCAAGAGCGAAGGCATCGTTGGTGAACTGCGCAATGGCTATGTTGGCCTGGTCATGGAGTCTGCCCCGGCCGAAGTCATCGCCATGGTGCGCGATGTGAACAATCAGCGCCGCGAGTTGTATACGCAGATCGCCGGTCAGAATGCCATTAGCATCGAGCAAGTCGCCGCCCTCGCCTTTCAGAAGGCAGTCGAGGCCACACCTGCTGGTCAATACCTGCAAGATGCCTCCGGGGCCTGGGTGCGGAAGTAGCAACGCCGCAGTAAAATCAAGACAAGCCGGTAGCTGATACGCTCGCGCCTACCGGCTTATTCCCACTAATATTGCCTTCCTGACTTTGTTTTCTCCTAGCATTCTGTGCGGTTCTGAATCACAATCAGCAGTTCTCCTGTAAAACTCAATAAACGCATTAGACTCGAGGTGCAGATGCACAGCCTGCTCTTCAATTCGCATGATAAAACCATCCAAATCGGAGGCGAGGAACTACTTGCCGCCTGGAGAGAACAAACAGACTCGTTTATCTGGATCGATCTCTCGGAATACGAAGAGAGCGTTGAGCGCCCCATTTTAGGAAGCTTGGAGCTACACGAGCTCGCTATTCAGGATGCATTGCGAAAACGCCATCCACCCAAACTAGAGAGTTATACCGAGCACGAATTTCTAATGCTTCGCGAGTTTGCAGAAACCAAGAACCCACTCGAGCTTGAGTTCTTCCCACTGTCTATCTTCATCAAAGAGCGCATCCTCATTACGCGCCACAGGAAGGAATCGGACAGCACAAAGTGGCTTGCAGAGACACTCGCTGAGAGTCCAGCGCTTATGGCGGAGGGTGCTGGTGCCCTGGCACTGCGCTTGGCCAATCACCTGAGTCGCCGCTATGTGCAAATACTGATCGAATTCGAGCCGCGGATGGATGCCCTCGACGCTGAGATGTTCGACAATCCGAACGATGCCCTCCTCTCGGAGATCACCAAGCTAAAATCCCGACTGCGCTACTTCAAGCGCAACACCAATTACCACAAACTCATAGCCGTCACGCTGAAGAAAGAACCTCCAGCACGGTTTGGTAAGAGCCTGTCGCATCAAGTTGTCGATTTCTATGAACAGGTGGAGCGGTCGCAGAGTCTAGCTAGCCTCTATTATGATGTGCTTACAGATTTATCGGATGGTTATCTCGCGATTTCTTCCCATAGACTGAATAAAGTCATGCAAGTGTTAACTGTTATAACCGTCATATTCGTACCCCTTACTTTCGTCGCCGGCCTGTATGGAATGAATTTCGAGTACATACCCGAGCTCAGTTTCGAGGGCGGCTACTTTGTTGTTCTCGGGTTCATGGCCATCGCCGCCATTATTCAGCTACTGCTTTTTCGGCGTAAGGGGTGGTTGTAGTGGATAGCGAAGTCGATCCTATAATCGATCAATTAGCCGACCCTGCCATCTGGGCAGTCTGGTTCGACGCGCTAGAGTCGTGGTTTGTTACGGATTTCTTCGTGCAGGATACCCTGCTGTGCATCGGCATAATCGCCTTCGCTGCAACTATCGCCTGGCCACTCGCTACTCGCATTAGGCGCAGGATCGACACGATTCTGGAGCGTCAGGCGCGCTTCCCCATTCTAGTGAGAATATGGAAAACAGCGAAAGACATCTCCTTCCCCGCGATCTGGCTGCTGTTTCAATGGATCTCAGTGCTGTTTACATCACAGTGGGGAATCTCTAATGCCTCATTGCTTATTACCACTAGCCTGCTCACCGCCTGGGTAATAATCGAAACCGCGACCATACTCGTCAGCAGCCCCTTCTGGTCTCGCACGATAGCCATCACCGCGTGGATTGTTGCAGCACTCAATATTCTGGGCATCCTGCTCCCCACGATCGCCTTCCTGGATGGAGTTTCCTTTTCCCTAGGACAGGCGAGTATCTCAATTCTCACAATCCTGCAGGCTCTCGTGACCCTAGGCATCTTGCTGTGGATCTCTTCCATCGCCGGTCAGGTTACCGAGAGTAAACTCAAGTCAGCTCAGAACCTCTCACCGTCGATACAAGTGCTCACCATAAAATTCATGCGCATCTCGCTCGGCGCTCTCGCATTCATTATGGCGCTAGCTATTGTTGGCGTGGACCTCACAGCCTTCGCCGTGGTTGGTGGCGCAGTTGGTGTAGGCATTGGCTTCGGTCTGCAGAAGATCTTCGCCAACCTCATTAGCGGTTTCATATTACTGATGGATAAATCTATAAAGCCCGGCGATGTCATCGTCGTGGCAGACTACTACGGCCGAGTCGACGCGCTTACCGCCAGATATGTCTCGGTGACAACGCGAGACGGGGTTGAGCATCTAATTCCGAACGAAGAACTCATCATCAATCGGGTGGAAAATTGGTCCCATTCGCAGAATCTTCTTAGGCTTCGTCAGGTCGTGGGCGTTCACTACAAGGCAGACCTTCACAAAGCGATCGCACTTTGCAAAGAAGCAGCGGCTGAGACGAATAGGATATTGAGTGATCCAGGACCTACCTGCCTTGTAAGAGGATTTGGTGACAGCTCGGTGGACCTCGAAATGCGAGTCTGGATTAACGACCCAATGAACGGACGCGCTAATGTGATCAGCGAGCTACTAGTTCGTATTTGGGATAAATTCCACGAGCATGGAATCGAGATACCCTACCCGCAACGCGATCTCCATCTGCGATCTTCGGATATTGGTGTGCTACCCACGAAGGCTGAATAAGTCGAGCGCTGGTAATTCGGCTATAATTGCTTGTAGAAATTTTTTGGCTGTCGGAGATGATGGCTTATTGGAGAGTTTTAATGAAGATCATTCTATTGTCGCGCAACCCAAAGCTGTATTCGACGCGCCGACTCATCGAGGCGGCAAAGGACCGAGGTCACGAGGTGCGCACGCTGGATGCATTACGCTGTTACATGAACATCACCTCGCACAAGCCCTCCATACACTACAAGGGTGAGGAGATCACCGGCTATGATGCGATCATCCCGCGCATTGGCGCATCGGTAACTTTCTACGGAACAGCAGTTCTACGCCAATTCGAGATGATGCGCGTATATCCACTGAACGAATCTGTGGCGATCTCTCGCTCGCGCGACAAATTGAGAGCCTCGCAATTACTCTCCAGAAGAGGCATTGGACTACCCATCACCGGCTTCGCAAATAAGCCCGACGACATACCTGACCTCATCAAGATGGTTGGTGGTGCACCGCTAGTCATCAAGCTCTTAGAGGGTACTCAAGGTATTGGAGTTGTATTGGCCGAGACGCGTAAGGCAGCCGAGAGCGTAATCGAGTCGTTCCTCGGACTACAGATCAGTGTGCTGGTACAGGAGTACATCCATGAGGCCGGTGGCGCCGACATTCGCTGTTTCGTCATCGGTGACAAGGTAGTGGCCGCCATGAAACGGCAGGCATCGGAGGGCGAATTCCGATCGAATATACACCGCGGCGGTTCCGCCACAGTCATCAAGATTACTCCGGAGGAACGTTCTACCGCGGTTCGCGCAGCGAAGACCATGGGGCTAAATGTCTGTGGCGTAGATATACTCAGATCGAATCATGGACCGGTTGTGATGGAGGTCAATTCATCTCCCGGACTCGAAGGCATCGAATCCGCCACTGGAAAAGACATTGCAGGAATGGTTATCGACTTTCTGGAGAAGAATATCAAAGCAGGCGCGAGCAAGACGCGCGGTCAGGGTTAGGCTATGCGCGATCCTTTTGTCATAGGCGATGTATCTGTAAAGGCTGGAACACGGGTGGCGGTGAATCTGGCGATCCCTGCGTTGTACACCCATAATCCAATGTCCTGTCCGGTGTATGTGATACATGGCAAGAAGCCGGGGCCAGTACTTTTTCTGTCCGGCGCCATACATGGCGATGAGATCAACGGCGTAGAAATCATTCGCCGCGTCTTGAAGCGTAAGTCGCTGGGACGGATTAGAGGCACCATCGTTGCTGTACCCGTCGTCAATATACTCGGCTTCATCGCACAGACTCGTTACCTACCAGACCGGCGCGACCTCAACCGCTCATTCCCCGGATCGGAGCAGGGCTCGCTAGCCGCTCGTATGGCACACCTGTTCTTAACCGAAGTAGTGTCCAAGTGCACTCACGGGATAGATCTGCACACCGCTGCCATACATCGTGATAATTTCCCGCAGGTACGCGCCGAATTAGAGAACAAGGTGATAGACCGCATGGCGCGGGCCTTCAATGCGCCGGTGATCGTCAACACGCCCGTCGCTCCCGGCACGCTAAGAGATGCAGCCTCCAAGCTAGGGATACCTGTGATCGTCTACGAAGCTGGCGAAGCACTGCGCTTTTCTGAGCTGGCAATTCGCGCCGGCGTGAAAGGCATAGTCTCTGTCATGCGGGAGTTAGAGATGATTCCAAGGGTTAAATCCAGTATCGCTACGCTTGATCCGTTTGTAGCGAAGTCTAGTTATTGGGTACGCGCGGCAAAGAGCGGAATACTCCGCGCTGAGAAATCCCTAGGCGAGAAGGTCGTGCAGAATGATGTACTAGGGGTAATCTCAGACCCCTTCGGCTCCGAGGAGGAGACGGTGCTGGCAAGCAGCGAAGGCATCATTATCGGGCGCACAAATATCCCCTTACTGAACGAGGGGGAGGCCCTTTTTCACATCGCTAGGTTTCGAGATGCAGAGAGTGTGCAAGAGACTGTGGAAGTCTTTCAGGATCAGATGAATCCATCCACGGACGCCAAACCAGCACTAGAACCCCCTATCGTTTAAAGGACTGCCAGGCCTTCCCTTCGACTGACCTTTGTAGTGGCTGCTGCTACATCAGGTCAATGTCGAATCTACGCAGAATCAGAGCGAACGCGGCGAAAAGCAGCACCGTGATCAGGACCGAAGAAGCCATAGCCCCCCAAAACCCGAAGCGCTGATAGAGCGTGGGAAATGCGGCGAACATAGGCAGTGTTGGGATCACATACCAGAATGTGTACCAGGCATGATTGCTAATCTTCTCTGCCGACTGACCCTCGAAATACAACCAAAAAAGTGTCAGCAATGTCACCGTTGGCAATGCGGCAATCAGCGCTCCCGCTTTGTCGAGATTCTTAGCGACCTCGGAAACCAACACTACGATTCCGGCGGTAATTAGATACTTGAAAATGAGAAATTGCATAGCATCTCCGAAATTGAACCCACTGCTCTGGACACGTATTCGTACACTGCGGCTTTTCTTGCGCACAGCACTTGTAGACTACTACGAACAATTGAAGCGGTCTGCCGACCCATCATCTAGATCCGGCGAACTGGCTTCTTGGAGCTGCCACCCATGAGAAAGGATGAACTGCTATCGACCGAATAGGAACCGCGCAGCAGGTTTCGCCCGAGCAACATTCTAAAGCTCATGGAGTCTCGATCGGTGAGTGTCAGCTCCGCGATCAGCACCTGCTTGCCCAGCACGACTGTCGATTCGATGACATAGCGCTTCTCTTTATGTCCACCGGAATCGGAAACCTCGCGCCGATCTGAGACCTGGGCGTGGCACTCCACCTCGAGATCGTTGTCATTCTGATTGGGGTGCAAAAGAAATTTCACCCAGGGCTTGCCGTCTTTGGTATAGGGCTCGATAAAGAACGCATGCAGCGACGAAGTCTTTGCGCCGGTATCTACCTTAGCCTTTATTGGCACGTCCACAAGGTCTGGGAGCTGCACCCACTCTCGCCAACCTACTGCTAATAAGTCCTTTGGATCAGTTTTTACTTTCTTCGGCATTCGAATATTCCGCGTAGTCGAGCTATGTACTATATGATTTTTTGTAGCAAAGAAGACTAACCGGAAATCCTCTCTCTTACCAGCTTACTCAGCCGTCGAAATACTAGCGAATCACCACATTATCAGCGAGATTCGCGCTCAACGTAGTGTCATGGCACTGTCCGGTAATTGAAGCGCTGCCGCCTGAATTCCCGTCCCAAAGCTTGCTATTTGCCCCCAATTCGCTAAGATTTTTGCTTGCTTCATTCTTGCTATTGGAGATTGAGATGAAATGCCCGAAATGTTCTGGAGAATTGGAAACCAAGACTCACGGCAATGACATTAAGTTAGAGCGATGTCACAACTGCTATGGCCTGCTCGTTAAATCGTTCATGCTAGAAAAAATGCGCGAAGAGTTCATGGCAGAGACCTTCATCGATATCGGGTCGGCATCCATCGGCAAGAAGTTCGACAAGATTGAAGATATTCAATGCCCCCACTGCGAGGTAGATATGGAAAAGATTGTCGACCCGCAACAGACCCATATATGGATGGAATGCTGCCCCAGCTGTGATCGAATATTTCTGGATGCCGGCGAATTTAGCGATCTAAAGTATGACACCTTCGGCGACAAGATTAAGGCCTTGCTCAAGGGTCGGCGCAAATAGCGTGGCTTAGTCTTCCTCTCGAAGCTCCACACTCACGGCATGTGCTATTGGATAGACCGCAGGACCAAACTGATTGTAAACCGCAACATCGGCCGCATCCCGACCGTAGCCAATAGCGACGTATCCGGGCGTCATCTCCTTCTGCGTCGCGTCGAATGCATACCAGCGGCCGCCCACATAGGCCTCGAACCAGGCGTGCATATCCATGGGAACCAGGCCGTAGTTATAGCCCACTACCAACCTAGCCGGAATGCTAATCGCGCGGCACAGGGCAATTCCCAAGTGAGCAAGATCACGACAGACTCCGGATTTTCTCTCGTTCACGTCTATCGCAGAGATAGGATTGTCGCTGCTGCCGGGGATGTAGCTAATATTGTCTCGCAGCCACGACTCGATGCCCTCAACTTGATTGAGCCCTAGGCTGTAGCACTCGGTTATCTCTGCCGCCATCTGATTAAAACTCTCAGACTCGCAATACCGACTCGGTAGCAGGAAAGCCAGCACTGCATCGGGCAAGAGGTTTATATCGACGAAGGGGGCGCCGTAATCTCTATCGATAACATCCGCAGTCATCACGACAGCCGACGTGTGTATTTTAAAATTCCCTGGCGGAGCGACCAGGCGTTGGCAGAGGTTGCCGTAGTTGTCGGTGAACTCGACCACAGGAACACTAGGCGTCAGCTTATATTTCTCGCGGCTAATCCATTGATAGGCGCCACTGCGCGGACGCAACATCATTATAAAAGGCGTAGGGACAGCGATCTCAAATTCGAAGTCACAGCTCGTAGCTAACCACATTGTTCAGATTCCAAAATGCCTATTTCTAGTGCTTGTGCAGTAATGACGAGACTTTACGTCGAGGTAGTCAGGGGAATAACTCGCCAATCATACAAGCTTTCGTCTGTATAGCTAGGCCTTTCGGCCGCTTCAAATATCAATCGATCATGCTCTGATGAACCATCGTCTTAAATTTCGATGCGATATTGTAAGCACCAGCAGGCTGAATCTGCAGCATGATAACGACACTGGTTCCCGAAACCGGATCTGCCCAAGAGAAGGTGCCAAGTGAGCCACTCCCGCCAAATTCACCGTTATTCGTGCCCCAGGCGCTCTTGCTCGCGTCCACAACTACGGCCATGCCGTAGCCCCAACCCCGATCGAGCATGGGGTTGTTCGGGTTTGTACCGAAGGGCATGAGAGCCTCGGGTATATGGTTACTTGTCATCGTCGACACAGTTTCCGTCCGCAATATTCGCCCGCCTTCGAGCTCGCCACCGTTGAGTAGTGCCTGCAAAAAACGTAGATAGTCCGGCACGGTGCTGACGATACCGGCGGCGCCTTCGAGTAACGGAGGGTCTTGTGTGATCGGAATAGCCATCGGAGGTAGAAGACTCAAGCTTCGATCATCGCTGGACACTAAATAGGTGCTAGCCAGACGCTGCGCCTTGTGCGCAGGTACAAAGAATGCGGTGTCTGTCATCTGCAGCGGCGCATAGACTTTTTCATTCAGGTAGTCGTCAAACTTCTGTCCGGACACGAGCTCGACAATGCGCCCTAAAACCGTCAGTGAGATGCTATAGACCCATTGTTCACCGGGGTCTCCTATCAGGGGTACCGCCGCTACCTTCTCAACTAGGGCCTCCAGGCTGTCGCCTCTAGAGCGTACCTCATTCTGTCGATACAGCGCGCCGAAGCGGTGACTCAAGCCTGCTGTGTTCAGGAGTAGATCTTCTATCGTCATCTCGCGCTTACTCGGCCGCGTCTGGCTAAAGTCGGGCGCCTCCGGGTCCTGGAAGACACGCATTCCAGCGAAGCTGGGAATATAGTCCGAGACCGGATCATCTAGCCGCAGCTCGCCCCGTTCTACTAACTGCATGACCGCTACGGCGGTAATTGGCTTGCTCATCGAGCGAATCTGAAAGATCGAATCCTCACGCATCGCGCTCTCCTGCTCGATGTTGCTCCATCCTATGCTTTCCAGATAGACGATCTTTCCGTGACGCGCCACGCCTGCGACCAAACCAGCCACACGACCATCTTCAACGTGCTGAGTCAGCATCTCATGCGCCAAGGCGAGCCGCTGCGAGGAGAAGCCTAGCTCCTCCGCCGCTCCTCTTTCCAGGCCGCCTGCGTTTGATGCAACACTCGCCGCGCACAACGCGATCATGCTTAACAGTAGTAGCGTGAGATTTCTAATCATTGTCTTACCTTTTGGAGCGAGTCACTCGAGAATTGAACACTAGCCCCATTGCAAGCCATCTTGAGCGCATTGTCAAAGACAAACTGGACATGCATTGCGAGCGCGGGGATTGAGGAATGGCATCTGCACATGGCAGCACTTCGCCATTGAAGCTAGAATGCAGCGAGCAGTTTCTATGAGAACGCCCTAAAGGACACTCACCGTGAAAAACAAGCATCAAAACATACTAACGACCATCGGCAACACACCCGTTGTGCGCATCAACAAGCTCGCCCCCGAACATGTGAATCTCTTCGTGAAACTTGAGGCATTCAATCCGGCGGGTTCCGTGAAGGACAGACTTGCCCTAGGCATCATCGAGGATGCTGAGGCGAGAGGCGACCTAAAGCCTGGTCAGACTGTAGTTGAGGCTACCAGTGGCAACACCGGCATCGGCCTTGCGATGGTCTGTGCGCAGAAGGGTTATCCTCTGGTCATAGTGATGGCCGAAAGCTTCAGCATAGAGCGGCGCAAGCTCATGCGCTTTCTCGGCGCGAAGGTAGTACTCACCCCTGCTCCCTTAAAAGGCAGCGGGATGGTGGCGAAGGCGAAGGAGCTGGCCGAGACTCATGGCTGGTTCTTGACTCGTCAGTTCGAGAACGAAGCGAATGCGCGCATGCATGAGCGCACTACTGCCGTAGAGATTCTTCGGGACTTCGAAGGCGAGCCTCTTGATTATTGGGTAACAGGATTCGGTACCGGTGGCACGCTCAACGGTGTCGCGAACGTGCTCAAAAAGAAAAGCCCCAAGACGAAGATCGTGTGTTGCGAACCCGACAATGCACTGCTTCTCGGTAGCGAAACGCCTCAGCCTGCAGCTCCCTCTACGGGCCTTCCTCCCAGCCATCCGGCCTTCAACCCGCATCCGATGCAGGGCTGGACGCCCGACTTTATTTCTCCGCTGCTGGAGCAGGCCGTGGCTCGGGGCCATATAGATCAGCTGCTGGCGATCTCTGGAGCTGACGCGATTCGAAATTCCAGGCTCCTGGCGCAGAAGGAAGGCATCTTCACCGGCATTACCGCTGGCGCAACATTTACTGGCGCGCTCAAGATTGCGGAATTGGCGGAAGCCGGGAGCAATATCCTGTGCATGCTGCCGGATACCGGCGAGCGCTACCTCAGTACGCCGCTATTCGAAGGGATCGAAGCTGATATGAATGCCGACGAGAAGGACATTTCGGCATCGACGCCAAACTATCAATTCGGCAGTCCAGCGTAGACTGGAACTGCCTGGGCTGCTCAGCTACTGAGCAGCCGATTCTTAGTCCATGTCGTGGAGATTGTTCCCGAAGGTTTCCGTTAACAACAACACGGAGATGAGCGATAGTAGCGATGCAAACGCAATGTAGACCGAAACCCAGACAATCGAATATTCCGACCATAGTATAGTTGCTATAGTAGGAGCGAAGGCGCCACCTATAATTGCCCCCACCTGATAACCTAGCGACGCACCCGAGTAGCGTACCTCTGTACTGAACAGCTCGGTAAAGAATGCCGCCTGTGGGCCGTACATCATGCCGAGAAATACCAGACCGCCTGTGAGCGCCACGACTATCAACCAGAAACTCCCGGTATCGATTAGCGGGAACAGCGCGAATGCCCAGACACCCGTGAGAATAGCCCCGAGCATGAAAATTCCGCGCCTACCCTTGCGATCGGAATAGGCTGCAGCCATAAACTGCGCCGGAATCTGAATTACCGAGGCCAGCAGAACCGCGAAGAGCATCTGATCTCTCGACATTCCGGCGCCGTCGGCATCGGTGCCATAGGCGAGCACGAAGCCGATCAATATATAGAACGCTACCTGTATAGAGAGAAATGCGCCCGCAGCAAGAGCGATGCGCTTGGGATACTTCACGATCGCCTCAAGTACCGGCGAGCGCCTTAGGACAACTTTCTGAGGCTGACTGGCGTGCTTCTGCTTCTGCAGTTCCTGCAACTCCTTGAACGCATCGGTCTCTTCCATATGCAACTGCACATACATGCTGATAGCAATAAGCACGACGCTGGAGATAAAGGGAATACGCCATCCCCACTGCATGAATGCGTCCTCAGAGACCGCGTAGCTAATTAACATGAAGGCCACATTCGCCAGAATTACGCCGACCGGCGCACCGGCCTGCGCATAGGCACCGTAGTAACCACGCTTATCAGCTGGAGCACTCTCCGTGACGAGCAACATGGCACCGCCCCACTGTCCGCCGATGGCCAAGCCCTGAGCGAAGCGCAGCAGGCTCAACAGGATTGGCGCAGCAATACCGATCGTGGCGAATGTGGGCAAGAGACCAATCAGGGTGGAGGCGATGCCCATCAGCATTAAGGCGATAACCAGAGTTCGCTTACGCCCCACTCTATCGCCGAAGTGGCCGAAGAGAATGCCCCCAAGAGGACGTGCTATGAAACCGAAGGAAAAGGTTCCGAAGGAGAGAATGAGGCCCATCGTCGGGCTGCTGTCGGGAAAGAACGCAGAGGGGAATACAAGCGCGGCCGCAGTCGCGTAGAGAAAGAAGTCGTACCACTCGATGCTGGTACCCGCCAGTGCAGTCAGCGCAACTTTACGCATACTCGCTTCGACGTGAGCGTTATCGGCGGAATTTACATCGGATGGCGTGCTTGAATCAGCGACCATGGTGCCTCCAGTTACTTTCTAATTATTATTGAAGATTCGTGAAGAATCGAAGGAACAGCATAACAGGATTTTTCCGGTAGCCGCATTAAAATGCGCCGAATGCGCACGAATCCAGTATGATTGCCCCTATGATTTACGAACTAGTCAGACTGCTGCACTTTCTCGCTATCTTCGCGTTGGGGGGCGCTCTGGTAATCGAGAACATGGCCATTAAGCCCCTGATCACCGGGGAGGATGCTCGCAACTTGGCGAAGGTCGATCTCGTCTATGGCCTGAGCGCCGCCTTCGTGTTGGTCTTTGGCGTGGTTCTATGGGTAGGTGTGGGCAAGCCCAGCGAATTCTACTCAAGCAACCCAGTATTTCATGCCAAGATTGGTCTCTTTTTCCTGATGGCAATTTGTTCCATCGCACCCACTTTGTTCTTCTTTAAGCATCGACAGTCGGGCGCGGACGCCATCATTGTCCCGTCCTCTATTGTTCTGTTACTGAAGTTTCAGTTAGTCCTGTTGGTAATTATTCCGGTGCTGGCTCTGCTGATGGCGAGAGGCATTGGAATCGTCGGCTGAGGCTGTTTCAATAACGCGTCATGGAGAGTTTTAAACAACCTGCTATCCTCTGCCAGCGAGCACGAATAGCGAAAACCTAGGACCTGAGAATGACACCAATAGCCGCCGCTCTCCCATCAGTTACTCCAAGCGTTTTCTTCGCAACCCTGCTTTCTCTGCTGCCTGTTTCGGCCTGCCTAAGCCAGAGTCTCGATACTCGCGCGCTGGAAATGGCCTTGTCGGGGCCTGATAGAGAAGTGTCTGATTTCGCCAGAGACAGCACTCGCAAGCCGGTTCAGGTTCTCGAATTTCTCGGCATTCAGCCTGGCATGACGGTACTGGATCTCTATGCGGCTGGGGGCTACTACACCTTTATTCTCTCCAAGGCCGTAGGCGAGAACGGCACCGTGTATGCACAGAATACCGAACGCGGCCTGCGCTTCGTGGAGGACCGCCAGAGCATTACACAGGGCGAGGCGCTGAATAACAAGATAGAGCGCGGCAGGCTGAGCAACGTCGTTCAGCTCATAAGCCCGCTCAGCGAGATCGACCTCGCTGAGAACTCAGTGGATCTGGCGATCGTGGCACAGACGCTGCACGATTATTACAACCCCGATCCCGCACGCGCATTGGAGATGCTGCTGCAACTGAAACGGCTGCTAAAGCCCGGTGGTGTATTGGGAATCACTGACCACGTTGGCCTTGCCGGAAGAGACAACCGCGACCTACATCGAATGGAGATTCAGCAGGCCGTGAATCTGGCCGAGCAGGCTGGTTTCGAGGTCGAGAGCAGCGATCTGTTGCGCGTCGCCACAGATGACCACAGCCGCAGCATATTCGACCCGCGCCTCAATCGCAGCACCGACCGATTCCTGCTTAAGCTAAGCAAGCCCCTTTAACTTCGCTATCGGGGGCCCGTGCTCTCTTAGCTAGGAATGGCAGCGGCGGAAATGCCATGATTCGCATGGAGTTGATTGCGCATTTTTGGTAATCTCAGCGACGCATTCGCGAAATAGTTCGCCACGCTACAGCACGCGCACGGCCTGAAAATTACGCCCGAAAAGAGAGCAACCTAATGAAAACAATAGCTAACTCTACCGCTCTAAAATACTCGGCGAGGCTGCCCGCGCTACTGCTACTTTCAGCCTCAATGGTGCTGCCGCTAATCGCTCGTGCACAGGAATCTACTTACAGCGCGCCCAGAACCGCCGACGGCGCCCCCGACCTGCAAGGCATGTGGACCAGCAACACGATAACGCCCTTCACCCGAGCTGAAGAATTCGGCGACAAGCTGATTCTGAGCCGCGAAGAGGCGATGCAGCTGGAACAAGCCGTGGCCGACTACACGGCAGAGCAGGACCTGCCCAGCGACCCCGACCGCATAGCGCCAGCGAAAGACACTATCGAGCTCGCGGATAGCTATAACAACTTCTGGTTTGACGATGGTACTCGCGTCGCACGCTATAACGGTGAGTATCGCAGCTCACTGCTAGTAGACCCTCCCAATGGACGCATGCCCGCCTACACACCTGAGGCAGAACAGCGCCTGCGCGTCGCCGAGGAACTGCGCGAGGCACAGGGTGCATTCGCTGGCCCCGAGAGTCGCCCACTGGCGGAACGCTGCCTAATGTCATTCGGATCCAGCAGCGGGCCCCCCATGCTGCCTATCCTCTATAACAACCACTACCAGATCGTGCAGTCCCCGGGCTATGTCATGATTCTCGTTGAGATGGTTCACGATGCCCGCATCATCCGTATCGATGCAGAACCCCTGCCCGACGCGTTTCGCCCGTGGATGGGCGACTCCATTGGGCATTGGGAGGGGGACACCTTAGTCGTCGAAACGAGCAGACTGAACCCCAATCAGAGATTCAGAAATTCCTCAGAGAATTTCCGCATTACGGAACGATTCACTCGGGTTTCG
>CAYGRR010000043.1:21811-24676 GCA_964352295.1 uncultured Pseudohongiella sp. | reverse complement strand
ATCACCAGTGTCGATTCAGGGCGTTCTAGCTTCTGCTGAGCCTGAGCTGCTACACACTTCTCTGGCTCGTGATTCTCACTGCAGCGCTCGCATAAGACGCTGGACTCGATGAATCGGCCACACATGCCGGTAAGGTCGACAGCGGTTCTGTAGGGGGGTTGCGGCCAGTATCGCCCCTGCAAAGCGTGCTCGATTGCTATAGCGTCGAGAGGCCGAAACGGCGACAGAGTGGGCTAAGCCGTTCTTAGGTGGATCATAAACAACTAGTGCCTTGTTCTAGATAGGCTTATGGGGCGAACAGGGCAGGTAGCATGCATTCGATTGATGCTATACGGCAATACGGGGCAAGATCAATCCAGGTTAGGGATTAGCTGGCAGTAATAGGGCAACTACGGTGATCAGACTAGCAGTAGCCGCCAACGACGCAGGTGCCGCCGGCCACCCATTGGACGGGAGGCAGGACACCCTGTGCAGCCAGGGTATAAGTCACCCCATCGAGGCTGGTTCCATCTGACTTCCAGACAATGGTGATAATTCCATTCGTGACGCTTATGCCGTGTGTAGAGGCTGCCACAGCCTGTGCGGGTGGAAGTCCATTGGTGCCGGAGTTGAAGTCTGTAAGGGCCGTTACGCGGCCCGCAGCGGCCGCAACAGCCATAGCAGAGCGATTCGAGCCTATGGCCAGTATGGCCTCGGAGAAGCGTGCGCTGTTCTGATACAGCGTATAGGCAGGCAGTGCCACGGAGGCTAGCACACCGATAATCGCCACGACGATTAACAATTCGATGAGGGTGAAACCTTGTTGTTGCTGTTTTCTTGGCATGGGCCTACTCCGAATGAGTGCCAATTGTAGCCTAAGATTGCTGGAGATATGTGGCCTGATTCATGTTTTACGCATTTCTCACAGCAATTAAGACTGAACTGGGCTTTAGTTCCAGCCTATAAAATTGGCTTTATTACAAGAGCTTACGTAGATCTGACAATTTGGGTCAGTAGCCAAGCAGATATCCTTCAGTCCAGAGCCTCAGCTAGCCTGCCTCGTTGAGGCGGTCTCGCAATACCGTCATATCTCTTGAACCCGACATATCTGTGGGGTACTCTCAAGATTGCTTTGTAAGGCTAGGGATCAGCTAACGATCTATAGCCTCTTCGGTAGCGCGCTTCGAGAATAATTAGAACAATTCACTGGCATTTATCGAGAGTTTAGACGGAGTAGTTATGAGTGCAGGCAAACACCCAGGCCTCGCAAAGAAGCTTTCCAAGTTATATATCTCCTGCATTAATCCTTCGATTAGCAATAACGCTGATCTCGCGAAACATCTCGGTATATCCCGGCAGGCGATTAGCAAATGGGTTCACGGGTCTGAAACTAGTGCTGGCGACACGATTCCCTATAGCCAGATTCTCGAAGTGGCTGCGGTGTTTTCCATGGAGCCTCACTGGTTCAGTTTGAATACAAACGAATTTGAACACAGATTGGAGCAACAACTTGAGTCTAAGGCCTCGACTAATGGCATAAGGAAAATTTCGATTTCCTCGATGCCAAACACAGGTCTCCAGCTATTTGGTCGAGAGGCGGAGATTGCCGAGGTCGATCGAATTTGGCATGAACAAGAAACAAACTGTTTGGAGATTGTCGCCTTCGGTGGGATCGGTAAAAGTAGTATAGTCAATAGTTGGCTTTCCGCTTTAGACAAGTCGGATTACTCAGGCGCTGCCAGAGTCTACGCCTGGTCTTTTCATTGGCAGGGCTCTGGGTCAGATATCATTTCATCTGGAGATCTATTCATAGAGCAGGCCTTAGATTGGTTTGGAGATTCGAGTCCAGAAAAAGGCACACCTTGGGCAAAAGCAAATCGCTTAGCGGAACTCATACGAGAAACCAGAACCCTTCTAATTTTGGATGGGCTAGAACCATTGCAGTTTCCCCCAGGGCCGAGGCAGGGTGAAATTGAGAATCCTGCTGTTTCGCTGCTCCTGCGAGAACTAGCGGCCAACAATAATGGTCTTTGCATTATTACTTCACGCTTGCCCATCTCGGAGTTTGCATCGTTCAATGATGGCCGCACCAAAGCAATTAGCTTGGAGCGGCTAAACATCGATGATGGCGTGCAACTGCTAACGGCCATGGGTATTCGAGGGGAAGATAAGGACAAGAGTGCAGCCGTGGAAGCCTACTCCGGGCACCCACTTTGCCTCTCTCTGCTTGCGGGGTACCTGTCAGTTGTTCACGACTCAGAAATCGCACACTTCAAGGAATTGAAATCTCTCCTTGATGTTCAATCTTTCGATACTCAGGCTAGGAGTATAGTGCACGCTTACTTAGATTGGTTTGAGACTTCATTGGAAAAGTCTCTGCTGAATTTGCTTGGTTTGTTTGATCGCGGCATTGCCCTTTGCGATCTGCAGGCCGTAATAGCCTCAGAGCTTATTACGGGACTTACTGAAGAACTAGCTGATCTATCCGATCGTGAGTGGGGTTATGCGTTAAAGAAGCTGGCAGATGCCAATTTGATAACTATATCAAAGAGCAATGAGAGCACAATGATTGACTGCCACCCGCTCATCCGCGATTTCTTGAATGAGCACCTGCGGAAAGAGAGGCCAGAGGTATGGATACAGGGCAATAAAATAATATTCCAATATTTGCAGAACTCTGCGATCGAGGATCCTAGATCGATGGCGCAATTGGAGCCGCTTTTCCGGGCAGTTATACACGGAACAAGAGCTGGTCTCGTGGAAGAGAGTTTTCAATTGTATTTCGAAAGAATTAAACGCAAGCAATTTTCCCTCTTTACCGAGGGCTCTCATCATGCCGATCAGAGTTGCATTCGGTCATTTTTTAAAAGGCCATGGACTGAACCA
>CAYGRR010000043.1:0-21711 GCA_964352295.1 uncultured Pseudohongiella sp. | reverse complement strand
GCAGAGCGGCTATTTTCCGCTGCCGAGGCAATCCTCATGAAGGCGGAGCCCGATTGTATAGTAGCCTGTCCCATAATCAGCTCTTATTACTGCAAGTTTCTGTTGGATACCGGTGAGGCAGAGAAGGCCCTTGATAGGGCTCGTCTAACATTGCAATGGAGAGAGTCGAAATCTTGGCAGGTGGCCTTTGATACGACTTCATTGTACGGCAGTGACCTGCTATTCCTCGGACTGAGCTATCTCGAGCTAGGCGATCTTGAGAATGCTGCGAAGTACCTGAATGAACAGGAGCAACTTTTTAAGTCTGCTAATGAATGGCTGTATCTGCCTACTGGTTTGATTGGTATGTCGAGATTACATATTGCAAGAGGCGAGTTGCTCTTGGCAGAGGAAAAGTTGAGAGAAGCGCTTTCAATTGCACGTAGTACCGGTGCTCTACTTAGCGTCTGGGAGGCTAATATTGCGCTTGCAGAATTAGCATTAGAATCTGGTGATTCTCGCCTTGCGTACTCATGTCTGCAGCAGGCAATGGATGTAAAAGGCATGGATGCCTACGTGACCAGTTCATCTCGAATGAAAGTCTTGAAGGATCAATTGCAACCCTATTTCGCTTGAGATCCGAACTCGCTGCTTTAGAGGCGATCAATTCTTGCCATTACTTTATTGCAAGTGATCGATAAAAATTCTACTGTGCGAACTCGTCTTAGCTATGGAGATTGGTATTGTGATGAGGAAAGTTTGTCTGGCTCTCGCCCTGAGCACCACGCTATGCGCCAACTTGCTCGCACAGGAGTCTACAGCGGGCCAGTATGCCGCTTTAGCCATATCACTCGCCGACATCCAGTGGGGCCCACCAGGCGGCGGCAACGGCGCGCCTGTCGGTGTGCAGACCGCGCGACAGGGTATCGATCCAGTTACGGGCGGCATCACCTACTACGCGAAATTCCCGGCCGGATCGCATTTCGATACCCACTGGCACACACATGACGAGTTCGTTGTGGTTGTGCAGGGCTCAGTGACGATAGTTCTGGGCGAGGAGAGTCACTTGGTCAGCACGGGCAGCTATATCGTGATTCCGGGCAAGCTGAATCATTCCTGGGATGTGCCTGCAGGCGGGGAAGATGCGGTGATCGTGGTGCGCCGGGGCGGCCCTGCGGACTTCAACTACGTGGACAGGTAATTCGGCTTCTAGGAAGAATCCAGCCCAATAAAAAAGGCCGAGAGTGTGAACTCTCGGCCTTCGTGTTTCCGAAGCTAGGTTTCTAGTCGTTGCCGGCTAGCGAACGCTCTTGCTTCTCTTGACGTTCGGCTACCAATTTCTCATAGCCCTCGTCATCCAGGTGAGTGATAGCTAGCCAGGCGTGAGTCATCTCATCGCCAGTGCGGCTTCCGCCCATTACCCACATATCCGGATCGGGGTTATTGGGGTTGTCAGCTGTGTTGTCGTACCACTGCTTCAATACCAATACCGCGCCTGCTGGTATTAGAGGAGCCACGTCTTCGTTGTAGATGTGGCTGTGGTGCCAGGTAGCGCTCCACTTGGAAATCTGGCTGACCTGCTCGGTGCGACCGGTTTCAGGATAGAAGATCTCCAATGAGGCAGCGTTCATGCGCAAGTGCCCATGAGGCTGGAAGCTGTCCAGACGAACCGGGTGGTCGAAGGAATGAAATCCCTGGGTCATGGAATAACCATTGGGTGGGATCGCAATGTCTTCCTGTGGGCTGATCTGATAAAGCGCCAAGTCTTGCTTGTATTTGGCTTCTTCCTCGTAGCCTTCTGGGTGTAACCAGAGGCCGATCTCAACCACGTTGTCTTTGATCATAGTGCCGGGAGCTGTTGCGCCAACTCCGCCTGGGAACATGTGGATGCTCCAGCTTACGATCGCGTCTTTCGGAAGCGTGCGGCATACGCCTTCAGGGACGATCTCGCCCCATTTGCCCATGGCATACTCAGTAAGCATGCTCTGGCGATCCAGAGTGCCATCTGGCTGTTCCAATACAACGGATGAGTTGGCATGGTGAACTACAGCCTTGGCATCGCCTCTCGGCTTAACCTGTACGGCCTTGATGCAGCGATCCGTGGTCATGCCGCTGGGTACGTAGTGATTGCTCCAGAGGTCATTGCCGTTGGCAGGTATGTCGATAGAGATAGACGGAATGATTGTGTCTGGCTGACCGAACTGAGCAACGAAGTTCCATTCGCTAGGGTCATTCATTTCGGGCATAGGCACGACGACATCAGCATCGCCCATTGGCGAGCCCTGGTTAACCCATGCAACGATGGCATCGATCTCTTCTTGCTCTAAACGCCAGTCGCCTTCCAGATCCTGAATGCCGATGCCGTGATCGTAGGCATAGGGAGGCATCTCACGATTTGCAACACGCATCTGGATCAGCGGTGCCCAAGGACGAACCTGATCGTAGTTGGTGAGCTGCATAGGGCCGATGCCGCCTTCGCGGTGGCAGACAACGCAGTTTTCGTTGATTATCTTACCGACTTCACCGTTATAGGTGACTTCGTGATCCATTGCTGACTGCGCCAGCGCCGAAGCCTGAAACCCAGCTGCGGCAAGCGCTGCGAGGCCTAACCAGCCTTTAGAAATACTCATACATCTCTCCTCTAATTATCTTGCTCTGTAGGAAGCCTCGTGGGGGGCTAAAGTCGAGTATTCCCGTTTATTGGATAGATAGGTCTAACTATTCAATTCAAACAGTCCCGAGTTTACCCTTTTTTAGGGATCGGAAAAAGCAGTAACAGCCCCTATTTTTGTCAAATTTGGATAATAAAAAAGGCCGGTTAATCGAGATTAACCGGCCTTTCGGACTTCTTTAGAAGAAGTTAGCTGCTACTAGTCGTTACCGGCTAGTGAGCGCTCTTCCTTCTCTCTGCGCTCTTGCGCAAGTTGCTCGTAACCTTCTTCGTCGAGGTGAGTAACCGCGATCCAGGCGTGAGACATTTCGTCACCTGTGCGGCTTCCGCCTACAACCCACTGATCAGGATCGGGGTTATTTGGGTTATTCGCTGTGTTGTCGTACCACTGCTTGATTACCAATACCGCGCCTTGTGGAAGCAGAGGAGCAGCATCTGGCTCGTACAGGTGGCTGTGATGCCAAGTGGCACTCCAGTTAGAGATCTGGCTAATTTGCTCAGTGCGACCAGTTTCTGGGTAGAAAATTTCCAGAGAGGCTGCATTCATGCGCAGGTGACCATGCGGCTGGAAGCTATCGATGCGAACTGGGTGATCGAAAGAGTGAAAACCCTGAGTCATCGTGTAGCCGTGAGGTGGCACGATAAGTTCGCCGCTCTCATAGCCTTCGCGCAGTTGATACAGCTTAAGATCCTGCTTGTAAGGAGTCTTGGCTGAAGCAGTCATGTAGTCTTCATCGTGGAACCAAAGGCCGATTTCAACAACGTTGTCTTTGATCATTGTGCCTGGAGCAGTTGCGCCAACACCGCCTGGGAACATGTGAATGTCCCAAGAAACGCGAGAGTTCGCAGGAAGCGTACGGCAAACACCCTCAGGTACTAGCTCGCCCCACTTGCCCATTGCGTATTCAGTTAGTTGACCATACTCAGTCCACTCGCCGAATTCGTCTTGTGCGTCAACGGAAGAGTTAGCGTGGTGAACAACCGCAGTTGCGTCGCCGCGTGGCTTAACCTGTACCGCTTTGATACAGCGATCTTGAGTCATACCTGTATCAACATAGTGCTTGTGCCAAAGGTCGTTTCCATTCGCTGGGATGTCGATGGGCACAGAAGGAACGATTAGATCAGGCTGGCCTAAGTCAGCAGCGAAGTTCCATTCGCTCGGATCCTTAACGTTCGCAGCAGGAGGAACGATGTCGGCGTCGCCCATTGGCGAGCCTTGGTTCACCCAAGCTACGATAGTGTCAATTTCTTCTTGCTCTAAACGCCAGTCGCCTTGCAGGTCCTGAACGCCGATACCGTGATCGTAGGCATAAGGAGGCATTTCGCGATTGGCAACACGTAGCTGAATCAAGGGCGCCCAGGGACGGACTTGATCATAGCTAGAGAGTTGCATTGGGCCGATGCCGCCTTCAGTGTGACATACAACGCAGTTCTCGTTGATGATCTGAGCAACGTGGCTGTTATAGGTAATTTGGTCGTCTTGAGCATTCGCCTGTAGACCAAGTGCGAGTAATCCGCCGCTTACCAAAGCAGTCCATACGCGTACTGTTTTCATGCTTTTCTCCTCAATATTGAGAGTTGTGGGTACTATTTTTTATAAAACTACTTTTTTGGTAATTCTTTGATAGAGATCAAGTGCAAAATCTTAATTGGCTGCTACCCAAATGTCCATTAAATCCGGCTATTTTCAGGGAATCATTGCAACAAATTGAAACAGTTTCGGCGGTGTATTTTCGCCAAAATTGACCGCTGCTGCGGATCATGAAGGAGGTATTGCCCAAGCGACCAAATCAGCCTTTTGGCCGGCCGCGAGGGCCGAGCAAAAGGCTAATAATAACAGATAGTTATGGGCTTACAGACACTTTCTGTATGACATTCGTCCAGCAGCACTGATCGCCGTCCGAGCTGTCAGGAGCGCGAAAATTATCAACTTTAGTGTGGATCATGTATTCACCTGGCTCAGAGAAAGTTGCAATCACCTTCGCCACACCGCGACCGCCTTCTACCTGAACCTGACCAGGGGTGATCTGACGGAAGAAACGGAATCTGCGGTCATCCTCATCATAAGGGTTCTCAGGGATTGCTGTGCTCTCGTGGTGAGCAAACTCAACTTCGCCCGGGCCCTGATACTTGCTGAAGCTAACGCCCAATGGGAGCGGTTCAGTAAAGCGAGGGTCGGTAGGGTCGCGATCTGAGATATCTTCAACGTTTACCGTCAAAACAATAGGCTCGCCGGCTTTCACAGTTCCCTCGTACTCGCCCACCTGGGCTAGAAGGCCTGGGAGTCTTGGGCCATTTTCGCCGAAGCCCACATGAGGCTGCATCGTACCCTGTGGACGGGGTAGGATAAAGTCCAGTTCATAGGCGCTAACGCCGCGGCGGCCCGGGACTTTCAGTGCTTCTGCGTTGCCAGTCTTGATGTGCCACCAGATGTCATCGTTCGCTTCAGCGGCTGGAACTGTTACGGTGAAAACACCAGTAGAGCGACCCGCTGGAAAATGAGTGGGCTGCATGCCGCTGTGCTTGGCGGGCTCGATGTAGTTCGACGTGCCCAGCGGAATATCAACAGGTACGTCGTTTCTGTTGATGAAGCCGAAGGAGAAGCTTGTAGTGCCATCGGGATTGGCAACCCAGCCTTCCATTACCGGGATGATTGGCAGGCCAGTCGGTGGCGCAAGGCTTAGGAATCGGCCATTGTCCGCAGATTGTGCTTGGGCCTGCAGGCTAAATACCGCCGCTAGCGTAAATGCTAGTAGCGCAAAAATATTTTGGAGCTGTCGCATCGATGTTCTCTCCTCAAAGATAAGGTTCGATAAGTACTAATTTCTTTCTTACTCTTATTAAAACTGCCAGAGTGAAGACAGTAGATAAAGCGAAATTACTGAATCCATCCAAACAGGGACGCTAGGATAAACGTCATTGTTCTTGGAGTCTAGTTCGCAACCACAGAGAAATAGCGGCCTAGAGGGCTAGATTTAAACAAAATGTAACAAGCTGAGCAATTGTCAGCATCGTCCCGAGTATGAGAGGATTCGGGCATCCTTTTTGGCAGTTAATATCCCCTCATTTGGCGGTGTTTAAGTCCGCTTGAGGGTCGAGGGTTGCCCATCCCATGCACGTGTACCCTAAAAATTAGGAAACTGAAGTAGTGAATGTGAATTACAAGAAGGCAGCACTTCCCACTGGCGCCCAGTCTTGGAAAGACTCGTTACAGATACTTTGTGGGCTAGCGCTCACTGTATTCTCCTCTCTGGTTTTCGGCGCTCTCGATCGGGTGGGCGACTTTGCGCTTCTCGATAGCGACGGCACCTTTCATCAGTTGAGTCGCTATCGACATCGCGAGGCATTGGTGCTCATGGCCTACTCCGATGAGTGTGCGGCAATGAGTGGCTTAGTCGATGATTTTTTGAGCATTGCGAGGCAGTACTCTGGAGACGACTTCGAATTTCTGCTTATCGATACAGATGACTTGAATCGACCCCGCTTGGGGGAATTAGCAGTTCCCCTGCCTATCTTGGAAGACGATGGGCAATTAATTTCTGAGACCTTGAAAATCAGCAGAGCGGGAGAGGTGCTAGTGCTGAATCCTGAGCGACTCTCGCTTTTCTTTCAGGGCCAGCCCAATGCAGAGCTTGAATCGCTATTAAGTGCTATCCCCGACGGGGAGGTGAACGACACGGTCCGCCAACTCGGAGAGGGCTGCACAATAGACTACCCGCTGAGAGACATGCATGCCGAGTCGCCGCCGGATTACGCTACCGAAATCGCCCCCATCATCATAGAGAACTGCGCCGACTGTCATCGGCAGGGGGGAGTAGGGCCGTTCGCATTGGATAGCTACATTATGGTTCTGGGGTGGTCTCCGATGATCAAGGAGGTGCTCTTGAATAAACGCATGCCACCGACGCAGGTTGATCCCTACATAGGGCATTCCGAATCGGCACGTTATCTCGATCCCGATGACCTGCAGACCCTGGTTCACTGGATAAACAACCGCGCCCCGCGAGGCAATAGCGAAACCGATCCGCTGGAAGAGTTCACGAAAGCGGATCGCGCACAATGGGCTTTCGGCGAGCCAGATTTTATCGTGACCGGTCCTAAGAATGAGATTCCGTCGATCGGTGTGATGGACTATGTCTATGACGATGCTGAATTGCCGTTTGCCGAGGATAAATGGCTGCGGGCCATTCAATACATTGCGGGCGACGAGTCGGTGTTACACCATCTTGTCACGTTTGTTACACCACCAGAGGAAGATTTCTGGGGAGACGAAAGGCGAAGCGAATCGGCGACGCGCCGCTTTGTCGGTAGTTATCTTCCGGGCAAGACAAACGCGATAGAGTTTGATGAAGGCACTGGTGTATTGATTCCTCAGGGCCACAAGCTGTCGATGCAGTTTCACTATGTGACTAACGGGCAGTCTACGGTAGATGAGACACGTTTCGGTTTGTATTTCAGTGACGAGAAAAATTTGAAAGAAAGACTGACCTACGCGGTCGCCAGTCGCTTTCTGTTGCCGCCGAATGCCAATGACTTCGAACTGCACGCAGAGCGGCGAATCGATCAAGACATCATAGTGACTGGGGTACGCGCGAGAATGAATTTCCGCGGCAAGCGCATGAAGTTTGTAGTGGAGAGTCCAGAGGGGCAAAGCCGTCAGCTTTTTAGTGTTCCCGCCTACAACTACGGATGGCAGCCTGACTATTTGCTGGATGATGCTGAGCCTGTCGCGGCCGGCAGCATACTACGAGTGATAGGAGCCTTCGATAACTCAGTATCGAACCCGTCGAATCCTGATCCGAACAAGGAAGTTACATTCGGCTTAGAGAGCTGGGAAGAAATGTTTACTGGCTATTTCACGTTCTACAACCAGTGATTCTCAATTATCTCCACCTAACTTCTCCAGCCACATTACTTTGAGTGCTGAGCAGCGGACCGACAAAAATTATTCTGTTGCTCGCGGTTTTTTAAAGCAGCATAAGATGTTTACTAAGACACGATTGAATATGCGCTCCCATGATTGCTAGCAACACTCCACAATTTTATGGCTGGAAGATCGTCCTCGCTATCCTCGCTCAGCTGACGTTTACGAGTGGCTTGAGTTTCTACAATCACGCCATCTACCTCAATGCGCTGGCGGCAAATCCTAACTTCGATGTGCAGACTGCGTCGTTTGCAGTATCGCTGTTCTTCTTGTCTGGTGGAATCACTGGCTTGTGGGTCGCCAAGTGGGTGCAGGAGTATGATCCGAGAATCTGCATCAGTGCAGGAGCTGTCATTTCATGCTTTGCCCTGAGCTCGTTGGCATTCGTTCAGGAAATTTGGCAGCTGTATCTTGCCTATATGTTTTTTGGCGTAGGTTTTTCAGCCTCCTCGCTAATTCCCGCTACGACCCTAGTGACGAGATGGTTTCGTAGAAGGAGAGCTATGGCGCTGTCGATTGCATCGACGGGCTTGTCTCTCGGCGGTGTTGTACTGACGCCGTTGTGCGTTCTGCTTGTCGAGAATTTGGGCTTTGAGCTGGCCGCTCCCCTGATGGGTTTGCTTTACCTGGTAGGTCTGATTCCCATTGCCTGGATCTGGTTAAGGGCTAGTCCTGAGTCGATGGGCTTACACGTGGATGGCATTTTGCCATCGCCAGATTTGGCGGCAGTTGCTGTCAAGATGGAGTCGAAGGCTTCGTCAGAACAAAGCAGCCCTCAACAATCCGCGTCGGATGGAATAAGCTTCAAGCAGGCGCGAGCGACTCGATTCTTCTGGGCCCTCGCAATCGCCTATATCTTCTTGATGATGGCTCAAGTCGGAGGCATCGCTCATCAATACGGGCTAGCAAGAGAATTGCTAAGCGAGGCGCAGACCGCCATGGCGGTAGCGATACTGCCGATTGCCAGCATCGTGGGGCGTCTTATCGGTGGCTGGTTGGTGGATAGAATGTCGATACGACTCTTTGCTATCGGCATGATGATTCTCCAAACGGTTTCGCTCAGCGTGCTTGCCCTCGGTGTGAATGTATTTACACTTTGTCTTGGGCTCGCCCTGTTTGGTATTACCGTTGGCAACCTGCTGATGCTGCAACCACTATTGATCGCGGAGGCATTTGGTATTCGCGAGTACGCTAGAATTTTCGCAGTAGCAAACCTCATGTCCTCTTGGGGAACTGCCGCGGGTCCTGCAGTTTTGGGGCTGGCCTACGCGGCAAATGCCAACTTGTATAGCTTGGCCTATTGGCTGGCCGCCGCCGCGGGAGCACTAGGCGTGATTCTGTTTCTTTCGGGCGGCAAATTGCGAACGCTGTGATAATCGACTAACGGAATAGAATGATGGGGCTTTAGCTCTCTGGAATAGTTGCTCATGAAGAAAGTACTGCTCGGTATACCCATACTTATAGCGCTGCTGCTAGGCTTGGCAGCGTTTGCGGGATTCCCTCCCTCCTATCTGTTAGCCGCACCTGGCGTCGCCACAGGCATTGGCTCGAAGTTGCTGTGCAGTTCACGCTATGTCTCCGGGTTTACGGCGCGGCAGTCTTATGATGATCTGGTGCAGTACTCGGGAATCTTGCAAGAGTTAAACATAGAGTATGACGAGTCGCTGAAATCGGTAACGACCTCCTTGTTTGGCTTAAGCGAAAAAACGGCGACCTATATACCCAATATCGGCTGCGCGATCGACTTCGATGGCTTCAGTCAGCGTAGCTCTCTGTTGACAGAGCCGCTTGCCGGAAGCGATGCAGCCTGGCCCGCTGGAGCTACTGTTGGTGCCTCCGATGCAGAAATGGAAGTGCTGTTAGAGCAGTTGCTAGCAACAGATAACGAGGCTGGCTTGAATACTCGGGCTCTGCTGGTCGCGCATCGAGGTCGCGTAATAGCCGAGGCCTACGGTCAGGGTGCAGACTCTGCGACCCCGCTGCTGGGCTGGTCGATGGCGAAGAGTCTGACGGCGATCATGTTGGCAAACTTGGAATACCGCGGAACATTGGATCTGCAGGCGGCCCCGGAGTTTGAGCCCTGGGAAAACGATGGGCGAGCGCAAATTCGAATCAACGATCTGTTGACGATGACCGATGGGCTCGCGTTTTCGGAGGAGTACAATCCGGGCGACGACGCAACGGCGATGCTGTTTACCGTGCCGTCATCATCCGATTTCGTTATGCAGAAAGGCTTACAGTATGCGCCCGGCACGCGATTCAACTACAGCTCCGGTACGGCAAACTTGCTGGCGCGCGTGTATTTCGAAGAGGCGGGAGGTCATCAGCAAAATTATGACGCCTATATCGCGAACATCCATGAAGCGCTGGGTTTTCAGCATGCGACCTTCGAAGTAGACGCCAGCGGTGTATTCATGGGCAGCTCCTATCTCTATGCCTCGGCTCGAGACTGGGCGCGCATCGGTCAGCTGATGCTGAATGGTGGAACGATTAACGATCGACGAATCATGAATGAGGATTGGGTGGTTAGGGCAACGCTGCCTAACTCATCCGAGAATCAGCGAGCCTATGGCTATCAGTGGTGGCTGAATCGAGGCAATGCAGAATTGCGCTGGGCCGATATTCCAGAGGATGCCTATTCCGCGCAAGGGAATAGGCAGCAATACTTGATGGTGATTCCCTCACTTGAATTAGTTGTTGTTCGTCTCGGCTGGACGGCCGGAGGCTATCCGGTGAACGATCGAATCGCCGCAATTATAGAAACGTTGGAAAGTGAGCTCTAGCAGTGCCATTAGCTGGCAGCCGCGTCAGATTCCCGGCTCGGTGTTGAATCGCGAAGATTGCTAATAACGGACTCCATCGCTCTATCCACCAGCGACCCCTCGCTGACTATCTTCACAGAGCCTGCCTTCAGCTCTCGAGCTAGGCGCATGCGCGTAAGCTCTACAACCTTCACACCCTTGCTGTTCACGAAGAACAGTTTGTCGATGCTATCAATCTTGGCCGCCAGAGTGCAGCGCACAGGCACGCCTGCGGCGCCCTTGAATTCCAGCCACGTACCGATTGGAAATTTTTCTACTTGGCGCAAATGAGGATCATCTCTAGGCAATGGAGGGGGCTCTTTGCGCTCGCGTATTGGCTCGGCTGAAGCGGCGCCTCCACTTCCCGTGCCGCCGACGCTGCGCAGCCGATCTATGCTGCGAGTCTCAGCCATATGAAAACTGTACTGCTGTACCTGCTTGAGCTGGCGAAGGATCTTGGTTCTCTTGGATTTAGAGGCCCCGCCAATCTCCAGAGCCTTCTCGAGATTATCGAGTAATCTTGGGTTTATCTTCTCGAACCGACTTCTATCTCCGGGTAGCTTGTCTGCCTTCACTGTCCATAACATTACGTCTATGGTACTCATGACTGGCTTCCAGGAGCTGCCCCCCGGACCCTCCTTCAACACAAGCTTAACGAGAAAGTCATGAAAGTGAGTGTTGAGCAGGCCCTGAATCGAAGGGTCGAGGTCGTCTCGCACCCTTTCCCGAACCTTTTGCCTTACATACTCATGCACATCTTCGAGCCGTTCGCTGTGGTCGTCTGTTTCGCGAATTCGCTGTTCAAGGACCGCGTCAGTTGAGCTAAATTGGTTCTTAAAGAAGCGAAGCTCGTTTATCAAGCCTTGCAGGAACATTGAGTCGGCATTTTCTTCGGCCAGTAAGCGCTCCACTAGCTCTCGAACTTTGATGAAAACGGAGTCGCTTTCCAGCATCTCTTTCTCGGTCCAGGCTATGCCTGCCATGGCGAACTCATTCAGTATTACCCTGCCTGGATGTTGTTCGTCGTCGAAGAAGCCCGTGTCACTCAAAGCGATTTTCATAATGGAGATCTGAGTTCTGCCAATCAGTTCTTTCATGACCAGAGGCAGCGAATCATCGTTCCAGATAGCCTTGTAGAGTAACGTGACCAGATTGATCACATCCGAGGACTTCACATCGATGGCGCCAATATCGCCGGCGTTGCTGCTCTCTTCGAGCGTGCGCGATATCGATTCATTGATGTTGCTGCCGGTGCCATTCATGGCTAACGCAGCGCTCGAGGTATCTCCCAATTTCAGTCGGTTCTGAATGTCACTTAGCACAGACATCAGCTGTGCCTGTTGCTGCTTCAGGTTCTCATTCTCCGCCTGCAAATTCGCGTTCTGATGTGATGGAGTGGGGGTCGTCACTGGAATATTCACAGGCAGGGAAGTCTGATTGCCCTGTTGTGCGGCCAATCCTTTGACGAGCGTTTGCATCATGGCAAACATCTCGGCGTTGCTTTGTACCGATTTTGCTTCTTCTACCTTCTCGGCAATCTTCCGTGTGATCTCGGTCTTGTTAGACGCCACCGGGATTGGTGTCTCGACAGGAGGCGCGGGGGCGGGCTGCGCTGGAGCAACCTCCGAAAAGGCGCGAGTCGCTGCGTCAGTAGTCGGGCGCTCCGCGGCACGTTTCTGTTTAGCAAGCTCCCGGTTCCTTGCTTTCATGTCGAGGTTCGGCATGACGCCGAGATCGATAAGAACTTCATTCGCCTCGGAGAGCACGTCCTCTAAATTATGGAACACAGCTTTGTTGAATTCGCGATAGATTGTCAGGAGGTAGTGAGCCTTCAACCCCATGGGGCGAATCGCCTCATTGAAACAGTCGCCTATCTGTTCGGGGTCGAGTGGGTTGTTTGTCGCATCGATTGTTAGATTAGGGAAGATCGAATCAAGGCGAGTCGTGAAGCTGATGTATTGTTGTATATCGCTATTGCGGGCATGATTCACCATGCCTTCCATTGCGATAATCGCTTCTAGGTAGTCATGGTCAACCAGCGATAGTTTGTCGTAATCGGAGATGTCCGCTTCTTTCGTTTGGAAGCTCGTCAGCGCATCGAAGTAGACATTCAGGTTCGTCATAAAGCGTTCGGCAATCGCGCGCGACTCCTCGCGAATCGGGGGCAGCTGCACATTCGTGAACTGCATGGCCTGAGCTTCTATCTGGAGAGTTGAGTTTTCGAGGGCGCTAACTACGTAGCGCGTAAGTGACCTCACCGCTACTTGCCTCACCTTGTTGACTACTTCTTTCATTGCAGATTTTTGCCTGATCTCGGGTCGCAGCCCGCATAGAGTCCGATATTAGCGGTAACGTGTCCCTCAGTACAGTGGAAACAATAGCGCAGGCTACCCATAAACCCACTAAATCTCTGACTTTGGTGAGTTTTAGCTGCATTTGTGAGGGCGTTCACGGCAGTTAAGTCTCGGGCGGCAGGAGGGCAGGGCCAGAATTGGTAACTAAAGCCCAATGTTACTGACCCGACAGTTGTAAGAATTTTCGCCGCATGCAGGGACATATCGCTGGTCTAGCGTGTTAGAGGCGTGACCAAACGGTCGTAATGCAGAGCTGCCAGGGTGTCTGCCGGGCACAAGGCAAATGCGCTACGAGCGAGTGATTCGCTTACGTCTGTTATTTGCCAGACATCATATCCACCCACTGGCGCGGAGCGCGGGTAACCTTGCCGTTCTGGTCTGTCCATATATGCTGAGTAAATCCGGTTACAAGAATTGAATCGTCTCCTTCCTTACAGACTTCATAGGCGAAGCGAATCTTCCTACTCTTGTTTTCTTCAACCCAGGTGCGAATCTGGACTCGATCACCGTAGCGTAAGCTGCCAACGTAGCGCAGTCCAACCTCGCTCACGGGCAGTCTGAATCCGTCACGCTCTATAGTCGCGTAGTCGCTGCCTAGTTCGCGCATATAGTGGCTGCGCGCCTCTTCGAAATAGACTAGGTATCCCGCGTGGTGCACGACCCCCATTGCGTCGGTCTCGGCATAGCGAACATGAAAACTTGCCTCGATAACTACTAGCTTTTTTTCACTAGGCATTGTCTGCTCTCGATTTCTGATTGCTTGGTTTTAGGCCTACAGCGGCAGTATAACCAGAGGCTTCTGGCTTCTCACTACAAATAGCTAAAACTAGACCCATGTCGCTGTGTTTTGCCTGCATTATCTGTTAATTTCGAAATGCCTAATGAGCCGGTTGGCGATTCATGGGTAAGCAATGCGAGGCGGTATTCTAAACTATGTTGGAATTTCCAGAACCACCCAAAAGTTATGCATCGGTTTTCCTCGAGGAAACGGATAAGCCCTTGCCGGAAAAAATTGATCCGCGCACGCGGTATGCATTTTTTAGCACGATAGCAACCGGTGGTAAGTCCCTGATTAAGTCTTGCAAAGATCTGCACCTCTCACGATTCATCTGCTACAAGACTCTCAAGCCGGAATTCGTGAATGATGTGATCGAGCAGCAGCGCCTGATTCGAGAGGCGCGTGTAACGGCCATGTTGCAGCACCCGAACACCGTGCCAACTTATGAGCTAGGCCGTGATAACAAGGGCAATCCCTATTTCACGATGAAGCTAGTGCACGGCTACACGCTTAGAGAAATCTTAGACTACCGCGAGCGCTACGATCTCACGCAGCTGATGAAGTTGTTAACACAGGTGGCTTACGCGCTTAAGTACGCCCATAACCATGGAGTCGCGCACCGAGACATCAAGCCAGAGAACATCCTTGCAGGCCCCTTCGGTGAGGTGCTGGTCTTGGATTGGGGTCTCGCCAAGGTATGGCACCCCGATGGCACCGCGATCGAAGAGGTGGATGTCGACTCGCCAAATATTGACGATATTACGCTTACTGGCCAGGGCAAGGTTCAGGGCACGATCCACTATATGTCTCCTGAACAGCTCAATAAGGATCCTGGCATCGATGCGCGCACAGACATCTACAGCCTTGGTGCAGTGCTCTACGAAATTCTCGCCGGCAAGTGTCCAGCTAACGGCGAGAAACTCCATCATATCGTTGAAAGTGTTCTCAATGACGTGCCGCCTCCTCCCTCGGAGGTGGCTAAGCAGCGTGTACCCCCGCTACTCGATAAAGTCGCAATGCGTTGTCTGCAGAAGAACCCGGCAGACAGATTTCAATCTGTGGATGAAATGCTTCTTGTATTGCAACAAGATTGGCAGTCGACCCTAAGCAAGATCTAAGGCAGTGTTTCTGAATTGGGCATGGTGCAGCGTTATTGCACTATGCGCAATAACGCTGCACTATTTGTCTCTCACTATTTCGGACTTGTCGCCTATAGCGTTATGAATCGGCAGATGAGATCACACCTTCGGGGAACGGCTGTGTCGCTAAATCAAAGAACCCTAATCGTCATTGCTAGTGCTGCCATGCTCTTCGCTTCGGTGAGCGCAAATCTGTTTGCTCAGCAGGCAGACGTCATCTTCGCCGGTGACAACATCATTACAATGGATTCCTCAACAGCGGCAGCCGTAGCTGTGCGCGGTGATCGCATCGTCGCCAGCGGCTCGCGAGCCGAGGTCTTTCAGTTGCGAGGAGAGGGCACCCGCGTTATCGAGTTGGGCGATCGAGCCTTGCTGCCTGGCTTCATCGACGCCCACGGTCATTTCTCTGGTGTCTCACGATATGCTGATCTATTAGATCTCTCCTCGCCGCCGGTCGGTGGGATTACGAGTGTGGAAGATATTGTGCGCGCGCTTCGTCTGCGCATCGAGCAGCAACAAATTCCCGCGGGCGAACTCGTATTCGGCTTTGGCTATGACGATTCTCTGCTAGCGGAGGGTAGGCACCCCAATCGTGACGATCTGGATCGGGCTTCAACGAGCCACCCCATCGTGGTCAGACATGTTTCCGGTCACTTGCTCGCGGCCAATTCCGTGGCGCTTGAGCAGGCAGGCATATCCGCCTCGACGCAGAATCCAGAGGGAGGAATAATTCGAAGGAGAGCAGGAACAGCAGAGCCTGACGGCGTCATGGAAGAGACTGCTATGGGCGCGTTTCCGGGTTCGAGTGCCAATATGGGCCCCGAGAAGCTGAGCCAACTCAGGCGAGCCGCCATCGATATTTATGCGGGCTACGGCATTACCACCATTCAAGACGCGAACATCAGCAGCAGCTACGCCGAGTTGATGCGGGCGGAGGCATTGGTCGAGCCCTATGCCGTCGATATTGTTGCATTTATTATGGCCAACCCCTTAAGCGACGAACAGCTGCAGGCGGTAAGCCATGATCAAAATTATACCGGTGGCTTCCGCATCGGTGGTGTGAAGTTCACTTTAGACGGCTCACCCCAGGGCAGAACGGCGTGGATGTCGCAGCCCTACACCGAAGGCCCTCCAGGGCAGGGTGCAGACTACGTGGCGTATCCCAGTTACAGTCCCGAAGCCTATAAGGCGCGCATGCCGGATTTACTGGCCAGGGGTGTGCCGGTGCTGGCTCACGCCAATGGCGACGCGGCAATTCAGTTGATGATAGACGGCATCCGCGAGGCAGTCGCGGGACACGCATTGCCCGATCATCGATCGGTAGCAATTCATGCGCAGTTGGCGCGGCCTGATCAGTTGGATGCGTTCAAAGAGCTAGGCATTGTCCCCTCCTACTATTCGGTCCATCCGTATTTCTGGGGAGACTGGCATCGACTCAGTTTTGGTGAAGAGCGCGCGAGTTTCATAAGTCCGGTAAAGGCCACAGTCGAACGCGGTATTCCTTATACTGTTCACAATGACTCTCCAGTTGTGCCTCCTGATATCATGCGTCTCATTTCCATCACGGTGAATCGCGAGACACGAAGCGGTTACGTGCTGGGCCCCGATCAACGCGCCTCAGTTATGGAGGCGCTCTATGCTGTGACGCAGGGTGCGGCGTATCAGTATTTCGAGGAAGCAGAGAAGGGCTCGATTAGCGTAGGCAAGCGCGCAGATCTCGTCATCCTCGAGCGGAATCCTCTAACAGTCGATCCCCATGACTTGGAGGCCGTGGCTATTGTCGAAACCTTCGCCAGAGGTTCGTCTGTGTACAGAAGATAGAAAGTCTAAAATTAAACAGTAAGGAGTTGAGAATGAAGGCTGCGTTTATAGGGCTTGGAGTTATGGGCTATCCCATGGCCGGTCACCTCAAGAGTGCGGGCATAGATGTCTGCGTCTACAATCGAACCGCTGAAAAAGCGCAGCGATGGGTCGAAGAATTCAAGGGCAGTATGGGCGAGACTCCGGCCGCCGCGGCGAGCGGCTGTGATGTTGTGCTGTGCTGCGTCGGTAACGATGACGATGTGCGTCAGGTGTTGCAAGGCGAGGCTGGGGCCTTGCCCGTGATGAAGGCGGGGTCGCTATTGATCGATCACACGACGGCATCGGCCACGTTGGCGCGAGAACTCAATTCAGCAGCGACAGAACAGGGCGTGGGCTTTCTCGATGCGCCGGTATCAGGGGGTCAGGCTGGCGCAGAGAATGGCGCGCTGACAGTTATGGTGGGCGGGGAGGCTGGTCACTATGCTACCGCCAAGCCCGTCTTCGAAGCCTATTCGAAGTTCAGCAAACTGCTAGGTCCTGCGGGAAGTGGACAGCTGGCAAAGATGGTCAATCAGGTTTGTATCGCGGGTATCGTGCAGGGTTTAGCCGAAGGTCTTAACTTTGCGCAGCGCGCGGGGCTCGATGGGGAGGCATTGATAGAGACTATTTCCAAGGGAGCGGCAGGCTCTTGGCAGATGGAGAATCGTTACAAGACAATGCTTGCCGATCAGTACGAGTTTGGGTTCGCGGTCGATTGGATGCGCAAGGATCTGGGCATCGCGCTTAATGAGGCTCGCAACAATGGGGCAAGCCTGCCCGTTGCGGAGTTGGTAGACAGCTTCTATGCAGAAGTGCAGGAAATGGGCGGCGGGCGCTGGGACACTTCCAGTCTTTTGGCTCGGTTCACGAGAAAGTAGACTCGCTGTTCCCTAGGTGGCGGTATCGCTTCTATCAAGAGCTTTCGCCTCGCTTCACCGCCACGTGGATTGGCCGCATTTCTATTGATTCTTAGCCACTAAAGCTCTAAGTTACGGGCTCAGTATGATTAACCCTTGGGGGGTCGAATGAAATCTTCACTACCACTAATTCTGGCTTTTTCAGCCAGTATCAGCAGCTTCGCTCTGGCTCAGGGTGATGCCTATGAGGCACCACTGACTGAATTTGGCCATCCAGATTTGCAAGGCGTCTGGAACTTTAGCTCTAGCACACCTATGCAGCGCCCTGAGAGATTCGGCGATCAGGAGTTTTTGACTCGGGAAGAGGTTCAGGCGGCTATAGCGCAGCAGGAAGCGGCTGCAGCTGCTGCTGATGCCGCCGCGGCACGTCTGGTGATCAATCCAGATGCACCTGCTGCAACTGACAATCCTGGTGGTTACAACGATTTTTGGATGGAGATGGCGAATATCGGCGACACCGTTCGAACATCGCATATCGTGTATCCACTAAACGGCCGGATTCCCCCGGCGGTTGAAGGCGCACAGAGACAATTCGGCGGCTTAGGTCCTGATATTCCAGGCACGCGGCCGGTTCGATACGTCGTAGGTGGAATTGCCAAAGATGGCCCCGAAGACCGAGGCACGTCAGAGCGTTGTATCGTAGGCTTCAATTCGGGCCCTCCGTTCACTCCTAGCCTTTACAACAACAACGTACAGATTTTTCAGAACAAGGATACCGCCGTCATCATGACCGAGATGATTCACGATGCGCGTATCGTTCGTCTTGGCGACAAGCCAGCATTAGCTGACGACATTCGATTGTGGTCTGGCGACTCTAGAGGTTGGTACGAAGGCGATTCGCTGATCGTGGAAACGAAGAATTTCAATGGCCTCAGGCAGACATTTTCGAGCACCGGAAATACTAAGGACCTGGTGTTGACAGAGAAGTTTACGCGCACCGCATTCGACACCGTTGACTATGAATTCACCATCGATGATCCCTCAACATTCACCGACAAGATTACCGCCATCGTACCCATGACTAAGGTGGCAGGGCAGCTCTACGAGTATGCCTGCCATGAAGGCAACTACGGTATGTTCAATATTTTGCGGGGCGAGCGTATGGAAGAGGCTCGAGAAGCAGAGGGCGCACAGTAATCAACGGCGTCCCAACACACTGTTAAATTTTAATTTTGGCAAAAAGACAAAGAAACCTAAGGGCAGTAAATGAAAACTCTAATTAGAAAGCAAATGGCGAATCTTGGACTAGTAACCTTACTAGGACTTTTCTCGATAACTCAGGCAGCGGCGCAGAGTGGAGAGATTCCACGTACGCCAAGTGGTAAGCCGGATCTAAGCGGTATCTGGCAGGCGATGACGTCCGCACATTATGATGTTGAGCCTCACGCTGCATCCGAAGGCCCCCATCCTGGTTTGATGGGAGCGCTCTCCGCCACGCCGGCCGGCCTAGGCATTGTCGAGGGCGGTAGAATTCCCTACAACGAACAGGCGCGACGAGTTCGTGATGAGAACAAGGCGAATGCTCTAGACAATGATCCATTGACCAAGTGTTATATGCCAGGTGTTCCTCGAGCGAACTACCTGCCTTTCCCATTTCAGATTGTGCAATCTGAGAGCGTCATTCTCATGGCCTACGAATTCGCAGAATCGAACCGTATCGTCTACGTCGATCAGCCCGAACTCGAATCGCAGGTCGATGCCTGGATGGGCCATTCCAATGCGCATTGGGAGGGAGATACTCTGGTAGTGAGAGTATCTGGTCAGATGCCTGATACCTGGTTCGACCGTTCGGGCAATCACCATAGCTGGGAGATGGTCGTTGAAGAGCGTTGGACGGCGACAGGCGCAAATCATATTCAATATGAAGCGACTATTACCGATCCGAACACATTTACAGCGCCTTGGACAATTAGCTTCCCGCTGTACCGTCATGTAGCGGATAACATGCAGCTACTGGAATTTAAGTGTGCCGAATTTGCCGAAGAGTATCTGTACGGTGAGTGGCGCAAGCCGGGTACGCCTCGAGGCAATCCTCCTCAGTAAGATGTTAGATTCGAAAAAGGCCTGCGACATATGTCCCAGGCCTTTTTTGTGGTTTGTACCAAATAGTCGGAAATATGTTAGCGTAGTGGTGAATGGGCCAAGCGTTTGACTGAGGAGCGATCAAGAAGGGGGGTTAGGTGTTCAATTCTGCTATGAAAAACAAAGTCAGGTTTCAACTGATGGTAGGTTTTGTCACCTTATTCTGTCTCTATTTCAATCTGCATTCAGTAGTAGCCCAAACAATTACCCTCGGTGTCGATGGCGCCGTAACTGCTGAATTAGGTGCAAATGAAAATGGGCTGTTGCGAATTGTAGCACCTGTATATCCGGTGCGAGCACAACAGCGCGGTGTTACTGGCTGGAATCTTGTCAATTTTTCGGTGGACGTAGATGGTAACGTGGACGTAGATAGTATTTCTATAGTCGACTCAGAGCCGTCCGGAATATTTGACCAGGCCTCTATTCTGGCAGCAGCCGAATTCAAATTTCGGCCAGCAATAATCGATGGGGTCACAGCCCGTGTCGATAGTTTGCAGTATGTATTAATTTATACTCTCGAAACACCAAGGCCTGCATTTCCCTACTCGAATCCGCGAAACCGTGATTACCTGCCACTTAACTATATAACCCCTGAATACCCCCTGGCCGCCAGGGAAGAAGAAATAGAGGGGCATGTTTTGGTTGAATTTACCGTGACCACACAGGGTCGTCCTAGAGGCATAGTAATTTTAGACCGCTCTCCCAGTGATATTTTTAATGTTTCCGCAGTGAATGCTGCTGAAAGATTTCGCTTCGAACCGAGGATTATGAACGGGGAGCCAGTGGAAGCTGAGGGGGCTCAGTATCAGTTTGTTTTCGAGCTGGATGACTGACCCTATGCTTCGTGAATGCTGATGAAGGCATCCAGTTTTTTCCGTAGAATATCCGGCACCCTCGCTCCTGCTTCCGGAAAGCCCGCTACAATCAACATGAGGGGTTTCTCGGTACTCGGCCTATCAAGAATCTTATTCAAGAACTTCATAGGGCTCGGTGTATGGGTGAGGGTGGCTAGGCCTGCATTGTGAAGCGCTGCAATTAAGAAGCCAGTTGCTAGGCTCGCCGACTCTGTCACGTAGTAGTTTTTCTGCCTGATGCCTTTCGCATCCAGCGCAAATTTTTGTGCGAAGACCACGATCAGAAAAGGCGCGTGTTCGAGAAACGGTTTCTTTGAGTCGGTGCCAAGCGGAGCCAGAGCATCGAGCCAATCCTGCGGAGCGCGCCTGATATAGAATTCCTCTTCTTCGGTTTCGGCGGCTGCTCGAATCTCTCGTTTGATCAAGGGGTCGCTGATCAACGCGAAGTGCCAGGGCTGTCTGTTCGCGCCGCTCGGAGCGCTGCCGGCTGTTTCTAGGCAGGCATCGATTACTTCCCGAGGCACCGACCTCGAAGAGAAATCGCGAACGGTTCTCCTTTTTTGCATGAGCGCATTAAAGTCTCTTGCTCGCGTTTTCATCGTGCTTTCGGATATTTCGTCGAAGGCCAGTTCAATCGTCCTAGGTATTTGTGCTGCCATAGATTTCCCCATTTAGATAACTGGTTTTCCAGCTGCCTAGTTTATACCTGCTGCATAAGAGTGACACAATACCCCTAGCAGCTGGAATTCCTTCTGGATTCGGTAGATGGAAAGCTGAAAAAACGCTAGTCTGTTGTGGCGAACTAGCGCTCACGGATTCGCCATTCTAATTTAACCAAACCTCAGAGAGACGAAATGCACCTTCGATCACTTTCCCTAGCTACATTTTTGGCCTTTAGCATCAGTCTGCCTTTGCATGCGCAGAATGATTTCGAGTTTTGGCCTGACACGAATTATGACCCTTCGATTCCAACAGTTGCCGAGGTGCTCGGGTATGAGCCCGGCGAACGAATTACCTGGCACCGCGATGCCATTCGCTATTTCCAAGCCTTGGCAGCGGCTGCGCCGGAACGGATCTCACTTATCGAATACGCGCGTAGTTGGCAGGGCAGAGAGTTGATTTACGCCGTGATATCCAGCGCCGAAAATAGCAGGAACTTGGAAGAGACGAAGGCCAATATGCAGGCCCTCGCCGACCCACGCGTAACGGACGAGTCAGAAGCCGATCGAATTATCGCTGAACAGCCGGCGGTGACCTGGCTCTCCTATGGTGTGCACGGCAATGAGATCTCATCGACAGACGCCTCTATGTTAACCGCCTACCACCTTCTGGCCGCGCGAGGGGACGCTGCCGTGGATTCGATATTGGAT
>CAYGRR010000042.1:4204-24733 GCA_964352295.1 uncultured Pseudohongiella sp. | reverse complement strand
GCTCGAGCGTACAGGGATGTATTTACAGCGTGCAGCACGCGATACCCGGGACCTGCTGCCCCGTCACCCAAGCCCCGTCACCCAAGCCACAGATCCAAAAACTACCTGCAGTCCATCAAACGAACCAATATTCACGCCCGGCCACTCCAGTATTTACGGTTAAAGCTTGCATCCCACCCCCAGAATCCCTAGAATTCCCCCTCTTTTTTATCTGCGGCATTAAATCCCGTAGCTACATAACTCCTTGTCTTACCTCGCACAGCAGTGTTGAAGGGAGGCATTAACCCAGAAGGAGTCTCTATGAGACACTATGAAGTCGTATTCTTGGTGCATCCCGACCAGTCCGAACAGGTCCCAGGGATGATCGAGCGCTATACTCAGTTGATGAATGACAGCGGTGGTAAGATCCACCGGTTGGAAGACTGGGGCAGACGCCAACTCGCCTACCCAATAAACAAGATCCACAAAGCACACTACGTACTCATGAACATCGAGTGCAATGGCGAGGCTCTGGAAGAACTTACTACTCTATTTCGCTTCAATGATGCGGTTATTCGTAACCTGGTCATTAAAGCCAAGGCGCCTGTAACAGAAGAGTCATTGATTCTGAAGGGCGAGCGCGAAGGCAAAGAGCGCAAGCAACGTGCCGAGCAGAAGCGCAAGATGGAAGACGATGCAGCCGAAGCGGCAGCAGCAAAAGCGGCAAGAGAAGAAGCTGACGAGGACGACCTGGAAGAAGATCTCGAGGACGAAGACGACGCAACTGAAGCCGAAGAAGAGACGCAGGACTAAGTCACTGCATATCTGAACCCATTCCTAGAAAGAATAGATAGAGTAAGACAGGACAAATATTATGGCTCGTTATTTTCGCCGACGTAAATTCTGCAAATTCACTGCAGAAGGCACAGTACAAATTGATTACAAAGATCTTGAAACCTTGAAAGCGTATGTTTCTGAGACGGGCAAAATCGTCCCTAGCAGAATCACCGGAACTAAGGCTAGATACCAGCGTCAACTCGCAACTGCAATTAAGCGTGCTCGCTACCTGGCTTTGATTCCTTACACGGATAGTCATCAAGTCTAATAGGTAACAACATGCGCGGCCTTGCTGAATTCGTAATGAAGGGACGCAGGCAGGCCATAGTGGCCGTACTGCTGCTGGGTCTGATACCGCTTGCAAACTTTCTAAGCCCTGTAGTTGTCGGCTTAGTCGTATTACGCAAGGGCTTTGCAGAGGCCACGCAGGTTTTAGTTTGGGCCATACTCCCGATAGGAGGGTGGGCCATAGCAGGCGATCCGGTCCCCCTGATCATGTTATTGGGAATTACCGGATTGGCAGGGCTACTAAGAGCATCAGAGTCTTGGGAGTTCACACTGCTAGGGGCAATCGCCGTTGGCGTTTGCGTAGAGATTTATTTGCGTTTGCAACCGGCAGTAGTCGATCTGATCTTTATTCAGATGCAACCCTACTTCGATGCGAACGGCATACAAGGTGAGCAGCTAGATTCACTGCGAGACTTGATGACCAGCCTATTCGGCGCGGTCTATATGTTTCTCTCTATAGTCCTGCTGATGTTGTCTCGCTGGATGCAGGCAGCCTTGTTCAATCCAGGCGGATTTCGAAACGAATTCCACGCGCTGCGGGTAGAACAGAAGGTGGGATTGATACTGGTCGGCTGCATGCTGCTGGCAAATTTTGGAATACTCATCCCCGAGAGTTGGGTGGTGTATTTTATTCTACCGCTGATGTTTTCCGGGCTCGCCCTGATACACGCGGTGGTGGCGGCAAAGAAGCTATCGAGCCTCTGGTTAGCCGTGTTGTATGCGGTAATAGTGTTACCGCTCATAGCGAATCTGATCGTGCTGCTTGCGCTGATGGATAGCTGGTACGATTTTAGAAAGCGCCTTAATAAGCAGGCGTAAAAAGTTTTGAACCACTGGCAGTAGCTGCCAGAAAAGAATTTGAGATGAGGAAGAATCAATGAACGTTATCTTGCTTGAAAAAATGGCAAACCTGGGTGATATCGGCGATACCGCCGATGTGAAATCTGGCTTCGCGCGCAACTTCTTGTTCCCGAAAGGCAAAGCGATACCTGCATCAAAGCAGAATCTTGCGAATTTCGAAGGCCGCAGAGCCGAGCTTATGGCTGCTCATGATGCACACGTTGCCGCTGCGCAGAAGCGTCAGGCAGTCGTGAACGATGCGAACCTTAGCATGCAGGTAAATGCCAGCGACGAAGGCAAGCTCTTCGGCTCTGTCGGTACGCAGAACATTGCAGACGCGCTGAATGCACAGTGCGGCTCCGACGTCGTGAAGGCAGAGGTCTTGCTGCCACACGGCGTGATTCGCGAATTGGGTAAATACGAGATCGTTCTGGATCTTGGCTACGAAGTGACTGCAACTATCCACCTGACAGTACAGGGTCTCGACTCCGCTGCAGGCGTCAGCGATGACGGCAGCATGATCGAGGCAATCGACAAAGCCGAAGCGGAAGCCGAAGAATCGGCTGAGGAAATCGAGCCCAAGGAAGACTAAGACAGGGTCATCGCGGGCCGTTTCTGGTCCATGGCCAAATAGTTTTCATAAAACACCCTCTGTTAACGCAGTGGGTGTTTTTTTTCGCCGAAATTCCAGTATTATCAAGCGTACAAATCCCAGACCAGACAGAAGTAAAAGATGTCATTCGATAGCCCCCATACTCCCCAGAATCGCGATAGCAGCAATGTTGCGGCATTGAAGGTGCCGCCTCATTCGGTCGATGCCGAGCAGGCTGTGCTGGGAGGGCTGATGCTGGACAACACCGAATGGGACAACCTGGCGGATGTGCTGCTCCCCGACGATTTCTACCGGCCGGAACATCAGATCATCTTTCGCGTGATGTCTCAGCAGAGCGAAGCGAATAGTCCTATCGATGTCGTGACACTGGTCGAGTCGCTCAATAGCCTCAACGAACTGCAGAACGCAGGTGGTATCGAGTATCTGGGTGAGCTTACAGACAATGCGCGAGGCACGGCGAATATTCTTGCCTACGCCGAGATCATTCGCGAGCGGGCAATCCTGCGTCGTTTGATCAGTGTCGCCAACCGCATCGCCGACAGCGGCTATAACACCGGTGGCAAGAAAGCCGCGGCAGTTCTCGACGAGGCCGAGCAACAGGTCTTCAACATTGCTGATGAGCGCCCGCAGGATCAGGGCCCGGTACCGATCAATCCCCTGCTCAGCAAGGCCGTCGATAGAATCGACGAGCTGGCCGGCCTGGACGGCAATCTCACGGGCCTCTCCACGGGCTTTACCGACCTCGACGCGATGACCTCCGGCTGGCAGAAATCGGATCTGGTGATTGTTGCCGGAAGACCCTCCATGGGTAAGACCGCGTTCGCCATGAACCTGGTTGAGAATGCGGTGCTTCATACAGACAAGCCGGTACTCGTCTTCAGCCTCGAGATGCCGGCGCAGAGCCTCATCTTTCGTATGCTGTCTTCGATTGGAAAGCTAGATCAGACGAAGCTGCGCACAGGAAAGCTAACCGATGAGGATTGGCCCAGCTTCAATACCGCCGTGGCGAAATTAAAAGATCGCCCCCTATTTATCGACGACGGTGCCGCACTCAGCCCGATGGAGATGCGCGCACGTGCACGCAGGATCGTGCGCGAGCATGGCAGCCTCGGCATGGTGGTGGTCGACTATTTGCAGCTGATGCAGATCAAGGGCTACGGCGACAATCGCGTCGGCGAGATCTCCGAGATTTCTCGATCATTGAAGTTGCTGGCACGGGAATTCGAGTGCCCGGTTATCGCCCTGTCGCAACTTAATCGTGGCCTCGAGCAACGGCCCAATAAGCGCCCGGTCATGTCGGACCTGCGTGAATCGGGTGCGATCGAGCAAGATGCCGATATCATTTCCTTCATCTACCGCGACGAGGTCTACAACGAAGACTCGCCAGACAAGGGCATCGCGGAGGTCATCATCGGCAAGCAGCGCAACGGTCCTATCGGCACCGTGCGACTAAGCTTCGTTGGCAAATACACTCGCTTCGAGAATTATGCCCAGCCGCGGTACGACGACAGCTATACCCATGGATAGCCCTTCCGCCATCGACCCGGACCACTCATGATTGACGCCGAACCACGAGCTTGGGCCACCATCGACCTGCGCGCGCTTCAGAAGAACCTGTCTCAGGTAAGCGCACACTGCCCCGAGGCGCAAATCATTCCTGTCATTAAGGCGAATGCCTACGGTCACGGGGTCGAGCGCGTCGCGAAGGCATTGAAGGCGACCAACAAAAAGTTCGCTGCCTTTGCCGTGGCTTCGCTAGCAGAAGCTATGGAACTGCGCACCCTGGGCATCGATACGCCTATCCTGCTGCTCTCCGGTTTTCGTAACAAGATGGAGATGGACCTCTGTCTCAATCATCGGATCGAACCGGTAATCCACTCGATGTATCAGTTCGAACTGATCGAGAAATACCTGCAGTCTCAGATTCTTTCGGGAGTTGGCAGAGTCTGGGTGAAGTTTAATAGCGGCATGAATCGCCTCGGCTTCGATAGAGAGAGGGCGCTGCGCGTCTACGGAGACCTGCATCGTCATCCCGAGACCGAGGTTGTTCTGATGTCCCATCTCGCCAGCGCCGATGACCTGCAGAATCCTGCGGCGGTGGAGTTCACGAATCGGCAGATTACAGAATTCGAGGCGCTGAAAGCCCAGGCCGGAAAGGAAACCCAGGGAGCGGTGCTGTCCAGCCTCGCGGCATCGGCTGGCATACTCGAGCACCCGCAGACCCACCATCAATTCGTGCGCCCCGGATTCATGCTCTATGGCGGATCGCCGTTCGCGAATCGCAGCGCCGAGGAGATCGGTCTGCTACCGGTGATGACGCTGCGCGCGAAGATCATCGCCATCAACAACGTACAGGCCGGCGGCACGATAGGCTACGGCGCTACCCATCACTGTCAGCAATACACTCGGGTGGGGATAGTCTCCATCGGCTACGCCGACGGTTATCCACGTTCGGCCAAGAACGGCACTCCGGTTCTGGTGCAGTCGAACGGTGGCCCGCGGCGTGCTGGACTGCTGGGCCGTGTATCCATGGATATGATCGCGATCGACCTGACAGGCCTCGACACAGTAAAGGTGAACGACGATGTGGTGCTGTGGGGAGAAGGGCTTTCGGCCGACGAGGTTGCTCACTACGCCGACACCATCTCCTATGAGTTATTCTGCAAAGTCACCAAGCGGGTCGAATTTGTCTACACTGAAGAGTGATGCATTGATCGACTAGTCTTCACTCTGTTTGCCTGAGCTAACCACGAAAAACTGAACATAGCGTATGTCTAAAAATAAAATCGCTTTCGTCTGTACAGACTGCGGCACCGAGCACGGGCAGTGGCAGGGGCAGTGTGCCTCCTGCAAGGCGTGGAATACGCTCTCGCAGATTAATCTGGGCAGCAGCAGTTCGCCTGCAACGAAGGCTGACTTTCGCAAGCAGGGTTACTCGGGTGAGAAGTCCAATGTGCAGAACCTGTCCGATATAGACCTTGAGGCACTGCCGCGTTTCAGTAGCACCATCTCCGAGATGGATCGTGTGCTCGGCGGTGGTCTCGTGCCGGGCTCCGCCGTATTGATCGGCGGTAACCCGGGTGCCGGCAAGAGCACTCTGCTCCTGCAGATCATGTGTCAGTTGGCGAGCGCTGGGAAGTCAGCGCTGTACGTGACTGGCGAGGAATCTCTGCAGCAAGTTGGCATGCGCGCGAAGCGAATAAACCTGCCCGAGCAGAATCTGAAGATGTTAGCAGAGACGAATGTCGAAATAATCTGCAAGGCCGCGCAAGAACACAGGCCGCAGTTGCTCGTTGTCGATTCTATTCAGGTGATGCACAGCAGCGACGTCGCGTCCGCACCGGGCAGTGTCTCGCAGGTGCGTGAGTGCGCCGCCTACCTCATTCAGTATGCGAAGCAGACGAATACGGTTCTATTTCTGGTGGGTCATGTCACGAAGGAAGGCAACCTGGCAGGCCCGAAAGTGCTGGAGCATATGATCGACTGCTTCATCATGCTCGAGGGTGGCAACGAGAGTAAGTATCGAATCCTGCGTGGGCAGAAGAATCGTTTCGGCGCGGTCAACGAGCTGGGCGTGTTTGCCATGACCGAGACTGGACTCAGAGAAGTTAAGAACCCCTCCGCAATATTTCTGGCGCGCACCGAGGAGGACACGCCGGGTTCCATAGTCATGGTGTTATGGGAGGGTACGCGCCCGTTGCTGGTTGAGATTCAGGCGCTGGTCGATGGCAGTCAGCTTGGCAATCCGCGCAGGGTTGCAGTCGGACTGGAGCAGAATCGACTGGCCATGTTATTGGCTGTGCTGCACCGTCATGGCGGTCTCTATATGGCGGATCAGGATGTCTTCGTCAATGTGGTAGGTGGGGTGAAGGTGACGGAGACAAGCGCGGACTTGGCGCTGCTGTTAGCGATCGTATCCAGTTTTCAAGATAAATCCCTGCCAAAGGATCTGGTTGTGTTCGGCGAAGTAGGGCTTGCCGGGGAGATTCGGCCAGTCTCAGGCGGGCAGGAGCGCCTGCAGGAGGCGGCGAAACACGGCTTCACTCGCGCTATCGTTCCGAAGGCCAACGCACCAAAGATTAAGATTCCAGGCATCGAAGTAATCGGCGTCAGTAAGATTACTCAGGCACTGGAGGCGATCTAGCTCGCCACACACGCCCAGCAAACTCGTCGCCTAGTCTGGGGCGGTATCGAAATCCGCCCTAATTGAGCGCGCAGCTATCCAGTAGTGAAAGGCGCACCAACAGTTCACCATCAGAGTGATCGACATGGCGTAACGCAGTGAGTCGACTCCAAAGCTTGGCTCTAGCAGGTCGCTCATGAAGCCTGTCAGCATCGGCCCGAGTCCCAGGCCGATCAAGTTAAGGACGAACAGCAGGATTGCAGAGGCCATCGCACGCATGCGAATACCGACCAGGAAATGTGTGGATGCGATGCAGGGCGCCAGATACCAACCGCCACAGAATACCGGCAGCAGATACGAAAATGCGGCCGTGTAACCATTCGGCATCACCAGGAAGGTAATCAAGCCTAGCGGGATTGCCAAAACCGTTGAGATGAAGGGCACCCACACATACCAGGTCTTATCGCCAGTCTTGTTGGACATACGATCGGACATCCAGCCGCCGAAGAAGGTGCCTGCAAGACCACCGATACCGGCGATCATGCCGTAGTACCAACCCACATCGAGTATCGGCATACCGTGCACACGTCCTAGAAACAGAGGCATGAAATTTCCCATGCCGTAGGTGACGAAGGCATGCAATGCACAGGCGAAGCTGAGATGGCGAAACGATTTCCGCACCCACAAAAATTTCAGAACATTCAGGAAGCCCGGTGGCGCGACGTCTCTGCGCGCCTCGGCCATGCCGCGCGGTGGCTCCTTGATAACCAGCCTGACCAGTGCCGCCAGAAACAGACCTGGAATCGCGACGACGACGAAGGCGGTGCGCCAGTCGAAGTACTGCACCAGATAGGCACCTCCGACTGTGCCGACAAGAATGCCGCCATAGACGCCGAGCGAATAGATAGAAAGTGCCGTTGCGCGTTGCGCCGCCGGAAAAATATCGGAGACGATGGAATGCGCTGGCGGAGAGCCGCCCGCTTCGCCGATTCCCACGCCGAATCTAGCCATAAACAATTGAAAGAAGTTATTCGCCGCGCCACACGCGGCGGTCATCACGCTCCATACAGTAATTGATATGGCAATGATGTTGCGGCGATTGCTGATGTCGGCGAGCCGCGCGATAGGAATACCCAGCGTTGTATAGATACACGCAAACGCGAGGCCGGATAGCATGCCAAATTGACCGTCGCTTAGCTGAAGATCTTCAATGATGTATTGCGCGAGGACGTTGATGACTTGTCGGTCGACGAAATTTGAGACGTAAGTGGCAGTAAGAATACCTAACACTAGATAGCGGTAGTAAGGATTCTTGTAGGCCTTGGCGGCAGCTACCTTTTCTGGTGAGAGATTGGATTCGGAATCTTCGGCTGTTTGCTCGGAGCTACTATCGGTATGCGTAGTCATTCGCTGTCCTCAGCGTTATTGTTTTTCTCACTAGGGTGCGGCGGGGCCTGGCACCGCTTGTACCCAGTTCATGGACTGAGTATCAACCTGAAGCATGAAAACACTTATTCCGTTGCCAGTCTATGGATAAGTACCGCGCTGAGTTTCGCACGCTCGACCAAGGAACTCACCCGGCTCTGTTCTCTGTCTGAGTGAGCGCCGGTGCCTGCGCTGCCGAGCGAATCCAGCGTAGCAAGCCCTACCGCCTGAGTCAGCGACCCGTCCGTGCCTCCCCCGGAATCCCCAACGCCCAGCTCCAGTCCTAGCAGGCGACCGATGGCGATGGTCTTGTTGAGGAGATAGTCGGACTCGGGTGTAGCGATCTTTGCGGGCCGATGCAGGTTAGTCCAGCTCTCGGTAGTGATCTCCCCCGAATCCACGGGGTAGCTATAGACGCTACCGAAGATCTCCTCAAACTGGGCTACCGCAGCGATGCCCTGCTGCGGCTCGGGGTAGCGCAGGTCTATGAGTGCCTCCGCACAGGGGGCGATCGTATTGCGTGCTTCGCCGCCGCTCACTATGCCCACATTGACGGTCACGCCGGTTTCATAGTCCGTCATGTTTTCGATCTCTACGATCTTGTAGGCGAGTTCCTTGATTGCCGACCGGCCTTGTTCATGAGCGCCACCGGCGTGTGACGCTCGTCCGCGCACGACGAATCGGGCCTGGCCCAAGCCCTTGCGCTCGCGAGTGAGTCGGTTGTTGCCGGGCTCAAACACCAGTCCCCAGTCATGCAACAGTGCCTGTTCCTCGAGGTACTTCCGCGAGGAGAGGGATCCCACCTCCTCGTCGCTATTGAGCAGCACGGTAATCGATTTGTCTTGCAGTCTGCCACTCTCGTTTAATGCCTTGAGCGCATACAGCATTATGACGAGACCACCCTTCATGTCGGAGACGCCGGGGCCATACATCGTATCGCCGTCGCGGCTGAACTCCTGAAAGGGACTGTCTGGTGGGAAGACGGTATCCAGGTGGCCCATCATGAGCAACTTAGCCCCGCTGCCGCTCTTGCTGGCGAGTACATGATCGGCCACGTCGATGTTGTAGTCGCTTCCCGGGCAGCTTGGCATCTCGATCAGCTCGCCGGGTAGGGTAGAGAGGGAGAAGCCTAGCTGGCGTAGCTCCTCGCTGAAGATGGCGGCGAGTTCATCGACGCCCTGCTTGTTGAGGCTGCCGGAATTGATGTTGGTGATTCGCTCCAGCATCTCGAGCATATTGTCTTCCTGAGAATCCAGCCACGCGGTGAGCTCACGCTCCTCGTTATTGAGGGAAGGCTCGACGGTGTCTTGGGCGTAGCCTGAAAAGCTAAAGCAGAAGGCAGAGAAAATAAGCAGGGCGGTTTTCTTTCGCGCTAGTCGTAGTGGCTTCATTGGTAGGGGTCTCATCTTGTTAGAGGCTCTATTCGTATTGGATGTTGTCGAAATTTCGCGATGGCCGTAGCACGGTGATCTCGGCGAGGCCAATGAGGAAGAAATAGAGTGCTGCGCCGGCTATCGCGCGTTCTGGCTCCCTCTCCCAGACTCCGCTGCCTCGGTCCGGATACACATCACTCAAGACCGAGCCGGTGATGCCCAGCTCCGGTATAGGCAGGAACACCGTGCCGAACACGACCAGCAGATAAAGTACCACGCCAATGGCCGACCTAGCCATGATCGCCTGCCGGCTGTCATTCGGGTTGAGCAATAAGGTGAGGCTGCGCCCGAGAATGACGCCGGCGAAGATCCAGATCAACACCGGCGTTTCCAGCGTCACAGCGAAGGCCCAGACCATGAGCGAATAGAACAGCACCAGGGCGCCTGCCAGTTTCATTTGCCGTCCGAAGCTCTGCTTCTGTCCTAGCACCATTACCATGAAGGCGCCGGAGTGCAACAGAATGAACTCCAATAAGAGCAGACCCACGCCCAGACGCACCCAACTACCGTCGTCCCAAGCCATGGGATCGCGCCAGACGTTGAACAAGAGCCAGCTGAGATAGAAGCAGGGGACGGCGGCAGCAACAGCGGCTACCCAGGGAATTGCGCGATCGATCTGTACGTGCAGTTGTTGAGGCATGACTCAAGTATAGGATGCGCGAGAGCCGGATAGAACCCGTCGCGGCCTCGGTTGTAATTGCCGGTGACAGTGTTCATACTCTTTCGCCCATGAGTTCCGACGAAAACCCTATACTAAGCATCAAAAACCTGAACAAGGTCTACGCAGGTGGCTTCCAGGCACTGAAGGATATTAACCTCGATATTGCCAGAGGTGAGATCGTCGCGCTGCTGGGGCCGAACGGCGCGGGCAAGACAACGCTAATCTCAGTCGTCTGCGGCATCGTGAATCCCAGCTCCGGGAGCGTAAGCGTCGATGGCTACGACATCATCAAGGACTTTCGCAAGACACGCTCGATAATCGGTCTGGTGCCGCAGGAACTCACCACGGATTCCTTCGAGTCGGTATTCAACACGGTTGCCTTCAGTCGTGGACTCTTCGGCAAGCCGCCGAATGCGGCGCATATCGAGAAGGTGCTGCGCTCGCTGTCGCTGTGGGATAAGAAAGACAACATGATCATGACGCTGTCCGGCGGCATGAAGCGTCGCGTCCTCATCGCGAAGGCGCTCTCCCACGAGCCAACCGTATTATTCCTCGATGAGCCCACGGCGGGCGTGGATGTCTCGCTACGCAAGGACATGTGGGAAATAGTGCGCGAGCTAAAGAAGCAGGGTGTGACGATAATTCTGACCACGCACTATATCGAGGAGGCCGAGGAAATAGCGGACCGCGTTGGTGTGATTAACAACGGCGAGATTATCCTGATGGAAGGCAAAGACAAGTTGATGGCGAAGCTGGGCAAGAAGCAGCTGATACTAGATCTGGTCGCGCCGCTGAGCGCGGTGCCGGAGAGTATGCGCGACTACGAACTCGAGCTTGGCGAGGGTGGCATGCAGCTCGTGTATACCTTCAACACGCGTGGCGATCACACCGGCATCACCGCATTGATGGACGATCTCAAGGCGGCAGGCATAGCGTTTCGTGACTTAAACACAACACAGAGTTCCCTGGAAGAAATATTCGTTAGTCTGGTTGAGGAGTCGTCTTGAATATCTACGGCATTATGGCCATCTACAAGTTTGAGATGGCGCGTACCCGACGCACGCTGGTGCAGAGTATTGTCGCACCGGTGATTACCACCTCGCTGTATTTCATCGTATTCGGCGCGGCCATCGGCTCCAGGATCGATCAGGTCGGTGGCATCAGCTATGGTGCGTTCATCGTGCCAGGCCTGATCATGCTAAACCTGCTAACCCACAGTATCTCTAACGCCTCGTTCGGCATCTATTTTCCGAAGTTTGTAGGCACTGTGTACGAGATGCTATCAGCACCTGTTTCAACGCTGGAGGTAGTATTGGGTTATGTAGGTGCCGCAGCCTCCAAGGCGGTGTTGCTTGGCATTATCATTCTGATTACGGCCAGCTTCTTCATTGATTTGCAGATAGCGCATCCGGTTATGATGATGATCTTCATAATCCTAACGGCGTTGTCCTTCAGTCTGTTTGGTTTCATTCTAGGAATTTGGGCGGACAATTTCGAAAAGCTCTCGGTAGTACCGATGCTGGTGGTCACACCCCTGGTGTTTCTGGGGGGTAGTTTCTACTCGACTGACATGCTGCCGGAGCCTTGGCAGACGGTCTCCCATTTCAACCCGGTGCTGTATCTCGTGAGCGGTTTGCGCTGGAGTTTCTATGAGATATCCGAGGTCAACGTGATGCTGAGCCTAGCGAGTATTCTCGTCTTTATGTTTGCCTGCTTGGCCGTGGTGTACTACCTGTTCAAGACCGGTTACAAGCTGCGCAGCTAGATCTTCCGTTGAGCGCCTCAGTTGAGGCGTTGCCCACCGCGAAACTCCATGGCCTGTGTGTTGCCGCGGGCATCGGTGTAGGTGCCTCTACCGTCACGCTCGCCGCGCAGCCAGGGGCCGACGTAGCGATCCCCGTTGGAAAAATAGTAGGTACCCTGGCCGCTAATCTCGTCGTCTTGAAAGCCGCCGGTGAAGCGGTTGCCGTTTCGGTAATAGAACGTGCCCTGACCGTTCATCTCATCGTTCTGCCACTGCCCGTCATAACGATCGCCATTGGCCCATTTCTTCTCGCCACGACCGTGTTGCTTACCGTCACGCCATTGCCCGGTGTAGCTGTTGTTATTGGTCCAATTGAACGTACCCTGGCCGTGACGTTTAGCGTTCTGAAATTGGCCCTCGTAGCGATTACCATCCATCCAGCGAAATGTGCCCTGTGATTGCTCACCATTTCGCCATTGGCCCTCGAAACGGTCGCCATTAGTGAAGTAGTAGCTGCCCTGTCCCTCGAACAGGTCCTCTCTCCAGTTGCCTTCGTAGCGATCGCCATTCAAAAAATAGAAGGTGCCGCGTCCGCTCTTCTTGCCATCTTGATACTGACCGACGTAGCGCTCGCCGTTGGCGCGAGTGAGGACGCCCTGACCGTTCTGCAGGCCGTTGGCGAACTGTCCCTCGTAGCGATCGCCATTGGCAAAGTAGTACACGCCACGGCCGTTCTTCTTGTCGTCGCGAAATTGGCCCTCATAACGATCGCCGTTCTTTAGTGTGAGTGTTCCCTGACCCTGAAAGGCGTTGTTAAGGCACTGCCCCTCGTAGCGATCGCCAGCTGTCCAGCGGTAGACGCCTGAGCCGGTCTCGCAGCTACCTCGCAGCCAACCGTTCTCGGCGGCATGAGCTGAGCCGCCTAGTGCTGTGGCAGATAGAGCGAGTAAGAGTAGTGCGCTAATATTTTTCACGATGAGCTGACCTGTCTAATCCATTGGTTCTCAGATAATTCGATTGGGCATGGCAGTCGTCTATCATAGCGAAACTATCTTTTCAGTCTACCGACTCCATCGCATTTTTAGCGAATGCGGTCGATTCCCCAGCTCAAAGGTGGGGGCGCCGAAACCACGCTGCTGCACTATTGCTTGGGATGCCGTAGCTCACAGAAAGTTCCCTCCTGAATTGCTTGCGAGCGCGGCACGGGCAGAGAGTACAAGAGCAGGATTCTACTCAGCGGGCTGCCAGCGGCTATTAAGCCGGACGCGGCGCAGCAGCCCTGTCGCCTAGAGCCTAGATCGAGCGCGTCGCGATGGCAGGCTGAATACGTGCCGCCCGAGTCGAGGGCCCGAGTACGGCAAGCTGGCCAATGAGTACAAGAATAACCATACCTACAGGTGTGTAGTACCAAGCCATCGTGGGCGATTCAAACAGCGAGGAGAGCATGATGCTGAAGCCGATCGTAAGCACTGCGCCTAGCAACACACCAACGCCGGAGATGAAGAAGTTCTCTAGCATGAAGTGACGGAGTATCTGGCCGCGAGTTGCGCCGAGTGCCCGTCGAGTGCCGATCTGCTTGCGCCTTCGGTTGATGCCGAATACCGCTAGGCCTACGATACCCATGGATGTGATGAACAGGAGTGTGGCTATCACGGTGAAAAGTATCGTGGCCATCGCCGAGTCGAGTCGGTAACTCTCCTCGCGGGTCTCATCCATGGATTTTAGGCCGCGGATGATTCTGTTGGGGTTGGTGGAGGCCAAAGCCTCTTCTGTTTCGACCATCAGCCTATCTCGCTCCCCCGGCTCCGTGCGGATGAGATAGGTCGAAGTTGCATTGATAAAGTTCATCGGTACAAGCATCGCGCGTTCGATGAAGGAGCTGGTGGGCCAGGGTGTCTGCAGCGTCTCCACTACGCCGGAAATTTCTACAGGATTATTTCCGTTATAGAAGATGCGGCCCACCGCATTCTCTCCCTCTTCCGGGAAGAGTGTCTCGGCGAGGGCGAGACTTACGACGGCCTTGGTGTAGTCCCTACCTTCGCTGGGCCGCTTGTAGAGCACGTCACTGCTCGAAAAGTTTTCTCCTGCGATCAGCTTGAGGTCCATCGTGTTGAGCGCATGATCGTCGGTGAAATAGACCGCAGCTTGAATTGCCGGAAGAGTGGGGTCATTGTCCAATCTCAAGCCATCGGATGAGCCGCTGCCACTGACCGGCACCGCATTGGTGGGAGCCGCATCGATAATGCCGGGCATACTTCGCAACAGCTGCAGATCATCCTGCTCGGTAACTTCGGAGTTGAATGCGTCGCCGAACCCGGTGCTGCTGAGGTAGAACGTGTTTGGCTCGTCCAGGCCGCTGGGTCTCGCCATCGCGTTGGACCGTTCGATGATTATGAACACCGCATTCACCATGATCGTCATTGTGAACGCGATCTGCATGGCGATAAGGGTCACGCCCAGCTTGTTGCGGCTTAGGGCGCGTAGTATTGGGCCGATTTCCATAGGTCACACTCCAGATTCTGAATACGATGTTTATTGTGTCTTTAAGTGAATAGCCGGATTGATGTTGCAGGCTCGCCATATAGGATAGAAGCCCGCGACGATGGTCGAGAACACCGCTAGAACGAGTGTTACGAGGACAACGGTAGGGTTCAGATGAATCCACTCGGTGCGCATCAGGTCCTCACCGAGGATGACCTTGATTCCCTCCAGACCCATCGCGGCAACAGCGAGGCCGAGTAAGCCGCCGAGCAGGCCGATGAACCCGGCCTCGATAACGTGCTGCAGAAATAGCGATCCCCGGTGGGCGCCGAGCGCCTGACGCACGCCAATCTCGCCGGACTTGCCCAGAAACTTCGAGAGCAGCAGGCCGATGGTGTTTAGCAGGCACACCGCTAGAAGCATGGCAGCAAGTGCTGAGAGAATCTTGGTCTCGTTTGGCAGGACCTCCTCCTTCAGCAGCCATTCCTCGACATCGAAAAGTGCATTGTTCATCGGCCTCGGCAGGCGGCCGAATTCTTTCTGCTGTGCGGCATAGTTATTCAGGAACTGCAGATAGTCTGCTTCCTCATCGCTGTCCCGCAGCTCGACCCAGTATTGCACCCAGACACACTCGGAATTCAGAAAGCCCTCGATTCCGGCCTCCGGCGCCTTCCAGCAGTTAATGTTTCCGTTTCGAGGGAACTCGAGCGTGTTTATAAGATTCCACGGTATGAAAACCTCCTCGATGTCCTCGAAGGGATTGTTATTCACGTCATAGAATTTTGGCACCGGTGACCAGTCATCCATAACGCCCACTATCTGGAAGTTGCTGCCGTGCAGGCGCAGGGTTCTGCCGGTCGAGTCGGCGCCGCCGTAGAGCCGTTCGTTTAATTCCCTGGAGATCACGGCGACCTGCTGTAAGTTGCGATCCGCCGATCCATCCCAGGGTGTGCCATGCAGGAAGGGCACGTCGAACATGGGGAAGAAATCGGCCGCGACTCCCCGTCCGATGATCGAGAAGGGGCGTAACTCGTCACCCTCCGGCTCCAGAATTGCACTCACCTTAGAGGTGGGCGTCTCACGGAACGCCCTATCCGCCTCGATCAATGCTGTTGCATCGAGATTGGTGAGCTGTGGAGGCGGATCATCTTGGGTATTCGGGTTGCCGCTATCTATCTGTACATGAAATAGCTGAGCGCTCTTCTGGGGAATCGGATTCCCGCCCATCACAAAGTTAAGCGTGAAGATAACCATATAGGCCCCAACCCCGATCGAGATGGCCAGCACCATCAGGCTGCTGAGTATTGGGTTGCGGCGATAGCTGAGCGCACTGAGGCGAAGATAGTAGAAGAACATAGGACGCTCCTTAGGCGGCGCTGGCGGCGCTTTCGTTCTCGCGCTGGGACTCGTTGCTGATGCGCCCATCGAGAATATGAATGTTGCGTTTGGACTGTGCGGCGAGCGCTTGATCGTGGGTCACCATGATGATCGTCGTGCCGCCCTCGTTGATCTCTTCCAAGAGGGTCATCACACCCTTCGCTGTGTTGGAGTCCAGGTTTCCTGTGGGCTCATCGGCGAGCAGGAAGAGCGGATCGCCTACCAGCGCCCTCGCAATGGCTACGCGCTGTTGCTGACCACCGGAGAGTTGCGCGGGCAGATGCTTGCGGCGTGCAAACAAGCCTACCGATTCCAGCGCCTTATCGATTTTTTCCTTGCGCTCGGCACTTCTCATACCGCGGTAACGCAGGGGTACGTCGATGTTGTCGAACAGGTTTAGGTCGGGCATCAGGTTGAAGCTCTGAAAGATGAAGCCGATCTTCTGATTGCGCAGCTTCGCTCTGGCATAGTCGCGCAGCTGGGAGACATCGACGCCGTCGAGTAGATACTGACCCGATGTGCTGGTCTCCAGCAGACCGGCGATGTTCAGGAACGTCGTCTTGCCGCAGCCGGACGGGCCGGTGATGGTCACGAACTCACCCTGATCGACGGTGAGTGAGAAATCGTCTAGCGCACAGGTCTCGACCGTGTCGGTGCGGAAAACTTTGCGGATGTTCTTCATGTCTAACATTGGTTTGGCCTCGCTAGTTGTTAATGAGTACGGCTTCTGCGCTGTTGAATAAATCGGTGCTGGAGATCACGATGGTCTCTCCGGGCGATAGTCCCTCTAGAATCTCGATGCTACTGAGGCTGGTGGCCCCGGCGCTTATCGCTCGGCGCCTGGCGATGCCGTCCTCGAGGACATAGGCGATGCGTCCATTCCCGCTGTCGAAGAACTGCCCGCGCTGCACCATCAATACATTGAATTTCTCTTCGAGCAGCACGCGGGTGGTGAGACGCTGATTCTGTCGAAGGCCGTCGGGGACGATGTCGTTGAAACGTACGCGGCCGGTTACCTGGTTGCTGATGATCTCGGGAGAGACCGCAACCAGAGTCGCGGCATAGATCTGCGAACCTGCACGGACCTCCGCCTGCATACCGATGGCAAGATCGTCCGCATAGCTCTCGGAGATCTGTACCTCGATCTCGAACGCGGTGAGGTCCACGACCGAGAGCACGGGCTGATTTTTGGCGACGTTGGTTTTCTGGTCTACCGCTAGATTGCCGACGATGCCATTCACCGGTGAGGCGATAATCAACTGCCCGACCTGACGACGCAGGTCGGTTACTAGGAGTTCCTGTTGCTGCACGCTAAGCTGCCTCGTCTGCAGTTCGAACTCCAGGCGTTCCGCGTCCAGCTCGCTATCCAGTAGTGAGTGCTTATGCAATAGCTCTGCAGTCTGGAGATCGTCCTGTGCCTTCTCGTAGTCCACCGCGGTCATCGCGCCCTGCGTGAAGGCTGTCTGCGCGCGCGACATTTCTCGCTGTGCAGCCTTGAGGGCAATCGCCGCGGAGTCCTCGCCCTTCTGACTCTGCAGTTGTTCCTGTCTTGAGGTGATTCGCTGCCTTTCTAGTTCGACCCCTAGGGAAGAGAGTCTGGCCTGCTCCTGCAGCAATTGGTTCTGCAACTCCGGGCTATCGATAGTAGCGAGTGTTTGGCCGGGCTCTACGGAATCGCCGGATTCCACCTCGAAGGTGATCGTGCCGGACTGGGTCGCGTACAGGGTAGGGCTGATCGCCGCCACGACGCGCCCCTGCACCGAAATGTCTCGAACGAAATCGCCCCGGGTGACTACCGCCGTGCGCAGTCGCTCCCCCGACACCGATTCCTGCGCCTGACTCCAGCGCGAGACCGCGGGCGCCACATACCAGGCGCCTGTGGCCAGCACCAGCAGGGCGGCTCCGGCCGTCAGCAGTGTCTTCGATCTAGACTTTGGTTCAAGGATGACGTCTTGTGAGGAGGTGTCGGATATTTTCACGCGCTAACTCATTGTCTGGTTTTTATTGGTTTGGACTTCGCTATTTCTGCTTAGACGATGGCAGTGGCCGCATGGTTACACTCAGTTCTAACTGGCAATTCCGGCGCTCATCTACCGCATGCGCCCGCGCGCTGCGCTGCTAATGGGTCTAGCAAGATCAGCGCCAGAAATTAAGCTCAATAAATACAAGGAGTTGAATAGGCGGTGAGGCGAACTGCAGCGGCTGCCGTGGCGCAACTCGCTAATTAGTAGCAGCGCAGCGGAGAAAGTAGGTAATAAATAGTAGACTCACCCTCTATGAGAGCGCGACAAACACGAGTTTGGGTACGCGCTCTGCGCAGATCAGCACAATGACAGGAATCGAGCCAGCGAATGATAAATATGGATTTCAAAGAAAGAATCGTCATCGATAGTAATTCGATGGATTGGGTTGCGAGTCCCAAGCCAGGCGTGTGGCGCAAGCCTTTGGCCCGAGAGGATGCGGAGCGAGGCCACGCAACGAGTGTGGTTCGTTACGAGCCCGGGGCGAGTTTCTCAGAACACGGGCACCCGCTTGGCGAGGAGATACTAGTTCTATCTGGCACTTTTTCTGACGAGACCGGCGACTACGGCCAGGGCACGTACTTCAGAAACCCAGAAGGCTTTAGGCATTCTCCCTTCAGCGAAATGGGCTGTGAAATATTGGTCAAACTGCATCAATTCTCCACTGGCGATGTTAGCCATGTGTGTATCGATTCGCATCAGGCGAACTGGCTCCCGGGACAGGGAAATCTGCAAGTGCTGCCGCTGCACCAATTCGAAGCCGAATCGGTCGCTCTCGTGCATTGGCCGAAGGGCGAAAGGTTTCACCGCCATGTCCATGTCGGGGGCGAGGAGATCTATGTTGTGAGTGGCGAGTTTATCGATGAGCATGGCCGCTATCCCGCGGGTACGTGGATACGCAGTCCTCACATGAGTGTCCATACCCCTTTCGTGGAAGTGGAGACTCTGCTCTGGGTGAAAACGGGGCATTTAGGCGGAGCGAGCGAGTAGGCCCCGACTCGCGCGGCCTAAGGCCTAGGCCGCTATCGGACTGGAATATCCTTTTCATCACGGCTAGGCTTGTGCGAGACTGCTCCTGTCCACAATGGGCATCGGTCTTTAGCTGCTTGCAGGCAGATGCCATCAGGGTAATCGGTTAGAGTCTCTGTCTGCAGACTTGTCTAATCAGAATGGGTAGAGAGCGTCCTCGTTTTCGAAGCGGGGCGCGGCATGGAATACGTAATGGAATTCGACGCGCAGGTCCTTGGTGCAAGATTGCTGGATTTCGTGACAGCCGTCAGCGAAACCGTGAGTGATCCCTATCTGATCATTCAGGCCGCCATCGTCGGCAGCACCTATCTCCTTGCGAGGTATCTCGCTGGTAAGTCGGAGCCTGTGCTCGAGCAGTTGGCTCGCAAAATCAAAGACAGTCCCGAACTGCTGCGTATTATCATCTCGCTGCTGCGTCGCCATGAATGGCTGTATTTCGCCCTCCTCAACGGCGTCGCTTGGTCTCTTCTGCAGAATTTCGATTGGCCGAATGCCTATCTAGTCTATATCTCCATGCTGCTATCGATGACCTGGTTGCTCATTACAGGTTGCTCGCAGACGATCCGCAACCGCTCCATGCGCCGCTTCGTTTCTCTGGCCGCGTGGTTTTATGTGGCGATCATCCTACTGGGAATCAGCGACAACGTGTCGGACCTGCTGGACACAGTCGGCTTCTCGATATCCGGTTTCCGCATCTCCCTGCTGCTGATGGTGAAGGTAGTCGTGGTGCTCGGCCTGGCCCTCTGGGGTTCCATCGTGCTGAGCAACTTCGTCGAGCGCCGCATTCAACGCAACGAAGATCTGACGCCGGGGCTAAGACTGTTGATCGGCAAGATTCTTCGAATCTCGCTCATCGTTCTGGCTGGCGTAATTGCAATTTCCGCCATTGGCATCGACCTCACCGTGCTCTCTGTGCTAACAGGCGCCATAGGCGTGGGCATCGGTTTCGGTTTACAGAAGGTGGTCTCAAACTTCATCTCCGGAATTATTATCTTGGCCGACCGCTCGATTCGGCCAGGTGACACGATCTCTTTGGGAGAAACCTTCGGATGGATTCGGGAGCTGCGTGCTCGTTTCGTCTCCGTGGTTACCCGTGACGGTCGCGAATACCTCATACCGAACGAAGATTTTATTACCCGCGAAGTGATCAACTGGTCATTCTCCGATGAGCTCGTTCGCCTCGATGTCGAATTCGGCGTTGCCTATGAGTCTGACGCCCATCAGGTGACTGCACTTGCGATTGAGGCGGCGTCCGCGGTCGATCGCGTAATAGCCCAGCGACAGCCAGTCTGTTGGATGACCAAATTTGGTGACTCGTCTATAGATTTCGTGCTGCGCTTCTGGATTAGAGACCCGCAAGGGGGCCTCACGAATATTCGCGGGCAAGTCCTGATGGCTCTGTGGGATACCTTCCGAGAGAATGGCATTGTGATTCCCTATCCCCATCGCGAGATCGTTTATAAGCATCCTCCGAGATCCTAAGTTCCCATGACTGAAGTATTCCCAGATCTTCCGAATCTGCACGCACTCTTCGCCCTCGTAATGATGGTTGTCGCGTTGATCCTATTCACCAGAGAACAGATTCGCCTGGAGATATCTTCATTGGCGATACTCATCATCCTCGCTCTCACTTTTTCACTGTTCCCCTTCGTCGAGAATGGCAATGAATTCGATCCGA
>CAYGRR010000042.1:0-4104 GCA_964352295.1 uncultured Pseudohongiella sp. | reverse complement strand
CTGGCGAAGATCGAGATGTTCGATTTCTTCTTACCCGCCGCCATTGCAGGCGGAGTGGCTCTGATCTACCTATGGCTTATCGCGCCGATGATCCTGCGCAAGATCGATATCGATCTAACCGATAGCTCCCACCGCAGGTTTCAGGCAAGACTGATCATCAATGAGGACAGTCCCGCCTTGGGAAAATCTCTTGCCGAGGCCAGGGAGCTCGCAGGCAAAAAGATTAGCTTTGCTCGTATACGCAGGGGAGATAACTATCTGTTGCCCCTGCCTACGGTCGTGCTGCAAGAGGGCGACCAGATTCGTGTCGTCGATACGGTGCAGAAGATAAGAGAGGCGGCAGAAATTTTAAAGGCCACGCTGTTCTCCGGCGATCTCTTGGTCGAGGACGACACGCCCTTTGTTGCCGACGACCAGATCGTGGCTGAGATCGCCATCGTCAACGGTTCTGGCATAGCCGGTTTAAACCTGGCCTACGCGCGCTTCCTCGATCAGTATCAGCTGCTCGTCCTCGGGCTACACCGAGTCGGTAAAGAAGACTGGAAGGATCACGAGGAAATAAAGTCCATAACACTCGAGCCGGGTGATGTGTTGCTTGTACAAGGCGACAGAGACAACATAAGAAAGTTAAAGATGAGCAGGGAGTTTCTCGTGCTCGACGCGTCGGAGGAGGTCCCTGGAACGCGCAAGGCGCCCATCGCATTGGCGACAATGTTCGGCGTCGTAGTCATCTCTGCATTTGCGATTATGCCGATCGCGATCAGTGCGCTCGTTGGGGTGTTCATTCTGTTAGTGACTCGCAGCCTGAAAATCAGGGCGGCGATAAGGGCAATAAACTCGAAGGTCTTCTTCGTGGTCGTCGCGAGTTTGGCCATCGGTCAGTCGCTGGAAGTTACCGGCTCATCAGAATATCTCGCGCAGGTGTTCCTCTACTTCTTTCGCGATTCGTCGCCGGCATTCATCATGAGCGCCCTGATGCTGATGATGGGCATCATGACCAATATCGTATCCAATAACGCAGCTGCGGTGATCGGCACGCCTATCGCCATCGGCATCGCTCAGCAGTTGGGAGCGCCACCCGAGGTGTTTGTGCTAGCCGTCCTCTTTGGAGCCAATCTGAGCTTCGCTACGCCTATGGCTTACAATACCAATCTGTTGGTGATGAGTGCGGGCAACTACAGCTTTAACGACTTCGTTAAGGTGGGTGTGCCCCTCTCAATCCTGATGTGGATCAGCTACTCGATAATCCTCACTGCGATGTATCTCTAGGCCAGTAGGGCGTCTAGACGCGGCGCATGCAGTTAGCAGGCAGCTGTTGATTTCAAATGAGCAGAAATTTCCAATTTCTTGAATCAGGAATGACCGCATCTGAGTCTACGCTACTATGTCAATTCTCTATCTTCTCGCCACAATCGCAGTTGTCTACATGGCAAGGCCGCTGTATCGAGCCGGAGCTCGTAACGTTCAGGCGTGGAAGGCCAGAGACTCATCATGGCAGGCGGCGGTGTTACTTGTCGCTAGCCTGCTGCTCGTCATCACGACGCTCGCCTGGCTCTATCTCGGCTTTGTAACCCTGGGTTCCTGGTTTACTTCTCTGGACGCTTCGCGTCCCAAGCCACCCTTCATCCTGCTCTGGGTGATTGGCTTGTTTGTTTATGGATTCGGTATTAACTTCGTGAATTCGCTACACAGCCTGGCGATGCGCGATTATGAGAAGGATTCGTTCTGGTCTTAGGGCGCCGCTAGTCAGTAGAGCTATCCGTAAAGTTTGAACAGGGGAGTTGGGTATAACCAGTAGCTTTGCCTATTTTGGTATCGATTGATAGTTGGCGCCTGGCACAATCCTTAGTTCAATACATACCACAATTTTGAAATCAATATTTGGACGTATTTCAAACGTTTGCTTCCGACCCATAGCAGCCGGTTAACTGACTCACGGTGGCTATCATTGGTAAATAATTCTATCAATATTGGTTGTATACGCCACTTAAGCTGCTTCTAATAAAGCATCATCGTTATAATTCAACTGTTTACATGCTGGCATATTTCTTGCTGACTCTCTGATACATTGAATGATAGATGGGGGGTGATGACAATGAAGTTTTTGCGTTTGATAAGTGCTTACCTAATAGCGTTGTCTAATTGCATGGTGGCCGCACAATCTATAGGTGTCGCAGATTTCCATGTAGAACCAGATAATGGAACCCCTCCATTCAAAGCTAAAGTGTGGTATCCGACTAGTGGTAGCGCTGAACAACTTATTGGTGTCAGTAGAGTTCGGCCAGGTTACTTTGCAGTTCCTGATGGCGACATAGCATTAGCCGAACCAGCTCCATTGATCGTGCTCAATCACGGGTCTGGCGGCTCAGCCGACAGCATGGCATGGCTTGCTACGGCACTAGTCCGCAAAGGTGCAATCGTGGTTGGGGCCGATCATCCTGCAAGCAGTGGCGGGGATCCTGAGCGAGCCAGTATGCTACAGATTTGGACTCAACCGGAGGATGTGCAGGTACTTCTTGATAAAATACTACGCTCAGATTGGGGCTCCTACATTGATGAGCAGAAAATGGCCGCTATAGGATTTTCCCTAGGTGGTGCAAGTGCTATGTCGCTTGCAGGTGCACGATATCATTTTGAGAGTTTCCCGTTGTTCTGTGCGACCCACGACGACGGAGCCTGTGCAGCATTTGATCATCTCTTCCCCACGTTAAACGATACCTTCTATGCGCGTGCAAATGGAGACTTCTATGAACCGCGATTGAAGGTTACTGTTGCTATTGCTCCTGGGTTTAGTGAATCGATAACTGCGGAATCACTGCAAAATCTACAGACGCCGGTTTTACTGATTTCCGGCGAGAATGATCAGCAATTACCACCGACAACACATATATATCCGATTATGCATCTACTACCTCAACATAGTAGCTACATTGAGATAATCGGGGCTCAGCATTTTAGCTTTCTGCCGGAATGCGGATTAGGTGCGCTTGATGTGTTGGCTGAAACCAACGAAGAATTTGTTTGTCAAGAAATGGGGAACAAATCACGGATAGAAATACATAAGGAGACTATTGCAGCTATTGAGCATTTTCTGCGTACCAATGATGTACTTCCATCGAAAAGAAACAATGCACCGTAGAGTGATTCTTGTACTAAATATTAAAGTCTTCTAAGAAAATTTTGATGCCCGCTTCTGGCACAAAGCAGAAATTGTTACATTTAACTTTCTTAGAGTTCACGCTGGCTAACAGGGAATTGTGCCGGGCACTTAAACTGCGAGAGAGCATCCTTGCTCTCTCGCAGCAAATTCAGGAGCTGCGTTCTAGGCAGTCAGGTTCAGCCTTAGAAATACCACATCAGACGCCCGTAGAAGTTACGTCCCAAGCCCGGCATACGCGAGCGCATGGGCACGTCTGGATTGTAGGCTCGGCTATAGGCGGCCAGATGATCCCGATACTCCTCATCGAGCATATTCTCTACACCGACGCGCAGCTCGGCGGAGTCGTTTAGGTTGATGAGTGCCGACAGATTCACGATCGAGTAGCCTTCGGTCTTCTGTTCTATATTGGTAACAGAGACGCGATCCTGATCTGCATAGTTGATGCTCTCGAGAGATGCCATCCATCCGTCAGCCCGGTAGTCCAGTGCAAGGATGAGATTATCCGGTGCGATGCGATACAGATCGTCGTTTATATCATCGCGCTTGCCGCGCACCATGCTGGCTACAGCTCTTAGCGTGAAACTATCGCTCAGGGCGTAGTCGCCCTCGATATCCATGCCGTAGAAGCTCGCATCGGTGTTCGTAAACTGCAGCGGATCAGGTAGGCCCATACCCATGTTCGACATCATCATAGCGAACTGATTGGCGGCCATGTTGGTGCTTGGTGTGCCCTGAATAAAGTCGGACACCTCCTTGTAGAAGATTCTTGGATAGATATTGAGATCGCCATTCTCCCAGTCGAAGCCTAGCTCTACTTCGTGCGCCACCTCGGGGTCCAGGTCGGGAGTGCCGATGTAGGTCTTGCCGTCAGCCAAGCCACCGGTGGACTCCATTGGAATCCAGAGATAGCGTTCTTGATAGGAGGCGGAGCGAGTCTTGCGTGC
>CAYGRR010000041.1:0-24851 GCA_964352295.1 uncultured Pseudohongiella sp. | reverse complement strand
CGGCTTGCTGTTCGATGTGCGACTTGACCCCTCGGAGACCTACAGCTACACGCGGGAGAATCCGGAAGTAGTCTCGAAGATGCGCGAGTTTCTCGTCGAGGGCCAGAACGAATTCGGTAGCACCGTCTTGCCAGACATGTGGAATCGCCCGAACTAATAAAGAAAAGAATCAGATGCCAGACGAATCAACAAAACCGATCCTCCTCTCAGTGAGTCAGCTGCGTAAGTCCTTCGGCCCTGTCGAAGTCTTGCATGGCATCGATCTCACGCTTCGCGGTGGCGAGGTGCACGCCATACTCGGTGAGAACGGTGCTGGCAAGTCGACCCTGGTAAAAATTCTCTCTGGCTTCGAGCAGCTCAGCGCCGGTGAGCTACACATAGCCGATGACAGTGGCTCCCTGCAACGAATCGAAGAATGGAACAACGAGATCGCCGAGCGAGCCGGTGTCGTGCTGATTCATCAGGAGTTTAATCTCGCCGAACAACTCACCGTTGCCGAGAACATATTCCTCGGCAACGAGATCAAGGGACGCGTGTTCCTCGACAAGAAGTCTATGCGCCTCAAGGCGCAGGAATACCTGGACATACTGCGCAGTGACATCGACCCAGACAAGCCTGTCGAGCGGCTTCCCGTCTCGGCCAAGCAGATGGTAGAGATTGCGAAGGCGCAGTCGAAGAACGCGCGGGTCCTGGTCCTCGATGAGCCCACGGCTGTGCTCACGCAGCAAGAGAGTCAGGTGTTGTTCGAGCTGATCGAACGCTTTCGCAGCGAGGGCGTCGCTATCGTTTTTATCTCCCACAAGCTAGATGAGATCGAACAGATAGCGGATGTTATTACCGTGCTGCGCGACGGCGAGCTGGTCGGCAGCTATGCGGCTTCCGAACTCACGAAAGACGACATGGCGAGACTCATGGTGGGCAGGGAGCTAAGCTCTCTGTTCCCGCAAATGTCAGCAGTTCAGGCCGAGGCCGAAGTGGTTCTGCGCATCAGCGAGTTGCTGCTGCCGGGCAACAGCCAGCCTATTAGCTTCGAGCTGAGAAAAGGCGAGGTCCTCGGCTTCTCTGGTCTCGTAGGCTCTGGCCGCACGGCGCTTATGGAGACGGTGCTGGGTTTGAGAAAGGCCGCGCGGAGAAGTGTCGGTAGCGTTGAGCTGCGCGGCGAGAGGGTGGATTTCAAGCAGCTTTCGCAGGCGCGCAACAAGGGAGTCGCCTATCTGACGAAGGATCGCAAGGGCAGCGGCCTGTTGCTGGACAAGGGCCTAACGTTTAACTTCTCACTTTTTTCCCTGCACAAAATCTCTCGCCTTTTGATCGACACGAAGCTAGAAGAAGCGGCGTTCGAGAAGGCCATCGAGACCTTCGACATTCGCATGAAGGACAAGTCGATTACGGCGGGGAATCTGTCTGGCGGCAATCAGCAGAAGCTTTTGCTGGCGAAGATCCTCGAGGCCGACCCCAGCATTATCATCATCGACGAACCCACGCGCGGCATCGACATAGGCACCAAGAGCCAGATCTACCACTTTATAGCCGAGCTGATCGCGGCGGGGCATTCCCTGATACTTATTTCGTCCGACATCACCGAGGTCATCGGCCTCTCGCACAGGGTGGCGGTGATGTATCACGGAGAACTAAGCGGTGTGTTGCAGGGCGAGGAGATCGAAGAGATTGAGATCATGCGTTACGCCACAGGCCTGAAGAACAAGTTTTCAGGACACAACGAGTCAGAACAAAGCGGGACACACAATGCCAAAGTTTGACCTTAAGACAGCAGGACCCTTCATAGCGCTCGTGGCAATCTTCATCATCGGCGTGTTCGTCAATGAGGCCTTCCTCAGTAGCGGAAACCTGAGCAATATTCTGGCGCGCAGCTCCTTCATCGGCATCGTGGCGATCGGTGCGACTTTCGTGATCACAGCCGGTGGCATCGATCTTTCCGTCGGCTCGATGGCCGCGTTCATCTCCGGCTGTATGATTCTATTGATGAATGCACTCATGGACTCCATAGATTCCCTGCCTGCCATTATCATTCTGGCGGTCATCGCCTCTCTAGGCATCGGCGCCGCCGCCGGCCTGATCAATGGACTGCTGACGACCAAGGCGAAGATCGAGGCATTCATCGTTACCCTTGGCACCATGGGTATCTATCGCTCGCTGGTTACCTATATGGCCGACGGTGGCACGCTGTCGCTGAATTTCACGATCGGCGATGTGTATTCGGAAGTCTACTACGGCGTGTTCCTCGGTCTACCGTATCCGGTCTGGGTATTCCTCGCCGTTGCCGCAGTTGGCTATGTGTTGCTCAACATGACAGTGTTCGGCAGGCATTGCTTCGCCGTAGGCTCGAACGAGAGCGTGGCACGTTACTCGGCCATCAACGTGGATCGCGTGAAGACTGCGACCTATATGCTGCAGGGAATCTGCGTCTCCATCGCCACCATCATCTACGTGCCGCGCCTCGGCTCGGCATCGGGGCAGACCGGCATCCTTTGGGAGCTTGAGGCTATCGCCGCGGTCATCATCGGCGGCACCGTATTGAAGGGCGGCTATGGGCGTATCGGTGGCACAGTTGTCGGCGCACTAATACTTACACTCATCGGCAATATCCTGAACCTCACCGATGCGGTAAGTAACTACCTGAATGGGGCGGTTCAGGGCATAATAGTGATCGTTGCGGTGTACCTGCAGCGCGGTGCCTGGCGCCGAGACTAGAGCCCAAGCCTGTAGAAAAATAATTCTAGTACAACGAGCAGGAGAGCAAGATTGAATATCAACACAGCATCAAGCCCGCGCAACCTTAGTCGAAGAAAATTTCTACGCTCCTCCTCCATCCTGGCCACGGCTGCTCTCTTGCCGGTAAGTGCATTCGCACAAGGCCGCCGCGTCGAGAACGTGGGCCTGCAGTTGTACACACTACGTAATGAGATGTCGCAAGACTTCGAAGGCACGTTGGCACGAGTTGCCGAGCTAGGCTATAAGGAGATGGAATTCGCCGGCTACTTCGGCAGGTCAGCCAGCGATGTGCGCCGCATTCTCGACCGCAATGGCATGACGTCTCCCGCCTCGCATATCCAGTTGCAGGCACTGCGAGATGATCTGGAGGGCGAGGTCGAGCGCGCCGCGACTCTCGGTCAGAAATACATAGTGGTTCCGATCCTCCCCGAGAACCAGCGCTCAATCAGCGACTACCAGCGAACTGCCGACTACTTGAATACCGCAGGCGAAGTCTGCAAGCAGGTGGGCATCAAGATGGGCTATCACAATCACAGCTTCGAGTTCGAGGAGACCGACGGTCTAATTCCCTACGACATCCTGCTCGATGAGACGGAGGCAGACTTGGTTGATATGGAGCTCGATCTGTATTGGGCTCGCAACGCGGGCGTAGACCCAGTCTCCTATTTCCAGAGTCATCCCGGTCGATTCAGCATGTTGCATGTAAAAGACATGGATCAGTTCGGCCGCATGGTCGACGTAGGCAGCGGCGAGATTAATTTCGCCGAGATCTTTAGTCACGCCGACGGCGCAGGGTTTAAACACTTCTTCGTCGAGCATGACCGGCCAGGCAACGGACTCGCCTCCGTAGCGGTAAGCATCTATACGCTGCGCAACATCGTTTTCTAGAACGCATTCGAGTCAGTTCGAATACAGAGATAAAGAATAAGAGACCAGAGAAGGCAGCAACATGAGAACAAGACGCGAAGTACTTCAGGGACTAATTATTTCAATCGGCGGCGCCTCCGCACTCACGGCCTGTGGCGGAGTCGCGAATGTCCTGTCGACCCGTCCGGGATCGGCGCCACGTTTCTACACGAGCGAAGAGCATGCGCTGGTGACGCGCATCAGCGATCTGATCATCCCGCGCACCGAAACACCCGGCGCCGTTGACGCTAACGTGCCAGGCTACATGGACGGCCTCATGACAGACTGGGCGAGCAGTGAAACCAGGAATGCACATCGCAGGGCGCTGCGGCAGATACAGAGTGATCTCGATAGACGCGCCGGTGGTGATTTCCTGGCTGCGAGTGACAGCGTGGCCGAACAGTCCCTCGCGGCATTCGACGCGGCCGCCTTCGCCGTTGATGGAGATGCCACTGGCTATAAGCGCATGAAGAACTACGTGAGCGATTCGTACTTCGCTACCGAAGAAGGCGCCATCGAAGAACTGAAATGGGTGGCCGTACCGGGGCGCTGGGATGCTAGTGTAGAGATCTAGTCGAAAGTCATTCAGACTGAAAATAACAAGCATAGAACAGAGTGAGATAGGGAGTGACCCGTGGCAGATTTTGACGCAATAGTAGTTGGTTCAGGAATGAGTGGCGGCATGTCCGCGAAGGAACTCGCCGAGCGCGGATTGAAGGTATTGGTTCTAGAGCGTGGCCCAGAGATTATTCCGGAGCGTGACTACGTCGATAACCTAGCGCCCTGGGAGAGTCCCAACCTGGATAGCGTTGCGCAGGATGAGATCGCCGAGCACTATCCGAAACAGTACGGCGGAGTCGCCTACGCGATTAAGGAATCTAACAAACACTTTTGGGTAAAGGACGACGAACATCCCTACGAGGAAGCCGAGGGCACGAGTTACGATTGGCTGCGCGGTTATCACACTGGCGGTCGTTCCATCATGTGGTCGCGTCAGGTCTATAGGCTCAGCGATTTGGATTTTAATGCGAACAAGACAGACGGCAACGGCATCGATTGGCCGATTCGCTATGCAGACCTGGAGCCCTGGTACGAGAAGGTTGAAACCTTCATCGGCATAGCAGGCAGTAGCGAGGGCCTGCCTCAACTACCGGACAGTGTCTTTCAGCCTGCCTTCGAATTGACCGACGCCGAGAAGGCACTCAAGGCGAAAGTGGAGACGACGTTCCCCGAGCGAAATGTAATCCCTGCGCGAATCGCACACCTCACCGATGCAACCGAGGAGCAACGCTCCCTAGGCAGGTCCAACTGTCAGGTGCGCAACCGTTGCCACTTCGGCTGCACCTACAAGGCCTATTTCTCTTCATTGAATGCGACACTGCCGGCAGCCGAACGTACTGGCAATCTGACTATGGTGCACAACGCGATCGTAAGTTCGCTCGAGTACGATGCTGAAACCAATAGAGTTACTGGTGTGCGCATCGTCGATGCCGAGACGAACGAGAAGCGTCTGTATACCTCGAAGGTGATCTTCCTGAACGCCTCCACCATCGCCTCGGCGATGATCCTGCTGCAGTCGAAATCCGAGGCCTTCCCAACTGGCTTGGTGAATCGATCCGATCAAGTTGGAAGAAACTTGATGGATCATGTGAGTGGCTCGGGCGCGGCGGGTTTGATAAGCGGCTTCGAGAATAAGAAGGTGTTCGGTCGACGTCCCAGTGGCGGCATCTACATTCCGCGCTATGCGAATCTAAACGGTCAGGATAAGCCTTATCTGCGCGGATTCGGTTTTCAGGGCGGCTCCAGTCCGCTGGGCAATGCCGGCGGGCAGATTCCGGGCATAGGCCGCGCCTTCAAGGAGGCCCATAAGAATCCGGGCCCCTGGCGTATCAATATGCTCGCGTTCGGTGAACAGCTGCCGAACCCGGAGAACCGAGTCACGCTGCACGCCTCGAAGCGCGACCGCTGGGGTAACCCGCTGGCGCTACTCAATGTGACCTACAGCGATAACGAACGCACCATGCAGGCGGAGGCCATCAAGGATGCAGTGGCGATGTTAGAGGCGGCAGGCTGCACGAACATCACCACTAACGATGCCAGCCTGTCGAAACCGGGAAACAGAATTCACGAGATGGGCAGTGCGCGCATGGGTCACGACCCAGCGAACTCTGTACTAAACGGTTGGTGTCAGGCTCATGATGTGCCGAACCTGTTCATTACCGACGGCTCGTTCATGGCCTCGTCCGCCTGCCAGAATCCTTCGCTGACCTACATGGCCTTCAGCGCGAGGGCGGCGCATTATGCGGCAGACCTGATCGCGGATGGAACTCTCTAGCCCGACTAGTTGCTAGTGGGCCAGAGGTAGTAACTCTATCTTTCTGAATTCGGTAGGATGACTTTCCGCCTGCAGCGAGATGTAGCCTCCACTCACCGCAATCGGCTGACCCTGGCGGATTAGGTTTTGCGCGTCGGGGTCGCCCTCATCTAGCTGTGTCTTCGAATATTCGAACACCACCTCGCCGTTTACAGTGTGGCGAATCAATTCGTCGCCGCGCACCTCAACCTCGAGAGTCACCCATTGATCGCCGTGATAGGTAGCGGAAGTGGAGTTCACGCAGTGTTGGGTAACTAGCTCGCCATCTCTGATGTAGTGCGTGCCGGGTGAACAGACGTTCGCGGTCGGACGCTCGTCCGTGCCGTTACCGCCTAGTAGCTGCACCTCGATCGAGGCAGGAAATTCCTGATCTAACGTCATGGACTCTGGCGACTGTCCGTGCAGCATGACACCGTTGTTGCGGAACGCCCAAGCGGGCCCATTGTTCACCTGCGCACCGGCGAAACGGTACTCCACCAATAACTTATAGTGAGAGAAACTCTCGTTGTAAAAGATGTGGCCGAACTCGCCCTTGAAGTCGGGCCAGTTGTCGTAGGACACCTTGAACACGCCATCCTCAACACGAAATGTATCGCGGTAGTTAACGCCTAGCGCATGGCCGGTGAACTTCGGAATCCAGTTATTGAGATTCGCGCCATTGAAAAGACTAATCCACTCTTCGGAGTCGCTCTGAGCGGAGACAACGCTCGGCAGGGCTATAACAAATAATGCAATAAGTGTGCTTCGTGTGCTCAGTTTCATTCGGATGCGCCATTGACGGTGTTATTAAAATCGATCTTTAGATCCCATATGTCCGGGCAGGCATAAGCACTGAAGCACTCGAGATCGGCGACGATCTGGAAACTACTGGCGCCAGTTGCAACTTTATTCACGACGACGCCGATACCGGCCTGACTGATGAGATTGCTGGTGGCGTTGATGCGTGTGTCACTGGTGCTGCGGATATCGAACTCAGAATTCTGCTCGGTCCATGTTCTGGCCGCGGCCCACATTCGATCGCATGCCGCATCGCTGCTGCATACCGGAATCGTTCTGGCGTATTCATCCATCTTCGCCTGCGTCTGGGGACTGATGGCACAGGAGACAACTGCCAGGACGGCTAGTAGAGAGATCAGAGTCCAGCGCAGGCGCCGGACTAGATAACAAAGCCTATTCATATTACTCGCTCACGTTCCGTTTGTTGGTCCAAAAAATATCGATGTTGCCGAGACTGTTGTCTTCGCGTGTAGAGAACCAGGTGATCGTGTTATCGCCAGGTGGAAACGCGGGGCACATATCGGCGCCGGCCGTGTTCACCTGTGAGCCGAGGTTTCTGGCCGTGCCCCAGGCGTTCTCGCCTTGTGTCATCGCGCTGTAGATATCGGTGCCGCCGAAGCCGCCCGGGCGCGCCGAGGTGAAATACACCGTGCCGTCTTTGTCTTGCGAAAAGTGGAACTCCTCAGACGCCGTGTTGATGTTAGGGCCTTGGTTAACCGGCTCCTGCCAGCCGCCATTGCCATCGGGCTTCGAACAGTAGATGTCTGAGCCGCCGTAGCCGCCCTCGCGCATCGAAGCAAAGCAGAGTGTCTCGCCGTCTTGGAGAATAGCAGGGCAGTGCTCGTTGCCAACGTCAGTACTGACCGGATAGCCGATCAGCTCGGGCGTAGTCCACTGCCCGTTTACCTTGCGTGTGATGAAGAGATCGTTGGCATTGCGCGGACTCGTGGTGGCGAGTCGGTCGGACTTGAAGTAAATGGTGTTGCCGTCGGCGGTTATCCAGGGCTCGCGATCATCGCCGGCGCGCAGTGGATCCACATCGGTAGCGGGCGGCGCATTGATGGGTATGCCCATGTTCACCGGCGTGTTCCAGCTGCCGGTCTCGGGATTGAAAGTGGCTATATAGAGATCTTTGGGATCGCCCGGTGCCACGGCCATGTCCTGTCTGGCGCTGCAGTAGACCATCGTGCCGTCGGCCGCAAAGGAAAGCTCGCCCTCCGCCCACATCGTGTTGATAGGCGCGCCGAAGTTATGGACGGCGAGATCGACCCATTCGGGGTTCTGAGCTGAGCTGTTAAAGGATAGGCTCAGGCCTAAGACGAGTAACGAGCTGTGGATTAGTGTTTTTGCTCTCAATTGCATGATGGGCTCCTGTCTGATCCTGAGGCTTTAGTGGCGTTCTGAGGCAGAATAACACAAAAATCTGCGGGCGGATGGGTCAGGGGCTAGGACAGATTCATTACCTATTAGGTAATTGAATGCCGGACATAATTTGCCCAGACTAGGCCTACAATAAATTCAACAGCGCCGGGAGAATACAATGAACCTGAAGACAACTTATCTGCTACTCGCCATCCTTGGAGCTGCCATACCACTGCTGTTTCTAGTGGACTTCGTGGCCGATCAGGGCATCGATCTCGTCGCCTTTGTAGCGGCACTATTTGCCAATGGCGCGGCCGGAATGTTTACAGCAGACCTGTTGATTAGCTCGTTTGTGTTTTGGATCTATATGTTCTCTAATCAGCAGCACGGGCCAAAACCCTGGGCGTTCATCGCCATTAATCTCTGCATAGGCTTGTCCTGTGCGCTTCCCGCGTATCTCTGGGCGAGGTCTGGCTCAAGCTAAGCCTCTCTGGATGAAGCGGTAACTCTGGTCACTGGAGGCACAGTATGCCGGCAAGACTTCGCTTCATTTCACTGTTCCTGGCGTTCCTCGGGTTCGCCTCCTGCCTTTCTGCGCAGGCAGTTACACTGACGATAGAGACTTCGCTAGGTGATATCGTCATCGAGCTCGATGCGGAGGCCGCGCCCATAACCGCTACGAATTTTCTGCGTTATGTAGACGGCGGCTCGTATGAAGGGGGCACGTTTTACAGAACCGTGCGCATGGACAACCAGCCCAACAACGACATTCGCATCGAAGTGATTCAGGGTGGGGCGAATGACGACACTCAGAGTTACGCACCGATTCCACTAGAGCGAACCACCGAGACCGGGCTGCTGCATCTGGATGGCACGCTCTCCATGGCTAGAGGCGAGCCCGACTCGGCCACCCACGCCTTCTTCATCTGCATTGGCGATCAGCCCAGCCTTGACTTCGCGGGCCAGCGAAACCCCGACGGCCAAGGCTTCGCCGCCTTCGGTCGTGTCCTCTCGGGCATGGATGTGGTGCGACAGATTCAGGCGGGTAGAACGAATGAGCAGACACTGATCGAACCGATAGTGATTCGGCGTATTGTAAGACTCTAACCGAGTAGGAGTGTCAGAGAAGATGAAGACAGTAACGATCGAAGAAGAACTGGCTTATCCCATAGACAAGGTGTGGGCGATATTCGCCGATGTAACGCGCTCGGACTGGGTGCCAGCGGTAGACTCAATCACAGAGCAGGACGGCGTGCGCTCTTTCACCATGGAGGGCATTGGCGAGGTGCAGGAGAGAATTCTAACCTTAGATAACGAGAACCACTGCCTGCAGTATTCTGCGATCAAGACGCCGACACCCCTGGAGCATCATCTGGCCACGATCAAATTGTCGGCGAGTAAGAAGGGTTGCCACTTCTCCTGGAACACGGAGATAGCGCCGGATGCGTTCTCTCCGGCGATCGAGCACGGCATGAGTGTCTCCTTCGAGGGATTGAAGCAGGTGTTAGCCAGGAACGGTTAGTTCCGCACGCTCTCTATCCAGCGATCTATCTCTGCCTCAAGCACGGCCATTGGCAGTTGGCCAGAACCTAACACCGTGTCATGGAACGCCCTGATATCGAAATCATCGCCGAGTTCTGCCTCGGCTTTCGCACGCACTTCCTGAATTTTCAGCATGCCGATCTTGTAGGCAGTCGCCTGCCCAGGGTTATTGAAGTAGCGACGAATCTCCGAGCGCACCGAAGGCTCGGGTCGCGCCGAGTTCTGCAGTGCGTAGTCTACGGCCTGCTCCTGAGTCCAGCCCTGGGCATGAATGCCGGTGTCGACGACGAGGCGCACGGCGCGCCAGATCTCGCCGGAGAGTCGTCCGAATTCCGCATAGGGGTCGTTATAGAAACCCATCTCTCTGCCCAGGTATTCCGCATACAGTCCCCAGCCTTCGCTGTAGGCGGTATAGCCCTTCGCCGCCCTGAAGCGCGGCACGTTCTCCAGCTCAACCTGAATCGATCTCTGCATGTGATGGCCCGGCACTCCCTCGTGATAGGCGAGGTTCTCTAAACGAAATATCGAAGCGGCGCGCATATCGATAAGATGCGCATAGAATGTTCCCGGCCTGGTGCCGTCCTTGGTGCCCACGGTGTAGTGTGCAGCGCCGCCGGCTACTTCGCGGAAGGATTCGACGCGCTTAACCTGCAGGTCGGCCTTCGGCAGAATGCCAAAGTAGTCTGGAAGTCGTTCGTACATGTTGGCGAGTAGCTCTTCGGCGAGCTCCAGATATTCCTCGCGACCCTCATCAGTGGATGGGAAATAGAACTGATCGTCCTCGCGCAGGAAGGTGAAGAAGTCTTGCAGCGTGCCTTCGAAACCCACCTGTATTTTTATCTGCTCCATCTGGGTCTGAATTCGCGCGACTTCGGCGATGCCTGTTTCGTGAATCTCATCAGCAGACAGTGGCAGGGTCGTCATGCTCGCGAGTCTGGAATCATAATAGGCCTCGCCATTGGGAAGAGCCCAAGCTCCCGTCGCAACCGCGGAGACGTTTTCGAAATCGGCCTCCAGCCAAGCAACGATCTCATCCAATGCCGGCTTGAAGCGCGTGAGTAGGGCACTGCGGGATTCCTCGCGAAAAGAATCGGCCTGAGCCTGATCGATCTCGCCTGCCGCCACTAAGCTTGCTAACTCCGCCGAGATGTCTTCCCAGAGAGCCGAGTCTTGTTGGTCATCGAAAGGCGCGCCGCTGGTGACACGTCGTGCCTCGCTGATCGCCTGCTGGTAATCGAAGTGCGGCGCGCGAATGCCATCGGCCGCGGCCAACTTGGCGCGCTCTAAATACTGCAACAGATAGCGCTGCGACTGCTCTAGTCGGGAGACATAGTCAGCCATGTCGTTCGCATCGAGTACTTCGTGATAGTTGATCAGGTCTCTGGCGAAAACAGATTGCGGTCCATTGCGGCCGAAGATGTAACGATGGCGACGAAACGGCGCGCTGCTTTCCTCTTCATTGAGAATGTATTCCCATAGATCCCATGAGAGCTTTCCCTGGTCATCGAGTTGATCTCGAGTGAAGCTGGTGTGCATCTCGGCGACGCTGGCGCGGCGCCATGCTAAGCGCGCATCGAGCGCGGCCTCGGAAACATCGTCTAGCTCGCCGTGGGCGCTCTTGTCACCCTGACGCGTCTTCTGCAGCGGGGAGAAATCCAGCTCCTCCGAATACTGAGCATCCAGCCATTCAACAAAGCGCTGACTCTCATCCGCGAGCGTTGCATTTGGCGTAACGGCAGCGCTCGATTGAGTGCTGGAGTTGTTCGCGCCATTGTCGCTGCATGCCGCAAGCAAGACGCACATTGAAAATAGAAAAAGGCGCATATTCTCTACTCCTCGGTATGTTTGATAGACATTATTGCGATACGCGACGAACGCCAATGCTGCGTCCTTCGGAAACGATTTCGATCTCGTAGGCACCCATGAAGTTTTGCTTAATGAGTACTTCTGGATTTTCTAAACTGGTCTTCCATCTACCCGGGCGTCGCTGCTCGAACACCTGGCCGTTCTCCAACACGAAGAGTGTCTTGCCCGACCAGCCATCAAACTGGCCAACGATGCGCGAAGTCATGCCCTGTTTGACGACCTCTATCACCTCTTCGTTCTCTACCTGCAGCACCGGCGCCTCGTTAGCGGTGTAGCGAATCAACCAATTGTTCAGCGCCTCGACCTGGCGACGGGACAAACCGTTCACGCCGGAGGCCTCCAGCTCCTGCTCTGTCATGAGTTCCTCGATGCCGGGGAAGCGCTCCTGCGCACTGGCCATTGGGGTCAGCAGCAGTAGGGCTATTAGCGGAGAGAGTAAGCAGTAATTGCGCATGATTCGTTAATCCTCGATGGGTTCAGGGGAAGCATAGGAGGTGAGCAGGCGACTGTCTAGGCTTGGAGGCGAAGGCTAATTCAATTTCACGGACTATTCGTCGTAGGTCTTCCAGTGTTCGGCTCGATACTTGAGAGGGTCGGCGAGTATATTGCTGCGAGCCTCAGAGACCTCGTCTACCGTGTACTCCTCGAAATTTGCAGGCAGAGTGCTGGCATTGAATTCATGGAGCAGCCAGTTGATCACGTCCGTCAGGTCCGCATCGGAAATCGGCGCCTGCGATGCGCCGGGTATGCGCACCAGATAGCTGCGCATCTGCGGCACCGCGATCATGCGGCCTAGCTCCTCGCGCAGTGTTGGAACATTCGGCGGCTTGCCCGCGCCGTCAGCCGCGTGACAGCCGGTGCAATACAGCAGGTAGTTAATGCGCGGACTCGCTGCAAGGGCAAAACTATTCACGCTAAGTAGTGCGAGAATTACAGCGGCCTTGCCGAGAGAGAAAGGTTTCATAAACAACAGTTTCCGTCGCTACTGTGTCTCGTCGGTAGTGCCTAGAACGAGTGAGACAGTGCAGTGATAGCTCGTGTTCTCGGTACCGAAGCACCACAGCACGCTATTGCTATTGCTGTTGAAATACACCGGCTTGTCGCCTTCGGTATTGTGACAACCGCAGCGTGAGCACACCGACTTGCCGCAGCAGTCGTTGTAGGACATCAGGTAGTCTCTGCCGTCCACTGGGTTTCGGCAGGTACCAACCCAAGTGATGGGGGAGGCTTCCGAGCCAGGTGGGCAGGAGGTATAGCTACCACCGCAGCAGGAACAAAGCGTGCCGCTCATGGCGCAGTAGCGCCAATACTCGCAGCTCTGTGGATCGCCAACTTCCAGAACAGAATTCTGTGCGAAGGACCTTGCTACGGGCAGCAGTGGAAACGCTGCAGCGCCTGCCAGCATCATGCCTAGTCTTGACAGGAAACTTCGGCGCGAGAGTTTTCGAGCCAGCGCGAGACTCGATTGCCGCGCATGGTCGTCGATCCAGTAGTAGCCGCGTTCGATAATTTTTTCGATATTCATGATGTCTGTTCCATCGCTGTAGGCTTAATAGCTTCTTGTTCTTTCCCGATACTGCCAATATATTCCTGCACGCTTACCACACCGGAGTCCATGGACTCGATGAGGCTCTCCATGTGTTCTCTCGTGTTTACCAATCCCTTGCCCTTGAGTGTACCGTCTGCGCCTATTAGTACGGCGAAAGGTAGCTTGCTAACCTCGAACGCTCTGCCTAGGGCCTCGGAGAGCACATAGGAGTAGCTACCCAGGTCCAAGTCCTTGGCGTAGCTGCGATGCTGCTCCAGCTCATCGCCATCGCTCGCAAACAATAGCTGCATGCGATGACTCTCCGACTTGACTAGCGACTTCGCCGTGGGCACTAGCGACTTGCAAACGGGGCAGGTGGGCGAGATGAACAGGATAAAAGAGGCGAGGCCAGCAGCGTTGGCACCGCCGATGCTCAGCGCTTGCTCTCCGATAGTCTTTACCGCGATCGCCTCAGTCAACTCGCCAACCTTCGGCCCGCTCGTGGGCATCAGCGCTCCAGCCGGGGCAACGCGTTCGTGCAGAATGCCAAGCTGCCTGGAGAGAGCGAGTACTAGCAGCGATAGCACTACGACGAGAATCCATAACACGATATTGGAGACGACTAATGCTTCAAGCATGGTTATGTCTCCACGAATTAATCAGGTTTCTGTTGTTCAGTAGCTGGTTGATAGTTCCATATAACAGCATTAATGAGGTCACAGAAAATATCAGGCTCAGCAGATCGATTAACTGCAGGCTGCGAGCACTGACTGGCACGAGGCAGGCGATTGCCATGACGATCAGCAGACAGTTTCGATACAGCAACCCCGATGATATCTGTTGGGTGGCGATCGCTGATCCCGCGTTGTTGTTCCTGGAGAAACTGCAGCCGCAGTCTATGTAGTTTCTGCCGCGCCTTAGGTTCACGCCAATAGCCAGGACATAACTCGCGAGCAGGAAAATGCTGAGGTAGGTAATGGCGTCAAACCGCAGCGCAAATAGTCCTGCTAAGAGCCAAGCGATTCCGAGCAGTAGCTCTAGCGGAGGAATAATGTTCGCTACGAGGCCAGAGAGACTCTTCGGTACTATTTCATAAGCTTCGAAATTCGCACGGAAAATCGGCCGATTGCTAAACTTGTGTGCGGCCGCGATCAGGAATAACAAAGCGAAACCTAGTGCGATAATTCTTGGCAGTAGCGGATCTATCACGTTCTAGAAATCCTCAAACATTGCAGCGCCTGGCGTCACTATCGTGCGCTCGAAGGCGAAGGTGAGCGCATCGTAAACGTGAGTACCGCCGTCATCGTCTGCGACTATTAGTTTGGGTTCGGTTTCTTGGGTAACCATGATTGAGGTGGCGGGCACCTCAAGTTTTATTTTCGTAAGGCGTCTGCCGGAGTTCGCATCGAAAACCCAGATCTCGCTGCCAGGCACATGGTGCGTGTCGACCTCGCCCTCGTGCATGGCAACATAGAGCAGGCCAGTGTCGCGGTGCGCGGTAATAAACTCGTCGCCACCCGGCCGCCAGGACTCCTCACCCTCGGCTGTTACCTTCCAGCTTTCGCCGATGAGTATCTCTGAGCCCCGTGTTCCAACTTCATACACGGTGCCCGCGTGGGTGATGAGATACCAGCCATTCGCACTGCGTGCGGTACGGTCGAAGATTGCATCGTCCATAACACTGAAGAAGATGTCGCTGCGTACGCGATTCTCTTCGAAGCCACTGATGTCGAGCTGAATAAGTTGCAGAGTCCCGTCGCCACAGAGTTGCAGGAAGTCGCTATCAGCTACCGGCATGATCACCGCGCAGCCGGGCGTCGAGGCCTCGTAGATGAAGACACGGTCTTCCACATCGACAATCGATACAGAATGGCCGGGGTTCATATTCAATACCGCAAGATGCCGGCCATTGTTCATCAGGCCAAGGTGGTTTCGAATCGACAGGCGCGCCATGTGATTGGGAATAATGATCTCGGCGACAGGGCTCAGGTTCTCGAAATCGTAGATAGCGACCAGGTCCGTGCGTTCCCCGCGCACACCGCGGGAGAGGTAAGATTCGGCGGCGTAGAATTCTCGTCGTGGTTGCCACACGGCTACGGCGGGAGTGTTGCGCGACAGATTGAGCAGCCCCTGCATCTCGCCGGTGGCTGCGTCGAAGATATAGCCGCCATTTCCCGTTTTTGAAATGAACCAGTTTGGTCCGGGATCAGGCATCGTTTCGACGCTGATTTCTTCTGGAACTAATTGGGCCGAAGCCAGCGGTGCGAATAACGCTAGGGCTAGTGCCAATGGGGTAATAACACGCATTCTGTCTCTCCTCAGATCGCGGGATCGTTGGTGTCTAGCGCCGACAGTAGCAACTATTTGGGCAAGAGTAAAAAGCTAATTGCGCTGGCTATCTTAGGCCTTGAGGGGCTGCGTAAACCTATGGAACATCCACACGATAAACACCGCCGCGGCGATCGAGAGTGCCGTGACCAGACCACCAGACAGGCCGAGATCGAGGGACTGCACGCCCAGCGCAGTGAGGCAGGCTAGCCCTACCGACATCAATGCCTCGCCGGCTATAACGCCGGAGGAGAACAACACGCCGCGGTGCAATACCTTGTCGTGGCTGGCCTCGTCGGTGCCCCTGCTGTGCAGGTGTGCGATCAGGCCGCCGATCAGAATCGGCGTTGCCAGGCCAAAGGGTAGATACATGCCAACGGCAATGGGCATGAGATGGGCGCGGAATTTCTTGCCGGTGGACTTTAGGTACCAATCGATGACAAGGATGACTACGCCCACGAGGACGCCATAGCCGATCATATCCCAAGGCAGCTGCGTCTCGCCGGAGAAGCCTCTGGCCAAGGAGGCGAACAGGCTAGCCTGAGGCGCCGACAACTCCCTGCCGCCTATGCCCCCTTCGATATTGTTGTGCAGCAGGTTCAGCACCGGCGACATCACGAAGGCCGCAACAAACACGCCCGCGATCTGCATGATCTGTTGGCGGAAAGGAGCAGCGCCAAGCATTGCGCCTGTCTTCAGGTCGTTACAGACATCGCCACTGGTCGCCGCCACACAGCAGACGATAGCCGCAATGCCTAGCGTTGCAACCATGGCCTCCATGCCCGAGTAATTGAATAGCCAGAGCATACCGCCGGCGACTAGGACGGCCGTGATGGTCATGCCCGAAACTGGGCTGTTCGAGTTGCCCACAAGCCCCACGATATAGCTAGCCACCGCGGTAAAGAAGAAGCCCATGACCAGCATTACCGCCGTTGCCAGTAGGGTTATGCCTATGCCAGAGGTGAAGCGATAGTTCACCCAGGCCAGCACGCAGACACAGCCGAGAGTAAGGCCGATGATCGCCCAGGTTGGGATGTCTCGCTCCAGATCGTGCTTTATTAAGTTACCGCTGCTCAGGTTGTTACGCAGCTCGGCGATGGCGGCGACAAGGCCATAGCGCACTGAATACAGCGAGGCGAAACCGCCAAGCACCATGGCACCGACGCCTACGTAGCGAATCTGCGTGCTCCATAACTCGTAGGCGCCATCGATGGCCGAGGGAAATTGATCGCCCGAGCCGAGCAGGGGAATAGCGAAGATCCAGGAGATGGCCCCGCCGATGAAGATCAGGATGGCGACGTTGAGTCTAACGATAAAGCCGATGGCGATTAGCATGGGAGACAGATCGCCGCCGAAGTAGAAGATGCGCGAGCTGAGTACGGTAGCTGCCTCGAGGGTGGCGGTGAACACGCCAAACAGTTTCGCACCGAGCGCGACGCCGGCGCCGAGCAGGCCGCCGAAGAAGAGATTCATGGCTTCGCCCTTCTGTGCGCCTTCCTGTCCGTCCCCACTCTCTTCCTCTTCGCCGGCGCGCAGCACCGCTGCACAGGCAATGCCCTCTGGGTAGGCCAGTTCGGCGTTGTTGAGGATGAAGACCTTGCGCATGGGAATCATAAACAGAATGCCTAAGAGGCCTCCGGTGAGCGCGATGATGGTGACCGACCAGAAGTCGAAGGAATCCCAATAGCCGATCAAGATCATGGCGGGCATGGTGAAGATGATGCCGGCGGCAAGCGACTCGCCAGCGGAGGCACAGGTCTGTACCTGATTGGCCTCGAGGATACTGGAATTCTTGAACAACATTTTGAAGAGCAACATGGCCATCACAGCCGCCGGAATCGATGCCGAGACGGTCATGCCAGCCCGCAGGCCCACATAGACATTCGCGGCGCCCATCACCACCGCCAGAAGCAGGCCCAACACTACAACTCTGAGGGTTAATTCCTTGCGCTCAATAGGCGCTGCGCTGGTGGTATCAGTCATGGCTGGCATACTCTTCTTGGTTGCGAGAGCGTTTACTATAGGCGAGTTTGCGACTAGAGTAAAAACCCAGATCACAATCTGTTTTAGGAGGTAGAGCCATGCGGGGCAAGGTCTGTATTGTGACGGGCGCAAACGCAGGTATCGGCTATGAGATCGCTAAGGCGCTTGCAGAATTAGATGCCCATGTAGTGCTTGTTAGCCGTAATGAGCTGAAGGGCAGGGAAGCGAGGGATTCCATCAAGGCTGTGGCGGGAGATTCGAACGTTGAACTAGTCGTTGGAGACCTAGGAAGCATTGCTTCAACACGCACACTGGCCGAAGCCATCGCAAATCGCTATCCAAAAATTCATGTGCTGGTGAACAACGCGGGCGTATGGATGACCCAGCGAGAACTGAACGAGGATGGGCTCGAGCGATCCTTCATGACAAATCATCTCGCGCCGTTCATGTTGAGCCAACTGCTTCTGCCCAATCTAATGGCCGCCTCACCGGCGCGCATAGTTACTGTGAACTCAGGCCTGTATGTAAAAGGCAAGGTAGATATTCAGAGGACGCCTACCGGTGAAGACTTCGGCCGGCTCGCTAGCTACGCGAACTCGAAGCTCTGTAATGTCCTCACCCTGGAAGAACAGGCTCGACAACTGGAAGGCACAGGAGTCACCATCAATATGGTGCACCCGGGAGTGATTCGCTCCAACTTAGGTGAGACTACAGGCATCGTGGGTTGGCTGCTGCGACAGGTGAAACGCCTGTGGAAGACGCCAGAGCAAGGGGCGGAAGCTCCTGTGTGGCTGGCGACAGACCCCAGTGTCAGTCACCACAGCGGGGTGTATTTCAACGAGAAAAAAATTATGCCCCTAGTCGCAGTGGCCCAGGACAGAGACCTTGCTGATGCGGTCTGGGCACAGGCTCAGGCACTCTGCTTCCCCGAGAAAGAGTCATCGGTTGCCTAGCACTCGATCAGCGAGAACAGACCACGTTTGTTGCCGTTCTCAGCACTGAGGAAACTGCAGTCGGTCCCAATTCTCGTTGGCACGCTTGTTACTTGTCAGCAAGCTGCTGCGTCTGCGAGTGCTGCCAGTGCGCTGGAAAATTCACCCAGCTATGCTTCGACTGATTCCACAGAGCCATGCCTGGCTCCGGAAATTCCGGATCAGCGAACGCGCCAACCGCCACGCCGGTGTAGGCGATTTCGAGATCCGGTTTCCAGTAGACAGTGGAACCGCATTCAGGACAAAAGCATCGCTGCATCTGTAGTCCTGCTTCACTGGTACGGGTTAGGGACTTGCTCGTGCCCATTCGCTCCACAATTTGTATATCGGCGAAATAGGACGAAACCCCGAACACCGAACCCGTGCGTCTTTGGCACTTCAGACAATTGCAGGCCACTACGCTTACCGGATTCCCCTCTACTGCGATACCCATATGGCCACAGGAACAGATTGCCTTTCTGATCATTTATCACTCCTCTTTACACTTCAGCGTGTCTAGTCTGCTGACGAGAGTGCGAATTTTAGGAGGCATTGCCTTGAAAAAATAGTCTTATGCTTTTGGGCATATCTTGTTATGCTGAGTTATGTCTGATGTTTTAGTGGGTTGATGCTCTCGCAGTGTCAATCTCCTCACAGGCTGACCGAAGCATCTAATTACGCTTGTCCCTTCTGCGTTAAGCCGAACAAAATCTCCTGATTCTGACTGCACAAATTTCACTGGCTGGATACTCTTATCCCAAAGAGGAAAATACATGCCTGCAACATCACTACTGGACCAACTAGTAGAGCTTTTCAAATCGAAGCAGAAACAGCTCTATGTAGCTGCCCTCGCTATAAGCCGAAACAGGGCGGCGGCGGAAGATGCCGTGCTCGATGCCATGCTTGCCGTTGCCGAACTAGACCAGGCTCCAGATAATTTACCGGCTTATCTCTACATGACGGTGCGAAACAAGGCGCTCTACAGCGTGAAGCACTCACGGCGCTTCTTGCCCGATGCCGAACATCACGACTTCATTGACACCCGGTCGCAATCTGCGGAACAACAGGTATTTGTGCAGCAGATACTGCGACAGCTGGACAAACTGGAGAGTAATCAGCAACAGGTATTGATTATGAAACTCTTCTCAGACCTCACGTTTGACGAGATAGCGGAGATCACCGCCAACAACCCGAATACGGTCGCGTCCTGGTATCGCCGGGGCCTGGCCCAGCTTAAGGAGAATATCCATGAACCAGCAATTTGATGAAAATGACTACATGAGCAGCCGCGAGCTCGAAAATCGCCTTGAGGGAATTTCCCTAGTCTCTCCCACTGCAAACTATGCGGAGATTCCTCACAGGCTGCAGGTTGCTGCCGCTAAGGGGCGGGGATTCTGGCATTTGTTAACGGCGGGAGCGATTGCCTGTGCCGTGGTCGCCCTGGTCATCGCGCTGGATAGTGCTAACTATGTGGATCCTGTTATGGAAAACCAGATCGACCCCCTCGTCGCAGAAAACCCCTTATCGCTGACATCGGGCACTTCGGCTGGCCTGGTCGGAAGCCTTGATGCCGAATCACCCTACATCTCCGGAAACCACTACATTGAGCTTACTACTCCTGTCAGCCAAACAGACCATACTGGGGTCGAAGCAGTCGCTTTTTTCTGGTACCCGTGCTGGCCCTGTTCCGAGTTTGAAGAATATTTGACCGATTGGGAACGCGCTCAGGACGATGGAGTTTCACTAGTCCGGGTACCAGTGATCTGGTCGCCAGAGATGCGCTTTCCCGCCCGTGCCTATTTTACGGCTCAGCTACTGGGGGTCCTGGATCGTAGTCATCGCCAGTTCTATGTTGTTTTCGAAAAAGACAACGCCACAGTGACCAACGAACAAGAGTTACAGCGGTTCTTCGAAACTATCGGCATTTCTGCGGCTGATTTTTTACGCGCCTACCATTCCGAAACCATCCTGCAGCAGCTAGAACAGGCTGAAGCGCTGAATCGGGACTATCAGGTCCAATCCACCCCCGCCTTGTTTGTAGGCGGAAAGTACGGGATTTCGCCTCTGGGCGCCGGTGGCTTTCAGGAAATGCTTGCGGTGGCAGATTTCCTCATTGAGGGATTGTAGGTGCTACTTCCGAGGAAGATTCCTCCCACAGCTTAGCGTCCGGTGAGGGCGAGCAGCTTTTTCCTGTCGATAGCCAAGAGGGTGAAACTGCTAAGCCAGACGCCGCAGGCCATGAAGAACAAGACACCACCGTCCGTATTGCCCGCCGCGTCGACGATGCGGACCACGCCTAGCGGCGTAAATAGATGAAAGAAGATCGCACCGGACATAATCATGAGGCCGCCGAGCGCGCCCCAGACTCGCGTAACGGGCACGAGCACTAGAATGGCAGCGATCAACTCGGCAACACCCGTCACCGTTCCCCCATAGCGGCTGAATCCCTCGGCGAAACTTTGAGGCAGGCCAATATCTGCCATCCAGGTGCCGATGGTGCTGAAAATAATCACCGTCTCCTCCGACCCGCTGAATTTGAAGAACAGCGATTGAAGGAATACGAATGCTATAAAGAGTGGTAGAGCCCAGTGAATGACTTTTTTCATGTATTGCCTGCCTTTAGTTTAGTAAGGGATTGCACTCCGCAATTGGGGTAGCGACTAGCAAATTTCGATCTCTGGCTTTCAGTTGAAACTAAGGACCCGATAGCAGAGATTTATCATTCATCCAATCATGTGCTTAATTCTCGCCGAGAGTTCAGCCCAGGCATGTAAGCACTAGAATAGTGTCGCGGTATCGCGCATAATCTTTCGCCTACTCCTTTCGCACAATCTTCGCACTGCTACTCAGTGCTAGCTGGAAATCAACGTATGTGGTTTAAGAATTTACGCCTGTATTGCCTAAACGAGGCGATAGGCGCTACCCCCGAACAATTGGAACAGAAACTTAGCGAACAACTCTTTCATCCTTGCAGCAGTCATGACAAGTCCAAGTACGGTTGGGTCAGCCCCCTAGGCAAAGAGGGCGAGATGCTCACCCATGTGCAGGGCGACTATATTATGCTCTGCGCACAGAAGCAGGAGAGGCTGCTACCAACCTCGGTAGTGAACGAGGCGACAGACGAAAAAGTGGCCGAGCTCGAAGAACGACAGGGCCGCAAGATCTATAGAAAGGAGAAGCGCCAGATCAAGGACGACGTGTTCGTGTCGCTATTGCCGCGAGCCTTCACGCGCAATCAACAAACCTTCGCCTACATCTCTGCTCGTGACAATCTAATCATTGTGAACTCCGCCAGCGCGCCGAAGGCCGAGGCGTTGCTGAATCTGTTACGCGAGAGCCTGGGCAGCCTAAAGGTATCGATACCTGATGCGAATCGCGCGCCCAGCGATGTGATGACGCGCTGGTTGAAAGAGCAGCGTGCCAGCGATCACTTCCTCATCGATGAAGACTGTGAGCTGTACAACCCGACCGATGGTAGCAACATCGTGCGCTGCAAGGGGCAAGACCTGTTCTCCGATGAGATACAGAGTCACCTCGAGGCCGGCAAGCAGGTTAAGAATCTGGGCGTAACCTGGAACAGCCTGCTGAGCTGCAGCATCGGCGACGACCTCAGTATCAAGCGACTCAAATTTGTCGGCATGAAGCAGGAAGAGGCCAACGAGGAGATCGAGAGCGCCGCGCAGAAATTCGATCAGGAGTTTGCGGTAATGACCCTGGAGCTTTCAAACTTCTTCAAATCCTTCTTCACGGCATTCGGCGGACTGCAGGATCCCAAGGGTTAGTACCTTGCCACGGCATTCCATGAACACGCAACAATCGAGGATCACAACATGATGAAACTTTATGACTACGGCCGCGCGCCCAACCCGCGTCGTGTGAAGATATTTCTGGCTGAGAAGGGCGTCGAGGTCGAGCTCGTGAATTGCGACATGACCAAGGGCGAGCACAAGACGCCGGAGTTTCTGAAGAAGAACCCCAGCGGCAAGATCCCCGTGCTCGAGCTTGAAGATGGCCGCTGCCTAGGCGAGTCCGTGGCGATCTGCCGGTACATAGAAGGTATTCATCCCGAGCCCAACCTAATGGGCCGCGACCCCTTTGAGATGGGCCACATTGAGATGCGCAATCGTCACATCGAAACAGAGTTCTGGAGTCCGGTCGGCGTTTCCTGGGTAAATGGCCCAGTTGTCGCCGCGATGGGCATCGTCAAGCAAATTCCCGAGGCAAAGGTAGCGAGTGATGCGAACGTGGCGAAGTACTGCGTGCGTCTGGACGCCGAGCTCGCTGCGGCGCCCTATGTGGCCGGAGACCGATTCACGATTGCGGATATTACGCTGCTAACGGCCATAGACTTTGCGACGTCCTTGGTTGGCTTGACGATAGATAAATCCCATAGCAATCTATGGCGCTGGCATGCGGAAGTGTCGGCGAGAGATAGCGTAGACGCACAGGGGTAGAGACTAGAGTTGGATGCGCGAACACGTGCATCTTTTTTAGTTCGTTTGTTAGGCGTTGGTCTTATTTACAAAATTATTCTGACCTACGAAGCATCTTTCGGCTAATAGCCGGCATCTTACTACTCCCCAGTTAAGTGTGCAGTGAGGCCAACCTTCTGCACAATTTGCCAGATGCCGTGCGCTGGGGCGAATAGATCTTTAACTGTATATCCCGAAAAGAAGGTGTGTTTAAAAGACTTCTGCCGCCCTCATCACTCTTTCAACTTTCTCCTTGATTTCGGTAGCAACAGGATAAGGATCACCGTTGACGATTTCACTCCTGTAAAGCTCTACAGACAGTGCGCCAGTGTAACCTTTGTCAGCAAGTTTTCGGATTATCGCATTCAGCGGTGCGATACCGTCCCCCGGCATTACGCGGTAACTGTTGTCAGTTAACTCCCTCGGCGCGTCCAGCAGGTCTTGAAAGTGACAATGGGCCAATTCTCCCGGTTCGAGCAGGTCCAGATCCTCCAGCTTACTAAGCCCTGACCAAAAATGAAAAAAGTCGATCATCATTTTAAGGTTGGGGTGGTCCGCAGCTCGGGTCACACTGAGTGCCGAGCCCAAGGTAGCAAGATGCGTCGAGGTGCGCATGAACTCGATCATACAGGTGAGACCGTATTCGGCAGCGATGTCAGCGGCTTCACGAACACTGGCCGGTGTTGCTGCGAAATCCTCCACACTGACCGGGCGGCTGGTAACGGATGCCGAATAGAGTTTGTTCAACCCCAGGGCAGCGTATTGATCGCAGCGCCTGCGCCATTCTTCCAGGGATGCCTCACGTTCCGGCCCGGGAATCCACAGGTCGGGCAGGCCCGTTGAGGCACTGACCGGCGTCATGCCGAGGTCGTCGAGTAGCGTCCGCGCGCCTTGCAATGTATCGTTCACAAGGAATGCGTCAAGCATTGCGCCGTTGAGCTCGACGTACTCAATGCCTGCGCGGGACCAGCCCTCCAGCGACCCTCTGAATCCGGCGGCACGTGAAGTGCTTTGATGCATACAGAACAGCATCTTCCCCGCAGGAGCGGTCTGGGAAAAGCCGCCGCTGCCCGAAAGCACCAAGGGTGTTACCAGAGCGGTTTTGAGAAAATCGCGTCGATTGGGCATGCTGAGAACCTTCTACTTTGTGTCAGTCGCAAACTGGTCAAGCGCGGCACATCAGATAAAGTGTTTCAATCCGATATCGGAACGTGCAGGTATCACTGTAGGGCCCCAGCGGTTAGGTGCTTGTAACTGATCTAGAGTTGCATCTATTCGTTGTTCTGGTTACGGCCAGATGCAGACGCTTCGAAAAACATATCGCCCTTGGCAATACGAGCACCGCGTAGCGCTGCTACCCTTTTTATTAGTTTTATCTGCCTTTCAAATCTCTGTCTTGCAGCAAATATTTACGCAGTTCTCTCTCCACTCTCATTACATGCAGAATATAGACAGAGCCTTCTGTGTGGCGATAGAACACTCTGCAAGGGCCGACGATAACTTCCTTGTACTTCGATGGGGAGAGTTCAGGAACCTTTTTCCCGGAATTTGGTGATTGACCTAGTAAGTCTATACGCTTGAACACTGCACGTACGAGATTCTGAGCCGCATTGAGCTTGTCCAAAGCTATGTATTCGGCTATTTCGTCTAAGTCCTCTAGAGCTGGCTCAGTCCAAACTATTTCAGCCATTTGCCCAATTTTTCTTCGGCTTCATGGTGGCTGAAAACGCGGCCTTCTTGAACTGCGGTCTCGCCTTTAGCGATCCCCTCAAGAATTCGTATTCGGCTCTGCATCATCTCATAGTCACCGACATCTAAGAGATATGCGGATGGTTGGCCATGCTCAGTTATAAGAACGGGTTCTTTGGTAGCACGTAAATCCGCAAGGATTCTTGTAGCCTGTCGCTTTAAGGTCGTTACAAGTTCTGTTTTCATAGAGTGATACTATTCTATCACTTTGATTCTGGCAAGATATTGGTGCAGATTACGCCGCTAGTAATAGGAGTAGC
>CAYGRR010000040.1:12403-25284 GCA_964352295.1 uncultured Pseudohongiella sp. | reverse complement strand
GCGCCGAAGGATGGGATAGCTACAGGAGAAGTAATATTTGAAATGCTTGCAGTAAACTGCGTATTCTCATCGATGAAGTTCGCTGCTGATGCCTCGACGTTGTCGCGCTCGAAACGTTCCGCCGACAACACGAAATGTGTATCGCCGTCGTCGCTGGCCCAACCCCAGATGGCGCTAACAGTCTTATCGAATGCACTGCCTGCGCTTTCTACGTTCTGCACGTCACCGTAAACTTCCAGTCCCTCGAAGTCGGTACGCATGATGATGTTCACAACACCGGCAACGGCGTCAGCGCCGTACAGTGCCGAACCACCGTCGGTCAATACTTCGACGCGGTCGGTCATTACCAGTGGAATGTTATTGATGTTAACGAACTCACCACCTGTGGAAGTGGTAGCGGCTGCAGGAGCCATTCGCTTGCCGTTAATCAGTGTGAGTGTGGAGTTCTCACCCAGGTTACGCAGGTTAACTTGCGCAGTACCTTCAGTCTGATCTCGCTCACCGGCGCCCGGGTTTGCGAATGAACCGGAGTTTACTTCCAGATTCTTGATAACGTCCCAGATTACCGCAGCACCCTGTGCCTCGATACTCGCTCTATCGACTACTTGAACCGGTGAAGGTGCATCAAGAGCGGAGCCACGAATGAATGAGCCGGTTACTACGACCTCTTCAATGTCTCCATCCTGAGCAGCTACCGGAGCAGCTAGCCCCGCAAGGATTACACCGATAGTAATTGCCTTGCGCTTACTAGGAAATGTGTTGCGCATTCTTACTCCCCTTTCTGTATTTATAATCTTATTAAGAACTGTTTTATTTGTTGAATTCAGTTAGTAAATTTCAAAATCAATCACTCTGCCTAAAGTGACACACGATAGTAAACCAGAACGCTACTAGTTACTAAAGTTTTTCTCCGTAAAAAACTCTCTATGTACCGTATTTTTAGCTGCCTTCAGCCGATGTGTTACCTTACTTCACACTTTGTTAAAGTACGTCAAAACGCGTAGGATTTGCTCACGAAAAGGCAGCTAAGAATGGCAAACATGAAGCACAAAATTAAACTTTCGGCGCTGGATCAATCGCCGGTTAAGAACGGCTCTACTCCGGCGGCGGCGCTGCAAGAAACTATCGAACTGGCCGGGCTCTGTGATCGCCTCGGTTACTATCGCTACTGGGTGGCAGAGCATCATGCCTCCGACGCGCTGGCCGGCTGTTCACCCGAGGTGCTGCTGGGCCGCTTGGGAGCCGAAACTACTCAAATACGCCTAGGCTCCGGCGGCGTCATGCTGCCCTACTACAGCCCCTACAAGGTTGCAGAGAACTTTAAGATTCTGCAGACACTGTATCCCGGTCGCATGGATCTAGGCGTGGGCCGCGCGCCGGGCACCGACCCCTTCACGGCAGCAGCGATTCGCTACGGCTCCCGCGTAGGTGCGGAACACTTTCCCAATATGGTCGTCGACCTGCAGGCTCTGCTCAACGACAGCGACCCGCGCACACCCGGCATGGAAAACGCTCGCGCATTTCCTAAAGTGGCAACGCCGCCAGAGCTGTGGATGCTAGGTTCGAGCGAGGACAGCGCCCTGCTCGCGGCACTTACCGGCCTGCCCTACAACTTCGCCTACTTCATCAATCCCAATATACGGCCTGATATTTTTGATCTCTATCGCGAGCGCTTTAGCGCAGGACCGAATCTCGATGCGCCCTGGACCTGCCTGACTCTGTTTAGCATCACCGCTGAAACGCAGGAAGAGGCGATGCGCTTGTCTCGCAGTCGCGATCTCTGGTACTGCCGTCTTCTGCAGGGCAATCCTGGCCCCTTCCCAACGGTCGAGGAAGCAATGAGTTATCCCTATTCTCCCGGCGAGCTTCGAACGCTAGAGGAGAACAGGGGAAAACGCGCGGTCGGATCGCCCGAGCAGGTCAAGGAGAAGCTTTTGAGCCTCGCCGCAGAATTTCAAGCCGATGAGATTATGTTGGTAACAATCACCCACGACAGCGAAGCGAGGCGTCGCTCTTATGAGTTGCTCGCAGACGTCTGGTAGACCCCTGCACACTTGCAGAGACGACTATTGGCATAGACTCGAACACAGCAAGCTATTATTCTGGCTCCACGCCTTGTCCAACAATAATAAGGAAGCCGCTCCATGAAACGTCTATTGACACTATTAGTCCTGCTCAATCTTGCATCCAATGTGCAAGCACAGCTGGCGACACCTAATCCCGCCGGTCTAACTTACGGACATGTTCACCTCAATGTGGTGGACATGGAACGTCATAAACAGATCTGGGTGGAACACTTCAATGGTGTCGTCGTTCAGAAAGGTCCACTGACGGCTGTGCGGCTGCCGAACATGTTAGTCGCGCTTACCGAGCAAGAACCTACTGTCGCCATGCAGGAAACAATTCTCGATCATTTCGGCTTCAAGGTACGCAACATGGATGCATTCCTGGAGAAATGGCGCGCGGATGGGCTTGAGGTGGGTCGCGTCTTTATCGGTGCTGAGGGTCAGACCAATGCCTATATCATGTTGCCTGGAAACGTCTATGTGGAGATGCAGGAAGATCAGGGCCTGTCTACCGAGATCAGCGGCTACCACATCCATTTCATCCTACCGGAATACGAAGAGTTACTCGCCTGGTACACCGATGTCTTCTCGCTGGAGGTCAAGCCACGCGGCTCCATTGCAACTACTACAAATGCACCGGGCATGAATATTAGCTTCGGCAATTCCGCTACGGCGCGCCTCCCGACGCGCGGCGCCGCTCTCGATCACATCGGTTTCGAATTCGATGATCTCGAGGCGTTCTGCAAGGAGTTGGAAGCGAAGGGTATCGAGTTCAACGTACCCTTTCGCGATATTCCTGCCATCGGCCTGAAGATCGCGTTCATTACCGACCCGGCGGGCGGTTACATCGAACTAACCGAGGGCTATGACGAATTCTAGTCAGCCACAAGATGATTAATCAGGATCTCCTATGAAGCGTCGACACTTTCTCTCCGGCCTGTCCAGCGCCGCCGCATTAGCCTCGCTGTCACTGCCGGGCATCGCGCTGGCGCAGAACGAGCGCCCGCGCATCACCGATATTCGCGTGCACAGACTACGTACATTAGGCGAGACCGGCGTCATGGAGTCGGCCTGGGCACCGGGCCGTCCCTATATGCGCAATATCGGCGGAGGCAGCTTCACGGAGATACTGACCGATCAGGGTATTACGGGCATCGCACCAGGCATGAGCCCGGGGGGCATCAATCGCATGAAGGAGATACTCCTTGGCCAGGATCCCTTCGACAACGAAACCCTCGGCCATCAGATGCGATACACCAATGGCGCGGCGAACAACTGGCGCGATGTGGGCTGTATCGAGATCGCGCTCTGGGACATTGTCGGAAAGGTGACAGGTCAGCCACTTTATAAGCTGTGGGGCGCACAGAAAGACAAGGTGCCCGCCTACGCGAGTATGATTCAACTCTCCACACCGGAAGAACGGGCAGAGACCGCCGCGAAACTGAAGGCCGAAGGATGGCAGGGAATCAAGATTCGCCTGCATCACCTTACGATGAAGGAAGATATTCGCACGATAGAGCTAGTCCGCGATGCGGTAGGCGATGACTTCACGATCATGACCGACGCTAATCAGGCTCAGTCTAGTGGCATCTGGCAACCCGGCGTGCAGTGGGACTTTACGCGTGCGCTGGATACCGCCAGAGCCTTGAAAGACCTGAACGTGTATTGGCTGGAAGAGCCCCTTAGACGTTACGACTTCGATGGCTTGAGCGAGCTGAATCGATTGGTAGACATCCCGCTGGCTGGCGGCGAGAACAACCAAGGCGTGCAGGAGTTCCAATGGATTCTCGAGCGCGGCGTCTACGATATTCTGCAGCCCGAGATTCTCGTCACCGAGGGAGTGCAAGGCCTGCGCGCCGTGGCAGCTCTCGCCCTCGCGAACCACAAGCTCGTCATCCCTCATCACGGCGGCGGTCAGCTCGGCACGGTGGCACAGCTGCATATGATAGGCACCTGGCCACACTGCCCCTGGATAGAGATTCTCAACGATCCGCCAATCTCGCCCTACACGAATGGCTTCGCTGTCATGGAGAATGCACCGACTGTAGATCCTGAAGGCTTCATGGCCATGCCGAGCGGGCCGGGTCTGGGCGTAGAGATAGACAGAGATTTAATCATCACCAATTAGGGCAACAACGACCTGAGCTTACGCAAGACTTCACGCGTTGGCAGTTCTTTGTCCCTTCGCGCCAGCTCCACGCCGATCCAGTAACCCGCATAGGCAACCGCCAACCAGACAAGGATGCCATCATCTCCCCAATACCCGAACCAGACGAAGGCGGTAATAAGATTGGAGAGCTGATTCGCCGCCAACTGAATGACTGCCGACACGAGGCCGTTATCGAAAGCATCCAGAATGGTGGACGGACTGAGGATAAGCCGAACGATGTCGAGTAGCTCGATAACTGCGAATGTCCATAAAGCAGCGAGACCATAGAAACCGCCACCAAACCACAACCACTTCTCGGCCATGTAGTTTGCAGTCCCACCTTCCTTTTTTTTATTGAAGGACTTCTTCAATTTCTTGACCTCGACACCCACAGATTTTCGGCCCGCGTTTCGATCCAGGGAGCCACCTACGTAGAGCCAAGCGAAGATAGTCCAGCTGAGGACGACCATGGGAATTCCCATCATCAAACTCGCTTCCAGGAATTCAAGAAAATTCATAGCTGACCCTATCTCGGCTTACTATCCGTAAAGAAAACTATTCGAGGCGCCCCTCGATCTCCATCAGACCAGCCTTGATAGCCCTGCCCCATATCTCGTTCCCCTTGTCGTTTAGATGCAGACCGTCTTCGATAAAGATATCGGTCATCACGGTTCCATCAGGCATTAGGAACGGGGAGGCAACGTCAATGAAATGCACGAGCGGGTCTGCCGCAGCGATCGCCTCCAGTCTCGCGCTCACCGCTTGCGCCGCCGGCCACACGCTAACCCGTGCCACACTCGGCTTCACCGAAAGCGCATAGACCCGGGTATCGGGCAGAGCGGCGTGAACCCTCGCTACTATCTCTTCGAACTGCCCAATGATCTTCTCTTCCGACAGCTTATACCAGGTATCGTTATCACCCTCGTAGATCAGGATGGCGCGCGGCTTATAGGTGAGCGCGACGCGATCGAGATAATGCAGCACGTCGCCCATGACGCTGCCGCCGAAACCTCGGGGTATCACAGACAGGGGCGCTAGGGCAGCCGCTGCCTGATCGTTCCAGCGAGCAATGCTGGAACTTCCCGTGAGAAGGATCGCGCCCTCGGCGGGCTGAGACTTCGCGTCACTCGCCTCGAAGGCAAGAATTGTGTTCTCGAATCGAGTTGGGTCTAGATTCTGTGCATTAGCTATTGAAGCGAGCACTATTAAGCTAACAGAGAACAGCGTGCGCAGCAGGTATACAGAGTTAAGAGTTTTCATGTTTTCGCCTTCTTCTTATTGGTAAATTTTTCTTGTTATTGCCGGTCTGCTTTGCAGCAAGATTAGTAGCAAAAGCAGCAGCCTATCTTCTTAGCGCTCCAGCATACTACTTTCGCACCACCAGAAAAACGCCAATCGCCATAAATACAAGTCCCACCAGCCGCGGCAGCGTGAGCGAAACCTGAGGCGCGCCCAGTAGACCGAACTGATCGATCGTGGCGATCGATAGCAGCTGCCCGAGCAGTACGAAGGACACCGCATTGCCGATGCCGAAACGCGGGGCGATCCAGGTAACACTCAGCACATAGAAGACAACGAACAGGCCGCCCAGATAGAAATAGAACGGCATGGCAGGCGCGGTAAATGAGGTGGGCACGCCCTCGACGAGCAACAGATATAGCAGGGCAGCTGCCATGGCCACGACAAAAAGAATCGCAGCTGCCAGGGCCGGACTCTGCAGCCTGGTGCCGAGCCCCGCATTCAATGCAGCCATGATGGGAATACCAACGCCTGCTAGCAGCATCGTCAGCGCATAGAGCGTTGAGTTCTGTGGAAGTTCAATCATTTGCAGTCCTCCGATATATAATATGCTCGGAACAAATTTCAGCGTCGATAAAGATTCCACATCACCAAGTAACTACTGTGATGCCCCTAAGAGGTAGGCGAACATCACCATCCCTAATTAATGTCTACAGCGAATTGCTTCAACTTGTCGAGACTTACAATCTCCAGCGCGCGTTTATGTGTGCGCGTCAGGTAGACCTTCGGCGCCATGTCCTGCTCATAGGCCTCCAGCCACCTCGCCGCACATAGGCACCAGCTGTCACCAGGATTAAGTCCTGGGAACCCAAAATCTGGCATGGGCGTAGAGAGGTCGTTGCCGCGAAAACGCGAGTACTGCAAAAAGCGCTCGTCTACTTTTACACATACCGTGTGTGAGCCTAGATCTTCATCACTAGTATTGCAGCATCCGTCACGGTAAAAACCCGTAACGGGATCGGTGCCGCAGGGCTCGAGTTTCTCATCGAACACATTGAGAGAGTCATCCATTTGCTTCTTTCTCCATCGTTACCTTCTTAATAACATGAGCCAGCGTCCGATATTCAGCACATTCGCCAAGGCGGCGGCAAAGTAAGTAAGAGCCGCCGCCTTGAGCACCTGCCGTACCGCCGGTATCTGCTCCACCGCCACGTATTCCCCCTCGAGGAGAACGGGCAGCGCTTTGTTAAAACTCGCGTCCCATTCCTCCGGCAGAATAATTAGATAGGCGAAGGCGCCTGCAAGCTGCAGCAGCAAACTTATTGCGACTATGCCAGCTATCGCCAATGGCGCCCGTAGTAGCAGCGCGAGAAACGGGATTAGCAGCATGATTACGATGCCAATTTGTTTAAGGCGATTCGCCAGGGGGAGATAGCGTTTGCGCAGCTCGAATATTTTTTCACGACGATGAAACTGTATTGCATGACCAACCTCATGCGCCGCTACCGCAACGGCAGTTAGAGACCGGCCATGATAGTTGTCCGGGCTGAGCCGTACTGCAGGACCGGCCGGGTCGAAATGGTCTGCAAAGGGTGTAGTCTCCTCGACGGTGATGCCGGTCAACTCGAATCGTTCAATCAGATGCTTCGCCAACTCACCGCCCGTGCCAGGCAAATCGACAATCTCTTTGCTATGGGCTGACATGACGCGGCGTACCCAAAAACTTGGTACATACACCAGTATTGCCAGCACGGCACCAACAATCAGCAACGGCATTGATTATCTCACTAGATAACGCGAGCGTATTTGGGAGGCGCATCGGTTTCAGAATCAGTGGATTTTCCGGTGCCTGGAGCCTGAAACACCAATTCTCGAAACCAAAAATTACAGGCCCACTTCTCACCTTTCAGAACCGGCAAGCCACCATGAAGACTATCGGGATGGAGTACCGTGCTTCCCTGATGGCAATTGTGAAACAACAGCATGCGACCCTTCTTGGGCCTAATCTCCATGTCCAGATTAGGAAACGCGGTGCCGCCGCCTTCTGCCACGTCGTTTAAGTAGAGCAGGCAGGTGACCATGCGCTGCCCTCCCCTTTCCATGTATCGCCGCCCCATCTCGGTTGCCTTATCCCAAGCATCGAAATGTGGCTCGTACTCCTGGCTCTGCGCATAGTGCACCACCTGCAGTGACTCGGCATATTCGAGGCCGATCCCAACGATCTCGGCAATGCGCAGCGATAGATCGTGAATAACCGCATCATGATCATGGAGAACCCAACAATTGCTGCCTGTTCGACTATCACTTAACTCGTCAAACTTTACTCCGCTTACCAGCGCCTGCTCGAGCTTCGACTCTGACGCGGCCAGCAGGTGTTGAATTTCTGTTTCGTTGAGGAAATTTTCGAAGACGCAGATGAGCGGATCACTGTTGACCTTATTACCGGTTTCGTAATAACTGCGAAGCTGCGCGGTCATCTTCAGACTCCTACCATTCAACAAGTTTTTTAGCGCTGATAGTGACTATCTATCAGAAACCGCTTAGCGTCGCGTAACGGTCTCGGTGAAAGGGCGCGTCGCCCAAGAATTGCTGCGCCACTCGCGCCCGCTTGATATAGAAACCAACGTCGAACTCGTCGGTCATACCAATGCCCCCGTGCATCTGAATTCCCTCGTTGCTCACCAGGAAGAATACCTCGGAGAGCTTCGCCTTGGCGACGCTGGCGAGCTTCGATATCTCGGCCTGAGTCGAATCGGCATCGTCCAGGCCCGCCAGCGCAGCGCGCACCACCGACTTACACAATTCTAACTCGCTATACATCTCAGCGGCACGATGCTGAAGTCCCTGAAAGGAACCGATCAGCACACCAAACTGTTCACGCTGTTTCAGAAACTCTAGGATACTGTCAAACACCGCCTGCATGCTACCCAACATCTCGGCAGCGATGCCGATGCGCGCAATATCCAGAACTCGATCCAGACCAGAAAACCCCTGGTCTAAAGTGCCTAGTAGCGCGTCCTCGGCGACGACCACATCGTTGAACTTAACATTCGAGGAGTTGCGGCTATCCACCATAATGGTTCGGGTAATTTCAATTCCCTGTGCCTTCGCATCCACTAGAAAAAGCGATATTCCCTGTTCGCCATCTTTCTCGCCAGAGGTTCGCGTCACAACGATCAGCATGTCCGCCACGTGCCCGTCGAGCACGAAGGTCTTCCTGCCGTTCAACCTGTATCCACCCTCAACCTTGGCAGCGCTAGTCGCTATCCTGCTTGGCATATGACTGGTGTGTTCATCGAGCGCCAGCGCTGTCAGCAGTTCCCCTGCGACTATCTTCGGCAGCAGGTCCTGCTTCTGCTTCTCACTGCCGAGTTGGGCAATGGCCGTGGCACCGATCAACACGGTAGAAATTAAGGGAGAACTCACTAGCGTCTTGCCCGTCTCCTCCAATACCACGCCCAGTCCGCCGTAGCCGAAAGCGAATCCGCCATAGGCCTCGGGCACGGCCATTCCTGCCCAGCCGAGCTCGATCATCTGCGACCAGATTGTCGGGTCATAGCCTAGCTCGTCTTTGCTGTCACGCAGTCTGCGCAACACTGAAACGGGCGCATTCTGCTGGCAGAAACTCTTTGCCGAGTCTTGTAACAGCTGCTGGTCTTCATTTAATACTAAAGCCATTATTCGATTCTTCCTTACTCTATTTCTGTGCGGCCTGGCTATTTCTGCGCCAGGCTTAGCATGTCGGGCAGACCCAACACCCGCTTCGCTATGACATTCAACTGCACTTCGGATGTACCACCCTCAATGGAATTCGCCTTGGAGCGCAACCACTCACGGGTCAATTGCAACTCCTCACCGCTGAAGCCCTCGCCTTCCCAGCCCAGCCCTTGACTACCAATGGCCTGCAGCATTAACTCATAACGCCGCTTATTTAGTTCGCAGCCGTAGTTCTTTAGCATGGAGGATGTTGCGTTAGGGCCCTGCCCCTGTTTTGATTCTTCTACAGAGCGGCGCGAGGTGAAGGCAAACGCCTCGCTGTCGATCTTAAACCTGGCTATCTGATCTCGCAGCACCGGATCTGATAGTTTGCCGCTATCACCACGGTAGTGCATCGCCGCACCCTCCAGACTAGAGATAGTGGAGGTTGTTCCGCCATTGTCCGATTGTCCCGCACTCAATCCAAAGCCAGAAATCATCGTACGCTCGTGTTGCAACAGCCGTTTCGCTATGGTCCACCCTTCATTGAGCCGTCCGACTAGGTTGCTTGCCGGCACCTTCACATCGTCGAAGAAAGTCTCGCAGAAAGGAGAGGAGCCACTGATCAGCTGGATCGGCTTCGTTGAAACACCCTCGCTCGCCATATCGAATAGAATAAAGCTAATGCCGGAATGTTTCGGCACTTCGAAATCGGTGCGCACAAGACAGAAGATCCAATCAGCCTTGTCTGCATAAGACGTCCATACCTTGGAGCCATTGATCAGGTAGTGATCGCCCTGTAGCTCTGCCTTGGTGGAGAGGCTAGCGAGGTCGGAGCCGGAACCCGGCTCGGAATAACCCTGACACCAGCGAATCTCGCCGCGCACAATCTTAGGAATATGTTCCAACTTCTGCTCGTGGCTGCCGTATTCCAGCAAAACTGGACCGAGCATGCTGATGCCGAAGCTGGTGAGGGCAGGCCTGGCATTGATGCGGGCCAACTCCTCGCCAAGGACAATCGCCTGCGCTTTGTCTAGCCCGCCGCCGCCATACTCGGAAGGCCAGGTAGGACAGGTCCAACCTTTCTCCGCCATGCGCTGCAGCCAGAGCTTGCTGTCGGGATTCGCGAACGCCGCATTGCGCCCACCCCAGACGATCTCCTCCTGCACCATCGCGGTCCGCATGGACTCAGGGCAGTTTGCCGCCAACCAAGTACGTGTTGCTTCTCTAAATTCTTGTAGGGACTGCACGGCACCCTCCTATCTTTTCGTACTTCTAAAAATGTAATAGTGACTAGCGAGTAACGAGCACCTGACGCCCACGCACCTTGCCCGCCTTTAAATCTGCAAGCGCCGCACTAGCCTCAGCGAGCGGACGCTCCTGTATCTCGATAGGTGCGATCTTGCCCGCGCGCACCAACTCCATGAGTTCCGCCATATCCTGCGGAGTCCCCACGTAGCTTCCCTGAATGATGCGGGCATTCATCGGCAGGAAGGGAATGGGTATATTCAATGCGCCGCCATAGAGACCGACGATGATAAGCATGCCGCCCTTGCGCAGACAGCCCAGACCATAATGCACCGACGCCTCGGCACCCACGAAGTCGATCGCCGCGTAGGCGCCGCCGGTTAGCTTGCGCAGTTCCTTCGCTGTTTGCGGGTCGGAGGAATTAAAGGTTCGTCTCACGCCAAGCTCGCGTGCCGCCTGCAGCTTCGCCTCGTCGATATCTACCACTATCGGGTCGATGCCCATCGCCGAAATAGCGATCTGAATCGCCATCATGCCCACGCCGCCGGCGCCGATGATCACCACGGCGTCGTCCGGATGCAGCTCACCCACTCGCTTCAACGCGCTATACGCGGTAAGGCCGGAACAGGCATAGGTAGCGGCGAGGGAATCGGAGACATCACCTTTGTCAAACAGGTAACGACTGTGAGGAACAATGACATGATCGGCGAAGCCGCCGTGCACAACGATGCCAAGAGCACGACCCGGCGTACAGAGCTGCTCCTCGCCACGCTTGCAGGCCGCGCATTCTCCGCAGCCAATCCAGGGATAGACAACTCGCCTATCTCCAACCTGCACGTCTTTCGCGTCTGGACCCACAGCCACAACCTCGCCGAAAATCTCGTGACCGAGGACCATTCCCTCTCGACCGACTTCGAGCTGCTTGCCGTTACCGAGATTAAAGACGCCATCGTGCATGTGAATGTCAGAGTGACAGACCCCGCAGGCTATCGTCTTCACCAACACCTCGGTTCCCTTCGGGGTCGGCGTCTGGGACTCTACTTCTACTAGAGCCGCACCGGGCGCTGCCGTTTGGTATGAAATCATTCTTTAGTCTCTTCTTTTTTAGTAGATAGGGTGAGAACCTAAGGCCGGCAACACTAGCCGTTCTCGCGGCCCCACTCAGCAAAGGTCTTACCCTCTTTCGCGAGCTTCTCCAGAAGTGGAGCAGGCTTCCAATACTGCTCGCCATCGCGCTCTCTGAATTCGCAGATCTTATCGAAGACATGCTTCAGTCCAACCTGGTCGGCATAGTGCATGGGTCCGCCCTTCGCGGCTGGGAACGCATAGCCGAACACGTAGACAACATCGATGTCGCTAGGGCGCTGTGCGATGCCCTCTTCCAGAATCAACGCCCCCTCGTTGATGAGCGGATACAGACAACGCTGCAGAATTTCTTCCTCAGAGATGGCGCGTTGCTCTAGCCCTAACTTCGCCGCCTCCTCCTTAATCATCGCCTCCACTTCCGGATCTGACATGCGGCGTCGTGTCTCGGGGTCGTATTTGTAGAATCCGGAACCAGTCTTCTGACCGAAGCGGCCCATCTCAACGAGCAGTGTGCCCATACGATAAAGCTTAGGATCGTCTGGTAGGTCGGTGCGCCCCTCACGCGCCTTGTAGCCAACATCGAGTCCGGCGAGATCACCCATCGCTAGCGGCCCCATCGCCATACCGAATTTTTCCAGCGCAGAGTCGACCTGCTCTGGCGTGCAGCCGTCCATCAACAGCATCTGCGCCTCGCGGCCATAGCCGCCCAGCATACGATTGCCGATAAAGCCGTAGCACACTCGCGATAGCGCACAGACTTTGCCAATCTTCTTGCCGATCTGCATGGATGTCGCCAGCGCATCGTCCGCCGTCTTCGCACCCCGCACGACCTCCAATAGTTTCATCACGTTCGCTGGGCTGAAGAAGTGTAGGCCGAGCACGTCCTGTGGTCGACTCGTCGCCGCGGCGATAGCGTCCACGTCTTGATACGATGTATTGGTCGCCAGGATTGCGCCCGGCTTGCAGACGCCATCCAGCTTCGCGAAGATCTCCTTCTTGAGTTCCAAGTTCTCGAAGACGGCCTCGATAACCAAGTCGACATCTGCAATGTCTGCGTAGTTCGTGGTACCGGTAATCGTACTAATCAATTGTTCCATCTTGTCCGCAGGGAGTTTTCCTTTCTGCACGGTAATGGTGTAGTTCTTACGGATTATGTTCATGCCCCGCTCTAGGGCTTCGTCGTTTACTTCGACCATCACAACAGGAATACCGACGTTCGCGAAGCACATGGCGATACCGCCACCCATGGTGCCGCCACCGATGATGGCAACCTTCTTGATATCCCTAAGCCCCGTATCAGCTGGCAGATCTTTAATCTTCGCCGCCTGTCGCTCCGCGAAGAAGATGTGGCGCATAGCGGCAGACTCGGGAGACATCACCAGCTCGCGGAATAATTC
>CAYGRR010000040.1:0-12303 GCA_964352295.1 uncultured Pseudohongiella sp. | reverse complement strand
GCGACCGCACAGCGGTAATGACAGGCGAGGGCCACTTCGAACCCGCCGCCAAGAGCCGTGCCATGAATAGCGGCTATTACAGGCTTCGTCGAATCCTCGATCGCGGTGAGGACTTCAGGCAAGCCAGGCGCCATCGGCGGCTTGCCGAATTCGGTGATATCAGCACCAGCAATAAAGGTACGGCCTTCACAGCGCAGCACCACGGCTTCGGATGCATCTTTCTGCGCGGCATTGACTGCGTTCAGGATACCCTCGCGTACCGCTTGTGAGAGCGCATTCACCGGTGGGCTGTTGACACTGATTACGCCAATATTCCCGATCAATTCATAACTAACGACATTCGACATGTTTTATTCCTGTATAGCTGATTTATTTGCGATATGAAGTACTACCCACTAATTCTTTATTCGACTCGCTCGATGATAGCGGCGACGCCCTGACCTATTCCGATACACAGACTGATAGCGGCATAGCGTCCACCCGTCCGCTCCAGCTGACGCATCGCCGTGATAGCGATTCTCGCACCCGATGCTCCTAGCGGATGACCCAATGCGATAGCGCCTCCGTTTGGATTCACGCGCGCGTCTTGAAAGTCCACTTCGAGCATCTTCAAGCAGCCGAGGACTTGCGTGGCAAACGCCTCGTTGATCTCGATGATATCCATGTCCTTCAATTCCAGATTCGCTCGCTGCAGGGCCTTGCGAATCGCGAATACGGGACCAAGACCCATGACGCGCGGCTCAACGCCGGCAACCGCGCCGGCGATGATACGGGCCCTCGGCTTGACCGAATATTTTTCGCCGATGGCGGCGCTGCCGATGATCAGCGCGGCGGCGCCATCGTTGATGCCGCTGGCATTACCGGCGGTAACGACACCCCCGGCAAACAAGGAACGCAGACCACCAAGCGCTTCGAGGGTCGATGAGGGTCGTGGATGCTCATCGGCATCTACCGTGAGGTCTGGCTGTTTTCTGCCCTGCGGCACGTCGATCGCAATGATCTCGTCCTTGAAGAAGCCGTCCGCTCGAGCCGCCTCGTATTTAGCCTGGGACCCAGCGGCGAAGGCGTCGCTGTCTTCCCTGGATATCCCTAGGTCGCTGCCAATATTGTCTGCCGTCTCCGGCATCGTGTCGTTCCCAAACTCGGCTGCGTAGGCAGGGTTTGTGAAACGCGCACCTAAGGTGCTGTCGGCTATCTGTTGCCCGCGATCGAAAGCAGTCTGCGCCTTTGACATGACGATAGGCGCCCTGCTCATCGACTCTACTCCGCCCGCGAGGAATAATTCTCCCTCTCCGGATTTCACGCCTCTGGCCGCATCTAGAGTAGCAGCGAGGCCGGAACCACAGAGTCTGTTCACAGTTAAGCCAGCGACAGAAGTCGGCATACCTGCGCGGAGTAAGGCGAAGCGTGCGACATTACGACAGTCCTCACCCGCACCATTGGTATTACCCATGATGACATCTTCATAGGCCTCAGCCTCGAAGACGTTTCGCTCAACGACGGACTTAATTGCATGGGCCAGAAGATCATCGGGCCGAATTGGGGAAAGCGCGCCTGCATGTCTACCGAAAGCCGTGCGGCCACCATCGTAAATAAATGCATCGCGCTGGGAATTGTCAGGCATGTTTTGCTCTCACTCTCTAATTATTAGGCGGGGAAGAATTATGCAAAAAGAAATAAGCATCGAGCCTATTCACAATATTTACCGTGCTGCTAGCAGTCCTAGCAAGGCCAGTTCGACCAACGCTCTAGATCACTAAGACTACGGCCTTGAACTCCCCCTGAATCCAAGTCCAATCCCCCTGAACTGCTGTGGAAACACCTAGCATTGCAGACGCGAGGCCGAACATTCTAGCATAGCCATTCGACCTAGGGTATGCGGCCTAACTCCAGCAATTACGCCGCATGCAGTCGCTTCGAGCAGACAATTATGCTAGCTTTAAGCCGCTAGCCGAGGCACCTTCCAGCCCCGCGATCGCAATACAGCGCAGGAGCCGGCCACTTCGAGTTTTGACTCTACGACCAATCCAGAAACCCAGGCAAGAATTCCATGATACGAGACCCAGAAACACTCAAACAACTAGTCGATGTAATCGAACGCTTCGTGAGCGAGAGACTCATTCCCGCCGAAAACCAGATGGCGGAAGAGGCAAAATTGCCTGACACGATTCTCCAGGAGATGAAGAGCCTAGGCCTGTTTGGCCTAACCATACCCGAAGAATACGGCGGACTGGGATTGACCATGGAGGAGGAGCTGCTCGTCTCTATGGCGCTAGGACACACCTCGCCTGCGTTCCGCTCCATACTGGGAACAAATAACGGCATCGGCTCCGCGGCTATCGTCTTCGCGGGCACCGAGGCGCAGAAACAAAAATACCTACCCAAGTACGCCAGCGGCGAATGGGTGAGTTGTTTCTGCCTAACAGAACCCGAGGCAGGTTCGGATGCCGCGTCTCTGCGAACCACGGCTAGACGCGACGGCGACAAGTACATACTGAACGGCACGAAGCGCTACATTACCAATGCCGCCGTCGCCGACACCTTCAATGTCATGGCCAGAACGAATCCAGACATCAAAGGCGCGCGAGGCATCTCCTCCTTTATAGTCGAGAAGGATTCGCCCGGCATCACGCTAGGACCGATCGACAAGAAGATGGGCCAATCTGGCTCGATGACCTGTGACGTAATCTTCGAAGACTGCCCGGTTCCCGCCGAGAATATCATCGGCGAAGAAGGCACCGGATTCATTACCGCAATGCAGGTATTGGACAGGGGGCGTCTACATATATCGGGTGTGAGTGTCGGCGTTGCAAAACGCCTGATTAAAGACGCGCTCGATTATGCCATGCAGCGGAAACAATTCGGCGTGCCGCTTTCGGATCAGCAACTCATCCAAGCGATGCTTGCCGATTCGCAGACCGAGACCTATGCCGCGGAATGCATGATTATGGAAACCGCCCGCCGCCGAGACCGAGGCGAGAACGTGAGCACGGAGTCATCGGCCTGCAAATTGTTTGCAACCGAAATGGTTGGCCGCGTTGCCGACCGCGCCGTGCAGATTCATGGCGGCGCGGGTTATATGTCAGAGTACGCCGTCGAAAGATTCTATCGCGATGTTCGACTGTTCCGACTCTACGAGGGCACCAGTCAGATTCAGCAACTGATTATCGCCCGCAATATGATCAAGGATGCACGGTAGGTAGCCGTTGAACAGTCAAAGCGCTGCGCAGAAGAAAGTCTATGAGATAATTTTCGGTTATGAGTCGAGGGCCGGAAAATGGTTCGACATTCTGCTCATAGTTTTCATATTGGCTAGTGTCTCGGCCGTACTGCTAGACTCGATCGCCAGCGTGCATGTGCAATATGGCGCCTTACTCTACCGACTGGAGTTACTGTTTACGGTTCTGTTCACTGTCGAGTACCTGCTTCGCCTGTACAGCACTCCCGACAAACGCCGCTACGCCGTCAGCTTCTATGGCATAGTAGATCTGCTCTCCATTCTCCCGACATACATTGCCTTCTTCTATCCTGCGGCGGTGTACCTTATCGTCGTGCGAATCATGCGTGTATTGCGCGTATTCCGCATCTTGAAACTCCTGCGCTACATGGGCGAGGCGAACATGCTTTATGCGGCACTGCTGCAGGCGCGCCGCAAGATCTTCGTATTCCTGTTCTCAGTAGTCACACTGATCATCATCTTCGGCGCACTTATGTTCATCATCGAAGGCGGTGAGAACGGATTCGACAATATTCCGCAATCCATCTACTGGGCGATCGTAACGATTACTACCGTTGGTTATGGCGACATCGCACCCCAGACTCCACTTGGACAGTTTATAGCGGCAATCGCAATGATTTGCGGTTACGCCATCATTGCAGTTCCAACAGGAATCATCGGCGCAGAGCTCATGCAGCAAGTTCAAGATCGCAATAGGCCAGCGAAGACTACAAACAGCGAGTGCACAAGCTGCAAGGCTACGGGTCATGACCTAGATGCAAGACACTGCAAATACTGCGGCAATCTGATTCAGCAAAAATAGCTGCAGCCACGCCTTCCTATTGCACGCAGTTACAGCGTGCCCGCGGACCGAAACAAGTTGCTTACCACAGTTCGTCTGCTTGACCTACATCAAGAGCCTGCCAGCCGATAAAGGTTGCAATATGGGTATAGAAGGACTCTTATAGCAGAGACCGACAGAAGAGGAGAACACATCATGTACAACACCATTCTGGTTGCAGTAGACCTGTCTAAGGACTCTCTCAAGGTAATAGATAAAGCAGTTGCAGCAGGAAATGGCGAGCACAGCAGCATTCATCTAGTGCATGTTGTAGAGCCCGTTGCCGCCGCCTATAGCATGGATATCTATGCGGTAAACATCAACGAGTTGCAGCAGGAAGCGATCTCTATGGCAGAACAAAAACTGCGCGAAATAGCGAAGCGACTGAATATCGACGAGAGCAAAGTGCACACCTTGCTAGGTGCACCAGGGCCCGAGATTAGAAATCTTGCAGCAGAGGTAAATGCCGACGCCATAGTAATAGGCAGTCACGGTCATTCCGGATGGAAGATCCTGCTCGGCTCGACAGCCATCAAGGTTTTGCATGGCGCGACCTGCGATGTGCTCACAATACATGTCGGCGATGAGTAGCGACCAAAAGTGAAAGGTAACTGCTGCATCACCAGAGGATGCAACAGTTACCGCTCAATAACATGATCATTTCAAGCTCAGCCCGGAAGACCTAGTAACGTCGTTTCTGGGAGACCCTCTATTCCATTATTTACAAATTGTATAGCCATCCAATTAATGGCACAATTCTCGTATTGTGCTCAGCTTCGAGTCAACTTCGAAGCACTTAGAGAATGAAATAGTGGCTAATTCAATAGTGACCAACGACGATCTTGAAGCACGCAGGCGCGCCGCGCAGGAAGAGAAAATCCCTGTACGATCGAGCGCTACCGTACTCAAGATCTGTCCTCACAACTCCGCCATCTCCTGCTCAAGTTGCCGCCTGAATGAACTCTGTCTGCCAATCGCTCTAAACAAATCCGAGATTCATCAGCTAGACGCTATAGTGGAAAGAAACCGTCCCTATAAGAAAGGCGACCACCTCTACCGACAGAGTGACGAATTTAAATCGGTCTATGCAGTGCGCTCCGGCAGTTTTAAGTCCTACTTTCTTAGCGATAGCGGCCAGGGCCGGGTAACAGGATTCTACTTACCTGGCGAGATTATTGGCATGGATGGCATCGCGAGTCAGAAGTATGCGAACTCCACTTCCGCGCTGGAACATTCCTCAATCTGCGAAATTCCCTTCTCGCAGCTCGAAAGACTCAGCCACGAACTGCCCAGTATGCAGCATCATTTCTTCTCGATAATGGGCAATGAAATAGCAAAAGATCAGCAGATTCACACGCTTCTCAGTAGCTATACAGCGGAGGAGCGCACTGCGTCTTTCCTCCTAGGCCTCTCAAGCCGCTACGCCCGCGTCTCGCTGTCCCCAACTCGATTCCTGCTGTCGATGACACGCGGCGATATCGGAGAGTATCTGGGCCTTACCGTTGAAACCGTCAGTCGAATCTTCACGTCCCTGCAGAAGAAGGGCTTGATAAGCGTGAACAATCGTGAGATCGAGCTACTGGACATCGACAGCCTGCGAAAGATTGTCGCTGGTGGCGGTTAAGTAAGTCAGGCTTTACGCTCAAGCGAGCGTCTACAAACACCCGCTACTTCCTACTAGTTGTCCTGCAACAAATTTGCCGGCGCGTATTGATCGGTCAGCACCCGACGACTCATGTCCCAATCCACTCGAGTGGACAAGCGATTCGGGTATTCGAGCAAGGGCACGCCATACTTCTCCAGCGAGGGTGCTAGAGTCTGCGAGAGCGTTATCAGGTTTCCACGCGGAGGCAAGGTATCCAGTTGGGTGATAATCAGACGGTTGCCGCTGGCTGGTAGCTTGAAGTTAAAAAACTCTCCAAATACACGCTGATAGGTTACGGACTCGTGATCGTAGAAGCGGCTAGTGGAGAATGTGTTCGCGACTAACACGCCGTCATCCGTCATGATCTGCTTCACCTCCTCTAGAAACTCCTGCGTTAGCAGATGCTCCGGAATATAGTCCCCGCCGAACGCATCGAGGATTATAAAATCATACTTCTCGCCCAAGATGCCGGCTCGCTTCACGAATACCCGAGCATCGTTCACGGTCACGGTCATGTTTGCATTCTCTTCGAAGAAGAAGAATTGCTTCGCTACGTTAACTACCGCCTGATCGACTTCGACTATATCTATCTGCGCCTCCGGGAATAAGTCGTTGAACGCTAGCGGGAGCGTCCCTCCACCGAGCCCTGCAATGAGAATCTTCTTCGGCTGCGGCGTTAATAACAAGCCGGCGAAGCTCATCTTCGTGTAGCTAAATATCAGCTCGTCGCGGTTATCTACGTCTACGCAGGTTTGGTTTCTATCGCCGCGATGCACATTGAAAATCAGACAGCGGCGACTGCCGGTCTGGACTACATTAATATCGCGGTAGAGGGATTTCTCTTCATGTATCACCTCCGCGGCGTGAAGTAGCTGCGAGAGCAACGTCAGCCCGCAAAGCAGGGCAAGGCAAGGCAATAGCTTATGTATGTGTTTCATATATTGGAACCTAAACACCTTTAGCCCTGTTACCCAGGACATAACTAATCGAGAGAATGGTTGAACCGGCTAGCAACAAGACGGCAACAGCGCCCCAGAGTATCTGATTTACATCGAACCAGAGCACGAAATAGAAGCTGGTTGCAAGCGTCCCGCCGGCACTGCCGATTGTAGAGACAAAGAAGAGTAAGCCTGCCATATGGCCACTGTGTTCCTGCGAATCCACCATCAGGCGAACTGAATACGGTGAAATCATTCCGAGGATGCTGGTAGGAATAAAATACAGGAAGACTGACGCAAGCAAAGAGCCGTAACGGGGATCCTCAATCGTGAGAAATATCGGCCGCATGATCGCATCGGCGAAGACGATGATTGGGATCGAGAAGATTGCCGCTCCGATAAAAAAGAGCGCGAACGTCTTGGGATTAGGGTTGCGAGTAGATAACCGTCCACCTACCAGATAGCCTACCGACAGCGCCAACATAAAAACTGTGATGAGGCTGCCCCAAACAGAAATGCTTCCACCGAAATACGGCGCCATGATTCGCGCACCCAGCATCTCCACCGTCATTATGCAAAAACCACTCACGAAGGCGACACAGACTACAACTATCTTGGGAAGGCGAACTGAACTCACGGGCTACTCGTATCGATGATTACTAGGGAGGCGTAAAAGTACCATTGAAGTGCAAGACAATGAAGGGCTTTCGCGACAAACCGCCCCTTACCGGCAGCAGACAGAATAGCGAGGCTGCGCAGAAGGCCATGCGCTCCCAGAGAAACGGTCGCAGCTTAAGTCTGGCGCGAGCCCAGGTTGCGCCCGCCATCTATGGCGATTATCTGCCCGGTCATGTATTTAGAGGCATTCGAGGCCAGATACAGAGCGAGCCCCGCCATGTCTGCTGGACTCCCGATACGGCCCAAGGGGTTTTCTGCTTCGATCTTATCTCGGAACTTGCTGAGGGTATGATCCATCATCTGACTCTCGAATGCCCCGGGGGCAATCGCATTCACCGTAAGACCCTTAGGCGCCAAGCGCACCGCAAGATTCTTGGTGAGAAAGTGCACAGCCGCCTTGCTTGCGCCGTAGGCGAAATTGTCCATGGTGGAGACACGCAAGCCATCAATAGAGCCAATATTGATCACTCGGCTAGGATTCTCTGGACTCGCATCCTTACACAGCAGGGGCATGAGGTCGCGCGTTAAGGTGAAGATCGCCTTCACGTTGATGTCCATGACCTTGTCATAGCCTTCATCTGGATAGTCTTCGAAGGGAGCGCCCCAGGCCGCACCCGCGTTGTTTACCAGGATATCTATCTTCTGTTCGCGCCTCTCGATCTCTGCCACGAATGAGTCCCTGCCGGCCTTCGTTGACAGGTCCGCGGGAATCGCGATGCATTCACCCTGGGATGAGAGCTCCTTCGCCGTCGCCTCGCAGGCCTCGGCTTTGCGCGCTGTGATATAGGTTTTCACTCCGTTTGCAACATAGCCTTCGGCAATCATCTTGCCGATGCCTCTAGAGCCGCCGGTCACTATCGCCACTTTACCCGCTACGGAGAAGAGTTCACTGATATCGAAAGTCATTGTAGTAATCCCAATTCTTGCTATGGACAAAAATCCGAATCTCGACGATGCCGGATTGAGGAGTTCCTATGTGCGTATCTTTCCAGCCATGATCAGCTCACACATCTGCTGCAGAATATGAGTCTTCTTAACCATCATCGCGAAGCGTTTGTCTTTCGTGAGACCTTGATAGTAGCGATAGTAGATCTGCTGACCGATTACTGCCAGACGAAATAGGCCGAAGCAGAAGTAGAAGGGAAAGTTGTCTACGGCGATGCCTGTCTTCTCTTGAAAACGCGAGACGATCTCCGCACGGCTTGGCGCTCCATCGATATCGCTAGGCATGTTTTTGTATTGCCGGAAGAATTCCGGATCGCCAGTTTCCACCCAGTAGCCCAGAGTGCAGCCCAGGTCCATGAGCGGATCTCCGACCGTCGCCATCTCCCAGTCCAGAACACCAATTACTTCCAGGGGGTTTTCTACGGAGAAAATCACGTTGTCCATCTTGTAATCGTTATGAATGACGCTCGCCTTACCACTCTCCGCCGGCATATTGTCATTCAGCCACTGCATGGTTGCGTCACAGTTGATCGTGTCCGGAGTCACCGCATCGGCCCAGCGCTTGCACCAGCCCTCTACTTGTCGCTTCACATAGCCCTCGGGACGACCGAAGCTGTCGAGACCGGCCTCGGCAAGATCGACCGAGTGCAGTTCGCTCAGCACATCGAAAAAGTTGTACAGCTGCTGCCGTATCTGGTCAGGACTTAGGTGCAGGCTTTGCGGGTATTCTCTGCGGATCACCAGACCTTCGATATAGGTCATGAGGTAGAAATCACAGCCCAGAACTTCCTGATCCTCACAGAAATGCACCGGCACGGGACCATAGGGAAAGACTTTTTTAAGGGCCGAGAGGATCTTGAACTCTCTCGACATATCGTGCGCGGATTTCACCTTGCTGCCGAACGGCGGACGGCGCAGAACCCACTTCTCATCGCCGCTGCTTAGCAGGTAGGTGAGATTGGAAAAGCCACCGGGAAACTGCTTCGCCTGCAAGACCGCAGCTGCACTGCCGAGTACTGGTTCAAGATACTGCCGCAGACTATCGAGGTCTAACTCCTCGCCCTCGCGCATGCTACCTGCCTGATCGACTAGTTCGTTATTCGTCAATGCGAATTCCTTTGCGTTATCTGTAGGTGATCATTTCGTGCAAGCCTGGCCTTTCGAGATGTGGCAGGCTATTGAATTGAGTCAAGGATACCTTTCCACGCCCGTATTTGACACGGCTCACGGAGCTATTACGCACCATCCAGTTCGTCGTTATGACTCCTTCGTCCGGAAATTGTAATACTCTTTGCAGCACCATGGCTATGACACCGCCGGAGGTGGAGATTAAGACTCGCGAGCCACCATCATGCCTGGCCATGATTTCATCGACAGCACAATGCACGCGCGTCTGAAAATCTTTCCAGTGCTCGAAGCTTGTGTCCTCAGCCGTGGGAATCAATTCACCCCGAATCCATTTCGCACAGGCAGCCTCGAACACAGTCTGAAAAAGGCGCTCGTCTTTTATTGGCCAGGAGAGAGGTGTGTCGAAGCCATCGTGGCCCGCATGATCGCGCAGATACACGCGCATCAGCGGGTCGCCGTTGTATTCGTTGAATGCGGAATTTTCGGTGGAGGCTGCCGGCGCACCTCTGACTAGCGAGAGCAGCTCGTTCGCTGTCTCCTTCTGCCGCAGCAGAGTGCCACTATAGATGTGGTCAAACTGCTCGCCGACCTCCTGCCAATGCCGGGCGAGGATCTTCACTTGCTCGACGCCCTTCTCGCTCAGCTTATCGTAGGAAGCCTTGCCGAATGACGCCTGCCCGTGGCGGACCAAGATTAGTTCGCTCACGGGGCACATACTCCGTTACAAGAATTGTCGGAGAGAGTCATAGAACCCCCTCTTAGAGCGACGCGAATCGCTCGGTGTGATAATCGGTATTACCAAACATGATTTCTGCAGCGGTAACCAACTTGAAGAGGTGGCCTACGTCTAGTTCTTCGGTCATGCCTATGCCGCCATGAATCTGAATCGCCTCCTGACCGACCTTCTGTATCGCCTTGCCTACACGACTCTTCGCCGCAGACACTGCCTTGGTTTTTTCAACTGCAGCTTCGCCGCCATCCAGCTTCATCGCTGCCATAATCACGATCGACCGTGCCAATTGGCATTCGATGAACATGTCGGCCATGCGGTGCTGCAATGCCTGGAACGTGCCTATGGCTGTGCCGAATTGCTTGCGCGTCTTGCTGTACTCTACCGTCTTGTGGAGTAGCGCTTCCATCGCGCCTACCGCCTCGGCGCTCACCGCCAGAGTCGCTCTATCGATAGTATCTTGCAATGCCTGCAGGGCAGAACCTGCGTCTCCCAGCCTGCTCGAGGCGGGCACGCTTACATCTTTGAAGCTGATCTGAGCAGACTTTTTTCCGTCGACGTTGGCAAACGCCTGAACTGATACGCCTGCGCTGGCTGCATCAACAAGGAACACAGACACACCGTCGCGATCTGTTGCCGCCCCCGATTCACGCGCGACAACCAAAAGGATTTCAGCGTTCGATCCGTTCAACACCGCCGTCTTGCTGCCATTCAAAACGACGTTGTCGCCTTTCGTGACGGCCGTTGTCTTGATGTTCGCAAGGTTAAAGCGACTGCCTGTCTCCGCATAGGCGCAGCCTAGCTGCAGCCTGCCTTCCATGATCTTGGGAAGCAGGTCCGCCTTCTGCGCGGCACTGCCCTGCTCGCTGATCAGCCCACCGGATAGCACGGCGCTGGCGATAAAGGGCTCGACCAACATCGCCTTGCCGAACTCCTCCATCATTACCGCGAGGTCGACGGCTGAGCCGCCGAAGCCACCATCCTCTTCTTTGAAGGGAACGGTCAGCCAGCCTAACTCGGCAAACAGCTCCCAGTTCTCTTCGCTATAGCCTTTCTCGCTAGCGATTATTTTGTTGCGCGAATCGAAGTCATAACTCTTATGAACGAACTTCTGCACGCTCTCCTGCAGCATTTGCTGTTCTTCAGTATTCGAAAAATCCACAATAAATCCTCATTAATCCTGTCGACAAATTCAGCTTGGAATCACGCTCGATTCTCTTACAGGCCTAATACGGCCTTGCTGATGATGTTGCGTTGAATTTCATTGGAGCCACCGAATATCGATAGTTTCCTGTTATTGAAATAGGTGAGCGCTGCGGCCGCAGAATTTCCTGGACCGATCGCCTCGCCCTGGAAGCCGTCCTCGAACTGCTCTGGGACAAAGGGTAGGCAATGATAGCCAGCCAGATCGACGAACATTTCATCCATCTCCTGAGCGAGCTCGGTGCCGACGATCTTCAGGATCGATGACTCGGGCCCAGGCGCCTTGCCTACACTTAGCGCAGCCAGTGTGCGCAGCTCTGAATATTCAAGGGCCTGCAGCTCAATCTCGACCTCGGCGAGCTTCGTCCTGAAGGCGGAATTATCTAGCATCGTGCCACCGAAGCCATCGTCGGTAGTAGCCGCCAAGCGCTTCAGCGCGGCTAGGCGACGCTTGCCGCGCGGAACGCCAGAGATGTTGGTGCGCTCATGTGTCAGCAATACCTTAGCGTAGGTCCAACCTTTGTTCTCTTCGCCGATCAGGTTGCTCGCAGGAACTCGAACGTCATCGAAGAATACTTCGTTTACCTCTGCATGACCGTCGAGTAGCACGATTGGCTTGAGCGTGATGCCGGGCGTCTTCATGTCGATCAGCAGGAAGCTTATGCCCTCTTGCTTCTTAACGCTGTTGTCGGTGCGCACCAGACAGAAGATCCAATCCGCGTATTGTCCGTAGGTGTTCCAGGTCTTGCTGCCATTCACAACGTAGTCGTCACCGTCTCTCACCGCTGAGGTCTTCAGCGAGGCCAGGTCCGAGCCTGAATTCGGTTCCGAATAGCCCTGACACCACCACACATTGCTCTCGAGTATGTCGGGCAGGAAGCGCTGCTTTTGCTCATCCGAGCCATAGGCAATGATTACCTGCGCTACGATCTTCATCCCGAAGGGCACCGGCTCAGGCGCTCCGATGAGCCCCATCTC
>CAYGRR010000039.1:0-25300 GCA_964352295.1 uncultured Pseudohongiella sp. | reverse complement strand
GCTGAGCTCTGATGGCTCGCTGCGCGAGTCTTGATTGCTACGCAATCAATCGAACTGGAGAGTTCTCATCTTCCTCCTCCGCCCTCTTGGGTGGGTAGCTCCTGCTGGATCGGAGTTACTGGATGGGGAGGTGGAGGATTGGGTTTCGAATATGGCGGAGGAGGAGAGATTCGAACTCTCGGAGGGCTTTCACCCTCGCTGGTTTTCAAGACCAGTGCATTCAACCGCTCTGCCACCCCTCCGCGGTAAGGTGGGGAATCTTACTATAATCCCTGCCACAGTCAACCAGCTATTCCGTGAACGTGGCGCGGCGAAATGCGTTGATTTTGGGTGGGTTACGCGTATCATCATTTCAATATTTTGAGGCTATCTGCGCCCTAAGCTATTGAAATCTCGGGCGACAACCTCATATCTAGATAAAGCCTAGCGACCCCGGGTCGCTATATGTAATAGGCGTTAATTTATACAATCCTCTTTGGAGATAACGATGAACGATGTTGAGTTAAATATTGGTCGAAGCCAGGAATCGGCACTATCTGTCAACAAGGTAGTTCGCAATACCTACATGCTACTGTCAATGACTCTGTTTTTCAGTGCAATCTGCGCCGTAACAAGCATGGCGCTGCAGCTTAGCCAGGGGGTGGGATTCATGATGCTGTTAGGCGGCTTCGTGATGACTTTCGTGGTGCGAGCAACGGCAAATTCTTCTAAGGGCCTGATCTCGGTCTTCGTTTTCGCGGGTCTTATGGGCGCCGCAATAGGACCAACGATCTCGGTCTACTTAGTAGCCTACGCGAATGGTTCTGCGATAGTTGCCCAGGCGCTAGGCGGAACTGCGCTGATCTTCTTGTCACTGTCTGGCTATGCCCTCACATCTGGCAAGAACTTCAACTTCCTCGGTGGCTTCATCTTCACCGGCATGATGGTGGTCATCGTAGCGATGATCGCGAATATCTTCCTGCAGATCCCGGCATTCAGCCTGGCAATTTCATCTGCTGTGATCCTGTTGATGTCTGGATTCATCCTGTTCGACACCAGCCGCATCATTAACGGTGGCGAGCGTAACTACATCATGGCGACGATCTCACTCTACCTAAGTATCTTTAATATCTTCGTTCATCTCCTGCATCTGCTAGGGGCTCTAACGGGTAGAGAATAATCCAGGTCGGTATTTAGCCGCTTGAACCTAAAACCCCAGCTTGTCTGGGGTTTTTTATTCCTAGCATTAGTCATAAGCGCCAGCCTGGATTAAACTCGTCCTGTGAAATTCTCAATAGTTATCTATGCCGCCCCCTACTCTACCGAGTCAGCCGCAACCGCTTTGCGCTTCGCTAAGGCGCTGCTCGAGCAGGGTCATGAACTGTACCGTCTATTCTTCTTCGGCGATGGTGTTCACAATGTCTCGAAGCTCGCTGTTGTCGCGCAGGACGAGAAGAATCTCCAGCGGCAATGGAATGAATTAATCCAGACGCACCAGATCGACTCCGTTGTCTGTGTGAGCTCTGCACTGCGACGCGGCGTGCTCGACCAGACAGAGGCCGATCGTCATAAGCTTGGCCGTGCCAGTGCTTTTGAAACTTCAGAGGTAGCCGGCCTTGGGCAACTGGTCGATGCGGCAATACATTCTGATCGAGTGGTAAATTTCGGTTAAGGTTATGGCAGGCAGCGCAAAGAATACCAGGACAAGCATCACGTTTATCAGTCGTGGTGCTCCCTATGGGCGCAACAGAGCAAACCTCTGCCTAGACATGGCCCTCGCCTGCGCCGTATTCGAACAGAATGTGGCCTATGTATTTCTAGATGACGGCGTCTATCAGTTACTAAAGGGGCAAGATGGCTCCGCTATCGAGAGCAAGACACTTGGCAATGCGCTAGAGACTCTATCGCTGTATGGAGTCGAGCACGTCTTTGCCGACTCGGCCTCTTTGGCGCAGCGAAATATTAGCACCGACGAGTTACTTCCCGGCATGCAATTGATCGATAGTGCTGCTATCGCTGAACTGATCGAAAGCTCGGATACGGTATTCAATCTATGAGCTGCCTGCACACGATCAGTCGTAGTCCGGATTCGGCGTTATTGCAAAGCTGCCTGAAAGTTTTGAGCGTAGGCGACTCAATCCTGTTTATCGAAGACGGTGTCTATCACGGCCATGCCGACACAGAGTTGCAAGAGATTCCAGCAGCAGTGACTGTGTACGCACTTCGCGAGGACATGTTGGCTCGCGCTACGCTGGCAAAGTCGGCGGAGAGAGTTGAGGCCATCGATACCAAGCGTTTCGTTGAGCTTTGCTGTGCTCACGATAAAGTAGTGAGTTGGTTCTAGTCTATGCCAGATAATCTGACGATGAATATTGCCGGCCGCGAGGTAGCACTAGATGCGGAAGGCTACTTAGTCGAACTTGCCGATTGGGACGAGGACGTAGCAACCGCCCTCGCCTCGCAAGAGGACATTACGCTGAGCCCTGCGCACTGGGAAATTATTAACCTGCTGCGCGTGTTTTACAGCCGTCACCAAATGTCTCCCGCCAACCGCGCGCTAACGAGTCTGGTCAAAAGAGATCTTGGGGCCGACAAGGGAAGAAGCATTTACCTTATGAAGTTATTTCGAGGCTCGCCCGCAAAAACCGCGAGCAAGATTGCGGGCCTACCTAAGCCTGAAAATTGTCTCTAGCCTAGCCCGGATATTTTGTAGTGCAAACTGGCGCGACTATTCGTTAAACCAGGACAACGATTTGCGAAGCCTAACCACCTCGCCGATGATGATGATAGTGGGCGCCTGTATCTCTCTCTGCGCTGCCAGATCAGCGATCTTGTCCAAGTCCCCTACTACGACTTTCTGATTCTGCGTTGTACCCTGTTGAATGATGGCGACCGGCGTTTTGGCAGACATGCCATGCTCGAGTAATTGTTCACAGATTACCGGCAACCCAGCCAGACCCATATAAAAAACCAAGGTCTGTTGTTCTTTCACTATGATGTCCCACTGCAGCGGCACGCCCCCATCTTTCGTATGTCCGGTAAGAAAGCGGACTGACTGCGAATAGTCTCTATGAGTAAGTGGTATGCCCGCATAGCTCGCACAACCGGATGCCGCAGTGATACCGGGTACAATTTGAAAGGGAATACCAGCTGCGGCCAGGGACTCTAACTCCTCTCCACCACGCCCGAAGATGAAAGGGTCGCCTCCCTTGAGTCGCAGCACACGCTTTCCATCCTGCGCTAGTCGAACTAGCATCTCATTGATGCTCTCCTGTGGGACTGCATGGTCTGCGCTGCGTTTGCCGACGTAGATCTTCTCCGCGTCGGGCCTGAGCTTTAGGAGAATTTCTGGTGAAACCAATCGATCGTAGAGCACGACATCTGCCTTGTGCATGAGCCTAAGTGCGCGCAGCGTGAGCAGATCGGGGTCCCCAGGGCCTGCGCCAACCAGATAGACCTCACCTTGGATGTGATCGGCGTTGGGGCTCGCTAGTCTGACTTCCATAGCCGTCTTGGCTTGCTCATCTTGGCCGTTGTAAACGAGTTCAGGTATCTCGCTATCGAGCACGCCCTCCCAGAAGCGGATGCGCGCCGAGAAGTCCACTACCTCTTGCTTTACCCGTTCGCGATAGGAACCTAGCAGGTCCGCTAGCTTGTCTATGCGCCCGGGAATCATAGACTCGTTAAGCTCCTTAATCTTCCTCGTTAGGATTGGCGAACTCCCGCCACTAGAGATTGCCACCACGATCGGCGAGCGATCAACTATCGAGGGCATAATGAAGGAGCAAAGATGGGGTTGGTCGACTACGTTAACCGGAATATTGAGAGCGCCGGCGAGCACACTTACCTGTTCATTGATCTGCAAATCGTCAGTGGCGGCAACGACTAGTGTCGCGCCTGCGATGTCAGCCTCAACGAAATGCCTCTCTATGACGGTGGCATTATGGGCATCGCATAGGCGGAGTAGCTCGGGGCTAACCGTGGGGGCGACTATCTTTAGGTCGGCGCCTGCTCGCAGCAATAGGCTAGCCTTCCTAAAAGCAACTTCACCACCACCGACAACGACACAGCACTTACCCTTGATATTAAGAAATATCGGTAGCTGGTCCATCAGACAAGCAGCTCAATTCCGTTCATGTAGCCCTGTAGTGCCTTAGGTATTTGGATGCTGCCGTCGGCCTGTTGCCCATTCTCCAGTATAGCGACAAGTGTTCTACCCACAGCTAAACCCGATCCATTGATAGTGTGCAGTAGCTCCGGCTTGCCAGTCTCTGGATTGCGCCAGCGCGCCTGCATGCGCCTCGCCTGGAAGTCGGTAAAACTGCTGCACGAGGATATTTCCCGGTAACAGTTCTGCGATGGCAGCCACACCTCGAGATCGTAGGTTTTGGCTGAAGAGAAGCTGGTGTCTCCTCCACAGAGAACAACCTTACGGTACGGCAACTCTAACAGCTGCAGTATGGTCTCCGCATTGCCGGTGAGTTCTTCGAGCGCGGCCTCTGAATCCTGTGGTCGAATAGCTTGCACCAGTTCAACTTTCTCAAATTGATGCTGCCTAATCATTCCCTTCGTATCTTTGCCGTAGCTGCCAGCCTCCGATCTAAAACAGGGCGTATGGCAGGCAAATTTAAGTGGCAGCAATTCCGCGTCGACAATCTGATCTCTTACCAAATTCGTAACAGGCACTTCGGCGGTGGGTATAAGATAATATTCTTGTTCTCCACGAAGCTTAAAAAGGTCTTCCTCGAACTTGGGCAACTGGCCTGTGCCCATCAAAGAATCTGCATTTACCAGATAGGGTACATTAACCTCGGTATAGCCGTGCTCTCTCGTGTGTGTGTCGAGCATGAATTGGATCAGCGCGCGATGTAGCTGCGCGGTTCTGCCTATCATCACGGCGAAGCGCGAGCCGGTTATTTTCGTAGCGGCCTCGAAGTCTAGCCCCTGCTCAAGCGCCTCGCCTAATTCCGCATGGTCCTTAACGTCGAAATCGAATGTCTTGGGTGTGCCCCATCTGGAGATCTCCTGGTTATCAGCCTCGTCATTTCCAGCAGGCACGGAATCCAGTGGCACATTCGGCACGGCGAGCAGATAGTCGTTCAGTTCTTTCTGCAGAAGGCTCAGTTGATCCTTTTTCTCTTCCAGCTCTGTCTTGATGCTGTCCATAGATTGCAGAATCTCGGTGACATCTTCACCGGCGGCCTTCGCCTTTCCAATCGACTTAGAGCGCAGATTGCGCTCGTTCTGTAAGGCCTCAGTGGCCGTCTGCAATACTTTGCGTTGGCTATCCAAGTCTGCCAGGCGATCAACGTCTAGCTCGAACTTCTTCTTCTTCAGCGCCTGGGCTATGGTCTGCGCATCGCTGCGGATAATCTTGGGGTCTAACATGTTCTAGTCCTAAAGGGGTCGATTCAGAGCATCCATCTGGTCATCTGCATTCCCGCGAAGGCGGCGAACAGGCAGAGCGCGACGCTACTGACGATATAGAAAAGAGCGGTATTGTAGTGGCCTTGCTCGAATAACAACAGGGCGTCCAGAGAGAAAGTTGAGAATGTGGTCATAGCGCCTAGAAAGCCAACCACGATCAGCGGACGCCAGGTCTCCGATAAATCAGCCTTTTCGGCCAATACTACGAAGAAGACGCCGATGAGGAATGATCCCAATAGATTCGCCGCGAAGGTGCCTAAAGGGAAATTACTCTCATTGAATCGCTGCACGGCGCTGTGCAACCAAAAGCGGGATACGGCGCCGAAGGCACCCCCGAACGCTATGGCGATGTAGGTGTTCACAGCCGCAACTCGCTTCGCGGTGCGCAAGCTGGCGCGGAGGCGATTGCCAGCTTATTGCGCATAGTCATTCTGAATTATCTCGATGTTCGCAGGGGGGATGAACTGAAACTGCGCATCGGCTATTTCTTGATTGCGAACAACATTCTCAAAACGCCACACAGTTTGCTGCCCATTCTTGCTGTTGAGGTAGATGGATTCCAGCTCGTCACGCATGAAATTTATGGAGATTAGGCGATAGACACTGTCGCTTGCCCGAGGGAGTAATTCAAACTCCTGATGTTCGCTCTGCGCGTTAGTAACGCTTTCTATGGTGTAGTCGTCGTCAAGAGACTCGATGTTTCCGCTGAGCAGCTGCGCCGCCAATTCCGATTGACTGCTATCCCAGTCCTCGATGACTACTTGCTCCAGGTCTGGTTGATAGTTCCACAGCGTGCTGCCGTCGGTCACGATCAACTCCGGAAACGGACTCAGTGTTTCCCAATAGAAGCCGTCAGGTTTCTTCAGGAGCATTAGAATTTCGCTCTCCTCCAACACGCCACCATCGGACTCGACGATTAGTTGCACGACGTCTGAGGCAAGCGTTTCGATATTGTTCAATAACGCATCAAGCCTCTCTAGCGAGGAACTCTCCATGCCAGTCTGTGCACAGAGCTTAGTCGTGGCCATAACACCAAGGACTGTTGCTACAGCTGTCTTTTGTAAAAAGCTATTCATGTGGATTACTTCCAGTTAAACCCGATCAATCGCGCGGCGGCGGTGGAGCGATAACTTCGCGGCTGCCATTGCTTCCCATTTCTGAGACAACGCCTGCGAGTTCCATGGATTCTATCATCCGAGCAGCGCGGTTATAGCCTATGCGTAGTTTTCTCTGTACCGCGGATATGGAGGCTTTGCGAGATTCGGTAACGAATTGCACGGCCTCGTCGTAGAGAGCATCGTCCTCCTCGCCGTCCCCTGCACCAGAGTTATTCATGGCGCCCATGTCCAGGTCGTCGACACTCTGGGTTATGGATTCGATATAGACTGGCTTGCCGCGCTTGTGCCAATCGGCAACTACACGGTGTACTTCCTCGTCGCTCACGAAGGCGCCGTGTACGCGTGTCGGTATTCCGCCGCCAGGAGGAAGGAACAGCATGTCGCCGTTGCCTAACAATTGTTCGGCGCCGCCTTCGCCCAAGATCGTTCGCGAGTCGACCTTCGATTGCACCATGAACGACAGGCGGGTTGGCACGTTGGCTTTGATCAGGCCGGTCAGGACATCCACCGAAGGCCTCTGTGTGGCCAGGATCAAATGTATGCCCGCCGCCCTCGCCTTCTGTGCGATGCGAGCGATGAGTTCCTCCACCTTCTTGCCAACGACCATCATCATGTCCGCGAGTTCGTCGACGACGACCACGACACAGGGAAGCGCCTCTAACTCTGGTGCTGACTGCTCTTCCTCCAGCAGCATAGGATCAGACTTCCAAATCGGATCCAGAATCGGATTCCCCGACTTCTTTGCATCGGTAACTTTCTTGTTGAAGCCGGCGAGGTTTCTAACGCCTAGGGCCGACATCAATTTGTAGCGCCGCTCCATCTCCGCTACGCACCAGCGAAGACCGTTAGCGGCGTCCTTCATATCGGTTATCACCGGAGTAAGCAGATGAGGAATGTCATCGTAGACCGATAGTTCCAACATCTTCGGATCGATCATGATCATGCGAACCTGCTCGGGTGTCGATTTGAACAGCAGGCTTAGGATCATGGCGTTAATACCAACTGACTTGCCCGAACCCGTGGTGCCCGCCACTAACAAGTGTGGCATTTTCGCGAGATCGACGATGACTGGCTTGCCTACAATGTCGTGTCCTAACGCCATGCTCAGCGGCGATGTCGCCCTGTCGAATTCTGGAGAGGACAGCACCTGGCTGAGCTGGATAATCTCCCGCTTCTCGTTCGGTATCTCTATACCGATGACGGTCTTGCCGGGGATGACTTCGACAACGCGCACCGAGATAACCGCGAGCGAGCGCGCCAAATCCTTCGCGAGGTTGCTGATGCGGCTCACCTTGATGCCGGGCGCTGGCTGCACCTCGAATCGGGTAATCACCGGACCAGGATTTACAGCGGTCACTTCGATCTCGATGCCGAAGTCTTTCAGTTTTAGCTCTAACAACTTTGACATGGCCTCGAGAGATTCTTTTGAGAATCCAGAATCGTTCGTTTCATGCCAGGCATCCAGCAGCCCAATAGCTGGCAGTTCCTTAATCGACGACGTCGCGAAGAGCGTGCCCTGCTTCTCTTTCTCGACGCGGGCACTCTTGGCCGGTTTCTGCGGTGCAGGAGCCTGAATCTTCGGTGGAGCGCGCTTCGCTTCCTTCTCGATGTGAATGTTTAGAACCTTCTTGCGGCTCTCAAGTCGCTCCCTTGTGGCCAGCTCTTGCTTCCTGTTCTCGCGCCACTTCTGAAATTTTGTCGTCGTACGTGAGATTAGGCCCAGCGTCATGGCGCCCAGCTTCTCAGTAACTGCAAGCCAGGAGATAGTAACCGTTATAGTTAAGCCGAACAGGAACACAGCCAACAGCAGCAGCGTAGTTCCCAATGTCGCCAACACCGGAATGCTGAGATCGGCGACTAGTGAGCCGATTACCCCGCCGGCGGACGGAAGCTCATCGCCAATGTGAAAGTGCAGCGTGGCTAGCCCACAGGCGGAAATCACTAAGAGGACGAAGCCAGCGGTCTTCAGCCCAAACATCGGCCAGGAGAATTCCGACTCCAAGGCAGACTCCCTAAAGGAGGTATACACCTTGTAGACGAGGAGGATCGGGAAGGCGAAGGCGAGATAGCCCAGTAGATACCAGAAGATGTCTGCCAGCCAGGCTCCATACACACCGACTGCATTAACGACGTCCTCACCGGTGCCCGTGGTGGTAAAGCCGGGGTCAGTCGGAGAATAGCTGACGAGAGCAATTAGCAGGAACAGGGCCAGCAACGAGTACGCGATTAGCGTGCCCTCGCGCACCAGGCGCTGCATCAGGTTGCTAACTTCCGGATCTTGCCCGCTATTTTTCATGGTTGCATTTTTCAATTTATTCAGGGACCTACGAGTAGTTTATACCATCGTTTCGAGATTAATCAGAAGCAATTCACGCTTCCTTACTTTTCTGTAGGCGAAGCACAACCTAAAGTCGAAACCCTTAATAGTTTAACGGTTCCTAGGGCGCAAAATTGAGTAGAATATGCCCCGCGAGGGCTTTAAATTTGGCACTTTGCCGCCACATAACACGGTAACCCGACTCACATAAACCTGCGCTGAATAGAAAGACTTAAGCGGCGCCAGAAGCAGGAAGCAGTTCTATGACCGATACACAGCACCACCGTCTAATAATCTTGGGTTCAGGGCCAGCCGGCTATACCGCCGCCGTCTACGCCGCACGGGCTAATCTGGACCCAGTTGTCATTACCGGCATGGTGCAAGGCGGTCAGTTGACCACTACAACCGATGTAGACAACTGGCCCGGTGACGTCGAGGGCCTGCAGGGCCCTGCCCTAATGGAGCGCATGAAAGAACACGCCGAACGCTTCGATACGAAGATAATATTCGATCACATCAACGCAGTAGACCTCAGCAAGAGACCCTTTACCCTCACCGGCGATACCGCCGTGTTCACCTGCGATGCCCTAATCATAGCGACAGGCGCCTCCGCTCAGTATCTCGGGCTCGAGTCTGAGACCGCCTTTATGGGCAAAGGCGTGAGCGCCTGCGCCACCTGTGATGGCTTCTTCTACCGAAACAAGCCCGTCGCCGTAATCGGTGGCGGCAATACCGCCGTCGAGGAAGCGCTCTATCTGGCAAACATCTGCTCTCATGTCACCCTCATCCATAGACGCGATTCCCTCCGGGCGGAGAAGATCTTGCAGAAGAAGCTCTTCGACAAGGTGGAGGAAGGCAAGGTTACGATTCTATGGAACCACACCCTGGATGAAGTCTTGGGTGATGAGATGGGCGTAACCGGCATCGCTATCAAACCTACAAGTAGCGGCGAGACACAGAAAATTGACGTGGATGGTGTCTTTATAGCGATCGGTCACATTCCTAATTCCGAAATATTCGCCAATCAACTCGACATGAAGAACGGCTACGTTACGGTAAATACTGGCATCTCCGGCAATGCAACGCAGACAAGCGTGCCCGGCGTTTTTGCCGCTGGAGACATCGCGGACCAGATCTATCGACAGGCTGTAACGAGTGCAGGCTTCGGCTGCATGGCCGCTCTGGATGCTGAAAAGTTTCTGGATGCCTAATAGCGACGGACAGCGCTGAAGATGCGACTGCCTTGGCTGGATTCACCCGAAACCGATTTTCCAGATATCGACCTCGCGCTGTCAGAACCTAACGGCCTCCTGGCGGCAGGAGGCGATCTTAGCCCGCAGCGCCTATTGCAGGCCTATAGTAGCGGCATCTTTCCCTGGTTCGAGGAAGGTCAGCCCGTCCTTTGGTGGTCGCCCGACCCGCGCATGGTCCTTTATCCTGAGGATCTGCGCATCAGCAAGAGCCTGACAAAGGCGCTGGGCAAATCCCAGTACACGGTGACAATGGATACCGCATTTGCCGAGGTTATGGCCAGTTGTGCCGAGCCAAGAGGCGATTACCCCGGCACCTGGATTACCGATGACATGCAGACTGCCTATGGTCAGTTGTTTGATGCAGGCCACGCACATTCTGTCGAGGTGTGGCGCGGGAATGATCTCGTCGGCGGTCTCTACGGCGTCGCTATAGGCCAGCTATTCTTCGGAGAATCGATGTTTAGCTTCGAAAACAATACCTCCAAAATCGCGCTCGCGAATCTTGTAAAGCAACTTCAGCAGTGGAACTATAAGCTGATCGACTGCCAAGTAAGCAGCAGGCACCTCGAATCGATGGGTGCTGTCGAGATTAGTCGCAACGAATTCAGGCAGCACCTGGTGACACTGTTGCCAAAACCCGGCAGGAGCGCGCCATGGGTTCTTGGTCAAGGTGTGCCATTAGCCAAGCAGCCAAGCGAATAGATGAACTCCAAATCCAAAATTACCGAATCGATACGTTTATTTCGCACCGCTGCTCACCCCTGTAGCTATCGCGAAGACGAGACGGCGGCCACGATTTTTGTCGATCCCGAACTCAGCATTACTCAGCACCTGAATAGCAGGCTAAGTGAGTTGGGCTATAGGCGCAGCGGCGCGCACCTGTATAAACCCGATTGCGAACACTGTCGTGCCTGCATCTCCTGCAGAGTGCCTGTCGCGCACTTCGAGAGAAACAAACGCCACCAGCGTATCTGGAAGCGCAACAGCGATCTGCGCGTAGAGCATCGTAAGGATTTGCCTGGGGATGAGGCCTTTTCCCTCTACCAGAACTACATCGAAAAGCGGCACAGCGACGGCGATATGTACCCTGCGACGCCGGAACAGTTCGAGGCGTTCATCCGCAGCAAGACCGAGGGCAGTCAATACTATTGTTGCTACTTACAGGAGAGACTAATAGCCGTCGCTGTGAGCGATAGGCTGGATACCGGCCTTTCTGCGGTCTACACTTTCTTTGACCCGGCGCTAGAGAAACGGTCTCTGGGTAACTTCATGATCCTATGGCAGATAGAGCAGGCCAAGGCCTTGAACAAGGACTATCTGTACCTGGGCTACTGGATCAAAGATTGCGCAAAGATGCAGTACAAGAGCGAATTCAGGCCCCTGGAGATGCTGATCGAGGGTAAGTGGATCCTTGTAAAATAGAGGCGATAGCTGCGGTGACTACTTTGCTTATCTGGCGAAAATCCGGCACAATGCGGCCGCTAATAAATACATTGAGGCTAGCCAATGGCGAAAGAAGACCAGATTGAAATGGAAGGCGAGGTTGTAGACACCCTTCCTAACACTATGTTTCGAGTAAAGCTTGAAAACGGCCACATCGTGACCGCTCATATTTCCGGCAAAATGCGTAAAAACTATATTCGAATTCTTACCGGCGACCAGGTACGCGTCGAACTTACTCCCTATGACTTGAGCAAAGGCCGCATCACATATCGCGCCCGTTAGTCTTTAGCCTTCGTTAACTCCTTTTTCACTTGCGGCTTCCTCTCGCTGATTGTCAGTACAAGTTTGTCATCCTTACAACTTACTTGCACCTCACCGCCGTTGGCAGAGAGCTTTCCGAATAGAATGTCCTCGGCTAGTTCTTTCTTCAGCTTTTCCTGAATCAGTCGCGCCATAGGCCGGGCGCCCATGGATTCGCTGTAGCCATGTTTTACAAACCAATCGACAGCGCTCTCATCCACATCGAGAAGTACATTCTTGTCATCCAGCTGCACCTGTAGATCGACCAGAAACTTATCGACTACCGTTCGTATGGTATCTACTGTGAGCGGACCAAACTGAATCACCGAATCCAGCCTGTTGCGGAACTCCGGCGTGAACGCCTTCTTGATTATCTCCATGCCGTCAGTGGTGTGATCCTGCTCAGTAAAACCAATCGATGAGCGTGACATCTCCTGCGCTCCGGCATTCGTTGTCATAATCAGAATGACGTTTCTAAAGTCTGCCCGACGCCCATTGTTATCTGTTAGGGTGCCGTGATCCATCACCTGCAGCAATAGATTGAATACATCAGGATGCGCCTTCTCGATTTCATCGAGCAACAGAACGCAGTGTGGATTCTTGCTTACAGCCTCGGTGAGCAAGCCTCCCTGATCGAAGCCGACATAGCCTGGAGGTGCGCCGATTAAACGCGAGACAGTGTGTCGCTCCATGTATTCCGACATATCGAATCTTAGTAGCTCAATGCCCATTATTTTCGCAAGCTGCCTGCTGACTTCGGTCTTGCCGACGCCGGTCGGGCCAGCAAAGAGAAATGAACCGATCGGCTTCTCGCCGTCGTTCAATCCCGCGCGCGACAGTTTGATAGCGGTGGTCAGCGAATCGATTGCTTGATCCTGGCCGAACACGACCATCTTCAAATTTGGCTCTATGTTCTTCAGTGCATCGACATCGGAACTCGATACGTGCTTCGGCGGAATTCTCGCGATGGCGGCAACCACTTTTTCCATGTCGGTAACCTGCAATAATTTCTTGCGTTTACTCAGTGGCTGCAGGCGTTGATAGGCCCCTGCTTCGTCGATGACATCGATGGCCTTGTCTGGCATGAAACGATCGTTGATATAACGACCCGCAAGTTCGGACGCGGCTTTGAGTGCCTTGTCGCTATAGCGCAAGTCGTGGTGTTCCTCGAAGCGTGACTTTAGGCCCTTTAGAATTCGGTACGTGGTATCGACATCGGGCTCGTCGACATCGATTTTCTGGAAGCGTCGAGACAGGGCTCGGTCTTTCTCGAAGATGCCACGGTATTCTTGATACGTCGTCGAGCCAATGCAGCGCAAATTGCTGGAAGTTAGTACCGGTTTCAGTAGATTCGATGCGTCCATGACGCCGCCGGAGGCGGCTCCCGCACCGATTATTGTGTGTATCTCGTCGATAAACAGAATCGCATTTGGATCCTTTTTCAGCTCTCCCAGCAATGCCTTGAAGCGCTTCTCGAAGTCGCCGCGGTACTTCGTTCCTGCCAATAACGCGCCCAAGTCCAGAGAATAGATGACACTATCCGCCAGAACTTCGGGCACATTGCCCTCTACGATTAGTTTTGCAAGGCCTTCGGCCACAGCCGTTTTTCCAACACCGGACTCGCCTACCAACAACGGATTGTTCTTTCTGCGGCGTGAAAGCACCTGCACGACACGGGTCACTTCGTCCTCGCGACCTATGAGAGGATCGATTCTACCCTGCTCTGCCTCCTTGTTTAGATTTGTAGCAAAGCTTTCCAGTGGATTGTTTGAGCTCTCCCCTGCCGCCTCTTCCGTCTGCTGCTCCGGGGCCGCATCGCCATCGCCACCCAGGCCAGGAATTTTTGATATGCCATGCGTAATGTAATTAACGATATCGATTCGAGCTATGTCTTGCTGGCGCAGGAAATAGACGGCCTGACTCTCTTGCTCACTGAATATTGCCACGAGAACATTCGCGCCGGTGACCTCTCGCTTGCCGGAGGATTGCACATGGAACACGGCACGTTGTAACACACGCTGAAATCCCAATGTTGGCTGCGTATCTCGGTTCTCTTCTGACTCAGGAATGAGTGGAGTAGTGGCATCTACGAAACCCAATAACTCACCGCGCATGCGACTTAGGTCGCAATCGCAGGCCAGAAGTACGCTTGCAGCGACCTCGTTGTCCAATAGTGAGAGCAGCAGATGCTCAACTGTCATGAACTCGTGCCGTTTCCTGCGCGCGCCCCTGAATGCTTCGCTGAGAGTTGCTTCTAAATCTTTGCTTAACATATTCGCCCTTTGGCTAATTGCCTTGAAGAATCCTAATCGATGGTCCTCAATTTACTAGTACGCTCAATCTCGTAAGTAGCGTCTTAAAATTCTATTTCTTTTTTTGATGGCTAGTTGTCGACCTCTACCGAACACAGCAGCGGTTGCTCACACTCGCGCGCATAATCGTTTACCTGCGCCGCCTTCGTCTCGGCAACATCCTTGCCGAACACGCCGCACACACCCTTACCCTCGGTATGTACCTTCAACATTATTTGCGTGGCCTTCTCCACATTCATGGAAAAGAATGAGCATAGCACCTCAACGACAAAGTCCATTGGGGTGTAGTCGTCATTTATTAACACTACTTTGTAAAGCGGCGGCTTCTGGAGTCGCGGTTTCTCTGTAATCGCGGCATAGCCAGAGTCGTGATCGATACGCTCATCTTCACCATTGCCCGAACCGCAGATCTCCGGCAGGTTTCGCGACATTTGCGGTGAATTAATCTCTAGATCGTGGCTGTTCATAACAATTCTATTCATTCGTGAATGTTGCTGGCGGTGCGTTGCTGATTGGGGGGTCAGGCTGGTCTGGCAAGCCCCGGAAAGCCTCCAGTATACAGTTAAATTGGGCCTACTCATCCATTTTCAAGCCCGCTTCAGCAAGGCCCGAGACACCTAATTCCAGGTCATGTTTTTGACATTGTTGAATCATTGCTGTATAGCATTTGGAAGGGCTATAAGCCTCGAAGTGAAAAATAAAAAATAATAAGAAGTACGGAGTTCTCTCATGAGTACCGGGCAAGTTAAATGGTTCAACAATGCAAAAGGCTTTGGTTTTATATTACCCGATGAAGGGGGCGAAGATTTATTCGCGCACTACTCCGCCATCGGCATGGAAGGCTATAAAACCCTCAAAGCTGGACAGTTAGTCTCGTTCGACACAATCGAAGGCCCCAAAGGCTTGCATGCGGCAAACATTCACGCCGTAGAGGAAGCGCCAGCATTAAATGGCGCGCAATCCGCAAAAAACCAGGAATCGAAGTCCGACGCTGTCGCCGAAGGCGATTCAGTGGAAGAAGACATTTAGCCCTGCAGCCTAGGGTCGCGCAGACGGCCCCAGGCGACAGGTCTCTATTCCAGGGGCCAGAGCGCGCAGCAAGATTGGGCGCTCACCGCTGTAACTCCGGAGTCTTTGACTACCGGCTAGTATTAGCTGCGCTCGACTTTAGCCTCCTCCACTTCTAACGATACAAGCTGCATGCCCCGAATTCTGCTATTCAATAAGCCCTTCGCCGTCCTCTCCCAATTCACTGCCGAACCGCCACACCGCACGCTGGCCGAATATATAGTGCACAAAGGGTTCTATGCGGCCGGCAGGCTGGACAAAGACTCGGAAGGTCTATTGCTACTTACCGACGACGGAAAGTTACAGCAGCAGATTAGCAATCCAAGATACGGCAAATTCAAGACCTACCTCGTGCAGGTGGAGGGATCGCTTACTGAACAGGCGCTAGAGGCGCTGCGCCACGGCCTTGAGCTGAAGGACGGGCCCACAAAACCGGCGGAGGCAAGGCTGATCGACGCGCCCAAGATCTGGGAGCGAGACCCCCCGATTAGAAAGCGGAAATTGATTCCCACGAGTTGGCTGGAACTGTCTATTAGTGAGGGTCGCAATCGACAGGTTCGGCGCATGACAGCGGCTCTGGGCTTCCCTACTCTGCGCCTTATCCGCCAGAAGATCGATCGTTGGGAACTTGGCGACCTGCAGCCGGGCGAATCGAGGCTGGTTGACGCCTAGATCAGGGTTTCTGCCAGCGCTTGAGGGCGGCGCCATCCGTTTCGCGGGATTCTATCCAGATGCTCTCGTTCTCCGATTTCTGCTTTTTCCAGAACGGCGCCTCGCTCTTCAGGTAATCCATTATGAACTGAGCAGACTCGAATGCGGCATGCCGGTGGGCACTGGCGCTGGCCACCAGTACGATCTGGTCATGGCTGCAAAGCTCCCCCACCCTGTGAATAATCGTCGTGGCCAATAAGGGCCACCTATCCTGGGCCTTCAGCTGGATATCCCTTAGGCATTTCTCCGTCATTCCTGGATAGTGCTCCAGCGTGAGTGACTGTACGACGCCACGAATGCCTTCATCGCCATAGATTTCTCGAACCAGCCCGGTAAACGTAACTATCGCACCCGCATCTCCCGCGCGCTCGCGTAGAGCCGCATATTCATCGGCTAACGAAAAATCCTGAGTCTGAATGCTGATCATCGCTTACCTAGCCTCCCGTCATGGGGGGAAAGAAGGCAACTTCGTCGTTATCGTTGAGGGGGTGGCTGCGATCGACGACTGTTTGATTCACCGCCACGAGTACCTTGGGTCCACTGTTGAAAACCCCTGCCAGCTGCGCATCGTGGCTGACTAAATGGTCGATCAGATTCTGCACAGTCTCTACACCTGCTGGCGTGTCCAGCGTTTCCTCGCCGCGCTGCAAGGTCTCTCGAATGCTTGCAAAGTATTGAAGTCTTAGCATCTGCTTTAAACCGATTCTGCACGTTGGTAATGGCCGCTATTGCCGCCGAGTTTCTCATCCAGGCAAATTGCCTCGATGACCATGCCCTTGTCCACGGCCTTGCACATGTCATAGATCGTCAGCGCCGCCACAGACACGGCTGTCAATGCTTCCATCTCTACGCCTGTCTGACCGTTTACCTTGCAGGTAGCGCTAATCACTACACAATTCTGCGGCTTGTCTAACTCTAGTGTCACATCTATCGATGTCAGCATCAGCGGGTGACAGAGGGGAATGAGTTGAGAACAACTCTTGGCGGCCTGAATCGCTGCTATGCGGGCTATCGCGATAACGTCACCCTTCTTATGCCCGCCGGCCGCGATCAGCTCAAGAGTGGCGCTTTCCATGCGCACTCTACCACTCGCTCGTGCTATACGGTGCGTAGATTGCTTATCGCCGACATCCACCATCTTGGCGTTGCCTTTGCTGTCTAGGTGGGTCAGTTTACTCATAATCGCTATAACCGTTCAGTGAGGAGGCATTATCCACGTTTCGGCTGACGAGCTAAAGAGCAAAGCGGCGCCAGGCGACTTCGAAGATTGATCATCTGGGTGCTAAACCGCTAGCATGAGCGCGCGCGGCCATAGCCGAAACATTCTCTCAGGACTCCTCACTATGCAGCAGCTTCCCCATATCACCGTCGCCACGATCGTAGAGCGAGCGGGCAAATTCTTAATGGTAAGAGAGAAATCGGATGGCCGACTCGTCTATAATCAGCCCGCTGGGCACGTTGAGGTCAACGAATCTCTGCTAGAGGCGGCGAAACGCGAAACTCTCGAGGAGACAGCCTGGCGGGTCAATCTGGAATACTTGCTGGGAATCTACCAATATACCTCTCCTGTTAACGGTATTACCTATATTCGGCACTGCTTCATTGCGCAGGTCGAGGAGCCAAGGACGGAATTGGCTCTCGATGAAGATATTGCCGAGGCGGTGTGGCTTTCTTTCGACGAATTGCAGCAACGTAAATCCGAGATGCGCAGCCCGCTGGTACTGCAGGTAATTCAGGATTACCTGGACGGCATAGCCCACCCCCTTAGCGTTATCGTGTTACCCAAGAACGGCAGTAGTAAATAGAAGCAGCAGAGCAATCATGAGCAATACCCCAGATCAAGGCGCCACCCGAGCTAAGAAAGTAATCGTAGGCATGTCCGGAGGCGTCGACTCCTCTGTCGCCGCCTATCTGCTCCTGCAGCAGGGCTATGAGGTGGAAGGCCTGTTCATGAAGAACTGGGACGAGGATGATGGCACGGAGTATTGTACGGCGAAGGAAGATCTTGCCGATGCGCAGTCGGTGTGCGATAGCCTTGGCATCAATCTGCTGAGCGCGAATTTCGCGACGGAATACTGGGACAATGTCTTCGAACACTTCCTGAAAGAGTACTCGGCGGGAAGAACGCCCAATCCAGACGTGCTCTGTAATCGCGAGATCAAGTTCAAGGCCTTCCTCGAGTATGCAGGCGAACTCGGTGCCGATTTCATCGCGACCGGGCACTATGTCAGAAAAGCGTCACGCGATGGCGTAACCCACCTGCTGAAGGGGCTCGATAACAACAAGGATCAGAGCTATTTCCTCTGTGAGGTCGATGAGAACTGCCTAAGCAAGAGCCTGTTCCCCGTTGGCGAGCTGGACAAGTCCCAGGTGCGGGCGATCGCAGCGCGCCTCGGCTTGAGCACCCACGACAAAAAAGACAGCACCGGCATCTGCTTCATCGGCGAGCGAAAATTTAAAGACTTTCTAGAGCAATACCTACCCGCTCAACCGGGTGCTATTGAGACCGTGGATGGCGAATTAATCGGCGAGCACTCCGGCCTGATGTTCTACACCTATGGTCAGCGACAAGGACTCGGTATCGGCGGTTTAAGCGATCATGATGAGGCTCCGTGGTACGCAGTAGATAAGGATCTAGAGAGGAATGTCTTAGTCGTTGCACAGGGGTCGAACCATGAAAGGCTGTTCGCGAGTCGGCTGCTGGCCAGCGCTCCGGCCTGGGTGAACGCGCCACCGCAGACGATGCCGCTGCAATGCAGCGCCAAGATTCGTTATCGTCAGGCCGACCAGGCGTGCGAAGTAAGCCTTCTTCCCGAGGGTCAGTTGCAAGTTGACTTTGCAAGCCCGCAGCGAGCGATAACGCCGGGCCAGTATGTCGTATTCTATGCCGATGAACGCTGTCTGGGGGGTGCGATCATTGAACAATTCAGCCGCTGAACTGACGCGCTGGGAGTGGCAGGTCGTAGCGCTTGCCGCGGTCGCCCAGTCCGCCGCACTCGTCACCAAATTAGCCGTGCACGGCAATGCCTCTCAGACCGAGTTGCTGGCCAGCGTGAATCCTCTGCTCGTGTTAAACCCCAGATCGGAAGCCGATGTGTACCCAAATCTGAGTCATCTGAATTTGGGCCTGCGCACTCTGCATGACATGTTCACTCAGGTGAGGTCACCAGAGAATGCCAGCCTCGTCCGTTACACTTTGGGCATGCTGGTGCTGCGCAATAAACTCGACCAGAACGGAGCGATGCAAGACAGGATTCGCGCGAGACTGCAGTCGATACAGCCGCTACATCTTCTCGCAGAGAATGCCACGCCCTGGCGTATGGACGAGACGGAAAAAAGCGATGCCCAATTGCGCCAGGAACAAACATTCGAGCAGATTGCCACGCTGTATCAGGATACAATTAGCACGCTGGCGCACCGCATACACGTGCAGGGACAGGTCGACTACCTGCAGAATGACTACGTGGCTAACCGTATTCGCTCACTGTTATTGGCTGGCATTCGATCTGCGGTGCTCTGGCACCAGCTAGGCGGCCGACGCTGGCGGCTCATCCTCTACAGAAAGCGTGTCCAGGAAACGGCGAGCAAGCTGAGACGAAGGCTACTAGCCTCGATATAGCAGCAACACTAAAGCGCACCTGGGAAACTAAAAGCCGCGGATCCAAAAGATTAAGAAATCGAAGGAAGACATGATGACAAACGATTCAGAGAATTCACTACTGGCAATCTCACCATTGGACGGCCGTTATAAGAGCAAGTGCGAAGACCTCGCGCTCTACTTTAGTGAATTTGCGCTAATGCGGTATCGAGTCCTCGTAGAGGTAAAGTGGCTACAGAAGCTTTCCGAGCACGATCAGATAGACGAATTGCAGGTCATCAGCGATCGGGGCCTGGAGTATCTTGAGGAGCTCATCGAGAATTTTTCGATAGAAGATGCCCAGCGCATCAAGGAAATTGAGGCAACAACGAATCATGATGTAAAGGCGGTCGAATACTTCATCAAGGAGAAATTCGAAGACAATGCAGAACTGAGTGATCAGCTCGAATTCGTTCACTTCGCCTGCACTTCTGAGGACATCAACAATCTCGCCTACGCGCTCATGTTGCGCGACGGTCGCGACCTCGTCATGCTCGAGCAAATGCATGCGATCGAATCGAGGCTAGTGCAGCTAGCCAACGAGTTTGCCGAGCAGCCCCTGCTCTGTCGCACGCACGGACAACCAGCGTCCCCATCGACAGTCGGCAAGGAGTTTGCAAACGTCGTACATAGATTACGTCGTCAGATCGCACAGATAGAATCGAATGAGATACTCGGCAAGATTAATGGCGCGGTGGGTAATTACAATGCGCACCTTTCTGCCTATCCGGACATCGACTGGCAGAGCAATGCGCAAGAATTTGTAGAAAGCCTCGGGCTGAGCTGGAATCCCTACACGACGCAGATTGAACCCCATGACTATATTGCGGAGCTGTTCGCGGCGATTTGTCGCTTCAATACCGTGCTAATCGATTTCGACCGAGACATCTGGGGCTACATATCGCTAGGTTATTTCAAGCAGAGAACTGTAGCGGGCGAAGTTGGTTCGTCCACCATGCCACACAAGGTAAACCCCATCGATTTCGAAAACTCGGAAGGTAACCTCGGCATAGCGAATGCAATCATGAATCACCTCTCGGAGAAGCTGCCTATTTCCCGCTGGCAGCGCGACTTGACCGACTCAACCGTGCTCAGAAACATTGGCACCGGATTGGCTCACAGCTTGATAGCCTACCGTGCAACCTTGAAGGGCATAGGAAAGCTCGAGCTGAATGCAACGAGAATCGATGAAGACATAGACTCTTGCTGGGAGATACTCGCCGAACCTATACAGACTGTTATGCGAAGATACCGCATAGAGAAACCCTACGAGAAGCTGAAGGAATTGACCCGCGGCAAACAGATAGACAGAGAGTCGGTACAAGAATTTGTGAAAAGTCTCGCCATACCCGAAGCCGCAAAGCTGGAGCTTCTGGCGCTCACACCTCGCAGCTATTTAGGGAATGCCATACAACAGGCGCAGGCTATTTGAAAAAGCGGCTACTCAACTCGGCTTTTGACAGTAGAAAGTTCCTAAGCGATCACTGGCAGCAGAAACCAGCCTTCCTGCCGAAGCTCATTCCCGACTTTGTCGACTCCCTAAGCCCCGAGGAACTTGCGGGCCTCGCATGCGAGGAGCTCGTTGAATGTCGCATCGTAAGTGAAGCGGCACCCGGAAACTGGCAATTGCGTCAGGGCCCCTTCCAGGAATCAGACTTCACAACGCAGCCCGATACTAACTGGACGCTGCTAGTTCAGGCGGTGGATCAGTGGGTAGATGACGTCGCGGATATCAAGACTCTCTTTAACTTTATTCCGAGCTGGCGTATCGACGACATCATGATTTCATTCGCCGCACAAGGAGGCAGTGTCGGCCCCCATTACGACTACTATGATGTCTTTCTCCTGCAGGGTATGGGCGAGCGCAATTGGAAAATCGGCGAACGCTGTGCGTCTAGCGATCAGCTGATTGCCGGCACGGAGCTGAGCCTCCTGAAGGATTTCGTTCCCACGATGGAGTTCAATCTTAGCGCTGGCGATGCTTTGTATGTACCTCCCCGCTTCGCACACTGGGGCACGGCGAGCAGTGATAGCCTCTGCTACTCCATTGGATTTCGCGCGCCTTCCATGGCTGAGATGATCGAGGGCTTCAGCGATTTCATTATTAAAGACCAAGACCCAGCACTGCGTTATGAGGATTCAGGCCTTCACGTAGAACGATTCAGCTCACAGATCAAGCCGGAGGCGCTAGCGGCAAGCTATCGCCAACTCACGGAGCAGTTCGGCAAGAAAGTAGAATTCGCAAGCTGGTTTGGTTGCTATGTGAGTCAGGTCAAATACCCCGAGCTCATTGAGGCATTGGATGATCCGCTTTCCGCACAGGAATTCGGCGCGCTGTTGAATGACGGGGTTAGGCTGGAAAAGAATCCAAGCTCTCGCTTTGCCTTCATGGAGGACTCAGCGAACGACCGTGTACTGCTATTCGTCGATGGCGCCATGGTCAGCTTCGCCATCGAACAACTCGAACTCATCGCAGCAATCTGCGAGGCTCGGGTATCTATTCCGGAGGCGGCAGTAAGATCATCCTCTGGCAGTGAGATCGCAGAACTGCTGCGCCAACTACTGAATCAAGGTAGTCTTCTCGCCTCTGATTAACACGAGTCTCTGCGGCCAGTTCCCCAAGCTCAGCATGTCCATAAGCACGACCAATTATGCCCACCGTGAATTGCCGATCACTGCCCTATTCTGTCGATAGCGAACTCTATCTACGCGCGCTCAATGAATTCCCTATGCCCGCATTTCTCGACAGTGGGAATCACGGCGGCTGCAATGGTAGACGGGACATCTTGGCGGCAGCACCGGTTGCCTATCTGAAAGTTGAAAAAGGCGTCCTGTCAGCATCGGGCAATGTAGCGGGGACGATCGGTGACTCTGTCGAGCCTACAAATTTCCTCAGCTATATCAGAATATTAAAAGAGAAATTTCTCCCAAATGTGGAGGTCGCCCCGGCAAATGCGCTAACGCTTGATTATGCTGGGTCGGTTATCGCCCATATCGGCTATCCCACACTAATCGGCAAGGCCGAGTTGGCAATTCGCGACGCGTTCGCCGGCATCTATCTGTGGACACTCGTGATCGATCACGAGGAGCAAAGCTGCGAGCTTAGGGCCCACCCTAGCTGCTCCGGCGCCTTCATCGATACTGTGCTGGCCTCCATAACCGAATCCCTGGCTAGGATAGCAAACACCGAAGCAGCAGCTTTCTGCCTAGACGAGCCCCTCCGTGCGGGCAGCGATTACGCAGCGTATCAGCAGGCTTTCGAGGAAATTAAGGCGCATATCGACAACGGCGACTGCTATCAGGTCAACCTCACTCAAAGCTTCACCGCAAAGGGCCGCGGCGAGCCACTAACGGCCTATCTAAAATTACGCGGCGCCACACGGGCACCCTTCTCAGCATTCATCAATTGGGGCAGCGGCGCCCTGCTTAGCCTCTCGCCTGAGCGATTCGTTAGCGTGCGCGAGGGCGCGGTCCTAACTCAGCCAATAAAGGGAACGAGGCCCAGGGCAGAATCCGCGCACGAAGACCGGCGCCTCGCTGAAGAATTGAGCGCCAGCGAGAAGGACAAAGCCGAGAATCTGATGATCGTCGACCTCATGAGAAACGATCTGGGACGCGTCTGTGAAGCGGGAAGCATTCAAGCAAATCAATTGTTTAGCATCGAAAGCTTTAGCAATGTCCACCATATGGTAAGTGATGTCACAGGACAGCTGTTACCGGACAAAGATGCACTCGACTTACTGGGGAGCTGCTATCCAGGTGGATCGATAACGGGTGCGCCGAAGCTCAGCGCAATGGCAATAATTCAAGAGCTTGAGCGAGACGCCAGGCGGGTTTACTGCGGCTCGGTGTTTAGTCTCGGCACGGCTGGCGATCTCGATAGCAGCATCACCATTCGCAGCCTGTTATGGCAGTCGGGCGTGCTCCACTGCTGGGCCGGGGGAGGCATCGTCGCTGACTCAAATTGCGCGCAGGAGTATCAGGAATGCTTCGACAAAATAAATAATATTTTCAGTGTATTACACAGCTTTACTTAGTATTTTCCTAAACATCTGAATCACAGCTGTAAGTCCCTCTCGCTAGCCGCGCAGAACTCCTTTCTGAGGTCGTCATAACTCTCGACTGCGGGATACTGCGGAAACTCCGCTACTACATTCGCCGGTGCCCTGAACAGAATGCCCGCATCCGCCTCTTCCAACATCGTCGTATCGTTGTAAGAGTCTCCGGAGGCGATGACTCGAAAGTTCAGTCCGTGTAGCGCCTTTACCGATGCACGCTTGGGGTCTTTCTGACGCAGCTTGTAGTCAACGATTCTGCCGTTCTCGTCCGCAATCAAGCGATGGCAGAACAAGGTCGGGAAGTCGAGCTGGCGCATCAGGGGCTGTGAAAACTCGTAGAAAGTGTCAGACAAAATAATGAGTTGGAAGCGCTCCTTTAACCAATCTATAAATTCTTTGGCACCGGGCAATGGCGCCATCTCCGAGATCACTTCCTGAATATCCGGCAGACCCAGGCCATGCTGATCGAGCAGCGCTAAGCGCTGCTTCATCAGCACGTCATAGTCAGGAATATCCCGCGTAGTCGCTCGCAGCTCATCAATACCCGTCTTCTCTGCAAACCCGATCCATATCTCGGGCACGAGGACTCCTTCTAAATCCAGGCAGGCGATCTCCATGACGTGAACTACTCCTCTTCGGGCTTCTGTAGTGTGCTCTGCGGGTCGCTGAGCCATTCGAATGCACGTAAATCTAGCAGATATTGTGATGGCGTAACAGCAGTGCGATGAACTCTGTAGCTGTCTAATTACTAGATATTGATTCACCAGGTCTGTAAACACCAATATTTGGTGGCGAAATCATTTGGACTGTCTAAGTGCTTAGTTTTATTAGACTTTTTCACGTGGAACATCGCTATCGGCAGAGTTGTTAAATAGTTTAATTAGGCGGTCTGGGGCGCTACGGGCTCCCGCACTTTACCGAGCTTTGGAAATAACCGAGAATGTGCCCCGCCCCAGCCATTACAGGATCAGCAGCCCCAAAGGCCTCAATGATTACAGCGAAAGAGATAGCAGACTTGAATGCCCGCCTCATGGAGAGCGAGCCTAAGGCCATAATGACTGAGGCCTTTAGGCTTTGGCCCAACCTCGCCATCTCGTTTAGCGGGGCCGAGGATGTAGCGCTCATAGATATGGCCAGCAAACTGATCGATAGGCCCGCCCTGTTCACGCTCGATACCGGTCGCTTGCACGCGCAGACACTGGAGTTCATAGAGGGCGTGCGCCGCCACTACGACCTGCCCATAGAGACGCTGCACCCAGATCCCGCGGAACTTGGGCGACTTACCCGTGACAAGGGGCTGTTCAGCTTCTACGAGGACGGGCACGAGGAATGCTGTGGCATCCGCAAAGTCGCGCCACTGCGCAAGAAGCTCGCGGGTGTAGATGCATGGATTACCGGCCAACGGCGCGATCAGAGCCCCACCAGAGCCGAAGTGCCGGTGGTCCAGCTGGATACCAGCTTCTCAAGCCCCGAACACAGCGTCGTGAAGATTAACCCCCTCGCCAACTGGTCCTCTGTGGATGTCTGGAACTATATCCGCATGTTCGATGTACCCTACAACGAGCTGCATGATGCCGGCTTTATCAGCATAGGCTGTGAGCCCTGCACGCGATCGATTGGTCCCAACCAGCACGAGCGAGAGGGTCGCTGGTGGTGGGAGGAAGCCACTATCAAGGA
>CAYGRR010000038.1:25150-26229 GCA_964352295.1 uncultured Pseudohongiella sp. | reverse complement strand
ACCGGTTCCATTGCCGTTGTTTCCAGAACTTCCGTTTCAGCTGCTGCCGGTATCGGTGTTTGTGGAGTGGCCGTTACCGTTGCCAGCATAACCGGAGTTTCCGTTGCCGTTGTTTCCAGAATTTCCGTTCGAGCTGCTGCCGGTATCAGTGTTTGTGGAGTTGTCGCTGCCGCTGGTTCCAGAATCTCCGTTTGAGTTGTTATCGGAATCGGTGCTTGTAGGGTTTTCGCTATTTCCGGAATTGCCGCTTGTGCTATCGCCATCGCCTGAGCCTGAACTGTTGTCCGTCGTGTCCTCAGTGGAAGTTAGTTGTCGGCAATTTGAAGAAGCGGACACACAGGGCACAGAACCGTCTCCTGCGGTTTCGCTTGGATTCACAGCAACTGTCGACTCTTCCGCGTTGGTTCTAGTAATCGCATTAGTCTCTGAGGATTGTGCTGCTAACTGAGGCGTTGGGACCCGTAATTCCAGCGAGGAGCCTCTAGTTTCCGGTGGGTTGTCGCCACTTGTAGTAGAGTCTAAGGCGCCTGAAGAGTCTGCTTGCGCACCTGCTCTGTTGTCGACAGCTGGTGTGCTGTTGCTAGCATTTTGATTGTCCGGCTCGTCATCGCTATCGGCGTTTGAATTGCTATTTCCAGCTGCGCCATTATTCTGATCTTCTTCTTCGGAAGACTCTTCCTCTTCTTCCTCGTCCACGGCAGCAGTGAAGGGGATCCGGCCTAGTCCAGGTGGTGGCAGTAAGATACCTACAGGCGGTGAATTGGGAGTAGCGATTTGCGCAAAGTCGAAGTTAGCGCCAACGCCTAAATCCAAATCACCGAAATTGTTTGATACATTCGTGCCGCCATCGTAGACGCCAGTGAACAGGCCATTGTCTGTGATGATGGCTTCATAGTCGGTGCCGCGAATACCGATAGTAGCAAATTCAGAGATCTGCGCCGTATAGGCTTCCTTGTTCTGTTGGCCAATGCGCCCAGTGATAGTTCGAAAGCCGCCTTGAATGAGCGCAATGCTTGACTTGTCGCTGCTGATTTCTTCCTCATACTCATAGGCTACAATTGCGAACTCTGTTTCCTCGC
>CAYGRR010000038.1:20516-25050 GCA_964352295.1 uncultured Pseudohongiella sp. | reverse complement strand
CGATTGAATGTGTGACGAGGTTGGCAATTATGGCACATAAGGGTGTTTAAAAGGCTAAAGTTGCCGAGTTTGTTGCGTTACTCAGCGAGTGCAGGGCATTTTTTTGGAGAATTTTTTGTAAGAAAAATCCTATCAATTATACGGGAATCCCAGATTTAGGCGCTTTTAACGACATAGACCTAACCCAAAAATACTGATTGGGAGCAAGAAGTAAGAGGGGCTCTTGTTGGATGCTCTCCCGCTTATCTGGATCTTACTCGGCGGAGGTTTTTACTTCCATCACCTTGTGTGGATCGCCGCGGAAGATGATGTAGCTAATGGTGTCGGTCGTCATCTCGTGCCAGCCATGTGGCATGCCCTTGGGAATAATGGCGATATCTCCGGGCTTAACCTGCTGTAGTACACCACCACGAATCTCCCCGCGCTCCATCGGCCCAAGCAGAGAGCTAACACTCGTTTGTTTGTCGACAAATTCGCCGCCCGTAACCATGGTTCCTTCGCCCGCGACTATATAATAGATCTCATCCAGGTCGACGTGCGCGATGCCGGTCTCGATGCCATTCGCCTCAACCTTGCTTCGCTGCACGACGGAGACGCCCATGTTTTCCTCGCCAACGCCAATATGGCGCATTACTATATCGCTCACGGTGCTGCCATTGGCCAGGTTTGCGAGACCCTGTTGCAGGGTTGCATCTACTTCTGCCTTGGTCATTATGGTGGAGCCGCCGTCGTCGGCACTAACAACCAGGCCGCCATAGCTTAGGGCTAGTGTGGCGAGTATTTTTACAACAGTCTTCATGCATGGCTCCTTAGTCGACTGCGCAATGCAGCGATGTTTTTTATTATCTGCCAGGTACTACGGCTCATCGTTAGGAGCCTCTCTGTAATCTATTCCGCCTGAATCTCTGCGGCGATGCGCTGTACGTCGTCCAGAACTCGCAGTAAGTTACCGCTCCAAAGTAAGCCAATCTGCTCCTCTGTATAGCCGCGACGAACTAATTCGATAGTTACATTGAATGACTCTGCCGCATTGTTCCAGCCGCTTATACCGCCACCGCCATCGAAGTCTGAGCTAATGCCAACGTGTTCCAGGCCAATCAAATCGACCATGTAATCGATGTGGTTGACGAAGTCTCCAACATCGACCGGTGGTGCGATCGGGTTCACTTCAGTTTCTATTCGTGGGGCGGCGAGCGCATTCACTTCGTCCATGCGGCTACGATAGGCATCTCTCTCGGCTTCGGTAAGCGCGCCGACCTCAGGAAAGCTCAATACATCGTAGCCCAGACCTTCCGCTATCTCTGCAATCAGATTATTGCGGGCTTCGTTGAAGCGAGAATTTTTCTCGGCATTCAGGTAACTGCCGAAGGCGACAGTCTGAACGACTCCTCCATTCTCCTTGATACGCAGCAACTGTTCATCGTCAAGATTGCGGCTGTGTTCGCTCATCGCGCGTGCGGACGAATGCGAGGCAATCAGAGGTGCACGAGTGAGATCGAGCATCTGCATGATAGCCTCTTTCGATGGATGGGAGACATCGATCATGATTCCCCATTTGTTCATCTCGGCAACGGCTTCCCTTCCCATCGCGCTCAAGCCGTTGTGAAGCCACACGTTGTCGCGCTCGCCCGTATTCGAATCGGAGAACTGGCTGTGCCCGTTGTGCGCAAGCGACATGTAGCGACCGCCGCGCTGTTGAAAATCTTTTATGTTGGCCATGTCTAAGCCGACGGGATAGGCGTTCTCGATGCCAATCATAGCGACTTTCTTACCGCTTGCTACGATTCTACTAACGTCGCTTGAGGTGTAGGCGATTTCGATCTGATCCGGTGCAATCTCTTCCGCGAGGCGATGTATGGCATCGAACTTATCGATGGCGTTCGCGTAGGCCGCCGCGTAGCCCTCGGCATCGAGAGTCGACTGACCGGTGTAGACGATAAACCAGGCGACATCGAGACCGCCCTGATTCATCTTCGGCAAGTTTACTTGCGTATCAAGGTCTGAGGTGTAGTTATTCTCGGGTGTAAAATTGCTGGTATTGATGTCCGCGTGAGTATCGAGCGTAATGACTCGCTCGTGAATGGCTAGGGCGCGCTCTCGAAGCTGTTGTTCCGTTTCAACCGGCGTGCTGGCTGTCGGCTCGCTAGCCGTCATGCCTTGTACTGGGGCGGCGTCTTCGCTGCAAGCCGTTAGAAAAGCGGCAATAAGAGTAATCGCCGAAATCAGATTGAGTGATCGATGGGAGAAAGCCATAGTATTCATGTCTCGTTGCTAAGTTAATGTTTAGATAGAAAATACCTTCAACTTCCAGTTTGCGAAGACGCTATTCGGAAGAATGCCGAGCTCGGTTGTGCAGGCAGCACCGATGCTGCGAATCCGTAAAGCTAGCACCTAGGATTGCCAGATTACAATGGATTAGCCAGAAAATGATTGTACGGCTGCCCTTTTGATCGAAAATTGGGTAAAAGGGGAGGGTTTAGATAGACAATGAGGAGATTTTAGCCAGCTAAACCCATGTCCTCTCAGTGGTAGGCACGCTATTATGGCGTGAACGTGAGCCTGCTATGCATTACTATGCGGGTCTGTTGGAAACCACAACCCATCTAATTGCACAGCGGCGATAGTGCCCGGTGCACTATTTGAGAGCAACGCAATGAGTCATCAAATGTTTGGCCGCACTACCCTCAAGAGCCTAGTCTTCTTCTTAAGCCTCCTATTAGTTTCTACCTCATTTTCCGAAGGTGGACGAACGCCGCTACGGGTGAAGAATGGCATAGTGACTAGTGTCTCTAAACTGGCTTCGGAAGTAGGCGTTGACGCACTAAAACAGGGTGGTAATGCAGTGGATGCCGCGATTGCAACGGCATTCGCCTTAGCAGTTACCTGGCCCAGCGCGGGCAACATCGGCGGTGGCGGGTTCATGGTGTATCACGGCGATGATGGCCATGCGACAACGTTCGATTTCAGAGAGAAAGCGCCGCTCGCCGCTACAGAGCGCATGTACCTAGGCCTCGATGGCGACGTTATCGACAATTCGAATCATATTGGACCGCTCGCCGTAGGCGTGCCGGGCACGGTTGCTGGTTTATGGAAGGCGCATCAGGAACTTGGCAGTCTGCCTTGGGCCGACTTAGTAGCTCCCGCAGTTAAGCTGGCGAGAGATGGCATACCGATTACCTATGCTCTCTATACCGGATTCGCTAACAGCAAGACTCGTTTCGACAGGTACCCTTCCACGGCAGCCGTGTTCTATAAGGCAGATGGATCGCTGTATGAACTAGGCGACACCTGGCGGCAACCTGACCTGGCCCACACTCTGGAGCTGATTCAGAACAATGGTGCCGACGGTTTCTACAAGGGCGAGAATGCCGAGCGTCTCGCTGGATTCATGGCAGATATGGGTGGAATAATCACCGAGGAAGATCTACTCAAGTATGAGCCGCAAGAGAGAGAGCCCATTCGCGGCACCTATAGAGGCTACGATATCGTGAGCATGGCGCCGCCAAGTTCTGGTGGTGTGGCGCTGGTCGAGATGTTGAATATACTCGAGGGCTTCGATCTTGCCGAGATGGGCCATAATTCGGCTGACTATCTCCATGTTCTCACGGAGGCCATGCGGCGCGGCTACGCAGACCGTGCCGAGCACCTTGGCGATCCAGATTTCAATGAGGGCATGCCGCTAGAGCGTTTAATGAACAAGGAGTACGCAGCGAAGCTACGTGCAACTATCGATATGAACAAGGCGTCCGAGAGTAGCCCATCAGACTTCGCTCAGATCTATGAGAGTGAAGAGACGACCCATTTCTCTGTCGTCGACAAAGACGGCAATATGGTCAGCCTGACCTATACACTCGAATTCGGTTACGGCTCGGGGATTGTCGTCGAGGGCGGAGGCTACCTGCTGAACAACGAGATGGGTGATTTCAATGCGGTGCCAGGCGTCACTAACGCACGAGGCTTAATTGGCACGGCTCCCAATCTCGTGGCGCCAGAGAAGCGCCCACTGTCGAGCATGACCCCTACCATTGTGGCTAAAGACGGCAAGCCGATTTTCACGGCAGGTAGCCCGGGCGGAAAGACGATAATCAACACCACTATGCAATTGATACTGAACGTTATCGATCATGAAATGAATATTGCGGAGTCAGTGGAAGCAGGGCGTATTCACCATCAGTGGCTGCCCGATGTGACTAGCATGGAAGCCCGTGGACTTTCACCGGACACGATTCGACTCTACGAAGAGAAGGGCCATCGCTTGACCTCTCGCGGCGGGCAAGGCTCGGCGATGGCGGTCTACTATGACCGTGCCAATGGCTTGTTTGAAGGATCGGCAGATTCTAGAAGTGGTGATGGAGGCGCGGTAGGGTACTAGTATCTAGGACTCAAGATGGTGCGCCTGGCGCACCATTTTACCGAATAAGAAGCTGTCAAATAAAAAGCCTCGATTTATATCGGGGCTTTTTAGTTTCCGGGAGAATATTCTAGTACCTCCAGTTAGATCGGTGTGTTGATACCGGTTATCGTTTCTCTTGAG
>CAYGRR010000038.1:0-20416 GCA_964352295.1 uncultured Pseudohongiella sp. | reverse complement strand
TTCTAGTACCTCCAGTTAGATCGGTGTGTTGATACCGGTTATCGTTTCTCTTGAGTTAATTTAATTCCCTGGAGAATATTCTCTTTCTAGATTGGCTTCGATGTCTTCTCGATAGAACAACACGTCACGAAATTCGCCTCGGGTATACATCATGGCCTGATCGTCGAAATGCACAGAGTTCGGGTCGTTATTTAGGCCGCCTACGGTAATGGCCTTCGCAGTAACTCGATCTCCAAACTCTACTGCAGCGACGAAGCTGTTGCCGCTAGTGCCGTACATCTTCTTTGTGCCGGGATAGCTGCGACTGCCGAACGATGCTAAAGAGCCCCAGCGCGAGGAGGAGAATGCAACGGGCAGACTGGGGGCCTCGTCATTGAAATCTTGTACTATGTCGCCGGTGAGTCGCTGATAGCGATTCACCTCGCCCCATGGCACCTGCCAATCGCCGAAGTCTGCTTCTAGCTGCTCTGCCGCGCTACGCAAAGTGCGCAGCTTCTCCGCAGGGCTCGCGTTGTTAGCCATGTATTCATAGATATCGATTCCCGCTGCAGCGGCATCTGCTGCTACTTCATCCATTAAATTCTGTCCCCAGTACACCGCGAGGGTCGTAGCGGTTGAGTCTAGGGAGTACGTGTAGTCCCAGTCGCGCAGCAAGTCTATGTACTCGAGCGTCTTAGACTGAATCGTAACGGGCGGCTCGCCCTGTCTATCGACAGCGGTAGTCAGCAAGAGCTTCGGTATCAGATCTTCAAAGGCTGTAAGGGTAGGCTCGTAGGCGGCTTCAATGAGCTTGTCTATTGTAAAGTCACTGCGGCCTTGCAGCACGCGAACAGCATGGACACCGCGTGGATTTTCAGAGTTGTTGGCCATATAGGGAGGGTAGTCCGCAGCTCGAGGGCTATATTCGCCCGCCGCCGTGAACGGCCAATTGTTAGTATTTTGAATCCACCCATTGCCGGGATTCAAGAGATGAATCATCTCATCTACGCTGTGCAGTCCCTGCCACTCCGTCGCCGGATTGCTGCCATCGAGAGGACTGTTCCAATCGAATGAAGTGTCACGAACGGGAATGAAATTGCCGTGGTAGTAGGCGATATTGCCTTCGGAATCGGCGTACACCGTGTTGTTTGAAGAGTTTGTCAGCAACTCCATGCTGGCGTAGAACTCTTGATGGCTCTGCGCCTTGGTGCGAGTGTAGGACTGAGTGAGTGCCTTGATCGGCTCCTGCATGAGTTTAATGCTTACCCACTTGCCATCCTGCTCGCGAATGATAGGGCCATGATGACTATGGTAGACAGTGAAACTCTTCTCCGCCATATCATCACCATTTTTATAGGGAAGGCTAATTTCGGTCTCACGAAGTTTTCTCTCTCCTTCACCATATTGATAGTAGTAACCATCATCTTTCTGGATGATGGTTTCCAGGTATTCGTCGATTGCATCGGCGCGACTCGAGGTGTGCATCCATCCCGTTTTTTCGTTGAAGCCCTGGTAGATGAAAAACTGGCCCCAGGTAACGGCGCCATAAGCGTTCAATCCTTCCTCACTAACCATGTGCAGCTCGGAGCGAAAGAAGAAGGAAGTGTGGGGGTTGATAAGCAGCAGAGCCTTTTTGTTCTCTGTGTTAGCTGGTGCAATAGCGAAGCCATTTGAACCCCGTGGCTCGCCGTCAGAAACCGACTCTGCCTGTGCCAGCAATGTTCCATCACCATAGAAGCTTTGTAAGTTTCGAAGATTAACGCGCTCGATATCACCACCAATGCTGCCTTCAGAGAATGTTAGCGCCATCCATGGTTCGAAGCGATCGATGACTCGCGGTTCCACCTCGGGGTGAGTGTGGAGATAGTAGTTAAGGCCGTCCGCGAAGGCATTCATTAGCTGCTGCAGCCACTCGGGACTCTGCTCATACTGTGCCTGCATATCAGCAGGGTCGATGAATAGCTTCATGCGCAGATCGCGAAATAGCTCCGTCTCGCCCTCAGCCTCGGCGAGGCGACCCATTGCGTTGAGGTAATTGGTTTCGACTCGATTAAAGTCGTCTTCGGCTTGCGCGTACAGCGTGCCGAACACGGTATCGGCATCGGTCTTGCCGTAGATGTGCGCGATGCCCCATTTGTCTCGGCTTATGGTGACATTGTTGGCCTGCTGTTCCCAACGGGCGAGTTCGACAGGATCGATCTGCGCTGCTCGTGCGACTGGCTGTTCTACCTGCTCAGCCACTTGTGTTGGTGGCGAACAGGCGGTGAGCAGAGTAGCTAGCAGCAATAAGCTCATAGAAGTATTTTTCATAGTCGTGTACCTGTGCCGTAAGGGATCAACAGTGTGTTATGCAAGAAAAGGCTGACGAACTACTCTGTTACGCGTTGTCCGTTCAGCCATGTTTGTTCCACCTCGATCTTCCAGATATCGCTCTCATTGATTGCGAACAGATCTCTATCCAGAATTATAAAATCAGCCTTCTTTCCAGGCTCCAGCGTACCGAGGAGATCTTCCTGATGTCCGGAATAGGCAGCATCGAGAGTAAAGCTCGCGAACGCTTCTATCGCGGTCATCTTCTCCTCTGGAAACCAGCCACCGGGAGGCTCGTTGTTCTTGTCCTGTCGAGTGATTGCAGCGTGCAGGCCGAAGAAGGGGTTCGGAGACTCGACGGGGAAGTCGGACCCGTTTGCGATCAACGCGCCAGCGTCCATCAGCTTGCGCCAGGCATAGGCGCCTTGGATCCGCACGTCGCCGATCCTGTCCACCGCCATGTTCTTGTCGCTGGTAGCGTGGGTGGCCTGCATCGAAGGAATCACTCCTAACTCGGCGAAGCGCAGTATATCCTCGTAACGCAGGATCTGTGCGTGTTCTACACGGTGCCGGAGGTTCCTGGAGTTGGTTTCGGCGATGAGTTGCTCGTAGTTATCCAGCACAACTTTATTGGCATTGTCGCCGATAGCGTGCGTGTTGACCTGAAAGCCTGCGTTCATGGCGGCGCGCATAAAATATTCTAGGCGCTCGGGATTGTGGAGTAACAAGCCGGTGTGCCCGGAGAGATCAGAATAGTCGTCGATCATTGCTGCGCCGCGACTTCCCAGAGCACCGTCGGCAGCAATTTTCACACTGTTCATCGTTAGTGTGTCATCTGCGCTGCGGTAGTGTCCCTCCGCCAGGCGCTGTTCGTAGAAGGAATCACCGGCCGACAACATTACGTTGACGCGAATTGGCAGGGGGCCATCTTCCAGTAGCTGCTTGTAGGCGTCAATGGTGCTGCTTCCTACCCCCGCATCGTGAACGCTGGTGAGGCCTTGCTTTGCCAGTTCCAGCATCGCTGTGCGCAGCGCAAACTTCTGCTCTTCCATGCTTGTCGCCGGAATCTGCGAGCGAATGAGTGCCATCGCGTTATCAATAAAAACACCGGTTGGATTGCCGTCCGCGTCGCGAATGATCTGTCCGCCGTCCGGGTCCTCGCTGCGGCGGCTCACGCCGGCGAGTTCCATGGCTGCGCTGTTCGCCCATCCTGCATGTCCATCTACACGGGTAAGCCATACTGGGGTGTCGCTGAGAGCCGCATCCAGAGTGGCCGCTGAGGGGAACTCGTTGCTATCCCACAGCACCTGATTCCAGCCACGCCCCTGAATCCATGCTAGCTGTTCATTCTCTGCCGCAAAGTCTGCGACCCGTTGCACGGCCTCCTGCTCGGTCTCGGTTCCCACCAGATCAACCCGCAACAGGCTGAGGCCATAGCTGAGCACGTGCCCGTGGGCATCGATTAATCCGGGTATAAGTGTTTGACCATTGCCATCGATTAGCGTGTCAACTTCCTCAGGCAGTTCCTCACCATCGGCGAACACCCTCTCGACCCTATCATCGGTGAATTGGATTGCTGCAAATTGTTGCAATTCCCGGCTCGAGTTCAGGGTGTAACCATTTAAGTTGGTGATGAGTGTGGTGTCGGCGAAGACTGTAGTGCCCAAGAATTGGCTTACGGATAAAATTAGCGCAGATAAGAGATATTTCTTCATTGTCTTCGGGTTCTTGATTAGTGAGTTTAGGACACCAGATACTAGCAATTTCCGCCTTTTCTGTCATGACACTGCCTATCATATAGTGCCCAGTATGAAGCTTTCACTAAAACCTGAAGGCAGTGGACCGGTAGCGGCGCTGGCCACCGTGCGAGGCAGGACGCCGAGCGCGAGCGTACAGGGATGTATTTACAGCGTGTGGCAAGCGCCGCTACCGGTCCACAGCCCGTCATGAAACTCCGGTAGAGGGGTTTATCGATGGATTAATTTGCACACTAAACCACCACTATCCACCAAATTTTGAGGGTAGATCAAGAGCGGTAGCATATTCTGAAATGTCTGGAAAAAATGCTGGCGAAAAAAAAGCCCGGTCACTGTGCAGTGACCGGGCTCTTACAAACCGCTAGCTAAGATTATTCGCCTTCGCCTGTTTCCGCATCTACATAGCGGAAGAAGCCGAAGAACATCTCTTGCCAGGTTTGTTCCCCCCACGAGATCGTTGATGATGGGTCAGGGTTGAAGGGGTTATTCGCCGAATTGTCGAATGTAGCCCTGAACACCATCTCAGTACCGGCAGGCAAGAACTTAGGCTCTACGAAGTCATAAGTCTTCTGCCAGTTAAACTGATAATTTGGTACGTTGAGTATCTCTTCCACCTTTCCGTCAGGATAGACGAGCTTGAAGTTTGCATCGTAGCCACGGTAGTGCATATGTGGCCCTACCATTGTTAGCAGCGCGTCTTTGCGGAACTTCTTGGTAGCTACCATCTCGTGATCGGCTTCGAATGGTTCGATATTGATCTCAAGATCTGCAGCCGAGCCGCCTAGAATCGGACGCTCAGGCTCTTCGTCCCACAGGTACAGGCCAATCTCGGAGGCGTCGACAGCTTCTTTACCTGATGTCGTGTAATGCAGTTGCAGCATCAGCCCACCGCCAGCCTTAAGCGGGTAACCAGCTCCCACAGGATAGGTGTTGAGAGAGTTACCCGGAGCATACGCGCCAAGGCCGATGCCCTGATTCAGAATCTCAAACTCACTCATGCCATCCGGGCCATAGGAGAAGGCGATGATGTGATGAAGCACTGTAGTATCGCCAGGTGCGAACTCAACAGCCTTCACCCAGATGTCTTCTTCAAGCTCCAGAGGAACCATGATGTTGCGGTAGTCCTGCACACCTGTAGCCGGGATGCGCTGCTCTGGAACAGGGATGATCATGTCCGGAGCGCCGTTGGTCCACTTAACGACTTGTGGGCGGTACTCAGCCAGAGGGTCAGTGCTGTCATTGTTTGGAGAGCCAGCATTGATCCAGCTAATTAGCTTCTGAGTTTCCTCAACAGTTATGTGGTTTACGCCATGGAAGCTCGCAACGTATTCGCTATCGATCTGACCCGGTGGCATACGCTTGGTATACAGCGTCTCACGCATCATCGGCGACCAGCCCTGAACCATCTGATGGCTGCTCATCGCGAAAGGAGCTATGCCACCTTCCATATGACAGGTAACGCAGCGTTCCTTCAGAATTGGCGCAACGTCGTTGGCGTAGGAGACAGAGGCTGCTACTGCAGAGACAGCTGAAAAGTCGATCTCGCCGCCCTTGCTTGCCACTTGCTCTATCGCGAGTTCTTGCCCGGCGATGATTGCGGTTAGCGCGTTAGCAACATAGTGCTCACTTGCGCGTCTGGCACGGCTACCCTCTGCGAAGCGGTCATTCAGCGCGCCGCGGTAAACGATTTCCTTGGCCTTAGCATCAATAATAACCACATCGGTGGTGCGGCTGAGACCTAGCTCTGCAGCTACCAATTGTGTGTCGTCCATGAGAATACGCAGGCTAATGTCTTCTTTCTCAGCGGCTTCACGCATGGCTTGCTTGTCGGCAGAGCCTGTGGAATTGATCATCAAGAACTCCACCTTCTGGCCTTCAAATTGCGCGGCAACTTCTGCGAGATCCGCAGCCGCACGGCGCGCATCTCTATCGTCCGGATCGAATGCAAACAAGACGATTGCCTGCTCATCAGCATGACGGCTTAGCTGGAAAAATCGACCATCGGCATCTACTAGCGAGAAGTCGCTAATTCGATCCGCGGCATTTGCAGACAGGCTAACGATAGCCGTCACAAGCGCTGTAGTTACAACCTTGGCAATCATTGAAAATTTAGACATTTTGATCTCCTCAAACTTCACAAACATCGGGTACTGCTTTCCTACGTAGGGCGCATAGTAGGGTGCAATTTCAAGGAATGCTTCCTGAATATTAAAAAGATATGGAATTTGAATAATCGAATAGCTGTTTTTCATTGAATTGAGCTGAAACTCAGTGTTTTTGCGGGTTGAGCCGTACTGTCCGCCAGGTAATAACGCGCAGCAAGCGAAAAGGTCTTTCCCTAAGCAGCGTAACTTCTGGTCGTTCCCGAAGGCTAAGCCTGCCCAGCTGAGGCTCAATAGTTGCTGGAGTTGAAGGGCTTGGCGGCGTTAGAATTCAGGCCTAATTTAAATCCCATGTGCCCAGTCAGTGAGGTTGGTAGCTTGTTTCCAATACGTACACTCCAAGTGGCTAGATCCTCCTCCGTAGCCTGTGCGACGCGTTTTCCCAGATCGTTCGCCCTTGGCTGGATAGCGGCCTTCTCCGTGCTCTTGCCGGCCCTGATCGTGCCTGCACAGGGGGCTGAGTTACGCATAGCTCAGTGCCTGCATGGCTGTCCCCTGGGCAGCAGCGCGGACAACCACCTGATTCTGCGTCCAATCTATGCGCTCTCTTACAATACCAATACTAAGGTCGCCGATTGGGTGGCGTATCGAGTAACTGCAGGCTCAATTGGCATTGCCTCAAGTCTCTCGCGCGAAGCGATAATCGATAATTTCGTCGCCCAGACGTTGAGTGCCAGCGATTTTAACGATGCGGAAGCAGTGGGCCTTACTTACGCTCAGCTCGTCCCTCTGGTTAATTTTGCGGGCACTCCCTACTGGAGAGACGTGAATTATCTAACAAATGCCGTCGCTCGTAGCCGGAGTTTGAGCCAAGGCGCCTGGTATGGCCTGGAGTGGTCTATTCGGAATTTGGTCAATCGAGAGAATGAAGTCTATGTCGTAACCGGCCCAATTTTTAAGGAGCAGCCGGTCGTTGCTAGTCTGACGACGCAGACGCCGCACAGAGTGCCTGATGCGTTCTTCAAGATAATAGCTTCTGCAGATAATCGACTCACGGCATTCATCTTCGATCAAGATTTAGCGGTGCATGTTCATCACTGCGATAGCCGAGCCACTATCGATGAGATTGAGACGGCCACAGGATTAGAATTCTTTCCAGAAAACGCCAGACTAGCCTCGGGAACCTTGGACACTAGTCTGGGTTGTATTTAGCGCAGCAAGCCGATTTGGCTGGCCGTATTTTCCAAAGCCTGTCGTCAGAATTGTGAATGCTATTGCTATCGAATCTCCGCGAGGAAATAGTCATCGCCGATAAGTTCATTAATCAACCTATCCAGACCTGCACGCACGGCGACCGCCATGCCTTCGCTGGTCGGCGTACGGCCGCGGCCAAAGAGATTCGTCTGCCAAACTGTGCGGGATTCACTCATCAGCTGCACCGAGACTCGCAGAGTTAGCTGCAGCGTCTCAACACCGCTGCGATCGATAATTTCCGCCTCAATTGCAGTGAGATTACCCTGCAGGAACATGTCGCCTCCGTCGTCAACTAGGTTCGCGCTCGCGTTAGCAAAGCCGCTTCGCATCGCATCCTGAATTATTTCCGAGATCGCTTTTTCCGCTTGAAAACCATCGGCCCCAAGAAGCTGGGCCGACGAGATCAGACGCGGGTTATCAACAGATCGGCCGTCGCTAAATTCGGCTATGCGCAAACTCACTTTCATGCTGCTTAGATCGGAGCGCGGGCTGCCTGTCATTTCATAATCGACGACTATGTCTTCGACGGCAAGTGCGGGAATGGAAAGCAGGCTTATACATGCTGCGCAAAGTGAAATCAGGTATCGAATTTTCATGGAGGTTTGTCTCGCGTTGCTTAGGTATTTGTTGTGAATAGTCGTAGCTAATCAGTAAGAGCCACTAGCATTGGTTGTAAGGAGTCTGAGCATAATTGACATGGTAGGCATGATCAAGCAGTGAGCCTGAATAGGATATGAACAAGAGGAATTGCACACTGCAGCGCTAACTAAAAAGGGGTTGATGCTTCGTGAGGAGTGTTTTGTATAACCGAGGATATACGAGTCAGAGTCAAGATCGAAAGGCGTAAAAAAGCCGTATCGAATCGCTTCGATACGGCTTAGTTTAAAACGCTCTGAATAGTTTCTTACAGTTCGTCAGCAGGCCAAGTTGGCGCGCGATCTCGAACTGTTACCGGGCGAACTCCTTGATAGAGGAATTTCTGTACGCGGCTGCCTTCATAAGTCTCAGTAGTGTAGATGTTGTTCTGAGAGTCAGTGGCAATACTGTGAGGTGCGTAGAATGTACCTGGCTGACGACCACCTTGGCCGAAAGTGTAAAGTACTTCCATTGACTCACGATCGATTACAGAGATCTTGAAGTTCTGACCGTCGGCAAGATAGATGAACTCTTGCTCAGGATCGCGTGAGAAGGCGATATCCCAAGTTGAACCTTGGTTCAACGTAGCTGGGTTATAGACCACTTCTCTTACGTAGGTACCGTCTTTGCGGAAGACCTGAACTCGGTCAGCGCCACGGTCACAAACGTAAACAAGGCCGTCATTTGAAGGCTCTGCACAGTGAACAGGGCCGCGGAATTGCTGAGGACCAGGCTGGCCAGGCGTGTAAGTCACGTCGGCTGTATCGTCTGGACGATTACCGTAAGCACCCCAGTAGCGCTTGAAGGCGCCAGTCGCGACGTCAACAACCGCAACGCGTCTGTTCTGGTAGCCGTCGGCGAAGTAGGCTTCGTTAGCTTCAACGTCGATGGCAATTTCAGCAACTCGACCATAATGAGTCTCGCTGTTACTGTTGCGATCTTCGCCTTGCATACCGATAGTGCGGATGTACTCGCCGTCACGTGTGAATACAAGAACGTGTGAGTCGCCGCCGCCGTTACCGCCGATCCATACGTCGCCGTTCGGTGCGATTTCGATGCCGTGGTTTGAAGCAGGCCATGTGTAGGGTGCGCCTTCAACAGGACCGCCCCATGCATTGATGATGTTGCCTTCAATATCTATTTCGATGATTGGTGGTGCAGGAGTACAGCATTCTGCAACGCCGCCCTGAAGACCAATCTCAGTGTTGCCACCGAATTGAGATGCGTCGTTTCTGTGAACGATGAAGATGTGATCTCTCTCGTCTACGTCTACGCCGATTGTGTTACCCATTGCCCAGTGGTTTGGTAGTGGCTTAGGCCAAAATGGGTCCACGAGAAAATGTGGTGCCATGACATCGTTAGAAGCTGCGATGCTTGGTTCTTGTATTTTCGATTGCCCAACTCCAAGGACAACCAATGCAACGACTAGAGTTGCACCTATGATTAATTTCTTTGTCATTCTTATTTTCCTCCAAAAGCCCGAATTGCGGGGGGTTTAAACTGCTCAGAGCAAGGCCGAGTATACTCACTTCTTTTCAGACAGTATACTCACAGGCCAAATTTTCCGGGGGCTTGGTGTAAGTATTTGTAACAGGCTTTTGATGACTGCCTCGGTGGTGTCGTCAGGGCTCGCTACAGTTTCTGCCTAGCCCCATCTATCTAATTGAATTTACTAGTAATAAAAAGAAAATCATGAACAAAATTAGCTCTGCATTAAGCGTAGTTTCGCTGAAAAAACTGATAACACCCTGTGTCTTGCTAGCCGCTCTCTTGATTCCTTCATTGAGTCTCGCGCACGACATTCCTAGCCGTGTCACTGTATATGCATTCGTCAAACCCGAAGGAAACCAGCTGACGGCGTTACTGCGAGTGCCCATGGAGGCTTTTAGTGAAATTAGTTTTCCGCTACGCGGGCCGGGTTATCTGCAGTTCTCCGAGGCGGAGTTCTCGCTGAACGATGCGGCTCGCGTGTATATCACCGAGTCTATGCACTTCTACGAGAACGGCGTTGAATTAACCGAGAAGCGCTTAGAGACGGTGCGAGTCTCACTGCCGTCAAATCGATCCTTTACGACCTATGAAGATGCTCTGGAGAATATCCGTAGTCCGCGACTGGACGATTCGGTTGATCTATTCTGGCGACAGGGTGTGCTGGATGTCATGGTGACCTATCCCATCTCGTCGGATCAGTCCGAATTTTCGGTTAACCCAGAGATAGGCACCCTGTCGAATCAGACCACGACGGTGCTGCGCTTCCTATTGCCATCAGGCGCTGAACGCGTCTTCAACTATTTAGGAAATCCAGGTGTGGTGTTATTGGATCCGCGCTGGTATCAGGCTGCCTTTCGCTTTGTGAAGATGGGCTTTGAACATATTCTCGAGGGCATCGATCATCTGCTGTTCCTCTTCTGCCTGGTGATTCCGCTGCGGAGTATGCGTGCGCTGATCCCAGTGATCACGTCGTTTACTATCGCCCATTCGATAACGCTGATCAGTTCGGCTTTTGGCATGGCTCCGAATGCGCTCTGGTTTCCTCCCCTTATTGAGACCCTCATCGCGCTATCTATAGTCTACATGGCGTTTGAGAATATTATTGGCGCAAAGCTCGAGCATCGCTGGGTCGTCGCATTCGGATTTGGTTTGATTCACGGCTTCGGTTTCTCATTCCTGTTTAGCGACACACTGCAATTTGCTGGCGGGCATTTATTCTCTTCACTGTTGGCGTTTAATGTCGGGGTCGAACTTGGCCAGATACTCGTGCTTATACTCGTCATTCCATTGTTGAATATCCTGTTTCGCCACTTCGTCCAAGAACGCATCGGCACGATCCTACTGTCCGCCTTGCTAGCCCATAGCGCATGGCATTGGATGCTGGACCGTGGCAACTCCCTCACCCAGTTTCAATTGCAGATGCCCATCTTCGATTCGATATTCTTCGCAGGCTTGATGCGCTGGGGCATGATGCTTATCGTTATCGGACTAATCTTGTGGGGCATGTACGAGCTGTTTCGACGCTTCTCATTAGTCGAGAACATGGCAAGCTATGGCAGTAGTCGCGAAGCCAAGAGTTGATTACCGCTTAGCCACCGCTGGCCCAGACGCCCCGCTCTGGGCCAGCAATAGCGCGCTTTAACTCATTGATTTTATAGTAATAAATTCGCCTTCCTTCCTCTCCCAAGTTTCAATTTGTCACAATGCCTTGCAGTGTATTGGTATTCGCATAGCAGGCGGATTGCGCTAAGCTAGCGACATTATTAGCGTTAATTGTTAGTCGGGTTCAGGGCGAGTCGATATGCGCAGTTGCGCAGCTATTCTCTGGGTGCATTCATTCGGCTATCTACTGTGTAGCAAACTTGCTAACTGACAGGTTAAATAAATGAAAAAGTCGATCATCATGGCCATTGCAGCGCTAAGCACTGTAGTTGCCATTCAAGCTCAGGCTGGCGCAGATCGGATTGGAAACTTTGCCCTGATCGATCACAAGGGCGTCTACCATCAGCTGCAGAAGTATGGCGATAGCAAGGCCGTGGTAATCATAGCAACGGCAAGTAACTGCGAAGAAAACATCGAGAAGCTGCATAAATATCGCTTGCTGCGCACAACCTGGGAAAAGCAGGGCATAAGCTTTCTTGCCATAAATTCAGGCGCTGGCGATAGTGCGGCCGACGTCCGTCTGATGGACGATCTTCACAATTTCGATGTGCCAATTCTGTTAGACGATAGTCAGCTTGTCGCGGAGAGTCTTGGTTTGAGTAAGGCCGGCGAGATAGTTGTGCTAGAGCCTACGCGCAGCCAGATTCTCTACCGTGGTGGATTAGACACCGATCCGGTTCGAGCGCGCCCAGGACTGGATATCGAGGGAGTAGAAGGAACCACTGATTTCGCCGATGTCTTGGCAAAAGCGGTAGCTGGCGACGCTGCCTCTATCTCACGAACAATTACGACCGATGCGGTAGGTTGCGAATTACAGTTCCCAGCCAGATCCAAGCATGCCAGCGCCGCACCAGACTATGCCACCGAAGTGGCTCCAATACTGGAAGAGAAATGTGTTAGTTGCCATGTAGAGGGGGGCATCGCTCCCTTTGCGATGGACTCGCATATGATGGTTCAAGGCTGGTCGCCGATGATGAAAGAAGTCATTATGACAAAACGGATGCCGCCAGCTCAGGTAGATCCTAATGTAAATCACTTCACTAACGCTCGTTATATGAGTGCCGAAGAGTTACAAACGTTGGTTCATTGGATAGACGCGGGCTCTCCGCGAGGAGAAAATGATTCCGATCCGCTCGCATTGATAGAGCCCCCCGACTCCGTGTGGGAGCTCGGCGAGCCAGATTATATTGTTGATGTGCCTGCCTTTACTGTGCCCGCAACTGGCGTCTTGGATTACGAAAATGTCACCATCAATCTGCCGTTTGAAGAAGATGTTTGGGTTAAGTCAGTACAGCACCTCCCCGGTGACCGTCGCGTCCTGCACCATCTATTAAGCTACATCGTGCCTGCCGACTATGCCGAGGAAATCGTTGAAGGTGAGAACGACAATTACAGAGAATTTCTGGAGGGATATGCTCCAGGGAAAGATGAGGCAGTAACTTACCCTGAGAATACCGGCGTGTTCGTTCCGAAGGGTTCCGCTGTGCAGATGTCGCTGCACTACACAACGTATGGTAAGGAAGCGATCGATAGCACGAAACTGGGCCTCTACTTCGCCGACGCACAGCCGGAGCATCAGTATTCTACCTATTCTCTGAGTCATGGCGGCAAAAACATCCAGATTCCGCCAGGTGTCGCCGATCATGAGATGCGCGCATCTCATGTGTTCGAGGACGAGGTGATGCTGCACGGGCTGCGACCGCATATGCATTATCGTGGCAAGCGCATGCGCTTTAGTGTCGTCTATCCTGACGGCACCAAGGAACAGATCATCAATGTGCCGGACTACAACTTCGCCTGGCAACCTACCTATCGCTTGTCCGAGCCAATGTTGCTGCCGGCAGGATCTAGGGTGATGATTGAGGGCGCCTTCGATAATTCGCAGTACAACCTCGGGAATCCAGACCCCGCGGCCATCGTCAGGGGTGGCGCTCAGAGTTGGGATGAGATGTTTATCGGGTATCTGTCCTACAATAAGACCGCTAGATAGATAGCACCGCTGTCGTGTGATTTGCGTCATTTCTCAGTGCTGAACTACTTTGCTTAACTCGAATCCGCCCGCGTCTTGCGGGCCTTGCCGACATCCCCGCAATCAGCGGGGTTACCACAATATTTTGTTACAAAAAGTAATGTTACGGGCTGCCCTTTTAGACCTACTTGGGCTAGACTGCTCGGGTTGATACATTGCGTAATTACCAGCTTCTAGGAGCATGAAATATGAACAAACTTATCGGAATCGGAATAGCGCTAATCGCTTCGACTCTAGCGACTACAGCGCTCGCGCTGCCTGATAGAGTGGGCGATTTTGGGTTGTTGGATAGCGACGGTGATTTCCACCAGTTGAGCCGCTATCGCAATAAGGAGGCATTGGTACTGATGTCATTCGATGGTAGCTGCGCTGCCAGCAATTCGACTGTGGCTAGCCTTGAGGCGATGGCGTCTCAGTGGAATGATCAGGGCGTAGCATTTGCGTTGATTAATTCTTCCCCAGAATCAGATGTTAACGTTATTCGAGCCGCCAAATCGGCTCTGGGTTCTGATCTGCCCTTGCTTCTCGATGACGGCCAGATCGTTTCTGAGACGCTCGCTCTCACTAAGGCGGGCGAGATAGTAGTGCTTGATCCTCAGCGTTTGACTGTTCTTTACCGCGGACCTGTAGCCAGCGCGGCAGCCACTCTAACGAGTGAGTTGGCTGGCACAGTAGACAGCACCATGATCGTCGACGCCGTTGGTTGCGATCTGCAATACCCTGCAAAAGACATGCACGCCAATGCGGTTCCGGATTATGCAGAGGACGTAGCGCCTATTATTGCTGAGCAGTGCGCGACTTGTCACCGCGAGGGTGGTATTGGACCCTTCGCCATGGACAGCCATCTGATGCTTCAAGGTTGGTCACCGATGATTCGCGAAGTGCTAATTACTAAGCGCATGCCGCCAACCCAGGTTGACGAGAATATCGGCCATTTCAGCAACGCCCGTTATATGTCTGATGCTGACCTGCAGACTCTGGTTCACTGGATAGATGCCGGTGCGCCGCGTGGTGCCTCAGCAGTCGATCCGCTGACAGAGATCGATATGCCAAACTGGAAAGAGTGGACCCTGGGCGAGCCCGACTTCATCGTTAAGGCGCCGAAGATGGAAATCCCTGCCACAGGCGTACTCGATTACATTGATGTTGATGTAGAGCTGCCTTTTGACGAAGACAAGTGGGTTAAAGCAGTGCAGTTTATCCCTGGTGACGAGTCCGTTCTTCACCACCTTCTCACTTATGTAACCGCACCTGCCGAGAATTTCGACGGCGGTGAAGGTAATACAACGTCTGTTGCACGTCGCTTCCTCGAAGGCTATGCCCCGGGTAAAGTTGATGCGATGACATTCCGTGATGAGACTGGCGTCTACATCCCGAAAGACCACAAACTCTCCATGCAGTTTCACTTCACCACCAATGGTAAAGCGACCACTGATGAAACCCTTATCGGTCTCTATATGTATGACGAGCCACCGAAGTATGAAAACTTCACGCGTTCGGTAGCTTCGCAGTTCAAGATCCCTCCCTACGCGCAGGATCATGAATCCCATGCTCAATACACATTCGATGAAGATGTAGTGGTAACAGGCCTGCGTGCGCACATGCATTTCCGTGGTAAGGACATGAAGTTCTCCATGGAAAATGAGGATGGCACAATGACTGACCTGCTGAGCGTTCCTAACTACAGCTACGCATGGCAGCCAACTTATGAGCTGGTAGAGCCCGTGCAGATTAAGGCGGGTACAAAGGTACACGTTACCGGTGCATTCGATAACTCAGAATTCAATCCGGCTAACCCTGATCCTTCGAAGGAGCTTACCTTCGGATTGCAGAGCTGGGATGAGATGTTCATCGGCTACTGGACTTATCATTCAGCGACACCGTCTAACTAAGCCACGGCTTAGCTAAAAAAACCCGGTCATCTTGATGATCGGGTTTTTTTTGGCCTGGTAGAAAGTTACAGGGATGACTTCGTTTTGGGTTTGGCATTGGTGATACTGTGCCGCGCGTTGGGTCTGGGTATTCCTCTGCAAACGAGCCTGGCAGATTCCTCCAGCAAGTTACTGACCATTGATTTGGCTGTGTTCTCTCTGATTGTTTGCTGAGAAACACCCAGACCCTGCGTGCTAGCAAATAGGTAAATTCTAAGAAGGCTAGATCTCGGACTTGGCAGATATTGAGTCGGCATTGGGGTGGCTGCTAGCGAACAATCAGAGCCGAAGGCTCGTTCGCAAGTAGCTGCCCCGATGGCGACGGCCAGCCCTTCATTCTACTGAATAGTCCCCGAGGCGCTAGCTAGCAAATTCCGATCAAGGCCAGTATTGGCGAGACTTTACGTTGTATCGGCGTCCCCGAACTTGCTATGATGCCGCACTAAGATTTCATAATAATAATCCGGGAGAGCGCTTTATGTCCTCGATCTTCATCGTCATCTTCGGCCTTGTGGGTTTTTCGTTTGGCTGGTTCGTCTATTCCAATTTCATCGCAGGGAAAATCTACCAGCTAGACCCTAACTACGTGACCCCGGCGCATCGCATCAACGATGGCATCGATTACGTTCCAACCAATAAGTTTGTTCTCTGGGGTGCGCACTTCACGGCTGTAGCCGGTGCGGCACCGATCGTTGGTCCAGCAATCGCCGTCTACTGGGGCTGGGTTCCGGCATTATTGTGGGTGACTTTCGGCAGTATCTTCTTCGCAGGCGTTCATGACATGGGAGCCCTCTGGGCGAGTAACCGTCACGGCGCGAAGTCCATTGGTGCTCTCTCCTCCGATGTTATAGGCAAGCGTGCTTCTGCCCTGTTCATGGTTATCATCTTTCTGTTGCTGGTACTGGTTAACGCGATGTTCGCGACCATCATTGCGACAGACATGGTTATCTTCCCGTCATCGGTATTCCCAGCTTGGGCTGCTATTCCTGTAGCGGTTTGTATTGGCATACTGATTCGCAAGAACTTCAATCTGTTATTGATCTCTGTGATTGGTGTGGCGATCCTCTATTTTACGATCTACGTCGGTAGTGTGATGCCGATGGAGCTTCCAGGCGATATCTTCGGCTTGGGTGCAAACGGTAACTGGATCATTCTGCTATTCGTCTACGCCGGTATCGCTTCGATGCTGCCGGTGTGGCTGTTGTTGCAACCACGTGACTACATTAATGGTGCGCAACTGGTTCTCGGCCTGTTCGTTCTCTACAGTGCGGTGTTTATTGCGATGCCAGACGTAACTGCGCCTGCGTTTAATCCGAGTCTGGCTGAGGGCACACCGCCGATATTGCCAATTCTGTTTGTAACGATTGCCTGCGGAGCGCTCTCTGGTTTCCATGGCATTGTGTCTTCTGGCACTAGCTCAAAACAGCTAAGCAATGAGAAAGATGCACGCTTCGTTGGTTATCTCGGTGCGCTGGGCGAAGGCTCTTTGGCTTTAATAACAATCGTCGCCGTAACCGGATCGCTGTATGCGGCAACTGGGTCCGATTGGAATGCGATCTATTCGGGTTACGCCAGCGGTCCTGGACAGAAGGGCTTCATTGATGGTGGCGCGATTCTGATCTCCACCGGTTGGGGTATCCCCATCGCCTTCGCTGAAACTATGCTCGCTGTAATGGTTGTCCTGTTCGCGGGCACCACTATGGATGCAGGCCTGCGCCTGCAGCGCTACATCATTCAAGAATGGGGTGGCATCTATAACATCACAGCTTTGAAGAACAACATCATCTCCACACTGGTCGCGATTGCAGCCTGCCTGATGCTAGCCTTCGGCGTGTCGGCTGGAGGGTATCCTGGAGACGGTGGCGCGCTGATCTGGCCTGTATTTGGCGGCACTAATCAGATTCTCGCATCGATGACTCTGCTGCTGATCGCTGTGTATCTGATGAGACTGGGGCGTTCTCCGAAATTTATTTTGGCTCCAATGATATTTATCTTCGTGATGGCGTTCTGGGCTTCATGCTGGTACATCGTGCAGCACTATCAAACTGCACAGTGGGCGCTCGTTGTTATCGAGATACTGGTAATGATCACTAGCATCATGGTTATGCTCGAAGCCTTAGGCGTGATTTCGAAAATCAAGAGTGGAGAGATCGCTACCGAATCGGCTGACGCTGCAAGCGCGGGAGAGTAGCAGCGCCAGATTTAGATAAGTAGAAGCAGGGTGCCATCGAGTAATTCGGCGGCATCCTAGTTCTGGACCAAACAAGGAGCGACCGGATGCTGTTTAGAAGCACTGTCCACGCTCCTTTTTTATTGAGAGCGTCGCTTGCTTGCCAGCTGAGTGATTCACTGCCACGTTCGATCCCAAGAGACTTAACAAAAGAAGGTGTGAGTGCCTTGTAAATCTATGGACGAATCAACCCTGCGAAGCCTGCTCAACTTGGAGTCAGAGAAATCTATCGAAAGAATACAGGTCTTTGATGAGATTGACTCAACAAATTCCGAAGCACTTCGGCAGCTTCAAGCTGGCAAAACAGAGAATCGAGTAGTCGTGGCCGCCTCGCAAACGGCGGGAAGAGGTCGCCGCGGGCGGCAGTGGTTGAGTCCGCAGCACGCAGGTTTATATCTGTCGCTTACTCGACGGTTCACGCTAGGTGCGGATGCGCTGCAGGCGCTCAGTCTGGTCACCGCGATAAGCGTGCTCGAGGCGCTAGTGGACTCTGGGGTCGCAGGTCTTGAACTGAAATGGCCGAACGATGTGCTATTTGAAGGAAAGAAGCTGGCCGGCATTCTCTTGGAGCTACAGCAAATGGACGGTGTGCGCTTTGTCGTCTTTGGAATCGGCGTCAATATCCAGCTATCGGAAGAGGCCAAGAACAGTATCGAGCGGCCGGTAACCGATCTTTCTGCTCTGCTTGGTGAATTGCCCTCTCGAGTCGTGATTATGGCGGCGGTGCTGAATAGTCTGTGTCAAAATTTGGCAAGCTACGAAGAGCGCGGATTCGCTCCCTTCGAGGAGCGCTGGAATCGATTGGATTGTTACCGCCAGCACGCTATTGAAATTCAAAATGGTGAGAGCAGGCTGCTGGGTAAATCGCTGGGAGTGGACGCTGCCGGTTCGCTATTGCTAGAAACCCCAGACGGCATACAGGCGATCAATGGGGGTGAAGTCTTCCCATCATTGCGCCCACGGCCAGAATGAGTGTTAATCAACGCATGATACTAGAGCTCGATGTAGGCAATACACGCATTAAATGGCGGCTCCTTACTGCGGGCGGGCAGCGTATCGTCAGTGCTGGCCACGTGCCAGGATTCGCAGAGTTGCAGCACGTCGCGGAGTTGGATGCCGAGGTGGCCATGGTCCGCATGTGCAGTGTGCGCGGCGGAGAGGTCAACAAGCAGTTGGAGAGCTGGACGCTGTCCAAGTTTGGGGTCGCTCCGGTGCAGGCAATAGTAACGCAGAGCTGCGGTGGGGTTACCAATCAGTATGCAGATGTCAGCAGGCTGGGTATAGATAGGTGGCTGGCCATGTTGGCGGCCTATCGAAGGGCTGGGGGCGCTTGCATGATTATCGATAGCGGCACGGCATTTACTATTGATGTAGTTTCGGGGCAGGGATTGCATCTAGGCGGCTATATCATTCCGGGCCTGGCACTGATGCGTAGAAGCCTCGAAGCGCATACGGCTATTCGGCTTAACGACAACTATTCCGCGTATTCTCTTGGCCTTGGTCACTCAACAGAGGAGGCGGTTTTCAATGGAACGGTGGCGGCCTTGCTGGCGACGATCAAGCTGCAGAGCGACTTATTGAGCGAGGCGGGCACGGTCAAAACTTTCTTCGCCGGAGGCGATGCCGAGTTGCTGCATGATCTTGCGGGGGTGGAGGGCAGTGAGATAGCCACCTCTCTCGTCTTCGACGGCCTCGATGTAGCCTGTCCTCAGCCTGATAACGACAAGGGTCGGTCCTAGCCATGCGTTATATTGCCGCTTTCTTGTTGCTGGCGAATATCGCCTATTTCGCCTGGGTGCGCTACGGCGCAGAGCCGACGGCGCCTGCAGCAGTCAGCGCTCCAAGAGGATTGCTCAATACTGGGCTCATTCTGGTAAGCGAATACGAGGCACAACTCGCGACACAGCCTGTGTTGAACTGCTTCACGCTAAGTAGCTTCACTACAATCGATGACGCGTCCAGTTTCATCGCCGAGTTGGGGGAGCTAGCCTACGCGGCAAATGTGCACCTAGGCGGTGAGCCTCTAAGTCCTCAGTATCGAGTTTTCATACCTCCAGCCTCCTCGCGCGGGATAGCAACGATAACTCTGGATAGCTTGAGCGAGAGCCTCATAGCGGCTGATATGGAGGTGGAAAGCTACCTAATCACTCGCGGAATGCTCGAAAACGGGATTGCGCTCGGTGTCTTCGCCGACCAGGCTGACGCGCAGGCGGCACAGAGCCGAGTACTGAGCTTGGGCTATTTCCCCGAGATTGAAGAAATTCCGCGATCTACCGGCGAAATCCAAGTGCATCTCCAAGTTCGAGAGCGAGATCGCTCCGAGAACCCTCGATGGCTAGAATTGACGGCCTATCGGCCTGATTTAACCATTACAGAAAATCTCTGTGAAACGATTGCACAAGGGAGTCAATTCCCATAAAATGCCGCTCCTGAGTGAGAGTGCCAGGGATTTTTGACCCTTGGAAGTTCACGTGGGAGGGGTTCCCGAGTGGCCAAAGGGATCAGACTGTAAATCTGACGCGCAAGCTTCGGTGGTTCGAATCCACCCCCCTCCACCACTTAGTTTAGGCTAGTTGTGGAGATGCCAAGGCATAAGATTTCTATCCTGCGGGTATAGTTCAGCGGTAGAACCCCAGCCTTCCAAGCTGGTTGCGCGGGTTCGATTCCCGCTACCCGCTCCAATTTTTGCAGCGCAGTGTTGTCGGGATTGGTTAGCGTTACGAACAATTTACGTTAAACACAGGTTGACCACTAGCCTGGTTGAGCTGCAAAGCTGATGAATTGCTCGCATAGCTCAGGCGGTAGAGCACTTCATTGGTAATGAAGAGGTCCCCGGTTCAATTCCGGGTGTGAGCACCATTTATTGAATTGATAGACAGATTACATAGATCGGAAGCAGTTGGTGTTTCTTTACTTAGAAACATGTCTTACACAAAAAAATTAATTGATTACGCTTAGAAAAGATAGGGGCAGTCGAAAATGGCGAAGGCAAAATTTGAAAGAAATAAACTACACGTAAACGTAGGCACGATTGG
>CAYGRR010000037.1:18601-27166 GCA_964352295.1 uncultured Pseudohongiella sp. | reverse complement strand
ACCCTAAGCGGCGCTCCCAAGGTGCGCGCCATGGAGATCATCGATGAGCTGGAGCCGGAGAAGCGAGGCATCTACGGCGGCGCGATGGGCTATCTTGGCTGGAACAACAATATGGACATGGCAATTGCTATTCGCACCGCGGTAATCAAGGATGAGAAGCTCTATGTGCAGGCCGGTGCCGGCATCGTCGCCGACTCGCAGCCCGAGATGGAGTGGGAAGAGACTCAGAACAAAGCCCGAGCTATCGTTCGTGCGGTGCAGATGGCAAACAATGGGCTCGCGCTAGACTGAGCCTAGCCAGGCTCCCTCAGCGACTTATAGGCGTCTAGTGCCCTCGCTCTGCTCTCCTTCAGATCCACAATCGCCCTCGGGTAATGTCTGCCCAATTCTACGCCTGCCTGCTTAAGTTCCTCCGGGTCGGCGGCGCTCGGATCATGGATAGCCTTGTTACTCAGTCCGCGTAGTTCAGGTACGTACTTGCGGATATAGTTTCCCTCGGGGTCGAACTTCAGCGATTGGGTTACCGGGTTAAATATCCGAAAGTAGGGCGAGGCATCGGCGCCGCTGCCGGCGACCCACTGCCAGCTGCAGCTATTGTTGGCAAGGTCGGCATCCACGAGGCAGTCCCAAAACCAGCGCGCGCCCTCCAGCCAGTGAATCATTAGATTCTTTATCAGGAACGAGCCGACGATCATGCGCACTCGATTGTGCATATAGCCTGTCTGCCAGAGCTCTCGCATGCCAGCGTCCACCAATGGAAAACCCGTCTGGCCTCTCTGCCACAAGCGCAGGCTGACTCTATCTTCGATCCACGGGAAGCGATCGAACTGCGACTTCATGTTCTGCTGACAGATAGGCGGAAAGTGGTAGAGGGAATAGTAGGAGAACTCCCTCCATACGAGCTCGCGGATAAAATGTTCGGACTGCCCCTCGATGGAATCGATACTCCCGGCGTGTTTGGCAGCACTCGCCGCCTCTCGCGGTGAGATCTCGCCGAAGTGTAGATGGGGCGAGAGCATCGAGACGCTGCGCTTCGCTGGATAGTCGCGACCGAGGCGGTAGTCATGGAGGCCATTGTCGACAAAATCCTGCAGCCTCTCACTTGCGCCAAGCTCGCCCGGTCGCCAGGTAGAAGCGATCTGTTCATACCACTTAATAGCGGGGAGCAGCTGCAGTGCGTCTATGCGATTCACATCCTGACTACAGCTTACTGTTTCGAAACCGGCAACTGGTGATGGGAAGGGCGCGGCTGGAGGACTGTGCGCAATCGCATGCTTATAGAATGGCGTGAAGACCTTGTAGGGCGTACCGTCCTGTTTGAGATTCTCCCACGGCTCCCAGAGTAGGCTGCCATTATGGCTTGAGGCCTTCACTCCGCTCTCTAAGAGTAGTTGTTTGATAAGGCTGTCGCGCTTGATGCGCCAGGGCTCATAGCAACGATTCCAGAAGACATGGCTTGCACCATGATCGCTCGCAAACCGGGGCAGTAACGTGACCGCATTCCCCTCGAGGATCCAGAGATTTCCCTTCAGCGACTCATTCAATGCGGTGAGTGAGTGGTGCAGCCACCAGCGAGATGCCGCTCCCGCGGGCCATTCGTTGCCCTCGTCGAGGATATACAGCGGCAGCACCCGGCCCTGTTCGATGGCGCTGAGCAGGGCTGGGTTATCCCTAAGGCGCAGGTCCTGGCGGAACCAGAGGATTACTGTAGTGGAGGACATGATTTCTCGTTGGTCAGCGGCTAATCGCGTTGCTAGTGATACGCCGAAATCGGCTCTTGGGATCAATGTGGCTATTCAAGACAGGATTCTCTCGGACTGCTAGAATAGCGCACTTAAATTTGGGGTGTAACGAGGGTCTGTTAAGTGCTGTTGATGATCGATAACTACGATTCCTTCACCTATAACGTGGTGCAGTATCTTGGTGAGCTGGGTGCCGATGTGCAAGTGTACCGCAACGATGCTATCTCTATCGAGGAGATAGAGGCACTTAAGCCGGCACACATCGTGATTTCTCCGGGCCCATGCACGCCTACGGAGGCTGGCATCTCCATGCAGGTGATTAGTCATTTTGCAGGCAAGATACCGCTGCTTGGCATCTGTCTCGGTCATCAGAGCATCGGTCAGGTCTATGGCGGGCAGGTAGTCCGCGCGAAGAAGGTGATGCACGGCAAGCTCTCCGCGATACATCACAGCGGAAAGGGCGTGTTCAGTGAGTTACCGGAGCCATTTACGGCGACCCGCTACCACTCCCTCGTCGTCGATGGAAAGCAGCTGCCGGATTGCCTCGAAGTGACGGCGTGGACCGAGAACGAGCGAGGCGAGCGCGAGGAGATTATGGGTGTGAGGCATAAAGAGCTCGCTGTAGAGGGAGTACAATTTCATCCCGAGTCTATTCTCAGCGAGCACGGCCATGCACTCTTGAAGAATTTTCTAGAACAGAAGTAGACGGCAGCGCAGCTGCAAACTCAATAGCTTACGGTAGAAGAACATGGACATAAGAGCGGCCATCAAGGCAGTCACCTCGAATGTGGATCTAGACAGCGAACAGATGACTTGTGTTATGCGCGAGATCATGTCGGGGAAAACCACGGACGCGCAGAACGCAGGCTTTCTTGTAGGCCTGCAGATGAAGGGTGTGAAGTCTTCGGAAATACTGGGTGGTGCGTTGGTAATGCGCGAGCTAGCGACGAAGGTGCAGCTCACCGAGCACCCGCACCTGGTGGACACCTGCGGAACCGGTGGCAGCGGCTCCAATAAGTTTAATGTGTCTACCGCATCGGCGCTTGTTGCCGCCTGTGCGGGGGCGCGGGTGGCGAAGCACGGCAATCGCGGAGCGTCCAGCAAGAGCGGCAGTGCCGATGTGTTAGAGGCGGCGGGGGTCAATCTCGCACTGAGCGCTGAGGATGTTGCCGCGACTATCGAGAAGCTTGGCATCGGCTTCATGTTTGCGCCGGCTCATCACAGCGCGATGAAACACGTTATTGCTGCGCGCAAAGAGATAGGCGTCAGAACCGTATTTAACCTGCTAGGCCCCCTGACGAATCCTGCCGGGGCGCCGAATCAGATTATCGGCGTGTTCGATGCCACATGGATAACGCCACTCTTGGAAGTACTGAAGGAACTGGGCAGCAGTCATGTGCTGATCGTGGCGGCACAAGATGGTTTAGATGAGATAAGCATAGCGGCGACGACGACCGTCGGTGAGCTTCGCGATGGCGAGATATCGGTGTATACCATCGAACCAGCAGACTTCGGCATCGGCCCTTATGCTGACTACTCGATGCTGAGAATAGATAGTGCCGAGGCCAGCCTCAGCATGTTAAGGGATGCGCTGGGCAACCGGAATCAGGCCGCCGCAGATATCGTGGCCCTGAATGCAGGGGCCGCAATCTATGCTGCGAATCTTACCGACGATCTCGCGGCTGGTGTTGCCAAGGCCCAGGATGTTCTGCGTTCGGGTGAGGCGCTGGCTAAATTGGAACAGCTGGCCGAATTCACTCAGTCACTCAAGTGAAAGATCTGCAGCGCCAAAACTAAGTGCGCACAATAGTGAGTAATCATTTTGTCTAAAGCTACAATTCTTGAACAAATCGTCGCGAATAAGGCGCTGGAAGTCGCAGCGGCTCGTGCGGCTGTATCTCTCGCCGAATTGGAGGCTAGATTTCCTGCCGCCGATCAGCAGCGGTCCTTCTCTAAGGCCATGCGCGAGCGTGTCGCAGCAAAGCAGGTCGCCGTGATCGCGGAGATAAAGAAGGCTTCGCCATCGAAGGGCCTGATCCGTGAAGACTTTCAGCCGGCGCTGCATGCCGCCGACTACGAGGCGAATGGTGCTACCTGTCTCTCCGTGCTGACCGATGCGAAGTATTTCAGCGGCAGCAATGACTACCTGCTACAGGCTAGGGCGGCCTGCGCTCTGCCGGTGATTCGCAAGGACTTCATGATCGATGCCTATCAGATCGCCGAATCGAAGGCGCTTGGCGCCGATTGCATACTGCTGATTGTTGCGGCTCTAAAGCCGACGCAGCTTATCGAGCTGGCCGACTATGCGCAGCAGATAGGCATCGATGTCTTGGTGGAGGTGCACAATCGCGACGAGCTCGAACTGGCTTTGCAGCTGAACACTGACCTGATCGGTGTCAACAATCGGAATCTACATAGCTTCGAGACTAGCTTGCAGACCACGCTGGATTTGGCGGCTCACGTGCCGGCGGGAAAAGTGCTCATTACAGAGAGCGGCATTCACACACGAGACGATGTGACTACCATGACAGAGGCAGGAATTTATGGGTTTCTGGTGGGAGAGTCGTTCATGCGTGCGCCCAGTCCGGGTGCGAAGCTGCGGGAACTGATGTTCGGCGCTGCCGCCACTTAAGCCGCAGCGGCTGAGCCCCTAGCGAGTACCGAATACAACGATAGTCTTACCGCTCACGCTGATCAGCTCCTGCTCCTCGAGAGTCTTCAAGACGCGTCCAGCCATCTCTCTTGAGCAGTTCACTAGCCGGCCGATCTCCTGCCGCGTAATCTTGATCTGCATGCCGTCGGGGTGTGTCATGGCGTCCGGCTCCTTACTCAGGTCGATTAGAGTGCGTGCAATGCGACCGGTAACGTCGTAGAACGCTAGATCGCCGACTTTACGCGTTGTGTTGCGCAGTCGATGCGCCATCTGTTGGCCGATGGTGAAGACGATCTCAGGGTGGGAGCGGATATAGGTGTTGAAATTGGTGTAGCTGATTTCGGCGACTTCGCAGGCATTTCTAGCGCGGCACCAGGCGCTACGTTCTTCGGCTTTCTCAAAAAGGCCCATCTCGCCGAAGAAGTCTCCTGGATTCAAGTAAGTGATGACCACTTCCTTGCCTTCGTCATCTTCGAGGATTACGGAAACAGAGCCCTTGATTATGTAATACAGCGTATCGCATTTGTCGCCCTCGTAAATAATCGTGGCGCGATTGGGATACCGCTTACGATGGCAATGGGATAGAAAATTATCCAGGTCTTCGATATGTGGCGTAATGGCCATGAGTGCCATTGGTAAAACTCCTGATTTTTCGCGCGAGTTAAATGTATATCACATTTTACTCGCAATTGTGAGATACCCATCACAATAATACTTTATGTCGACGGCTGTGTTGGGCACGATAGCCGCAGCGCTATAACACTCTGGCCGGATGTTAACTGTGTTAACCTTGCGCGCCATTCCATATACTGACTATTATCGGGTAGCGTTACGATTTTCTTGATTCGTGAGCTGCACTATCGGCAATGTTAATTTCACGTCCCGCCTCGACAGCTCGAGCGGGAAAGTAAGATATACACAGGATTAGAGAGATGAAAGCGAGAGTAAATTGGGTTGAGAATGTGATGTTCGTGGCGGAATCTGACAGCGGTCACGCGATTGTGCTCGATGGGGCGCCAGCAAGCGGTGGCCGCAACATGGGAATGCGCCCGATGGAATTGATGGCGCTGAGTGTGGGTAGCTGCTCGTCCTACGATGTGGTGACAATTCTGAAGAAGGCGAAGCAATGGGTGACCGCGTGTGAGGCGGAAGTTACCGCGGAGCGAGTCGATGGAACGCCCGCGCTGTTCGAGTCCATCCATCTACACTTCAAGGTGACCGGCTTCGACCTCAGTAAGAAGCATGTCCAGCGCGCGATCGAACTCTCCGCCGAGAAGTATTGTTCAGCTTCGATCATGATGAAGAACGCCGGCGTCAAAGTTACCCACGACTTCGAGGTGCATGAGGCCGAGGAATAGACGCGTCGCGAGCGAGATTAAACGTGGTAGGTGGTCTTCTTCATGACTTCCGACATGACTGTCATGGCCTGCTTGATCGGCGCGGGCAGGTCCGCGCCACCGGCTGAGCGGGCCGACTCTCCATGGTGCTTCTCATCTTTGATCATCTGCTCGATGATTGCTCGGCTTTTGGCATCGTTCTCAGGCAGCTGATGGAGATGTTCCTCTAGATGCTCGCAGACCTGATCTTCGGTCTCTGCGACGAAGCCAAGGCTCCATCGGTCTCCAGCCAAACCAGCGACTGCGCCCATACCATAGGAGAGGGTATACCACAGCGGGTTCAGCGCACTCGGTCGGCTGTCTAACTGCTCGAGCCTTTCTTCGCACCAGGCCAGATGGTCAACCTCCTCATTGGCGGCGTCTTCCATGGACTGCCTTACATTATTCAATTTCGCCGTTGCTGCTTGCCCCTGATACAGGGCCTGAGCACAGACTTCGCCGGTGTGGTTAATGCGCATTAGGCCGGCCGCATGGGCTCTCTCAGCCTCATTCAGGTCCTGCTCTTTAGTCGCGGCCCCTGGCGAGCTGCGCCTTGCGTTGCTCGAACCGGGTACGCAGCTGCGCAGCGCCTGATCGAATTGCACGAGGCAGCGGTCCAAGAAGTCCAGATTCCTATTCATAGCTAGGCATTCTCTCTGGCTATAGCTCGATAGGCAATGTCATTTCGAAAATAGACGCTGTCCCACTGAATATTGTGCACTATTTTATAGGCCTCGCTCTGTGCCTCAGAGACCGTTCTTCCCAGGGCGGTGGCACAGAGGACGCGGCCTCCATTGGTCACGACGGCGCCGTCTTTCTCGGTCGTCCCCGCATGAAATATTTTCTGGTGTGATTCCAGCGGCTGATCGAGCCCGCTGATCGGTATTCCCTTGGCGTATGATTCTGGATAGCCGCCGGCCGCGAGGACTACGCCTACGGCAGGTCTGTCATCCCACTGAGCCTGTTCGCCGTCCAGCGTCTGATCGAGCGCGGCGAGACAATGCTGCACCAGATCGGACTGCAGCCGCATCATCACCGGCTGCGCCTCGGGGTCTCCAAAGCGGCAGTTGAACTCTACGACGTTTATCTCGCCGGCTTCGGTAATCATCAGCCCGGCATAGAGGAAGCCTGTGTAGTCGTTGCCATCGGCTGCCATGCCGGCAACTGTTGGCAGGATCACCTGATCCATGATGCGTTGGTAGATGGTAGCGTCGACGACCGGGGCCGGCGAGTAGGCTCCCATACCGCCGGTATTTGGGCCCTTGTCGCCATCGTCGCGCGCCTTGTGATCCTGCGAGGTCGCCATCGGCAGTACGTTGCGTCCGTCTACCATGGCGATGAAGCTCGCCTCCTCGCCCTGCAGGAAGCCCTCGATCACGACGCGGTGGCCCGCGTCTCCAAATTTATTTCCTGAGAGCATGTCCTCGACGGCGGCCACGGCCTGGTCCTCACTCATGGCGACAATCACGCCCTTGCCCGCGGCTAGGCCATCGGCCTTGATGACGATGGGCGCGCCCTTGTCGGCGATATACTGCTTCGCCGCGTCGATGTCTGTAAAAGTCTGATAGAAAGCGGTGGGTATGTTGTGACGACTCAAGAAGTCTTTAGTGAAGGCCTTTGATCCTTCGAGCTGTGCTGCGTTCTTGGAGGGCCCGAAACAGGGTAGGCCGCGCTCCTTGAAGTAGTCGACTATGCCCTCTACTAAAGGTGCCTCAGGTCCCACTATAGTGAGACCGATCTTCTCGCGCTCCGCGAAGTCGGCGAGAGCGACGAAGTCGAGCGGGTCTATCGCGACGTTCTCAAGCTTAGGCTCTCTGCTGGTGCCGGCATTGCCGGGAGCCACGAACACTCTCTCGACTGAGTTAGACTGTGCCGCCTTCCAGGCCAGTGAGTGTTCGCGCCCGCCGCTACCTATAACTAATACCTTCATGGGTTTGTTCTCAGGTTGCTTGCTTGGCTAGTGACGGAAGTGGCGGATGGAGGTGAATACCATCGCTATGTTCGCCTCGTCGGCGGCGGCGATGACCTCATCGTCGCGCATCGAGCCGCCCGGCTGTATGACAGCCACGATTCCCGCCGCTGCTGCCGCGTCTATGCCGTCGCGGAAGGGGAAGAAGGCATCGGATGCCATGACTGATCCCTTTACTACGAGATTCTCATCCGCCGCCTTGATGCCGGCGATCTTCGCACTGTAGACGCGGCTCATCTGTCCTGCGCCTATGCCAATGGTTTGATTGTTCTTGCAGTAGACGATCGCATTCGACTTCACATACTGAGCGACAGACCAGGCGAATAACAGATCGCGAATCTCGTCCTCGGTAGGCGCGCGAGCGCTGACGACCTTGAGATCGTCGCGAGTTATCTGATGAATATCCCGATCCTGTACCAGCAGTCCGCCATTGACGCGCTTGTAGTCGTAATCCGCTTCTCGTTGCTCCTGCCATTGGCCGCAGCGCAGCACGCGCACGTTCTTCTTCGCCGCCGTAATTTCCAGCGCGGCGGCGGAGATCGAGGGAGCGATGATGACCTCGGTGAACTGCTGATCGACGATGCGCTGCGCGGTCTCGGCATCCAGCTCGCGATTAAAGGCGATGATGCCGCCGAAGGCCGAGGTTGGATCGGTCTGGAAGGCGAGCTCGTAAGCCTTCAGCGGAGATTCCGCTATAGCTACCCCGCAAGGGTTCGCATGTTTCACGATGACGCAGGCAGGCTCGCTGAAAGATTTGACACACTCCAGCGCCGCATCGGTATCGGCGATGTTGTTATAAGACAGTTCCTTACCCTGCAGCTGCTC
>CAYGRR010000037.1:0-18501 GCA_964352295.1 uncultured Pseudohongiella sp. | reverse complement strand
CCGGTGTACTCCGAGATCTCTATCGCCGGAATATTCTCCGCAGTGAGCAACTTATAGGTGCCCCCGGTTGAGAGAATCTCGATATTAAGTTTATGAAGAGCTTGCGCGAAGGGAACAATGCCAGTCTTGTCGGAGACGCTAATCAATGCACGACGAATGGCAGCAGAGTTTTCTGTTGTCATAGGGCTATCTTTGCTTTTGGGCGTTTTGGGTTGATGCAAAACCAGAACTCTAGGTCTCTGCCAAGCACGCTAAGTCGAAAGGCTTAATCGAGCGGGTGAAGGCCGAATTTAGAGGGCTGATCGATGGAAATTACAGTAAACCGTACAGCTTTAATTTGGTGCGTAGCGTACCACGGTTCAAACCAAGCATGATAGATGCCTTGCTTTGATTGTTGCCGCAATACCGCATCACAGCCTCAATCAGGGGAGCCTCTACTTCCGAAATAACTAGTTGATGCAGGTCGGTTACGGCCTCATCTTCGATATTCTCAAAATAGCGGGCTAGTGAGCGTTGGACTTCGGCTCGGAGTGTGTTTTCCTGCTGTGCTGAGGGCGTAGTATCTTGAGGCTGAATGGGCTCCAAGTGGTTTGTCATGCTGTCGAATTTAGTCACGCGGCTTCAGCCCCCTGTTCTTGAAGCAGTTCTTCATCGAGGCTAGAAAAGTACTCAGAAATGCAGTCGAGTTGAGCAGTAGGCGATTCGATGGTGTTGAATTGTTTCATAAATTCACGCGATTCTAATAATTGTTTTACGTACGCGGCAACATGCTTACGTGCATACCATACTCCTTTCACGTCGCCATAGAAACAATGAAGTTTCATAAGGTGTGAAAAGATTATATTGAGGCGAGCCTTTAGATCAATAGGCGGAAGCAATTTGCCGGTCGCTAGGTAGTGTTCTATCTCTTGAAATATCCAGGGTCTGCCCTGCGCGGAACGACCGATCATTAATCCATCTACTTGCGTGTGCTTAAGAACGGCGGCAGCTTTAAGCGGTGAGTCGATATCGCCATTTGCGATGACGGGAATTGATACCGCATTCTTAATCGCAGCGATGGTGTCGTACTCGGCATGTCCTTTAAAGCGACACTCCCGCGTGCGTCCGTGCACGGTGAGTAGTTGTATTCCGCTGTCCTCGGCGATCTTCGCAATCTCTACACCGTTTCGGGTTTCGGGACTCCAGCCTGTGCGTATCTTCAGCGTCACGGGAACCTGCACGCGCTCGACGACCGTTTTCAGAATGCGTTCGACCAAGTCGCGGTCCTTGAGCAGTGCCGAGCCGGCAGCTTTCTTCAACACTTTCTTGGCGGGGCAGCCCATATTGATGTCGATGCTGTCCGCGCCAAGCTCTGCATTTAGTGCGGCCGCCTGTGCCATCAATTCCGGATCCGATCCCGCTATCTGCACGACATGTGGGCTACTGTTCTTGGGCTTTATTCGCTTCAGCCTATTGCGATCGTTCTGCCACAACTCGGCGTTGCTCGTGAGCATCTCAGCTACCGTGAGACCGGCGCCGGCTTCAATACAAATTTCGCGGAAGGGAGTGTCGCAGACGCCCACCATCGGTGCGAGGAATAGCGAATTCTTAAGTCTGTAGGGACCTACGTCTATCATTGAAGTCGATTGCAGCTATGATTTTTTTGGGGCGGCTATGATAACGGCGCAGCTTTTTCAATTAAAGGGTTTTGTGCGTTTTTTGAGCAACACATCGATTGCTAAGGCCAGCGGAACGCCAGAGTGTAATTCACTGCCTCGGGGCCGGGGTCCATTATGGCGAGACCAATCTGCACCGGCGTCCTGGGGGGCATCGCTAGTACAGAACGAAGACCTGGGTCTAGATATTCAGCGGGCGCAAATTCACGCAGCGCGATCACGCTGTTCTGAGCGCTATTGAAACTAAGAATTAACACAGGGAAGGGCTGTTCGAACGCTGCCGTGTTGCGAATGATCGTGTTGACCATCAGGCCATTCTCGAAACTAGGATGAGTCTGCACCGTGAGATTCTCGCTGCGAATCGAGCCTATATCTCTGAACTCGGGCAGCTCACAGCTAAGATAGCTGCAGCTAAATTCATAGAGCGGACGCAGTTGCGCCAGCTGGCTGTAGAGATCCATGCGTTGCCACAAGTATTGCGCACTTAGCAGGCTGCCTAGTATCAGGATAGAGAGGAATAGGAGCGTGCTGCGCAATAGTCGGCTCTCTCTGCGCGCTAAGAACTCGAGCGGTGTCGACATGCTGCCCAGCGCAAGGAGATTTTCGCGGGGGATTGCCTCCAGGGCCTCCTCGTCGTTCAGCTCGGCCTCGAGGGCCCTGGCGCGTATCGCCTCCGTCGAATCTTCATCGACTTCCTCCGCAGCCGTCTGGGGAGTTTCCGAGAGGGGTTCTTCGTCTGTGACAGTGGTATCGATTGTCTGCTCGTCATGCTCGATCTCTGCGTGAGTTTGCAGTTCGTTGGCGCTTGCCGATTCAACTTCGAACTCAGGACTCTCAGGCTGAATGATGTGATCGGCGCTTCCCTCGACGGCGAGCGCGTCATCGAGGATGGATGAATCGATGTCTGCTGTGGCATCTGCCAGAGTCTGAGCCGGCTGATCGATTGCGGGCTCTTCGACAGGCTCGCCTTCTGTGGCCAATTCTCCGGGGTTCGCGAAAGCCGCGGCATCCTGTTCCAGCACCTTCGCTTCTTCCTCCGGCTCTGTCGCGGACTGAGGCGCTGCATAGAGCGGTGTGAATTCAGGCGCGGCGTCCAGTTCTGTCGGCTTTGCTTTTTCGGTGCCAGGGTCGTCAGGCAGGTCTGTTTCTGTCTCGCCGCTGCGTTCGAGTTGCCTGGCGCGGGGATCGAACGTGAAAGAGGCAGATAGGCCCACGTTAAGAATGGCATCGTTGTTCGCGTCGTGCGCTTCCTCTGCCGGAGCTGCTGCCTCTTCATATTCCGGCGCGTCCATTTCGGGAAACGTCGATGAAGATTCGGCAGCGTCGGCGGGAGCGGATGTCAGCGCTGTAAATGAGTCTAAAAATGTCTCTTCGAAAGCCGTATCAATACTGTCATCCGCGTCGTCTGCCGATGTCTTGAGTGGCTGATCGAGTGGAGGCTCGTCGTCGGGGTCATAGTCAACAGTCTGCTTCGAACTCTCTCGGCCGTGAAGTTCCTCGGCAACGGTGGCGAAGAAGCGTTCATTCACAGGCTGAAATTGCTCGATGGTTTGACGGGGCTCTAGCTCAATGCTGGGTTCGATCGCCGCCTCCAGGTCATGAGTTGCCCTCAAGGCACTGCGCGTTAGAAATGAAGAAGGGTCGAAGTACTCCTGTGGGTCGTTGCCGACGAAAACAGATTCGTCCTGATCTGCTGCCCCATCGTCTTCATCAAGGACCAGGAAGTTGTCGATGGCCTCGAATACATTGAGGCAGGCTCCGCAGCGCACCCGACCGGCAGCGGCAGACAGCACGCGCGAGTTGGTGTTGAATGTAGATTCGCAGGCGGGGCATTGAGTCACGTTGAACGGCATGCGGGAATACTTCGAACGACAGAATTAGCTTGGGATTGTAGGTCAATCCCAATGACTTGCCTACAACAAGCTCGATTCAGACGTGTGCTATTTTAGTTTGGTGCCAGACAGGCGCGACCAGTCCTCGCTAAACACTGCTTCATCCATCGCAAACCAATTTCCATAATGTTCAAGCAGATCGCTGGCCTGTTCGGCAAGTATTCCAGAGAGGACGAGCTGTCCCTTAACATGAACGAGAGTCGAGAACCGCTGCGCGAGTTGGACTAGCGGCTCGGCGAGTATATTCGCCACCAGGATGTCTGCGCGAATTGCGGCGCAATCCTCGGGCAGTTCCTCGGGCAGGTAGGTCTCGATAAGCGCTGCCGGTAGCTGATTGCGTTTCGCATTGTCCAGAGTGGCAGTTATAGCCTGCGGGTCGTTATCGACAGCGATGACTCGCCGTGCGCCCAGCAAGGCCGCTGCAATGGCGAGAATCCCGGAGCCACAGCCGTAGTCGATGACTGTGCTTTCTGCGTGAACGTTCTTCTCTAGCCATTGCAGGCACAGTCGTGTCGTGGCGTGACTGCCGCTGCCGAAGGCAAGTCCAGGATCGAGCATGATATTGACGGCGTCTGGCTCAGGAGGTTCCTGCCAGCTAGGGCAGACCCACAGACGCTCGCCGAATTTTATTGCCTTGAAGTCTGCCATCCAGGCTCTCTCCCAGGCCTGATCCTCAAGCACTTCGACTGTCAGAGAGTCTTTGTCTTCGATTGCGGGGTGCTGTTGTAGCAGAAAGAGTAGACCGTCTAGATTCGCCTCAACCTCGAATAGGCAGACTAGATCCACGAGATCCCATAATGGTGTGCTACCTGGCTCTTTCTGGAATACCGGCTGGTCTTCGGCATCGAGGTAACTTATCGACAAGCCGCCATAGTCCAGCAGAAGTGTCTCTAGCGGCTCTATTCGATCGGAGCGTACCTGAACCCTGAGTTGTTGCCATGCCATAGGAAGAAGACTCGGAGAATGTTAGGAGCTGAGCTTCTTCTCTAGGTAATGGATGTTGACGCAACCCTTCTGAAACTCCGGGTCGCGAACGAGGTCTTGATGCAGAGGTATGTTGCTGCGGATGCCGGCGATCAGCATCTCATCTAGCGCGATCTGCGTCCGCATCAGCGCGGCCTTTCGCGTATTGGCGTGGCAGATTAGCTTCGCGATCAGTGAGTCGTAGTGCGGAGGCACCGTATAGCCGCTGTAGAGGTGCGAGTCGACACGAACGCCGTTGCCGCCAGGGGCATGAAACATGGTTACCTTGCCAGGGCTGGGCATGAACGTCTTGGGGTCTTCGGCGTTAATGCGACACTCGAAGGCGTGGCCGCGAATACGGATGTCTTTCTGTGCATAGGACAGCGGTGCGCCGCCCGCGATTCGAAGCTGCTCCTTCACGATGTCGACGCCGGTAATCATTTCAGTCACCGGGTGTTCAACCTGCACACGCGTGTTCATCTCGATGAAATAGAATGCCTCGTTCTCGTAGAGGAACTCTAGAGTGCCTGCGCCGCGGTATTTCATGTTCTTGCAGGCCTGGATACACGTTTCCGCAACCTCTGCGCGCACTTTGTCGGGAATTCCTGGAGCCGGTGCTTCCTCCAGCACTTTCTGATGGCGTCGTTGTAGTGAACAGTCTCGGTCGCCCAGATAGAGCGCATCGCCCTTTCCATCGCCAATGATCTGAATCTCCACGTGGCGTGGATTCTCCAAGAATTTTTCCAGATACACCATGCCATTGCCGAAGAATGTCTTGGCCTCGGTCTGGGTGACGAATATCGCCTTAAGCAGCGCCGCTTCGTTGTGCACCACCCGCATGCCACGGCCACCACCGCCAGCCGCCGCCTTGATAATTACCGGGTAGCCAATCTCTCTGGCAAGTTCGAGGGTGCGGTCGTTGTTGTCGTCTATAGGGCCATTCGAGCCGGGTACGGTGGGAACGCCTGCCTCGCGCATGACCTCGATCGCCGATACCTTGTCTCCCATCAGCCGGATGGTCTCGGCGGTAGGGCCGATGAATACGAATCCGCTGTCTTCTACCTGCTCGGCGAAGTCTGCATTCTCCGATAAGAAACCGTAACCGGGATGCACCGCATCGGCGTCGGTCACTTCCATGGCCGAGATGATGGCAGGCGCATTCAGATAACTTTCCGTTGGGCTGGGAGGGCCTATGCAGACCGACTCATCGGCGAGACGAACGTGCATTAGATCCTCGTCGGCAGTCGAATGCACAGCAACGGTTTTGATGCCAAGTTCTTTGCAGGATCGAAGCACTCGCAGTGCGATTTCGCCTCGGTTGGCTATTAAGACTTTTTCTAGCATGAAGCTATTCCTGGATTATGCTGAGTAGACGAAGTGCGTTCTAAACGATTCTGATTAATGGCTGACCGAATTCTACCGGCTCGCCATCTTCAACCAGAATAGCTTCCACGACGCCAGAATGGTCGGCCTCTATCTGATTCATCATCTTCATCGCCTCAACGATGCAGATCGGATCGCCTGCCTTCACATGCTTGCCCACTTCGACGAAGGGGGGCGAGGAGGGTGAAGGAGAGCGGTAGAAAGTTCCAACCATGGGTGACTTGACGGCGCCCTCGTCGGAGGCAGCGACGGCGGCTTCGGCTGCCGGTGCTGCTGCCGCAGCGGGGGCAGGTGCCGCGGCTGCAGGCGCGTGATAGGCGATTGGCGCTGGTATGGAGCTGGATCCGCGGCTAATTCGAACCGACTCTTCGCCTTCCTTGATTTCAATTTCTGCGATGTCGGATGATTCCAACAGCTCAATCAGTTTTTTTACTTTTCTAATGTCCATAGGAATATCCCGCTTAAGAGTCTTAGTTAGTTAGTTTTCTGCATGCCGCCTGAAGTGCCAGTTCGTAACCCTGAGCGCCCAGGCCAATCACACAGCCGACGGCGATGTCGGAAAAATACGAGTGGTGCCGGTAGGCTTCGCGGCTGAAGAGGTTTGATAGATGCACCTCGATGAAGGGAATCTCACTGGCGAGAATCGCGTCGCGTATGGCGATGCTCGTGTGGGTGAAGCCGCCGAAGTTCACGATCATGAATGCTGTGCCGTCTTTACGCGCGGCATGCAGGCGATCGATTATTTCGCCCTCGGAGTTCGCCTGCAGGCTATCGAATTGATGTCCGAACTCCGCGCACTTTGTAGCTAGGCGCTGATTGATGTCCTCAAGCGTGTCTGAGCCGTAGATGTGAGGCTCACGGCTGCCGAGAAGGTTTAGATTGGGTCCATGCAGGGCCAGTATTGATGCCATTTTTTTTATCCTAATGGGGACGGCTGGGTGAATTTAGGCCCCTGCCACCGGATTAGCCATTTTGCCGGCATTTTCTCAGAAAATAGTATGCATTTCACGCTTTTTTGCGAAGGAAAGGGGGTGGATTAGGGATTTAGCAGGAATTCGAAGCGCTGTGGAGGGTAGCAGAAGCCCCAATCGGCACAGCCCTGATACTGGATTGTGATTCTCGCGTCGGGACCCGGCACGGTATTCAGGCTTAGGTCTATGTCTAGCTGGCCGTAGTAGGCTTCTATATCCCCGAAGAACTGGTCGTTCTTCTTGAGGCCATCGGGCATCGAATAGTCTATGGGCAGGGCCTCAGCGCCGGCCTGCTGGCTCAGCGTGAAATCGAATGCGTGACGGTACAGATAATGCCCTTCGGGAAGATTCCAAAGGACAGTGTAGCGTCCAGGGCTGACCGCGCTCACATAGAAGGGGAATGCCTGCTCGAGTGGCAACGGCTGCGGCGAATCTGACTGTTGAGAGAGGCCAGAGATCGAGCGTGGTGCTAGTTGCGCCTGCGCGAAGCTAGCTGTCAGCAGGGAGGCGGCTAGCAACATGAATAGCTTGGTTCGAAACAAGACGCTCATCTTCATAGTAGGTTGGACCAGCGCAGTTGAGATTTAGTTTCCAGGCCTTGCTAGTCTTTATAACGATCAAAGACCAGGCAGGCATTGGTGCCACCGAAGCCGAAGCTATTCGACATGACGCGATTCAATTTGACGTTGTCCTGTCGCTCGATCGCAATTGGCATTCCCTGGGCCTCTTCGTCCAGATTCTCGATGTTCGCCGAGGCGGCGATGAAATCGTTCTCCATCATCAGCAGGCTATAGATGGCTTCTTGTGCACCTGCCGCGCCGAGTGAATGGCCAGTTAGCGACTTCGTTGAATTGAGGGTCGGTACCTTATCACCGAAGACGCTCTTGATTGCGCGTAGCTCCGAGACATCTCCTGCAGGTGTACTCGTGCCGTGGGTATTGATGTAGTCTACAGATCCCTTCAAGCCAGCTGTCGCCATCTGCATCGCACGCGCTCCACCTTCGCCTGCGGGTGCGACCATGTCGTAGCCATCGGAGGTTGCTGCATAACCGGTTAGTTCGGCGTAGATCTTAGCGCCCCGTGACTGTGCGTGCTCAAGAGACTCGATGACGAGAATCGCTCCACCGCCTGCGATGACGAAACCATCACGGTCTGCATCGAATGCGCGAGAGGCTTTGTCAGGCGTGTCGTTGTACTTCGTAGAGAGTGCGCCCATAGCATCGAACATATGGCTCATCGTCCAGTGTTCTGCCTCGCCGCCGCCTGCGAAGACTACATCCTGCTTGCCAAGTTGAATTAGCTCGGCCGCATGTCCGATGCAGTGTGCACTGGTCGCACAGGCTGAGGATATCGTGTAGTTGACGCCCTTTATCTTGAACGGCGTTGCCAGGCAGGCCGATGTCGTACTGCTCATCGTGCGTGTTACTCGATACGGCCCTACTCGGCGCAGACCCTTCTCGCGCATGGTGTCTGTGGATTCGAGCTGCTCCTCGGGAGAGCCTCCGCCGGAGCCTACAACCAGGCCGGAACGGAAGTTGGACACCTGATCCTCGGTGAGGTTGGAGTCAGCTATCGCCTGTTCCATGGCGAGGTACGCATAAGCAGAGGCATCGCCCATGAAGCGGAGAATCTTGCGATCTATGAGTTCGGCCGTGTCAATCTGAACCGACCCACTGACATGGCTGCGCATGCCAATTTCTACATAGGCGGGGTTGTGTCGAATGCCGCTGCGACCAGCCTTGAGGGAATCAAGAACTGATTCTTTGTCATTGCCTAAACAGGACACAATTCCGATACCAGTAACAACGACGCGTTTCATACAATTTCCCCAATCAAAAAAGAATCACCCATGCTTCCTGCTTTAGAATGATATTCCCGGCTTGAACAGACCTACTTTAAGCGCCTTCGTGGTGTATATCGTTTTGCCATCCACAGAGACCTGGCCATCGGCTATGCCCATAACTAGGCTTCTATTGATCAGTCTGCTAATGCTTAACTCGTAAACCACTTTTTTCGAAGTTGGCAGTATTTCGCCGGTAAATTTAACTTCTCCGGCGCCTAGCGCTCGACCCTTACCGGGGTGGCCACTCCAGCCGAGGAAGAAGCCCAAGAGCTGCCACAGGGCGTCTAAGCCTAGGCAGCCGGGCATCACTGGATCTTCGGGAAAGTGGCAGTCGAAGAACCACAGGTCTGGTTTAATGTCGAGCTCCGCTATTATTTGGCCGCGGCCGTGCGCTCCGCCATCACTGTTGATCTCTTTGATGCGATCGAGCATCAGCATATTGTCTATAGGCAATTTGGCATTACCCGGGCCGAATAAGCGACCATAGCCACAATCTACTAACTCTTCCAATTGATAAGAATTCTTGGGCACAAACTTGTGTTCGACTTGAGTCATGAGCTGGTTAGACCCCTCCCAGGGGTGGCATCGTAAAGGCTGCGATGTTATCGCGTGAGGGCTAAATAATCGATCATAAATTGATGAGGATTGCCTACAGGCCGTTGAATCGACTCTTATTTATTAAAATAGTCGATATTTTGCTACTATGCGGTTCATTTTTCTGAATCTCTTTCAAAGTTGTCCGAGGCTGCAGGCTCTATGTTAATACCCGTTATTCTAGCTGGTGGTGTGGGCTCGCGTCTCTGGCCAGTCTCTCGCTCGATGTTGCCCAAGCAGTTTATCGACTTTCCCAACATGGAAGGCTCGTTGTTTCAGAATACTTTATCCCGCCTGAAGGGTGTAGCTGACATCGAGGATCCGATTGTCGTCTGCAATGGCGATCACCGATTTCTGGTGGCGGAGCAGCTGCGCCGATTGGGTAAGGAGCATTGCAGCATCTTACTCGAGCCGGTCGGCAGGAACACTGCACCGGCAGTTGCCCTCGCCGCCTTGTGTGCATTGCAGGACGGCGCCGACCCGCTTCTCTTGGTGCTGCCTGCCGATCATGTGATTCAGGATCAGGCTGCTTTTCAGCGTGCTATCGCGAAGGCATCCCAATTAGCGAAAGATGGAAGTCTGGTTACTTTTGGAATAGTGCCAAGTGCCCCAGAAACAGGATATGGCTATATCGAGCGGGGTGCGGAGCTGGAGAAAGTGGATGGGTATTCTGTAGAGCAATTCGTGGAGAAGCCAGATCTGGAAAAGGCGCAGGAGTATCTGCGCAGTGGTAAGTACTTATGGAATAGCGGCATGTTCATGTTTTCCGCTTCCAGCTACTTGAGAGAGTTGAAGCAGCATGCACCGGATATCTTCGCTGCCTGCCACAGGGCTTACGCCGATATGGAGAGGGGGAAGGACTTTCAGCTGATTCCCGAGGCTATCTTCGCCAGCTGCCGAAGTGATTCTATTGACTACGCGGTGATGGAGAAGACCGCCGCTGCCGTGGTTATCCCCTTAGACGCCGGCTGGAACGATCTGGGTGCCTGGGACGCGCTATGGGAGTTGCATGACAAAGACGAACAGGGCAATGCAGTCTCCGGCGACGTGCTGACCGCTGACGTTCACGACAGCTATATTCAATCGCAATCTCGCCTTGTCGCCGTTGCGGGCATAGCTGATGTGGTCGTAGTCGAGACGGCAGATGCGGTCCTGGTGACACAGCGCTCGCAGGTGCAGTCGGTAAAGCATCTGGTGCAGCAGCTACAAGATCGAGGACGTGAAGAGAGTAACTTGCACCGATTGGTCTATCGCCCCTGGGGTTCTTACGAGTCCTTGTCTAACAGGCCGGGGTATCAGGTGAAGCATATCGTGGTTAACGCTGGCGCATCGCTCTCGCTACAGATGCATCACAGGAGGTCGGAACATTGGACGGCACTCAAGGGTGTTGCTCTGGTGACCTGCGATGACAGGGAGTTCGAGCTGCGGCCCGATGAGTCCACGTATATTCCGGTTGGTAGCAAACATCGACTGACCAACAATAGCTCCGAGCCAATAGAGATCATCGAGGTTCAGATTGGCGAGTATCTAGGCGAGGATGATATCGTCCGCTTCGAAGACCGTTACGATCGAGCCTAGACCGACTGTTCTGTTCGATCCACAGAAATACCTGTTTAGGAAAACCTGCGCTATGTCTGTAATAAAGAAATGTCTTTTTCCCGCAGCCGGATACGGTACTCGGTTCTTGCCGGCGACTAAGGCCATGCCCAAAGAGATGCTGCCCATCGTTACGAAGCCGCTCATCCAGTATGGCGTGGAAGAAGCAATAGATGCAGGCATCACCGAGATTGGAATAGTAACCGGGCGTGGCAAGCGAGCTATCGAAGACCATTTCGATATTAGCTACGAGTTGGAGCGCCAGATCGCGGGATCCGATAAGGAGGAGCTGTTAAATAGCACGCGCGAAATAATGGAGCGCTGCACATTCTCTTATACTCGGCAGATTGAAATGAAGGGGCTCGGGCACGCCATCCTTACAGGCGAAACGCTGATTGGGCGAGAGCCCTTCGCTGTGGTGCTAGCGGACGACTACTGTGTCACCGATGGCGACAGTGTGCTGAAGCAGATGGTGGAGCTCTACAAAAAATACCAATGCAGCATAGTGGCGATTCAGGAAGTGCCAATGGAAGAGACTTCTCGCTACGGCATTATCAAAGGCGAGCTCGAGGCTAAGAATGTTTATCGCATTAGTAATATGGTTGAGAAGCCAGCGCCCGAGGATGCTCCAAGCAATCTCGCTATTATCGGACGCTACATTCTTAGTCCGGACATATTCGATCTGATTCGCTCAACTCCACCTGGCAAGAATGGCGAGGTGCAGATTACGGACGCGTTGCAGCTTCAGGCTGCTCAGGGTAAGGTCATAGGCTATCGCTTCACAGGCCGCCGCTTCGATTGTGGTAGCGTAGAAGGATTCATCGAGGCCACGAATCACACTTATCAGCTGGGGCGCAATTAGGAGCTATTGCTTATAGGCACTACTAATTAGGCACTACTTTGTAGGTAGTACGCCAGGCATCAGTCCAAGCAAGAAAACAGTCTATTTACATTTCACAATAGAATAAGCAGTCGAACTATGACCAAGGCGATCACCTGTTTCAAACCCTACGACGTCAGGGGACGTGTCCCCGATCAGCTGAATAGCGACATAGCCTATCGTATCGGCCGTGCCTATGTGGAGTTCCTAAAGCCCAAACGAGTTGTAGTGGGCTATGACATTCGCCTCAGCAGTCAGGAACTCTGCGCGGCACTCAGCAGGGGGCTAGTCGACTCGGGCGCAGATGTGATCAACATCGGGCAATGCGGCACCGAGGAGATCTACTTCGCTACAAGTCATCTCGGCGTAGATGGTGGAATCGTGGTAACCGCTAGCCACAATCCGGCTGACTACAATGGCATGAAATTCGTGCGTGAGTCTTCCAAGCCTATAAGCGGTGATACAGGCCTTAAGGAGATACAGCGGATTGCCGAGGAGAGCGAATTTACTGCGCCGAGTAAACCCGGTTCGATTAGTTTCGCGGACCCGCAGCCTGCCTACATCGAACACCTGCTTGGCTATGTTGATGCGAGTAGCCTGCGCAAGTTGAAAATCGTGTGCAATGCGGGAAACGGTGGAGCAGGTTCGACGATCGATGCCATCGAGCAGTTTCTGCCCTTCCAATTCATCAAGGTGCATCACGAGGCTGACGGCACGTTCCCCAACGGCGTCCCGAACCCGCTCCTTGAGGAGAACAGAGGGTCGACGATCGATGCGATCCTCGCCCACGGCGCTGATATAGGCATCGCCTGGGATGGTGATTTCGATCGCTGCTTCTTCTTCGATGAGAACGCTCGCTTCATCGAGGGCTACTATATCGTGGGACTGCTCGCGCAGAGTTTTCTGGAGGCCGAGCCTGGCGGCAAGATCGTTCACGACCCGCGCCTAACCTGGAACACGATACAGATTGCGCAGCAGTTCTCAGGCACGGCCATTCAGTGCAAGACCGGCCATGCCTTCATCAAGGAGAGGATGCGTCAGGAGGATGCGGTCTATGGTGGGGAGATGAGTGCGCACCATTACTTCAGAGACTTTTTCTACTGCGATAGCGGCATGGTTCCCTGGTTGCTGGTAGTGGGTCTGATGTCGAAGGCGGGTAAGAAATTATCAGAACTGGTGGATGAGAGAATGCTCGCCTTTCCGGCGAGCGGTGAGATCAATAAGCGCATCGAAGACCCCGAGGCTCTGCTTGCCAAGATAGAAGCAAGCTATAGCGCGACCTGTGAAAGCATCGATCAGACCGATGGCCTGAGCATGAACTTCGAGAACTGGCGCTTTAATATTCGCATGTCCAATACCGAGCCGGTGGTTCGCTTGAACGTTGAGTCCCGTGGTGATGAAAAGCTGATGCAGGAAAAGACGAAAGAGCTCTTGGCGTTCATGGAGTAAGGTTAGCAATTACGCCGTCTGCGTTTAACGAGGCCTAGGCATGAGAAGAATTTTACTCTTCGGTAACTCCGGCTCAGGGAAGTCCACTCTTGCCTCGCGACTGGCGGCAGAGGCTTCTCTGGCGCATCTTGATCTGGACACGCTCGCCTGGCTGCCCTCCGACCCACCGCAGCGCAAGCCGCTGCACGACTCCAAAGCTTTGATAGAACAGTTTGTTGGGCGCAATGGGGAATGGGTTGTCGAGGGTTGCTATGCCGACTTGCTGGAAATGCTAGCCGAGCTGGCAACCGAAGTCTTGTTTCTGGATATTCCTGTGGAGCAATGTGTGCAGAATGCCAAGAGCAGGCCGTGGGAGCCGCACAAATACGCTTCGAAGGAGGCTCAGGATGCGAATCTTGAGATGCTGCTGGCTTGGATTGGGCAGTATGAGAGTCGCACGGATGTCTTCTCGAAGGCGGCCCACTGCTCTTTTTATGAGCGCTTCGCGGGAAGAAAAACACGATTGCTCTCGAACGAAGACGCTCGTGCCTACGGCTAGGAGCTAAGGTTGCACAAGGTTGAATTTAGTCGCCTAGCAGAGCAGCCGGACAAGGCGCTGATAGGCATGTCGGCAAAGATGTCCGTCGCTAGCGACGCAACGCCAGCTCTGTGGCAGCGTTTCATGCCGCGGCGCAATGAGATCAGGAATCGCGTCGGCGAACTGTACTATTCAGTGCAGAACTTTTCCGAATTGGATGGCTTCGAGAGCTTTACGCCCGCCACAGTCTTCGAGAAATGGGCGGCGGTCGAAGTTGACCCCGACGATGTGTTCATTCCAGAACTAATGCAGCGGTTTGTTCTTCGCGGGGGACACTACGCTGTCTTCGATCATTATGGTCCGCCTCGTGAATTCCCTAGGACGCTGCGCTTTATTTTCTCTGAGTGGCTGCCGCACTCGGGCTGGGAGCTAGATGCCAGAGAACATTTTGAGGTTCTGCAGCCAAACTGGCGAGCCGATGATCCCCAGGCTCATGAAGAAGTTTGGATACCGTTGAGAAGTCAATAAAGAGACCGACGACTATGAGGAGCAATAGACCATGATTCTCGAAGTGGCCACATTAGATGTAAAGCCTGGCATGGACGCAGAGTTTGAGGAGGCGTTTGCTAGCGCGCAGAAAATTATCGAGACGATGCAAGGCTACCTATCCCACGAGCTGCAACGCTGCATCGAGGATGAGAACCGCTATATCCTGTTGGTGAAATGGGAAACGATTGAGGATCATACCCAGGGGTTTAGGAATTCGGCAGAATACCAGCAATGGCGAGCGCTGCTTCACCACTTCTACGATCCGTTTCCCACCGTAGAACACTATTCGCTTGTCGAACTCGCGGATTCGAGACAGGCTTAGCTGTCAGTCTTTGCGCCACTGTTGAGTGCGGCGAATTAGCCCGCGGGTCGATTCGTCGAGGCTGTCGAGGTCCTCAGCGGCAGACATTGCCGCGAAGACCTTTGTGGAGAGCTTCTTGCCGAGTTCCACTCCCCATTGATCGAAGGCATTGATGTTCCAGAGCACGCTCAGGGTAAAGACCTTGTGCTCGTAGAGCGCGAGCAACATGCCCAGATTGTAGGGATTCAACTCCTTCAGCAGCAGCGTGTTGCTAGGCTTGTTGCCGGCGACTACCTTGTGGGGTGAGTCGGCGTCTAGCTTCCCTTCCATCAGTGCAAGGCTCTGACTGAAACAGTTGGCTAACAGTTGATGGTGGGCCTGGGTGCCCGCTACGGCATCGCTGTTGGCGGCTGCTATGAAGTCGACTGGTATGAATTCGCTGCCCTGGTGGAGTAACTGGAAATAGGAGTGTTGTCCATTGGTGCCGGCCGTGCCCCAGATGATGTCGCCGGTGTTGTAGTCGAGCTGTTCGCCCTGCAGATTGACGCTTTTGCCAAGGCTCTCCATGCACAGCTGCTGCAGGAAAGAGGGGAGCAGGTTTAGACGTTGGCTATAAGGCACCACAGCCGTGCTATGGGCATCGAAGTGCTCACGATACCAGTAGTTAAGAAGGGCTAGCAGCACAGGCAGGTTCTTGGCCAGAGGTGCTTTCCTGAAGTGTTGATCCATGGAGTGCGCGCCGGCGAGCAGCTCGCGGAAGCCATCCATGCCTAGCAGCAGCGCAATCGGCAGGCCGATTGCAGACCATAGAGAGAAGCGCCCGCCTACCCAATCCCAGAGGGGGTACAGATTCTGCTCGTCGATACCAAATTCCGTAGCTGCAGGCAGGTTCGTGGTAATAGCCACGAAATGCTTCGCGGTGGCGCTGGCATCGGTGTGCCGCAGCAGCCATTCGCGAGCCGCCTCGGCGTTCTTCAGTGTTTCCAGTGTAGAAAAAGACTTCGACGCTACTACGAAGAGAGTCGTCTCTGGCTGCAAGTCTTTGAGGGTATTCTGTAGGTGCGATGGGTCTATGTTCGAGACGAAATGTACGTTCAGCTTACCGTTGGCGAAGGGCAAGAGCGCGTCGCAGACCATGGCAGGACCGAGGTCCGAGCCGCCAATGCCTAGATTGACGACGTCAGTGATTGTCTTGCCGGTGTAACCTTTCCACCTTCCCTCATGGAGCTCAGTGACCAGCTCCGCTATTCGCTCCAGCGTAGCGCCCACCTCAGGCGTTGACGTGTCCGTTGCAGGGTTTCTGAGCGCGGTATGCAGAGCGGCGCGCTGCTCGGTTGTGTTGATCTTCTCGCCGCGAAACATCGCCTCGATCGCCGCGGGGAGCTGGCTTTGTTCCGCTAGGTCGAGCAGGAGTTGCAGGGTTTTTGAATGCAGAAAGTTCTTGGAATAATCGAGCAGCAGACCTTCGTGAGCAATCGAAAACTCATCGAAGCGATTGCTGTCACCGGCAAAGAGATCGCTTAGGCGAAACCCGGATTCTTTAAACTCCTTGCTGTGACTCTCCAGTGCCGACCGAGCAGCCTTGTTGCGCAGACCATCCATGTGGAAATTACTCTTGAGCCGTACGGTAGTTTTGATCTGAATCCAGCTTTGGCTTCGGTTTCCTGAACAGCGCCATGACCCCGTCCTTCTTCGCTATGTTGTAGATGTCCACGAAGGGGCGGTAGTGCTGCACGATGATGTTGTTGCTGTAGTCATGCTCGCCGAAGTTGTCCGGAATCCTGTCCTTGGGGTAGTAGGCAGTGCCAAACATATAGTCCATGAAGTTGAACTCGGCAGAGAAGTTTTTATCGATCGCCTCGGGATGATTCGAATGATGCCAGCGATGAAACTTTGGATTGCTAGCAAAGTAACCTAGCCAGTGAGCGTCCTTTATGTTGCCGTGGCCATAGCGGCCCCAGAAATCCCGGAAGGAGATATAGAGAAAGACGAGTGCCGGGTCGGGCTGGAAATAGGTTACCAGCATGAGATAGGGCGCGGCGAAGAGCGCCTTGTCTATAACATGGAAGCGGCTCGTCGAGAACGAGTCGAGCGAGAGGGAGCTGTGGTGGACTCTATGAAACTGCCAGAGTAGCGGAATCTTGTGAGAATAGTAGTGCGCCACATAAAAAGTGATATGCCCCATGAGCAGGAGAGCTATAAAACTCCACACCCAGTGCACATTCGCGAGCGAGCCTTGCAGGTAAGCGCCTTGCCCTGCATGTTCCTGCGCATAGGTGACTAGCCAAGCGACGAAGGCCGCGTTGATCATGCTGTGCAGATGCAGGCGATGGTAGGTGTGGATCAGGTCGTTGATGATGCCAGGCCTGACCAGTGCTTGCTTGTTCAACGGGAATAGCCGTTCGACGATCGGAATAATCCAGATCCAGCCGTAGAGCGAGAGCATTTGCAGCCATTCTTGAGTAACTGGAGTCAACATGCCTAAGAGCAAGCTCATCTTTAGAGTGGTATTTGTCTGCCTGATTCAGGGATTCGATCAGCGATAAACACCTGATGCCCCCTGATTAAGACTCGGATACTTTAGCAAATATCCTACTAAGTTAGTATGCTTCATTTCCTGCTACAGGAGCCGATTGCTAGCTGTATGAAGAGTACTAATTTCGGATACATTCCAGCACTGGATCATCTGCGCGGCTTCGCTGCGGTGTTGGTATTGTTCTTTCATGGCGCTCATTTTATCTCGCACAAGCTGGCCTTCGGCACGCCCTACGATCCCGCTAATTGGCCCCGGGCTGGCAACCCGTTCTCTGCGCTACTAATCGAAGGGCACACTGCAGTATCGCTGTTCTTTCTACTGAGTGGCTTCGTGTTCACCGTGGGCTCGCTAGAGAAAAAGCTGAACTATCTGGGTTTCTTCCGCAATCGACTCCTGCGAACCTATCCGCTCTTCCTCTTCTTTCTGGTTTTGGGTATTGCCTTCAATCCAGATAACTTCAGTATCGCCGCCGTCATGCAATCTGTGTTCTTCCTGGCAAATAGTGACACCGCATTCAATGGCGGCGCCTTTAGCTATGTATTCTGGTCAATTGCCGTGGAATGGCACTTCTATTTATTGTTTCCCCTTCTGCTATTTCTGCTACAGCGCTGGGGCTGGCGGGCGCTGCTCGCGCTGCTACTCGCTTTCCTTCTCCTGCGTCTGGGAGCCTATCTCGCCGGCGCCGATATGCGAAACCTCAGCTACTACACAATCGTGGGACGCATAGATCAATTCCTGCTTGGCATGCTGGCAGGGGTCTACTACCGGAATTATTTCATGGCGGGCAGGCGGCTAGACTCGGTCGCGGTTGCCGGGGCCGGTTTGGTGCTGGCGGTTCTGTTTGGGTTCAATCAACTGGGTGGGGGTGCGGTTAATAACTACCTCTGGATATTCTGGCCTACCCTGGAGGCCGCCGCTTGGGGAGTCTTCTTGATTGGCTATCTCTCGCTAGCGCGGCACTTTCATCAATGGATAGGCAGGGCGCTAGTGGCGGTCGGCACGATTAGCTATTCCATCTATATGGGGCATTATCTGGTTTTGGATTATTTCCTGCGCCACGACTGGGAGAGTCTGCTAAGGGTCGGTAGCCCACTGGCTACGGCGGTCCTCAATACTTTGCTGTTGATGCTGCCCCTGGTCCTATTGCTCGCTGCGACGACCTATTTCTGTGTGGAGCGGTCGTTCTTGCAGCGTCGGCGCAAGTATATGAAGGTCATCGAATCTGTGGCTGCGGAGACTCAAATATCTCCGAATTGAGGTATTGATGCCCTGACACTTTTTATGTAGTATGCGCGACCTGTAAGTGTTTGAAGTGAATATGCCGCTATAGCTCAGCCGTGGTAGAGCAGCTGACTTGTAATCAGCAGGTCCC
>CAYGRR010000036.1:0-28772 GCA_964352295.1 uncultured Pseudohongiella sp. | reverse complement strand
GATCTACACCGATCAGAGCTTCTCAGACCACGCGCCGGTTATTCTTGATTACGCTATCTAGATTAAACAGAATAGTGCCCCTGTTTGCCAATTCACGTTTTTGAAATTTATGGAACGAAAGAAAATGCCAAATACATGTTTGAAGGAGCGACTGAAACACGCAATCCACTTAGCGATAGTTGTGCTGTTCTCGTGCCTAAGCATTAGCGCTTTCGCACAGCCATTGAGAGCGGTTATCGATACATCGAAGGGAGAGATTGTGGTGGAGTTTAACGACAGAGCCGCCCCAACAACCGTTGCCAATTTCGCGAACCTCGCTATGCGTGGCTTCTATGATGGCTTGACATTTCATCGCCTGGAAAGGAACTTCATGGTGCAGGGAGGCGATCCGCTAGGCGATGGCACTGGCGGTCCAGGGTATAGGTTTACCGGCGAAATCATACTGCATCACAATCAGCCCGGCATCCTCTCCATGGCTAACTCCGGCCCCGGTACAGACGGCAGTCAGTTTTTCATTACCCATCTCGCGACTCCTCATCTCAATGGTCTGCATTCCGTCTTCGGTAAGGTGGTAAGTGGCTTGCCTGTGGTTAATCAACTCAGGCGTCGCGATATCATTAACAGCATCGTGATCGAGGGCGATACAAGTGCATTGTTCGAGCGAAGAAGGGCTCTCTTGGATGAGTGGAACGAAGTCTTGGACGAGGGGTTTCCAGACCTGAAGCCCGCACCCTAACTCTCCGCTAATCGCGCGTATTGACGCGAAGTGTTCCGTCAGAGAACGCGTTTAAAAGGCTTCACGGTCACGCGCTGGTAGACGCCGGCCGCGACATAGGGGTCCGCATCTGCCCATGCCTGGGCCTGCGCTAGATCTGCAAACTCTGCTATGACTAAGCTGCCGCTGAACCCAGCGTCACCGGGCTCGTTCGAATCTATGGCGGGGTGCGGTCCTGCTACCAGCAGACGATCCTGTGATGCCAGGTCGTTGAGTCTGTCCAGATGTGCAGGGCGCGCAGACTTTCTTTTTTCGAGGCTGTTAGCAACGTCTTCGCTCATGATCGCGTAATACATGTTCTCTCCCTAAGCCGATTTCTCATCGGCTGCATCATCTTTATCTTCCACTTCGATATATTTTGCGAGGATGGGCATCTGTGCAAACACGAATCCGAAGGTGAGCAGGAGATTGCCGAAAACCTTAAACTTGATCCATAAGTCTTCGCTAAGAGTAAATGCCACGATGAGATTGATAGCGCCTAAGACTATGAAGTAACAGATCCACATCGTATTCAGTTTGTACCAGACTTCTTTAGGCGCACTGATAGCATGACCCATCATATGTTCTATGGCGGGCTTGTCTCCAACATAGCGCGAAGCCAAGAATATCGTGGCGAATATCCAGTTTACAATTGGCGCCTTCCACTTTAGAAAATCCGTGTTCCTGAAGATGATTGTAGGAATGCAGAACAGGACGACGGCTACTAATGTAATCCATTGAAATTTATCTAAGCGTTTCTGGTACACGAATAGAGAGCCGTAGACCAATAGCGAAGCGACCAGCAGGAACTCTGCAGCGCTGAATACACCGCCTATGCTGTGGTCAATACCAGCGATGCTGATTGCGCGTTCATCCATCGCCCACACGCTAAAGAATACGAGCAGCGGGATATAGTCAATAAACTGTTTCATTCGGTCATGTCTCTAGAAATCAATCGCCGCCATGGTAATCCATTTGCAGAAAGGTGTCTGCTTTTGTAGGCCTATGTAATAGAATCAGCTGTTTTTTGGACAAGCGAGCCATCTAGGCTTTTGGGCACATGCGCTATGAGCGATTACTTGCAGGTACACCCTTCCAATCCGGAAGATCGAAACATCAAGCAGATTGCGAACGTGCTGCTCGATGGCGGTGTAATTGTCTATCCAACCGATTCGACTTACGCGTTGGGATGTCATATAGGCGACAAGAGCGCTCTGGAACGAATTCGCCGCATTCGTCAGCTGGGCAGCAAGCACAACTTCACTCTCGTCTGTAAGGATCTGTCTTCGTTAGCTCTCTATGCACAGGTACATAACAGTGCCTACAGAATACTGAAAGCCTATACGCCGGGTCCCTATACCTTCATCCTGAAGGCGACGCCGGAGGTGCCGAGGCGTTTGCTGCACCCAAAGAGGAAAACCATAGGCCTGCGAGTGCCAGACAACGCCATAGCTCAGGCGATTCTGGAGAAGATGGGAGAGCCGATCATGAGCACGAGCCTGATTCTCCCCGATGAGGAAGAGCGCCTGCTCGATCCGTATGAGATGAGAGAGAAGATAGGCAAGCTTGTGGACTTGATCGTAGACGGCGGGGCCTGTGGCCTCGAGGACACCACGGTGATCGATCTAGTCGACGGTGTGCCAGAGATCATCAGGCAAGGAAAGGGCGACGCAGAACCTTTTCGATAGCGATCGCAGGCGGGTTATAATCCCTGCCGATCGAAACCGGAACGAATAACCAGATTAGCAAGAGACAGGAGAGCGAATTGGCGAAGGTGGATTCACAGCAGCGAGTATTATCGGGTATGCGACCTACGGGACGCCTGCATCTTGGACACATGCACGGCGTGCTCAATAACTGGGTCAAGCTACAGCACGAGTATGAGTGTTTCTTCTTCGTGGCCGACTGGCATGCGCTTACCACCCACTACGACGATTCTTTGACGCTGGAGCAGCATGTCATCGACATGGTAATAGACTGGCTGGCGGTAGGTGTGAATCCGGGTTCGGCCGCGCTCTTCGTCCAATCTCGCGTACCAGAGCATGCCGAGCTTCACCTCTTGCTGTCGATGATCACTCCTCTAGGCTGGTTGGAGAGAGTTCCCAGCTACAAAGATCAGCAGGACAGGCTGCAGGAAAAAGACCTCGCGACCTATGGATTCCTGGGTTATCCACTGCTGCAGGCCGCCGACATCTTGATCTATCGCGCCGGCTATGTGCCTGTGGGCGCGGATCAGGTAGCCCATGTGGAGCTCACCCGTGAGACGGCTCGCCGCTTCAATCACATCTATGGACGCGAGCCGGGCTTCGAGGAGAACGCCCAGGCGGCGATTAAGAAGATGGGCAAGAAGGCGGCAAAACAATATAGCCAGCTACGTACGGCTTATCAGGAACAGGGCAATCACGAGGCTCTCGAGAAGGCGAAGGCCTTGTTGAAGGAGCAGCAGAACATTTCGATTGGCGACTCGGAGCGGCTTTTCGGCTATCTCGAGGGCGGTGGCAAGATGATTCTAGCGGAGCCGCAGGCCCTGCTTACGAAGTCCGCGAAGATGCCGGGCCTAGATGGACAGAAGATGTCCAAATCCTACGACAATACGATCACCCTCAGAGAGCCGCTGGACCAGGTGGCGAAGAAGATCTCTACGATGCCGACGGATCCGGCACGGGTCCGCCTCACTGACCCGGGTGACCCAGAAAAGTGTCCGGTGTGGCAGCTGCATCAAACCTATTCCAGCGAAGACACCAAGAAGTGGGTTGTAGAGGGCTGCACCAGCGCCGGCATCGGCTGCCTCGAATGCAAGAAACCGGTCAGCGATGCCATCATTGCTGAGCTGGAGCCGATCCAGAAGGAGGCCGCTCAATACGAAAAGGATCCCGATCTGGTGAGGTCGATTATCGCCGAGGGATGCGAGACGGCGAGGGAGGCAGCGAAGGAGACCCTGCAGGATGTGCGTGAGGCGATGGGGCTGGGAAAATGGTAATAGATTTGGCAACTGGAGGGCTTAGAGGTGAGCATTTGCCGACTACATGAGGTAAAATTCAGCCCAATATAAGAACCTACAGCAGACCACTAGCTTGACCAACATCGGCACCGAAGCAGACTTGGAAAACACTGAGCCACAGGGGCCTCCCGCAGTCCCCGAAGTGCACGACCCCAACGCTCCCGAGCAACACGAACTACCCTTCGCAATAGTGGCCGGTCAGGCCATGACGGTGGTACCGAAAGACCTTTACATCCCACCCGATGCCTTGGAAATCTTTCTGGAAGCCTTCGAAGGCCCGCTCGACCTCCTGCTGTACCTCATCAAGCGGCAGAACATCGATATCCTCGATATCAATGTCGCCGACATCACCGACCAGTACATGAATTACGTCAACCTCATGGAGGCGTGGCAGTTTGAACTGGCGGCTGAGTATCTAGTCATGGCAGCGATGCTTGCCGAGATAAAATCGAGGCTCTTGCTGCCCAGGCAGGCAGAGGAAGAGGCGGAAGAGGATGATCCGCGCATGGAACTCATTCGCCGTCTGCAGGAGTACGAGCGCTTTAAGCAGGCCGCACAAGATGTCGATGAATTGCCACGAATGGACAGAGACGTGCACCGAGCGGGCGCCGCTTTACCTCAATTGGAGCGCGTGGTCACCGATCCAGACGTGGATCTTAAAGAGGTGTTGGTAGCGCTGGCCAGCGTGCTGAAGCGGGTGGAGAATTACGGCCACCATTCCGTGCAGATGGAGACGCTCTCAACCCGTGAAAAGATGTCGGAGATACTCGTGCGCATATCGAACCAGAAGTTCGTACCGCTAGTCTCCTTGTTGATTCGTGAAGAAGGCAGGCTAGGAGTAGTCGTCACATTCCTCGCAATCATGGAGTTAATTAAAGACTCGCTGATCGAAATAGTACAGTCGGAATCTTTCGGTCCGATTCATATAAAATCCAGAAGTTAGGGTAGCTAGGACCTCTCCAAGGTCACAACTATCCGGCAGTACAGGTATGAAAGCAGCATGAGTGATGTTGATAATAAAGTAAAAATGATTGTGGAAGGCTTATTGCTGGCGGCAGGTCGACCGCTCACCATGGACAATATTATTCAGGTGTTCAGCAAGGAAGAGCAGCCGGATCGAAAAGAGCTCACCGCGGTGTTGGAAAGCATCGCCGAGGATTGTGACGATCGCGGTTTCGAGCTGAAGGAAGTGGCTTCGGGATACCGCTTCCAGGTAAAGCAGGAGTTGAGCGAATGGATCGCCAAACTGTGGGAAGAGCGTCCCGCGCGCTACACTCGGGCATTGCTTGAGACTATTGCCTTGGTCGCCTACCGACAGCCGATTACGCGCGGCGATATCGAAGAGATCCGTGGTGTGGCTGTTAGCTCGAACATCGTACGAACGCTGCTCGACAGGGAATGGATTCGTGTAGTCGGCCATCGAGATGTACCCGGCCGGCCCGCTATGTTTGCGACAACGAAGCAGTTTCTAGATTATTTCAATTTGAAGAGCCTGCAGGACTTGCCGCCGCTTTCTGAGATAAAAGATCTGGCCGAGGCGGATCCCGAATTCGATCTTCAAGACGATCTCGCTGCGCAGCGAGTTCTGGAACTTCCTGAGGAAGTTGTGGACGAGAACAGTATCGAGTTGAGCGAGTCAGACAAGGCGGAACTCATCGCTGAAGAAGAGGCAGTGGCGCTCTCTGCGAAGCCGCTGGATGAAATTCTGCAACTGCCACCAGAACTGCAATACCTCGACGAGGAAGAAGACGAAGAGCCCGATGCCGAAGATCTCGAGTTTGAGGAAGAATTCGGCATCAAGGAATTGGACGAGGCGCTTGACTCGATAGAGGCTGTTGGCAGTAAGGCAAGCGAGCCAGCTACAGAATCCGAAACAGAAACAGAAACAGAAACAGAATCGGAAGAAGACGGCGAGAATGCCGGGCAAGAAGCACCTTCAAAGATCGAGTTCAGCGCGAATGACGACGATGCTGAGGCGCAGCACTGAACGACTAGCAACGCTGCCAAAAGCGGTGCAGCATACCCAATACTAATAGATTGAATAAATCATGACTGAGAAGTTACAAAAAGTGCTCGCTCGCGCAGGCTTCGGGTCGCGCCGCGAAATAGAGACATGGATTGCCAAGGGCCGCATCAAGGTTAACGGCAAGGTAGCTGTCGTGGGTGATCGCGTCGGCGACGACGATAAGATTATTGTCGACGGCAAAAAGCTAGCGCCGCAGAAGAAAATTCGAGAAGACCGCCGCGTCATTCTCTATAACAAGCCCGAGAACGAGGTGTCTACCCGTAGCGATCCCGAGGGCAGGCGCACGGTGTTCGATAGACTGCCCCCCTTGAAGCACGGCCGCTGGGTTTCGATCGGTCGACTCGATGTCAACACGAGCGGCCTGATGTTGTTTACTACCGATGGCGAGCTTGCGAATAAGCTGATGCACCCGAGTTCGCAGATCGAACGTGAATATGCGGTAAGAGTGTTGGGCGATGTTACGCCAGAGATGGTGGAGGAGATGCATAAGGGTGTGATTATCGATGATCATCTCTGTCGCTTCACCGATATCCAGCACTATGGAGGCGAAGGCGTAAACCAGTGGTATCACGTCGTGTTGATGGAGGGGCGCAACCGCGAGGTGCGCAAACTGTGGGAGTCACAGGGCGTTAAGGTGAGCCGCCTGAAACGTGTTCGCTTCGGGCCGCTGTTTATTCCTAGCTCGGTCGTCAAGGGGCGGTTCAACGAGTTGGGCAAAGTCGAGATTGAGAAGCTACTCAAGTTAGTCAACAAAGAGAATGAGCGTTCTGCTCAACCACAGCCAGACTAGACCGCCTCGAATCCTCTCGCATTAAGCGCCTGGCCATGAATACTCTGCGCCTCAGCGCTCATCAGATAGAGATATACTGGCATTAATGATTCCGCGGTAGGTTGCGTCTCCGGGTTCTCCGCGGGGTAAGCATCGCGGCGCATATTGGTGCGCGTGCCGCCGGGATTCAAGCTGTTCACACGAATCGCAGAGGTATTCTCAACTTCATCGGCGAGTGTCTGCATCAAGCCTTCCAGGGCGAACTTCGACACGGCATAGCCTCCCCAGAATGCTCGGCCAAGCCGCCCTACGCTGGAAGAGATGAAAAGAACACGGGCATCCTTAGACCTGTTCAGCGCAGGCATCAGCACCTGCGTAAGCTGGAACACAGCGGTTACGTTTACCTGCATGAGGTCAGCCCAATCCTGCGCGGGATAGAATTCTATAGGACTGCGCGCGCCAAGCAGTGCGGCGTTGTGCAGCAGGCCATCGAGGCACTCGAATTGCTCATTGAGTGACTCGGCCAATAGCTTGAAATCATCCATAGTCGCCGTTTTGAAATCCAAGGGATGAATCACTACCTTCCCCGGATGCTTCGCGTCGATCTCGTCAAAGACTGCTTCGAGTTTCTGCTGACTTCTGCCTAGCAGGATAACCGTGGCACCGTAGTCTGCATAGGCTGTTGCACAGGCCTTTCCGATACCATCGCTGGCGCCAGTAATGAGCAGGGTTTTGTTGACTAGGAAGTTCTCTTTGGGGGTATAGGTAAAAGTCATGATCAGGCAAATTTCAGTAGATTGAGGAGTGAGGTGGTTTGTTCGGAGGATTGCAGGATGAAGTCCGCATACCATTCTTCGACTCTGGCGTCAGCTGCCAAGTAGCCGTAGGCGGCGGCGATCGCGATGACGTCGGCATTCTTCGCCGCCTGAATATCCCGTATGTGATCTCCAAGGTAGACGGTTCTCTCGCTACTGCAATTCAGTTTCTCTAACGCGAGTAAGATGGGCTCGGGATGCGGCTTCGTATTGCTCACATGGTCCGGGCAGACCAATACACTGCAGCGCGAGCTTAGCTCCATTCGCTCTAAGAGGCGCACGCTATACTTCTCTGGCTTGTTGGTAACGATGCCCCAGGGAATATTTTGTGACTCCAATTGCGCGAGTAGCTCCTCCAGCCCCGGGTAAAGAGTGGCTGTGGTGGACTCCAATTGTTCGTAGTAAAGATCGAGTAGTCGTTGCAGTAAGCCAGCGAAATCCTCGTGAGCCTCATCTATGTCGAACGCATTCATGACCAGCGCCCGTGCGCCGTTCGAAACGTTCAGGTGTATAGCCTCATGGGGCAGTGCAGCTCTGCCGTGCTCCGCTAGCAGCTTGTTCACCACGAGAGTAAAGTCCGGTGCAGTATCAATCAATGTGCCATCGAGATCGAAGAGAACACATTCGATCGATGTTTCCAGTTTCTCGTTTTGCTTCTGTGTCATGCGTTGCTCTCTGCACGGGTATAACAGGCGATGTAGTTCACGTCGACGTTCTTCTCCAGGCTGTATTTTCGAGTGATTGGATTGTAGGCCATGCCGATCTGATCTTGCAGATCTAGCATGCTGTTGCGACTCCAAGCTGCCAACTCGGAGGGCTTGATAAATCTAGCGTAGTCGTGAGTTCCGCGAGGCAATAAGTTTAAGATGTATTCGGCACCGAGGATCGCGAACAAATACGATTTGGGGTTTCGGTTTATCGTCGAGAAGAACACCGTACCTCCTGGCTTAACGAGATCGTGACAGGCTTGTATAACCTTGGCTGGCTCGGGTACGTGTTCGAGCATCTCCAGGCAGGTGACGATATCAAATTGTTCCCCGTTCTCTTGTGCAAATTGCTCGGCCGAAGACTTTTGATAATCGATCTCCAGCCTGCTCTCTAACTGGTGCAGTTTTGCCACCGCCAGCGAGGCATCGGCCATGTCGATAGCGGTGACTGTCGCGCCATGCTGAGCCAATGCCTCGGCGAGAATGCCTCCACCACAGCCGATATCCAATACTTTCTTGCCCGCAGGATTTATTCTCCGGCTGATATAGCTCATCCGCAGAGGATTAATCTCATGCAGGGGCTTAAATTCACTGTCGGGATCCCACCAACGCGAGGCGAGGGCTTCGAATTTACGAATTTCCAGTTCGTCTACGTTTTCCATGTCTGTGTTGCCTGCTCCGTTACTTGCCGCTAGCGGCTGAAAGTTTCTCGCGCCACTGTGCGGCAGCGGATTTAATGGCCTGAATATCTAATCCGGTAAACTCGCCCGCATTTAGCAGCAGGCGGCCGGAGCACCAGACATGAGATACCTGCGATGCCTGAGTAGCGTAGACAATCTGTGATAGAGGGTCGTACACGGGCGTACTGTTTAACGAATCGAGATTGATGGCCGTGATATCGGCATACTTGCCAACCTCTAGGCTACCGATTAGAGCGTCCAGACCGAGCGCTTCTGCGCCGTTGATCGTGGCCATTGCTAGTGCCTGGTGCGCCGGCAGGGCGCTAGCATCTGCCGCCACGCCCTTCGCTAGTAATGCGGCAGTGCGCATCTCGGAAATCATGTCCAGATCGTTATTGCTCGCACAGCCATCGGTGCCTAGGGCGACGTTAATGCCCGCACGGCGCAGCTTAGCTACCTCGCAGAAGCCGCTTGCGAGCTTCAGGTTCGATTCTGGGCAGTGAACTATGTGCGAACCGGCTTCGGCCAGGACGGCGATATCTTCATCAGATAGAGCGGTCGCGTGGACGCACACTAGGCGAGGGCTCAGTAGGCCAAGCTGTTTGAGTCGCTGAATGGGAGTTCGCCCGTCGCTGGCCACAGCGTCTGAGACTTCCTTTGCAGTCTCATGCACGTGCATATGGATCGGCAGGTCCAACTCTTCGGCGAGTGTCGATAGCTTCTGTAGAGGTGCGTCAGAGACTGTGTAGGGGGCATGGGGCCCGAAGGCGGTATGAATCAGCTCGCTGTGGCGATAGTCGTCATGTAGCTGCGTTGCCTTGAAGATGTATTCATCGGCGTCCTGAGCCCACACAGTCGGGAAATCCAAGACAGGGCTAGCTAGCTGAGCGCGGATATTCGCGCCAAGGGCGGCCTTTGCAACCTGGTCGGGAAAGAAGTACATGTCGGCGAAGCAGGTAGTGCCGGAGCGAATCATCTCGGCGATGGCTAGATTCGCCCCAGCCGCGACGAAACTCTCAGAGACGAACTGTGTCTCTAGAGGCCAGATCGACTCCTCTAGCCACTCCTTAAGCGGTACGTCGTCGGCGATACCGCGCATAAGCGCCATCGGCGAGTGTCCGTGGGCGTTAATCAGACCCGGTATCAACGCATGCTTGGGTAGATGCAGCGTCTCGGTCGCATCGATCAATGTTTCGGCATCGCCTCGACTGCAAATTGCCGCGATTTTATTGCCTCTAATGGCGACACAATGATCTTCCAAAACGGCGCCCTGAGGGTGCACCGGGATGACCCATTTCGCCGAAACCAAGAGATCGGCTTGGATACTCGTGTTTACGCTCAAAATTGCCTCTGTTTGCACAGCAAATTAGTAGTGAGTTACGCAAAAAATCAGGGTTCGGATTATACCTAGAAAAACGCGAAATAGCGCGTTACAAAAATCCCCGCATGGCGAGTCGGAAATTATTGAAAAAACAGGGGTTTTTCAGGCAATTAACGGCTCATTTGGCTGTTATAAAAGCCTTGAATAGTGCTACAATTCGGGGCTTCTACGGGCTTAGTCAAAACCCTGTATTTAAAGCACAAATTAGCTATCAGAAAAGCGCGCAATCGGCCGTTAAAAAGGGTAAGGAAAACAAAAAAATTACCGTGCTCTCATGCAAGAAACCATGCCCCATTATTTCGCTAGTTATCCCACTATTTAGGATGTAGTCAATCTATGACCGACTTTGCTAAACAGGTGTTGCCTGTCGCGTTAGAAAGTGAAATGCGAGAGTCCTATCTCGCCTATGCTATGAGCGTCATTGTTGGTCGTGCTCTGCCCGATGTGAGAGATGGGCTGAAGCCTGTGCACCGGCGTGTGCTGTTCGCGATGAATGTGCTGTCTAACGACTACAACAAGCCCTATAAGAAATCGGCTCGTATCGTCGGCGATGTTATCGGTAAGTATCACCCCCATGGGGATACGGCGGTCTATGACACGATCGTGCGCATGGCGCAGGATTTCTCACTGCGCTATCCGCTCGTCGATGGCCAGGGTAATTTCGGTTCCATAGATGGCGATTCTGCCGCGGCGATGCGTTATACAGAAATTCGCATGGAGAAGATTGCTCACGATTTGCTTGCGGATCTTGACAAGGAAACGGTCGACTTCTCGCCAAACTATGACGGCACCGAACAGATTCCAGATGTTATGCCGACGCGGGTGCCGAACCTGTTGGTCAACGGCTCCTCCGGCATCGCGGTGGGCATGGCCACCAATATACCCCCCCATAACCTGAACGAGGTTATCGCTGGCGCTATCGCCTTATTGGACAATCCCGATATCGACATCGATGGTCTGATGGAGCATATCGAAGGACCCGATTTCCCCACCGCCGCTATCATCAATGGCAAGGCGGGCATCGTCCAGGCTTATAAGACCGGTCGTGGACGCATCTATATGCGCGCCAAGGCGGAGATCATAGAAAACGAAAAATCTGGCAAGCAAACGATCATCGTTCACGAGATTCCCTATCAGCTGAACAAATCGAAGTTGATAGAAAAAATCGCGGAGCTCGTCAAAGAGAAAAAGATTGAAGGCATTACCGAGTTACGCGACGAGTCGGACAAAGACGGCCTACGCATCGTTATTGAGCTTAGAAAGGGCGAGATGGGCGATGTGGTGCTGAATAACCTGTACGCGCAGACGCAGATGCAGTCGGTGTTCGGCATCAATATGGTTGCCTTGGTAGAGGGTCAGCCTCGGCTGCTTAATCTGAAGGAGATGCTGGATGCCTTCATTCGTCATCGTCGCGAAGTTGTTTCCAGGCGCACGAGCTACTTGCTGCGCAAGGCCAGAGAGCGGGGGCATATCCTCGAAGGACTCGCCGTTGCCTTAGCGAATATCGATGCCGTGATCGAACTGATCAAGAGCTCACCAAGCTCCGCGGAAGCGAAAGAGAAGTTGCTTGCGCGGTCTTGGAAATCCGATAGCGTATTGGAGATGCTCGGCGAAGTGGGTGCAGATGCCTGCAGACCTGAGGGCCTTGACCCGCAATACGGGCTTAAAGACAAAGAATACTTTATCAGTCCAGATCAGGCGCAGGCCATACTGGACTTGAGACTGCACCGCCTAACAGGTCTTGAGCATGAAAAACTAATCAATGACTATACCGAGCTGCTGAAACAGATCGCAGATTACCTCGACATCTTGCAGAACGAACCTCGCCTGTTGAGCGTAGTTCGAGAAGAGATGGAACAGGTGAAGAAAGAGTACGGTGATGAGCGTCGCACGGAGATAGTCGGCTCGCAGCTCGACCTTACCATTGAAGATCTCATCTCTGAAGAGGACAGAGTCGTCACTATATCGAAAACCGGTTATGCGAAGTCTCAGCCGCTCTCAGATTATAGTGCGCAGAAGCGCGGTGGCACGGGTAAGGCCGCCGCTTCGGTGAAGGACGAAGATATCGTAGAACACCTCTTGATAGCGAGCACGCACGACACTCTGCTCTGCTTTAGTAGTCAGGGTAAGGTCTATTGGCTGAAGGTGTATATGATTCCCGTGGCGAGCCGTACCTCAAGAGGCAAGCCGATCGTAAATATCCTGCCGCTTGAAGAGGGCGAGCGCATCACCAGTATGTTACCTATACAGGACTATTCCGAAGACCATTTTGTGTTTATGGCCACCGTTAACGGCACGGTGAAGAAGACCGCCCTTACCAATTTCTCCAGGCAGCGCAGCGTGGGCCTCAGGGCGATCGAGCTTGACGAGGGCGATGAACTCGTCGGTACAGCGATAACCGACGGTTCGAAAGATGTGATGCTGGTCAGCAGCAGCGGCAAGACGATACGTTTTAAAGAAGAAGACGTGCGCGCGATGGGTCGAACGGCCAGGGGTGTTCGAGGCATTAAGATGGCCGACGAGTTCAAGATGATTGCCCTGATCATCCCGGAAGCTGACAAACAAATTTTGACCGTGTGCGAACATGGCTACGGGAAGCGCACCTTGGTTGAGGACTTTCCGGTTTACGGGCGAGGAGGTCAGGGCGTAATAGGTATCCAGACTAGCGAGCGGAATGGGCCGGTGGTTGGCGCAGCCCAGGTAGCTGAGACGGATGAGATTATGCTGATATCGGACAAAGGCACTCTGGTTAGGACTCGTGTCACAGAGGTGTCAATTCAGGGAAGAAACACGCAGGGTGTTCGTCTCATCCGCTTGAAAGAGGGTGAGAAGCTGGTCGGACTAGAACAGGTAGATGAGCCAGAAGAAGACGAAGCGCTGGCGATGGACGCCGAGGGCGATCAGCCCGAAGTGATAGACGCTGTTGATTCCGCCGACGAGGGCGAGCCCGAGTCGGAATAGCACAGACTGTTTGGCGGCGAGGGTGGTCCAGAGAAAGGCTCTGGGCAGCACGCGCCGCCAACTACAAACCTTTTAATCCACGACTGTATTTCCCAGGTTTATGAGTCATAACAGCGACAGCATCCCTGCCGGCAAGATTGCCTATCTAGGTCCGCAAGGAACCTACTCGCAGCTCGCGGCGCTAAAGTTCTTTGGTGCCGATGCGGAGTTGGTGCACTGCGCGTCCATCGATGATGTGTTTGCCGCCGTCGAGAAAAACACGGTGCGGTATGGCATCGTGCCCGTCGAGAACTCAACCGAAGGCGCTATCAATAATACCCAGGACTGTCTAATCGATAGCTCGGCTAGCATTGTCGGCGAACAAGTCGTGCTGATCGAACACAGCTTGATGGCGCGGCAGGATACCCCAAAGTCAGCTATAAGAAGGATCGCGTCCCATAAGCAGTCGCTCGCGCAGTGTCGTGCTTATCTAGCGAAGAATTTCCCCGGTGTCGAACAACTCGAATGCTCAAGCAACGGCGAGGCAGCGAGACTAGCGCAATCGGAAGAGGGTACGGCAGCCATTGCGAGTGAATTGGCAGGGCAGATCTATGATCTGCAGATTTTAGAGAACCGCATACAAGATAAGTCGAATAATCGCACGCGTTTTCTGGTATTAGCCATGTCGAAGGCTGCGGCAACTGGTGCGGACAAGACGAGTATATTGGTCTATACCGAGAATAAGCCGGGCGCGCTGTTTCGTGTGCTCGAACCCTTCGAGAACTTTCAGCTCAGTCTCACCAAGATTGAGACACGCCCCTCGAAGAAAGAGGCCTGGGAGTATGTATTCTTCATAGACTTCGAAGGACATGTTGAAGACGAGGCGACGAAGAGCGTCTTTGCTGCGCTCAAGGAAGGCGGCGTCGAAGTGAAAATATTAGGTTCCTATCCGCTCTCCCAGTAGCGCGCGTTTTTTGCCCCTAGCTAAGGTCTAATCGCAATCACAGCAATGAAAGAGATAGAAAACAAGTCGGTACTAATCGTCGGTCTGGGAATGATCGGTGGCTCTATCGCGCGAGGATTGAGGAAGTCTAATGCAAATCGACGAATTCTCGCCTGTGATAGGGACGAGGCCGCGTTACAGCTTGCGATTGCAGAGGGCGTCGTATCAGAATGCGGAGAGCTCTCGGCGCTATGCCCCCAGGCCGATATTATTATTCTAGCGGTGCCGCCACTCACAGTCTGCGAGATGCTTCCTGCAATCCTCCCGATCATGAAAGACTCAACTGTCATCACCGATGTAGCGAGCGTCAAGTCGCACATTTTCTCGGCGAATGACGAGTTAACCGAGGAGTCTCTCGCTAACTTCGTTCCTGCACATCCGATAGCCGGCTCCGAGCAGAGCGGCTATGCCGCTGGGGTCGTTGACCTCTTCCAGCAGAGGAATGTAATTCTGACCCCGCACGCGGGCAATTCTACAGCGGCGGTAGCAACTGTGAATGTGCTCTGGAGGGAGTTGGGCGCCAATGTATTAGGCATGACTCGCGAAAGACATGACGAGGTGCTCGCGGCGACCAGTCATCTACCGCATTTGCTCGCCTACGCGATAGTCGATGTGCTGCTCAATCAAGAGCAGAGCGAAGACATATTCCGCTATGCGGCAGGGGGCTTTGCTGACTTTAGTCGGCTTGCCTCCAGTGACGCCAAGATGTGGTCAGACATATTCGTGGCAAATTCGAGCGCTGTTGAGCGGGTACTCGACGATTATATTAAGTGTCTGCTGGACTTCAAAAAGGCGATTCAGGAAAAGCAGCATGGTAAATTAGAAGAATCATTCCGAAACGCCAGGAAGGCGCGAGAAGGATTCATCAGCCAACATTTTAAACCAAAGAAGCAAGAAGAAATGACAAGCAATAGCCTCAGTTTCAATGTGCAGCCGGGCGGCAAAATAGCAGGAAAAATTCGCGTCGCAGGCGATAAATCGATATCTCATCGCTCAATAATTCTAGCCTCTATTGCCGATGGTATCACTCACGTTACAGGGTTCTTGGAGGGTGAGGACGCGCTTAACACCGTCGCCGCCTTCCGCGAGATGGGTGTAACCATAGTAGGTCCTGAAGACGGCGCGTTGACAATCTATGGAGTTGGCAAGACAGGGCTGCAGCCGCCGAGAAAACCTCTTTATATGGGGAATTCTGGCACCGCCATGCGCCTGCTCGCAGGCCTGCTCGCGGCGCAGTCCTTCGAGAGTGTGTTGACTGGCGATGAGTCGCTCATGGAGCGACCGATGAAGCGCGTTGCCGAGCCGCTACGAACTATGGGAGCGCTAATCGAGACCGGAGAGTCAGGCACGCCACCGCTTTCTATTAAGGGGGCGAAATTACGCGGCATAACCTACGACATGCCGATCGCGAGTGCGCAGGTAAAGTCTTGCCTGTTACTCGCTGGACTCTATGCCGAGGGCGAAACGAAGATAATTGAGCCCGCTCCCTGCAGGGATCACACCGAGCGAATGCTGCAAGGCTTCGGCTACAAGGTAAATGTCAATGCTGAGCAGCGCAGCGCCGCCGTATCAGGTGGACAAAAGCTAGAGGCAACAGAGATCGACGTACCGGCGGATATTAGCTCGGCCGCCTTCTTCCTAGTTGCCGCCGCGATAACGCCAGGATCGGACTTGACGCTGCAACATGTCGGGATTAATCCGACGCGTGTGGGTGTTATTAATCTGCTGCGAGACATGGGGGCGAACATCGAGAGTAGCAATGAGCGCGTGGTGGGCGGCGAGCCGGTTGCCGATTTGCGGGTTCGCTATCAAGAACTGCATGGCATTGTAATTGCGGAAGATCAGATTCCCCTGGCCATCGATGAATTTCCGGTGCTTTTTATCGCCGCGGCCTGTGCCTCGGGTGAGACCGTGCTGCGTGGGGCCGAGGAGCTGCGCGTGAAGGAGAGCGATCGCATCGATGCCATGGCCCAGGGACTTGTGAAGCTTGGAATTGAAGTAGAGACTTTCCCTGACGGCATTCGAGTCGTTGGCGGTGATATGGGTGGCGCATCGATAGATAGCTTCGGGGATCACAGGATCGCCATGGCCTTCACTGTTGCGGGCCTGCGGTCAAAGGCCCCCATCGCGATAGCGAATTGTGCAAACGTTGCGACCTCCTTCCCGAACTTCGTAGAACTGGCCACAGAGGTCGGCATGCGGGTGTCGGTCGCGAAGTAGAGTGGATAAGCCTAAGAGTATTTCGATGAATAAAGCCCCAGTTATAGCGATCGATGGCCCCTCCGGTTCGGGAAAGGGCACGATAGCAGCGCGCGTAGCCGAATCTTTGGGCTTCTCCCTGCTCGATAGCGGGGCGCTGTACCGGGTGTTAGGCATCGCCTGCCATCGGCACGGGGTAGATTTAGCAGATCCTGCTGCGGTAGCCGCCCTAGCCAGTAAATTGGATATACAGTTCGGGCTGAGCGGCGAGGGGAGTGTCTGGCTCGATGGCGATGATGTGAGTCTGGCCATTCGTACGGATCTGGGCAGCGACATGGCGTCGCGGGTTGGGGCTATTCAGGCCGCCCGGGAGGCACTATTTCAGCGCCAATTGGCCTTTCGAGAAGCACCCGGGCTCGTTGCCGATGGCAGGGATATGGGCACGACTGTGTTCCCGGATGCGGACCTAAAGATCTTCCTAACTGCTAGTGCTGAGGAGCGCGCGCAGAGGCGATATAAGCAGTTGATAGGTAAAGGTATTGATGCTATTCTGCCGGCCCTTTTGCGAGACCTAAAAGAGCGGGACCGACGCGACAGTGAGCGCGCCATCTCTCCACTTAAACCCGCTGAAGATGCCATCGTTATAGATACAACGGATTTGACTATCGATCAGGTGGTCAAACAAGTCCTGAAGCACTATCCCTCGGCATAGCGGAAAAACGCGTAAGGAAAACGGTTTCTAGCCTGTATCACCAGAATTGGCGGTCTAGGAGCTGAATTTAATCACCCCGCAGAACTGGTATGCGGTAGTTGCTAGTCACATGAGAAATGTGCTGCAACTTATTGAAAATATTGGAATAAAGTATGAGTGAAAATTTTGCAGATCTATTCGAACAATCCCTAAAAGAAATAGATATGACCCCAGGTGCTATCGTTACTGGCACCGTGATAGAAATAGATTCGGACTGGGTAACAGTCCACGCCGGCCTCAAATCTGAAGGCGTTATTCCCCGCGTTGAATTCCTCGATGAGCAAGGCAACTTCTCTCTAGAAGTTGGCAACGAAGTTAAAGTTGCGCTGGAGACCGTAGAAGACGGTTTCGGTGCTACACGCCTGTCCCGTGAAAAAGCCAAGCGCGCTGAATCCTGGATGGAACTTGAAGCCGCGCACGAGAAGAATGACATCGTAACCGGTGTGATTAATGGCAAGGTGAAGGGCGGATTTACCGTCGATCTGAACAATATCCGAGCGTTCCTGCCTGGTTCATTGGTCGACGTTCGACCGGTAAGAGATACACTCCATCTCGAGGGTCAACTCCTCGAATTTAGACTGATCAAACTCGATCGCAAGCGCAATAACGTGGTTGTTTCACGCCGAGCCGTTCTTGAGTCCGTGAGCACAGAAGAAAGAGATGCTCTGCTCGAGAAACTGCAAGAGGGTATGTCGGTTAAGGGTATCGTCAAGAACCTTACTGACTACGGTGCGTTCGTTGACTTGGGCGGCGTCGATGGCCTTCTTCACATCACAGACATGTCGTGGAAGCGAATCAAGCATCCAAACGAGATCGTGAATGTTGGTGATGAGATCAACGTCAAAGTGTTGAAGTACGACAGAGACCGCAATCGTGTCTCTCTCGGTCTTAAGCAACTGGGCGAAGATCCTTGGGTTGCTATTAAGGCGCGTTACCCTGAAAAGACTCAAGTTAAGGCTATTATTACCAATCTTACCGACTACGGCTGTTTCGCCGAGCTGGAAGAGGGCGTTGAAGGCCTTGTGCACGTCTCCGAGATGGATTGGACTAACAAGAATATCCATCCTTCCAAGGTCGTAAACCTGGGTGATGAAGTCAATGTTATGGTGCTGGATATCGACGAAGAACGTCGTCGAATTTCGCTAGGCATCAAGCAGTGCTACCAGAACCCATGGGACGGTTTCGCTGAGAAATTCCAGAAGGGCGACAAGATTTCCGGCAGCATTAAGTCGATCACAGACTTCGGAATCTTTATCGGCCTGGACGGCAACATCGACGGACTAGTCCATCTTTCTGACATCTCTTGGGAAGAGCCCGGCGAAGAAGCCGTGCGCGAATACAAGAAGGGCGACGAGATTGAAACCGTTATCCTGTCTATCGACCCAGAGCGTGAGCGCATTTCTTTAGGCGTTAAGCAGTTAGAAGACGATCCATTCATGAGCTACGCTGGCGAATTTGAGAAGGGCAGCATCGTGAAGGGCACCGTGACGGCAGTGGACGCGAAATCAGCGACGGTTGCCTTGGGTGAGGGCGTCGAAGGCGTGCTTAGAGCCTCAGAAATTAGCCGTGACAAAGTCGAAGATGCACGCAATGCATTAACAGTGGGTGCTGAGATCGAAGTTAAGATCGTCAGCGTCGATCGCAAAAATCGCGTACTGAGCCTCTCGGTTAAAGCGATTGAGATCGATGATGAGAAGAGCGCGATCAAAGACCACAAGTCCGATGCCTCTGACGTTTCGCCGGGCACAATTGGCGATCTGATCAAGGCTCAGATGGATAAAGGCTAGATAGAAAGGCTTTCTCCTGCGTCGCGATCGCTAGTTTCTTGGTCTCGATGCAGGAGAACATTCTAGATTTATCAATACTTTGCGTCATTTCTTGATTCAAACTGGCTAGAAGTTTGTGGTAGGCTTGGACACCCGATTGCAAAAGCGCGATAAGAATCGACGCTCGTACTAGGACAGGGGACTATTATGACTAAATCTGAACTCATTGATCGCATTGCTGGGAAGCAAACCCAGCTCTCTTCTAAGGATGTTGAGCTCGCGGTAAAAGCGGTTATTGAATACATGTCTCAGGTCTTATCTGAGGGTGGCAGAATCGAAATCCGCGGATTTGGTAGTTTCTCGTTACACTATCGTGTGCCACGCATAGGACGAAATCCTAAGACTGGTACTCCAGTAGCGCTGAGCGGCAAGTACGTGCCCCATTTTAAGCCTGGTAAAGAGCTGCGCGATCGAGTCAATACCAGTATGCTCGTAGAACAACACAGCTAGACAAGAAAATTGGCTTTGCGAATCACACGGCATGGCCATTGCGGCTGTGCCGTTTTTGTTTGTACCAGTTGATGCCTCTAATGCAAATTTGCCGCAGCGACTGAATAGATACTCCGCAGGTTTAGTTTAACGCTTCAAGCGTGGATGAAATTTTCGATGCGTCAGCTGACTCAATTGCTTTCCGGTTTCTTCTTGCTGGTCGTGTTTGCAGCCAGCATCACCTTCACCTATTACAACTCCACCCCAGTCACGCTAGGCATTGGGTCCTGGGAATTGCCTCCGCAACCCGTTTCAGTGTGGATAATAGGTGCCTTCGTATCGGGCGGGTTGTTAGGATTATTGCTCGGGCTAGGCCTGTTTAGAAATCTTAAGTCACGGGTAGAAATCCGCCGATTGACGAAAGCACTCAAAGACGCAGAAGCGGAGGTCTCGAACCTTCGTTCATTGTCGCTACGCGACGCGAACAAGTAGAAATCGGATCGCAATGGAAAGTTTGTCGTTCTATGTATTGCTGCTGATAGCCATCATCGCAGGGTGGTTATTGGGCAGACTCGGCTCCTCAAAATCTACTCCCAGTACGCCTCTGAAATCTGACTTGTTCCAGGACTACTTCGTAGGACTGAATTACCTGCTGAATGACGAGCCTGACGAGGCGATCGATACATTTATCAAGGCGCTTGAGATCAATAGCGAGACTATTGAAACGCATCTTGCACTTGGAGCGCTCCTGAGGAGACGAGGCAAGGTTGATAAGGCGATCAATATCCATCAGGCACTACTGGCAAGACCCAATCTACCGCGGGATTTCTCTAACTCGGTCAGGTTGCAGCTCGCGCTGAACTACATAGCTGCTGGACTACTCGATCGAGCCGAGCGCCTATTGAAAGAAATCATGGCTGATGGCGGCGCGGCGAAGTGGGATGCGCTAAAGCAGCTGGTCACCGTCTACCAGACCGAGAAGGAGTGGGACAACGCCATAGCCTGCTCGTCCGAGTTGCTGGGCAGTGCCAGATTCAAGAAGGACGGGACTCTAGCGGGCGCCGCTGCACACTACTGCTGTCAGCTGGCCGAAGAGTATCTGCAGAGCAATCAGGATGTGCGCGCGCGGGCAGAAATAAAACGCGCGTTTACTTTCGAGCGGAAGAGCATTCGCGCCATGTTGCTGCTGGCGGATATTGAGCAGAGGGCGGGAAATTACAAGGCGGCAATAAAGGAACTGCTGCGCGTGCGTGCAGCTAGACCGGAGTTCACTGGTCAGCTATTGCGGCCCCTTGAAACCTGCCACGAGGCGCTCGGTGCAAAGGCCGATTTCGAGAAGCTGCTCAAGACATTCGTCCAGCAAGACGGAAATACCGATGCGGTGCTGATGCTAGCAAAGGTGACGAGTGCCAGATCGGGAACGGCGGAAGCTGTCGAGCTGTTGAAGAAACACAGCGAGCAGTCGCCCTCACGGCAGGCCCTGGTCGAACTTTTGAGTATGCAGTTAGAGGGTATAGATGAGAGTGTTGCCAGTACTCTGCAATCGCTGTTAAATATTGTGCAGATGGAATCGCAACGAAGTTCGGACTATCGCTGCAATCACTGTGGTTTCGAGGCCAAGAGCTTTTTCTGGATGTGCCCCAGTTGCAAGACATGGGATGGGATGCGTCCTATTGGTGAGTTGATAAACCGGCAGGCCTCCGGCCATTCCTAGTCTTTAGGCCAGAAACGTCTTTCTTCAGCTAATTACTTTTGGAGGGTAAGTGGAAAAAAGAATTATAGTGGCGCTCGATTTTAACTCGAGAGAGCTGGCTCTCAATCTCGTCGATAGTCTTGATCCAGCACTCTGCCGCCTGAAGATCGGCAAGGAATTGTATACCGCCTGCGGTCCCGATCTGCTCAGAGAAGTGCAGAGTCGAGGCTTCGAGGTATTTCTCGATCTAAAATTTCACGATATTCCTAACACCGTCGCAAAGGCAGTAAGCGTTGCCGCGGATATGGGTGTGTGGATGCTCAACGTACATGCCTCTGGCGGTCAGGCTATGATGGAGGCGGCCAGAGAGTCGCTGCTGCAATTCGGTAAGCAGCGCCCTAAGCTAATAGCCGTCACCGTATTGACCAGTCTGGCTCAAGAGGACCTTAAGCAGATTGGCATAAGCTGTAGTCCACAGGAGCAGGTAATGAGGTTGGCAGCGTTAACCCGCGATGCGGGATTGGATGGCGTTGTCTGCTCGGCTGCGGAAACTCGCGTGTTGCGCGCTGAGCTGCCCAAGGAGTTCTGCCTGGTGACTCCTGGCATTCGCCGAGCCGAGGATGCTACGGGCGATCAGAAACGTGTCCTCGGTCCGGCTGAGGCGGTACGCAGCGGTAGCGATTATCTGGTTGTGGGCCGGCCAATTACACAGGCAGACTCCCCCAATGAGGCCCTTCAGGAGTTTAATTCGGCAATAGCTAGCCTTAGCTAGTTTCTTTACTAAGCTATAGGAAGCAGTCCGGCGAAGATAGCCGGCGCTGCTTCTAACTAACTTCACATTGTTATCTATAGCGATAAGGAAATTACTATGAGTAGACTAGCCGTTTCTAAACTGGCAATCGTGGCGGTTCTATTGGCTCTCTCACCCTTCAGTCTGGCGGTTGAGGCCGAGCCTGAGAGCACACAGCAGATTCAAATGCTGGACATCAATAGTGCTGATGCCGCGACAATAGCTGCGGCGCTAGACGGGGTGGGCATGACCAAGGCGTTGGAGATTGTGGCCTACCGCGATATGTTTGGCAGCTTTCATTCTGTGGATGAACTGGCCGACGTAAAAGGTATTGGCGCCGCAACCATTGAGAAGAACAGGCAGCGCATAATAGTCGTTAATAAGTAGCCATTCTTGCTCGATAAGGCACTTTCACTATGTTTTGAAAGTGCCTGATTTTATTGATGAATATTTCTTCAGGCTCGCTATAATAAGGTCTTCTTTTTAATCATTCGCGAGCCCGGGTTCGATGTCTTTGTTGCTGCACTGCGGTCTACTATTTCTCGGCTCTGCATTCCTGACAGGCGTGTTTCGTGTAGTTGCACAGCGCGTCCGGCTTATCGATACGCCGGTCGAGAGGAGTGCCCACTCCAGGCCTGTGCCTGTTGGCGGCGGGATTTCGATCGTTGCACTGATGCTCCTTGTGCTTGGCTATACCTATGCCAGCGGCCAGATCCCTTCAAACGAGTTTGCGGCCTTGGTGGCCTCCGGTGTAATAGCTGGGCTTGGCATAGTGGATGATATTAGGCCGCTCGACGTGCGTTGGCGTGTGCCGGCGCAATTTCTCACCTCTGCCTATGTGGTCTACTGTCTGGGGGATGTGCCGGCAATTGATTTTGGCCTGTTTCATTTCCCAGAGTCCTACCTTCTCAATGTGCTGGCCGTCCTCGCCTTAGTCTGGTTGCTCAATCTCTACAACTTCATGGATGGCATAGACGGTATCGCGGCAACGGAATTGATCGCTGTAAACCTAGTGTCACTAATAATTGTTATAAACGCTGATGCGCTGCTAACTCTGCTATCGGCGAGTCTTGCGGCTGTAGCGGCTGGATTCCTGATCTGGAACTGGGCGCCGGCTAAGATATTCATGGGCGATGTAGGCAGCGGCTTCATCGGCTTCTTCCTAGGCGTCATGGCATTGCTATCGATGCTCCACGGCAGCATGAGCGTCTGGACGTGGGTGTTGCTATTGGGGGTCTTTATCGTGGATGCTACTTTGACCCTGATAATTCGCTACAGAGCCAAGCTGCGCTGGTATGAGGGGCATGCGTCCCACGCGTACCAAAACGCGGCCAGACACTACAAGAGTCATGCGAAAGTGACGATAACCGTATTATTGATAAACACGTTCTGGCTTGGCCCCCTGGCGTGGCTGTCCGTGCAGTATCCCCGAATGGGGTTGGCGCTAGCCATAGTCGGGCTGTTACCCTTGCTGTTGTTGGCAAGACGCTTCGGCGCCGGTACCGATAACCGGGCTCCCTAGGTGCCAGATGCAATCACTCGCCTGCCAGGAAGTGAATAGAGACTCTAAAGGAACGCTATGACCCCCTATACGATTCCATTATCACGCTCCGTGAAGCAGATATTAATGATGGCTGCGGATGCGGTGATGATAGTTATGGCCCTGGCGTTCTCTTTCGCGTTATTAGGGAAAGACTTCTTCGCGCAGGATCAGCGTTTCTATTTCTATCTCTCCCTTGCAACGACCATTAGCATCCTCGTCTTCATTCGTATTGGTCTATACCGAGCATTGCTTCTGTACATGGGCTTGCAGAGTGGCTTTCTGATTCTGCAGGGAGTGACAGCGGCGAGTTGCCTACTTGCCGCCGCCTATTTTTTCGCGAAAACCCCAGAATCAAACGACCTTTCGATACTCCCGATTTTTTGGATGATCGCCTTATTGTTCATCGGAGGTACGCGATTCTTTATTAAGGTTTTTCTGCAGAGTCTTATTCAGAATTTTAGGCCCAAAGAACCGGTCATTATTTACGGCGCAGGAAGTTCGGGTATGCAACTGCTCGTGGCGCTACAGAATGGCGATCAGTATCTGCCGGTAGTATTTGTCGATGATAGCCACAACATGATTGGCAATACCGTTCATGGTATCCGCGTTTACAGTCCCAACTCCCTCTACGAGCTGATTGAGAACTACTCTGTGCGTCAAATATTCTTGGCCATTCCTTCGGCAACACACGGCGAGCGTAAGGAAATATTGAATCGGTTAGAGCATCTGCCTGTGCATGTAAAAACGGTGCCCGATCTGTTCGATATGGTCTCCGGAAAGATGGGTGTCGATGAGATACGAGAGATCGATATCGAGGATCTGCTTGGACGAGACATCGTTCCGCCAAATCCGGAACTACTGGGTGCCTGCATTACAGGGCAGTCGGTTATGGTAACCGGCGCGGCTGGCTCTATCGGATCTGAATTGTGCCGTCAGATTATAGCGATCCATCCGTCAAAACTTATCCTGCTCGATTCGTTCGAGTTTGGGCTCTACAAGTTAGAATCAGAACTCCTGGAAAAATCTCAGAGTATAGAAGGCGGGAATGCGATTGAGATCGTCTCGTTGCTAGGGTCGGTCGGTAATCGCCTGCAGATGGAGAATGCACTCAAGAGCTACGGGGTTGATACGGTCTATCACGTCGCTGCCTACAAGCAGGTGCCGATGGTTGAGAAGAATGTGGTCGAAGGAGTCCAGAATAATATCTTTGGCACCCTGGTCGCGGCGCAGGCAGCTGAGAAGCTCGGCGTGAAAAATTTCGTTCTAATTTCTACCGACAAGGCGGTGCGACCTACTAATTTTATGGGTGCGACCAAACGCTTTGCGGAGCAGGTACTGCAGGCTCTCGCGGAGCGGGGGAGCGACACCAAATTTAGCATGGTGCGATTTGGGAACGTGTTGGGTTCATCCGGCTCGGTAGTGCCACTGTTTAGAAGACAGATCAGCAGGGGCGGCCCGGTGACAGTGACCCATCCCGAAGTCACTCGGTATTTCATGACGGTGCAGGAAGCAGCACAATTAGTTATTCAGGCTGGCTCCATGGCAACAGGCGGAGACGTGTTTGTTCTCGACATGCATGAGCCGATAAAAATTATCGATCTGGCGAAGAAGATGGTCCACTTGATGGGTTTCGAGGTGAAAGACGAAAACTCTTACCGCGGAGATATCGCTATCGAATACACGGGTCTTAGGCCCGGTGAAAAACTCTATGAAGAATTATTGATAGGCGAATCAGTGACGGGTACCGAGCATCCGAAAATAATGCGCGCCAGGGAAGAAACTTTGTCATGGGATGAGTTAGAAGGGCTGTTGAATAAGTTAGAACTGGCATGCAGGCAGATAGACCTGGTTGGGATTCGCAGTTTATTAATGACAGCAGTAGTCGGTTTCGAACCGAACGACGAGGTTGGCGATCCTCAGTGGGAGGGGCGTAGTGAGGACACCGAGCTTTCAACTGGCAGAGATCGGAAAATAACGCCTTTGTTCAAGAAGTAACTTCTATACAAGCTACAGTTGTGCGATGTAAAAAGTCCGAATGAAATCCGCAAGCTTGCGGAAAAAATTCGGACTTTTTGTTGGCCGGTAAAGTGAGTTTACTGACGTGTAGCTGAAATGATAATGACAGGTTCAGTAGGCACATTCTGATAGCCCCTGACCGTGTCTGTAGTAACCGCAGCGATTGTATCTACCACGTCCATCCCTTCAATTACCTCGCCGAATACCGCATAACCGAAACCGCGCGGTGTTTCATCCGTGTGATTTAGAAAATCATTGTTCACGAGATTGATGAAGAACTGTGCAGTAGCGCTATCGACCACATTCGTTCTCGCCATCGCCAGGGTGCCGCGATTATTGGCTAGCGAAGCTGACGCCTCGTTCTTGATGGGGTCGTAGGTAGACTTCTGCACCATGTCTGGGTCGAAGCCGCCGCCCTGAATCATGAAGCCGGGTATTACGCGATGAAACACCAGGCCATCGAAGAAGCTGTTGTCTGTATAGCGCAAGAAGTTCTCAACTGTGATCGGCGCCTTGTCGGACCAGAGCTCGATCCTGATCGTGCCTTTGTTGGTCTCCATTACAACGATCGGGTTGTCTTGGGCTTGTGAGAGAGAGCTCGCCATAAGGGGGATGGCCAGTAGCAATGTTAGTAGGGTTCTTCGCATGAAATGTCTCCAATGTAGCGGATATGCCTGAATTTCTGAGCCGCTAACTATACATTAATTCCTCTAGGCTTAACCACAGGTGAATCGACTCGCATCCTAGGCTGCTTTCGAGAGTACGGCCATTGACTAAGGGATGAGTGCAATGCGCGAGGAAGGGGCCCTCAGAAAGGAAAAACCCGCGTAGCTGTTGGGCTACGCGGGTTTGTTTTTGGCTGCCCAACGTGGACTCGAACCACGAACCAAGTGATTAACAGTCACCTACTCTACCATTGAGCTATTGGGCAATATCGGTCTGCACTGAATCTGCTTTCACAGAGTATCGCTGCAAACCGCGCGTATACTAATGAGAAAAGCCGACTTGGTCAACTCTCGCGGCCTGCTTAGTGCCCATCTGTCTTAATCGGAGAGGCTGTTGTAGTCTTAGGGGTTTAGCTTTACTCGGAAATTTCGACATGGCGACCAAGTTCAAGATCCACTCAAAATTCAAGCCTGCGGGCCACCAGGGAGAAGCCATTGCCGGGCTCGTCGAAGGCCTGAAAGATGGTCTGCATGCTCAAACTCTGCTGGGGGTAACCGGCTCCGGCAAAACCTTCACCATCGCGAATGTTATCGAGCGTATGCAGCGACCCACTTTGGTGATGGCGCCGAACAAGACGCTCGCCGCGCAACTTTACGGCGAATTCAAAGAATTCTTTCCCAAGAACGCCGTCGAGTATTTCGTTTCCTATTACGACTACTATCAGCCCGAGGCCTACGTACCATCGTCGGATGTCTATATTGAGAAAGACGCCTCGATTAATGATCACATTGAGCAGATGCGCCTCTCGGCAACGAAGGCCCTGCTCGAGAGAGATGATGTGGTGGTAGTTGCCACTGTCTCTGCGATCTATGGTCTTGGGGATCCAAATTCCTATTTGAAGATGGTGGTTCATCTCGATCGGGGTGACAAAATAGATCAGCGCAATTTATTGCGACGGCTCACCGACCTGCAGTACACGCGCAACGACATGGAGCTGCGGAGAGCCACCTACCGGGTTCGCGGCGACGTGATCGATATCTATCCCGCCGAATCAGAGCGACACGCTATCCGCATTGAGCTGTTTGATGATGAGATCGAGAAGCTCAGTTTCTTCGACCCCTTGACGGGCAAGCAATTAAAGGAAGTGCCGCGACTAACCGTCTTTCCAAAGTCGCACTACGTGACGCCGCGAGAAACGCTGTTAGGCACGCTAGATGATATTCGGATCGAGCTGAAGGAACGATTGGAGCAGCTGCGCAGCAATAACCGACTCGTCGAGGCGCAGCGCCTAGAACAGCGAACGAAGTTCGATCTGGAGATGATCCAGGAATTAGGCTACTGCACAGGCATCGAAAACTATTCTCGCTATCTCTCCGGAAGAGGGCCTGGCGCGCCGCCACCGACACTCTATGATTACCTGCCGGGCGACGCGCTGGTCGTGGCCGACGAGTCCCATGTGTCGATTCCCCAGCTCGGTGCTATGTATAAAGGCGATAGATCCAGAAAGGAGACTCTCGTTGAATATGGCTTTCGTCTGCCATCGGCGCTAGACAATCGACCGCTGCGGTTCGAGGAATGGGAGAATCTAACGCCTCAGATTATCTATGTCTCAGCAACTCCCGGTGCCTACGAAGAGGAGCACGAGGGCAACAGAGTCGAACAGGTCGTTCGACCTACCGGCCTCCTGGATCCTGAACTCGAGGTTCGTCCTGCTGTGACGCAGGTGGATGACTTGCTCTCCGAGGTGCGCAGGGTCACCGCGAACGAGGAGCGCGTGCTGGTCACGGTTCTCACGAAACGCATGGCCGAAGACCTAACCGACTATCTGGCCGAACACGACGTGCGCGTTCGCTATCTGCACTCCGACATCGAGACCGTCGAGCGCTCGGAGATATTGCGCGATCTGCGTCTCGGGCATTTCGATGTGCTAGTGGGTATAAACCTGCTGCGTGAGGGTCTCGATATACCAGAGGTGGCGCTGGTCGCCATCCTGGATGCAGACAAGGAGGGCTTTCTGCGCTCCGAGCGATCGCTGATCCAGACCATTGGCCGGGCCGCGAGAAACCTCAATGGTAAGGCAATCCTCTACGCCGATCGCGTGACTGGGTCGATGGAGCGCGCCATCAGCGAATCCGAGCGGCGCCGCCGTGTCCAGGTTGAATACAATAAGGCCCATAACATTACCCCCGTTGGCGTTAAGACCAAGGTGCTCGACGTCATGGAGGGCGCCTATGCCAGCCCCACGAATAGGGTGCGCAGAAGGGATAAGGGGCCGGCGGAGAAGAGTGGAGCCTTCGCACGCATCGATTTCAGCGATCCAGTAGCGGTGACGAAGGAGATTAGCCTTTTAGAGTCCAAGATGTACGAGTTGGCCAAGAACCTTGAATTCGAAGCAGCGGCCGATACCCGCGATAAGATCGCGATGTTGAAGAATCAACTGTTAAAGCAATAACTTAAATCGGTTTTTTGGCATAAAGCCATCGACACCTAGCCCAGTGATTCCGTATAATCGCCAATCTTTTCTATCGAGTGAAATAGGCGCGTAGCTCAGCTGGTTAGAGCGCTGTCATGACATGGCAGATGTCGACGGTTCGAATCCGTCCGTGCCTACCATTCCGTAGAGGGTAGTCAGTACAATCAATCAAACGAATCCTCTGTGTGAGTTAGAGCCTTTGCTCTGATCGCGCAGATTATTATGAGAAGGCAGGGCGTCTTCTCTAAGTCGAATTCAGCTCAGTGGAAGCAAGATGCCGAAAATTACCCTACCTGATGGCAGTGTGCGG
>CAYGRR010000035.1:20567-29333 GCA_964352295.1 uncultured Pseudohongiella sp. | reverse complement strand
AAAAAAACAGGAATTCTCTAGCAATGAAAGTCTATCTACCCCTCGCAGTGTCAATACTATCGCTACCAGCCTACGCGTCGCAGGAGGATGCCTCCGCCAACTGTGCCGCGGAGCCGAATGACAGGAAGCGACTTGCCTGCTATGACGAGCAAGCTGCGGCTGCGGCCGCCACCACGCGCTCATTGGAAAGCGTGGACAGTCAGAGAGTCACAGGAAATGCTGCTAGCGAATCAGAACCGAACGAAGCGAAGAAACCTCCTGCCAGGGAGAACGACCTGTGGTCGCTCTCCAAACTGCAGAGTGACGACCCGAATTTCTTCGGCATCTCCTGGGACCCGAAGGGACAGAAACACCGCGGCGTCGATAGGCACGTTGAATTCGATATCTCTATCAAATACCCGGTATTGGAATTCGAGAGGTCCAGACTATTGGCTGTCTATAACGGCTCCTATGACTTTCAGGCGCTGAACCCAAAGGGGCCCTATGAATCGAGCCCGGTAATATCCACGTCCCAGAATCCTGGGGCATCACTCGAGTGGGATATTGGCGACGGGCATCAGAAACTGCGATTCGGCGTATTCCATCATTCCAACGGACAAACTGTCGCCGAATCCGGCACCATCGAGGAGCGACTCGCATCGATAACGGAGATTACCGAGTTAGAAGCACAGTTCGGCGAAGCGCCCGCACTGGAGAGAGTGAGCAGATCGTCCTGGTACACGAAATTCAGATACCAGTGGATGAGCAATCCCGAGGGCCGAGTTAACAGTGACTGGAGTCAATTGCAGCTCGAACTGCGACCCTTCTACTTTTGGAACGACGACAAGATATTCTGGGAGCCGGGAAGACGGGAGCCCACGCAGCTCGAGAACGTCGATGGCATACGCATGGTAGCCGAGAAGATGGTGCCACTGGATGGCATCCTGCCTATTCGCAAGCTATTCGATTTCCTTCCCGTTAGCGGCGTCGGCCGCCTGGAACTGCAAACGGGCCTGTGGTCACCTTTTGACAAGATCGGCGGCAAGGCATCGCTGGGAATGAGCATCAATAGCTTTCTGATTTCGCTCTATTACTACAATGGCTACGGCAAGGATATCTCCGCGTATCACAGACGTACCGAACACGCGGGCATTGGACTCGAGCTACGCTAAGTCAGCGGGGAATTAGATTATTACCACGACTGAGCGTGGCTAGTTGGATTTAATCTCAATCAGGCTCAGCGTCTCAACGTCCGAGGCCAGCTCGCGCTCTGCGGCGGGGAAGCTATTTTTCTGCAGGATATAGGCAACCACGTCCAGGTAGTCTTGCGCCGGTAACTGGCCGGGGCGATCGGTCGGCATCTCGCTGCGGATCTTCTCGAAGAATTCACCGACGCTCCTCCCCTCCCACAGGAACAGGAAACCCATACCCACCAAGCCTGGCGAATTGCTATTGCCCCCCAGATCCAAACCATGACAGGCGATACAGGCTACATTGTAGATCGCCTCTCCCCTGCTCGCCTGCTCTTCAGTGTAGATGCCATCGACTGTAGAGCTTGGCTGCTGTGCGCTCGCGCCAAGAGTGATGACACAGCTGAGTAATGTCGCAATAAATAGACGCATCAGTTTGGCAGCGCGAACACGTTGATGGAGCTTCCGTTACCGGGCCGGCCCAGCTCCGGCGCCAGGTCCCTCGGCAGGCTGCCTGACCAGCTCGCGCCGCCGGTGCCTACCGGCATGGCGATGTACTGCTTGCCATCGACGGCATAGCTAATGGGAAAGCCCTGATTCGAAGTCGCGAGGCGTACCTGCCAGAGCACACTGCCATCCTCAGCATCGAACGCCGTCATTGTTCTGTTCCAATCGCCTGCGAAGACCAGGCCGCCCGCCGTGGTGAGCGTCGCCGTGTTGAATGGCGCGCGGGTTCGGTAACGCCACTTCACCTCGCCGCTGGGAATGTCCAGGGCCAGGATCTCGCCCATGTTGCCGTCCGAGTCGGGATGGTGATAATTGTTGCGGCGAAACGGGCCGACGCCGCCACCTCCTAACGTTCTTTCTGTGGGGCCGAAGGTCGTCAACGCGCAGTTCAGCGTGATCGGTATGTACATCGCACTCGTGTCGGGGGAATAGGACATCGCGCGCCAGCTCTTCACACCCGAGGTGCTCGGGCACATATTGAGCTCCTCGCCGATGCGCGGAATCATGCCGTCGCGGTAGGTAATCTGGCCCGTGATCGGATCCAGATTCACGATGTTCTGGTAGCCGATGTCGGTGGCCTTGATGAACTCACCCGTCTCCCTATCTAGCTGCCAAAGAATGCCTAGCTTTCCCATCTTGAAGAGCGATTTTCTGCCGTCCACATCGATCAGGATATTCTCGAACACCTCATCCATGTCCTGCGTCTCACCGGGTATGTGCTGAAAGTACCAGGCCATCTGACCGTTGTCAGGGTTTAGCGCGAGGGTCGAATTTGTATACAGCGCATCGCCATCGGTGCCGCGCACCGCTCTTGCCCAGGGTTTCGCCTGTGCGGTGCCCCAGTAGATGAGGTTCGCCTGGGGATCGTAGGAACCCGCGACCCAGGCATCGCTGCCGGCACGGAAGCGCAGCGGCAGATCGCCCCAGGTGTCGCCTCCGGGATCTTCGGGTCGAGCAACAGTAGAGGTTCGCCACTTCTCCTCGCCCGTTAGCGGGTCATGACCGGTAATGAAGCAGACGTCTTCCTTATAGCGATCGCAGCCGGTAATGCCGGTGACCAGCGTGCCATTGGCGACTATCGGGCCCGCCGTGTAGAAGTAGCCGAGCGTGGGATCGGCCACCTGCGTCTCCCAGACCAACAGGCCGCTGCGCGCATCGATAGCGCGGATGCTAGCCGTCTCCGTCGCCGCGTAGATCCTCTCGCCGAAGATTGCGATGTTCTTCTGCACACCCCTGCCTACGCCGGCGAAGGCACCTGCCGGCAACACAGCCGCACGGGTGCCCGCTCCCGAGTTGAGAAATTCCTCTGTCGGTGGCGCCGGGCGGTATTCCCACAGCAGGTCGCCGCTTACTGCGTCCAGTGCCTGAATCACGCCGCGCGGCGCGGGAATGAACATGATGCCATCGTGAACCAACGGCGCCGCCTGCACCGCGCCGGTATCATCGAGGGCAAACGACCACTTCAGCTGCAGCTGGGAGACATTGTCTGTGTTGATCTGATCGAGAGGGCTGTAGCCCCAGGCTGCTGCCGTGCCGCGCCAGCTCAGCCATTCGCCTGCAGGCGGCCTGGCCAGCATCTGGTCGGTGACAGCGGTGAAGTCTTCGACTTGTGCCTGCGCGGATGAGGCATAGAGCACCAGGATCAGAGGAAGAAAAACGGTGTGAGCGAACGCGCCTGCAGTTTTTATTGTCATTATGGTGTTGCCTGTTCTCTCTGCTGTGAATGAATAATCACGCTATTTATTTGGCCTGTCCAACATATTGTCGACCGTGCGAAAAGGAGCTGCCCAATAATGCCTCGATCTTCGTGCTCGGGTTTATGGCAGTGGGACATAGAGGATTCCCCTCATCGCGAAAGCCCGCGAATGCCATGACGATGCGCACTCCCTCGCCAGACCTTACTCACACGGGGTCACTGCGGACCATCTCATTATTGAGTGGCCTGCTGCAGATAGTTTTCGCCCACCGAGCAGGCGGCGATTCGACTCAGGTGACTAAAAGGCAGGCCGGTCTCGGCATGCCACTCGTTGAACTGCGCCTGCACCTTCTTCAGGTCGCGCTGACTCGTAGGCTGCTCCGCTATTTCCAGCCCGCTGCCGCGCAGAGTTACGACGACATCCTTCGACAAGATGAAACAGTCCTTGCCGGTTCGGCGTAGAAACCACAGAGCGCTCTGTCCGCCCAGGCGAGAACCGTGCTTCTTCAGATAGGCCATCAGGCCGATCTGATCCGTCGACGGCCACTCGGCGATAAACGTTCCGAAGCCGCCGTTTCTACGCGACTCTTCCTGCACGAAGAACACATTCTCCTGCAGCGCCTTGATCTTCTGCCAATTGCGCACGACGCGGCGATCACTGGCATAGGCCTCCCACTGCTCCGGCGACAGATAGCCTAGCTTCTTCGGGTCGAAACCAAAGAAGGCCTCCTCAAACTGTGGCCACTTGTTCTCGATGACCTTCCAGCTGAAGCCAGCCTGATTGATGCATTTGGTCATCATGGCGAGATAGCGATCGTCGCCTAGCGCGATGAGCTGCTTCTTCGTCGCCACCTTCGGCAGCAGCTTCTTCAGTTCCGTTCCGCCGCCCTTGCGATGCTCAGCGCGCTCCTTGATCTTCTCGAATTTAGTCATGGATTATTCTCGCGGCGCTACTGCTTTTTTTGCGCGATGAGGAGAGTGAAGTCGCTGCCTATCTCGCCGCTCTCTAGTAGTCTCAGCTCCTCGACAAAGAGCTTGCGCAGAATCGTCCTGCCCTCCTCGGAGTCAGATAGATTGCCGGCTATATTGTCTAACACCAGGTGCAGGAGCGTGCCGCCAAAGTCTTTGCGCTCCACAATCTCGAAATGTTTTTTCAATTCGGGGATGATATCGGCCGAGCGTATCGCCTCGGTGGGGTCGTAGCCGTTCATGAATTCCAGAGTTGGCCGCTCTACAGTTTGTTTCAGACCGGGCTCACGAATCATCTGGCGAAAGGACTCCGGTATCTCCTCCAGGAGGCGCTGACAGTGTTGCAGCTGCACGTCGGTCCACTGAAACTGATTCGGCCCTACGAATTCGTTGATGATGAAATAGCCACCCGGGGTCAGGCAGCGATGCACCTGCTGCATATAATGTTCTAGCGCCTCGATGTGATGCACGGATTGCGAGGCGAAGGCGGCCTGGTAGGCGTTCTCCGCAAACTCCAGCTTGTTGAGATTCGCGACCGCGTAGTTGATGGACGCGATTTGACCGCTCTTCTGCGCCTCTTCCTTCGCGAGCTGGATTGCGCCCTCGGACACGTCGAAGGCATCGAAGCGTTCCGCAATCTGCAGTTGCAGGCCGTGGCGCTCCAAACCCCCGCCACCGCAGCCGAGACTCAGCGCGGTGGAGACATGAGATGGGTAGTATTTACGGGCTACATATTCCAGCCAGCCTACCTGCGATTGGCCGGAGATGAGTGGGCAGATGTATTCCTGATTCACAACCGGGCATTCTGCCCAGGAGTTGGGCTTGTTGGGAGCGGCCTGTTCCCGCGCGCGCTCACCCCAGTGTTTGCCGGCCGTAGCTAGCCCGGCATCGTCAGGCGGCGCTGCGCCGAATAGTTTCTTGAGGGATTGTAGTAGGGCCATAGATTACTCGCAAAGGGAGCGGGCATTGTAGCACTCAGCGCGAGACTTTCCCTGCGGACAGCTCGATCGGCTGTCCATGGGGCGTGTTGCGATAGGCTGACTGCCACTGCGCTTTTCTCTGCTTCAGCTCGCTCTCGTCGGAGAGCTGCTTCCGCCGGGAGATCGTCTCCAGGGCCGCCAGCCAATGCTGGTAGTAGGTATTGCCGAGATCTGGGTCGCCCTCGGCCTGCGCCAGCGCGATCTGCTCACTCAACACCGTGGCCCATTCCGGCCAGCTGAAGTGGCCCTGCTCATGCAGTGCCAGTACCAGCGCGAAGGCCTGCGCCTCCCACGGCTCGCTGAAGACGGGTCCCTGCTCATCCTGTGGCTGGTAAGGAAAGTTCTCCATCAGCGCGTCGCCCTATCGAGATAGGCTTCCCAAAGATCGATCAGCACCTCGCTATTGTTCGATTCTTCGCCCCAGAGCTCGGCGCCAGCGAAGGCGACTCGGTAGAGATGTTGCCCCTCGGCAATGCCTCTGGCATTGCTGTCCGGGAAGCTATGACAACCCAGACTTGCCACTATCTTGCCGGTCGCGCCCTGGGCGTAACGCGGCGCTCGAGTGTGGCCATCGACTTCGCTAACTCTTACTAAGACTCTGTCGCCAAGCTGATACTTCGGTTTGTTCTGGGACTCCATGGTGCTCGGAGATCCGCTTGCGAGTATCTGCTGCGCAGCAGCCGAGTTCGGTGCCGCGGGCGGCTCGCCTGCCCGCGCATAGAGGCTCTGCCTCTGACTCAATTCTTCGCTGTCTAGCAGCCCCTTCTCAACTAACAGTTTCTCTAGGCCCTCTAGCCAGTTCTCGTAGTAGCTGTTCTCTATATAGCGAAGAGGGTCTTGACGCTCTCTCGCGTGGCGCGACTCGTCGATATTCCACCTGCCCAGCATACCTGAGGCCAGGGTAAGGCCAAACACGCGTCGCTCCCACTCGGAATGGAACACCGGCTCCTGCGATTCAGGCTCGGGATTGATAGGTCCCATCTCCTGCTGCCCGCCCAGATCGTGCCCACCTCTCATGTGTTCGACTCGTCGAGCTGATCTGGCGAACGTGCCAGTTCTACTCCTATCATGGAATTGCGGCTCACTAGGCGCTGTAGTTCTTGCTCGCTCCAAGCCTCCGTGCCCTGCGGGCGCTGTGGCAACACGAGGTAGCGCATCTCCGAGGTTGAATCCCACACCCTGATTTTCGTCTTCTCATCCAGCGCTGTACCAAATTCTTTCAACACGCCGCGTGGGTCGCTGACAGCTCGGGATCGATACGGTGCTGACTTGTACCATGCAGGCGGCAGGCCCAGCACGGTCCAGGGATAGCAGGAGCAAAGCGTACACACGACCAGGTTATGGCAGTCGTCGGTATTCTCAACCACCTCTAAGTGTTCACCTTGACGCCCGCTGTAGCCGAGACTCGCCACCGCCTCAGTCGCATCGCGCAGCAACGCCACTTTAAATTCGGGATCCGCCCACGCCTTCGCGACAACGTGCGCCCCGTTGCGCGGGCCCACCTTGTGCTCGTAGGTTTCGATGATTGTGTTCAGCGTCTCTGGCTTTACCAAGCCCTTCTCAACCAAGAGGCTCTCGAGCGCCTTCACCCGCAGCTCGAGATCCGAAGGCGGCTCGGTGTGTTCATGGTCGTGATGGTGATCGTGGGGCACGTGGCTACTCCTGGTGACTCAAACTACTCGCGAATTCACTGCTCGCTCTACCTGCTACTCCCTTCGGCGGGCTCCTGAATAAAGCTCAGCTGCGCATCGACATACTTCGGATTCCTCACTTCGCTTACGAAGGATTTCATGGTCTCGAACGGCGCATCGATCAGCAACATATTCGTCACCCACCCCGGCAGAGCCGAACCGGGATTAATATGGGCCTCGTTGCTGACCAGCACAGAGCCGTCTGCCTGTGGCGTGAAATCCCAACGGGCCTGTGCCTGCGTTAGGCGCAGCCTGCCGCGAACCTCCTCCATCTTACCTACTGTCGCCCTGCTCTGCATCTCGACCTCGAAGGTGACAGGATCCTGAGACCACTTTACCTGCGCGAGCACATCGCGGTCCTTCACTGGAAAGGGCATGTCGTTGTGTGTGTAGATGAGCGACTCTGTGTCGCTGATCCGCTCAAACAAATACGACTCGGCACAGCTATCTGCCCAATCCGGACAGGCCTCGGCATCCTCTATCAAGGCGACCAGGGCGGAGAGACGCACATCGCTCATGCGCGTGCTCGTGCGCACTGCATCGTAGGGAGACCCCTCCACCGCGCGGGTGTGTACCTGAATGCCGTCTTTGTCCCGCCGCAGCTCCCATGCCTGCGCTTGGGCTGCAAGCGGGTAGCTGCCTATTAGGGCGAGCACGAAGCCGAGCTTGAGTATTTGCTGACTGATCTGCATTCTGTCTCCTCGATGCGAGTTAGGGATAGCGTACTGATAAGACCGAATCCAGCCAGGTTTCGTGCAAAGCGATTCGCTAGCATACGATAGTTGCCTGCCTTGTAGTAGCCTCGAGGCTCTGAGACCATGCATGCTCCAAGCCCCAACCAGAAGGGAAAATCCTTTGATGCAAAATGACCCAGTGATGATTGCCGTTGCGCCGAATGGAGCGAGGAAAACCCAGCGCGAACATCCTCAGCTACCGATCACTGCGACGGAAATTGCACACACGGCTGCAGCTTGCCTGGAGGCTGGAGCCAGCATGTTGCACCTGCATGTGCGCGACGAGAAGTTGCAGCACAGCCTCGACGCCGATCGCTATAGAGAAGCCATCCGCGTGATTCGGCAGCAGCTGGGTGAGGACCTCATCATCCAGATTACGACTGAGGCGGTTGGCATCTACAGCCCTGAACAGCAGCGGCAGACAGTGGTCGATGTACACCCCGAGGCCGTGTCGCTCGCGGTTCGCGAGCTATGCCCGATCGGCTGCGACGAGAAATCCGCCGCCGAATTCTTCCACTTTCTGCGGCGCGAGCGCATCGCAGCCCAGTACATACTCTACGACAGGGAAGACATTCAGCACTTCAACGACTTGTTGAGGCGCGGCATCGTTCCCGATGAAAACGTTTCCGTACTCTTGGTGTTAGGTCGCTACTCACAGAATCAGCAATCGAATCCGGCCGAGCTTGGCCCACTGATTGAGCAGCTCGTGCCCGTGAAGCACTGGTCGCTCTGTGCGTTCGGCGCCAGCGAGGCTGAGTGCATGCGTGCGGCGATTCAACGCGGCGGACATTGCCGCGTCGGATTCGAGAACAACCTGTTAGCGCCAGACGGTAGCCTGGCAGCGGACAACGCGGCGCTGGTAACAACGGTGCGCGATAGCGTGGTGTCTCTCGAGCGTAGAGTCGCCTCGGCTAGCGAGGCCAGACAAATGCTAGGAATCTACTGAGAGTGCAGCTACAGCGTTAAGCGTTAAGCGTTAAGCGTTAAGCGTTAAGCGTTAAGCGTTAAGCGTTAAGCGTT
>CAYGRR010000035.1:0-20467 GCA_964352295.1 uncultured Pseudohongiella sp. | reverse complement strand
AAAGACTATTGCCTACTACCATTCAGGGCGCAGTAAAAACCCCTCCTTACGCAGCTCCTTCTAAAATCGAGCCATAAAAAAAGGCGAACCGAAGTTCGCCTTTTTCTGATACATAACTCTTTTCGGAATTAGAAGCTCAAGCGAGCACCGAAGGTGTACATACGACCCAAAGTATCATAGTTACTTGGGAAAGTATTACCAGAGTTAGATGAAGTGTCGCCTGCTTCGTTACCTAGTACAGGTGGATCTTCATCAGTGATGTTGTCGATACCAGCACTTAGACGCACGCGATCATCCCAAAGGTTGTAGCTTACGTAGAGGTCGAGGTAGTCGTAGTCATCGATAGAACGGAAGGCCGCGAAAGTCGCTGCCGCTTCTGGACGCTCAATATCAACGCCGCCAATGTGGCGCCATTGAAGTGAGGCCGTCAGGTCATTCCAGTTCCAGGAAGTACGCTGAGTCCAACGCATGTCGGAAACAGGGTCACAGCTTGTGCCGAAGAAACCTGAACAGTCGATAACAGGGCTAGTCGAAGAGCTCTGGCTCTCTTGCTCAGAATACTTGTTGATGTTTCCTGAGAAAGACAGATCACCAAATGAACCCAGGTCGTAACCGAAGTTAAAGGCGATTTCGTAACCAGTAGACTTTTCGTAGTCCAGGTTAGTTGTCAGACGACGGATACCAGACGCTGGTGAAGTCAAATCACCATCAACACGCACAACGTTCGCACATGAAGCGGCTTGACCCAGAACATAACACTGGTCCAGAACTTCTTGTGCAGAAAACTCACCGATAACGTCAGTGATGTCTATGTCGTAGTAGTCGATAGACAGCATTACGTTTTCAAAGACAGGCAGCTCTGGAGTCCAGACGAAGCCTGCGGTGAATGTGTCAGCTGTTTCAGTTGCTGGTGCGTTTGTTAGGCTGCTACCCTCTAGAGTATTAACCTGGCCAGAAACGATGTCCTGAAGTACACCAACCTGTGCTGGCAACATACCGGTAGACACACAGAGACCCTGCAGTCTGGCGTCGATGTTACCTGCGTTAGCTATTGAACATGGATCGCCTGTCGCGTTACGCAGCGCAGTAGTGATTGGCGAGTACAACTCAGCAATGTTTGGAGCACGAGTCGCTTCCTGTTCCATTACACGGATCAGCAATTGATCGTTAACAGTCCAGTTAAAGCCCACTTTCCAAGTATCGACATTACCAACAGTGTTGTAGTCGGAATCACGATACCCAAACTCGAGGTTTAGAGAATCGACGAAGTCCAGGCCATCAACCAATGGCAGGAAACCTTCAACGAAGAATTCGTCAACACGGAAGCCACCAGCGATTGGCAGGAGGTTACCGCCGGCACCACCTTGACACGATGCTGGAGCAAGCTTCAGACATTCGTCAGGGTTAAGTGAACCGAATTCGTCACGAGTTTCAAAACCAACGCTCAACGCCAGAGGAGTTGAAGCTGAAGGAACCTGGATGAAATCAACAGGACCGTCTAGGACGATCTGGCCGATTGACTGGTCATACTTCTGCTGTTGGAAGGCGATCGCGCGAGCGTAGCCGGCCATTGCAGGAGTGATTGTGCCGAAGCCACCGAACAGGTTGATAGGCACACAAGACGAGTCGCCATTCGCACAAGTCACACCGTCGGTAGTGTCAAGAGCGTTCTGGATGTTAGTCAGGTTTGTGTAGCCATCACGAACTGTAGTTCGGTTGGACTCACCGTACTGGAAAGACACGTCATAGTTCCAATCGCCCAGCAACTGGCCACGTGCGCCGGCTAGGAAAGTGAAGTATTCAGTATCGTAAGCTTCGGAACGTGCACCTAGCTCAAGAGTACGACGACGCAGCTGCATCTTCAGATAGTCAGCCTCATCGACCACACCATTACCATTCACATCATTCCAGTTGGAACCAGTTCCACCCGGAGAGATTAGGCCAGCAGCTGCTGAGGTGTTGGCGAAAGAGAGAATCTCTGCCTTAGCCTGCGCGCCGATCAGTGGGTTTGCCATAGGCACATCGAAGCGCGCACCGAAAGTACCGGAAGGAGCTACTTGCTGGTTTACAGTGATGTTGCTGTAGGACACAGTCGAATAAACTTCCAGGTTCTCGTTGAACTCAAAGTTACCTGTGAAGAACGCGTTGTAACGCTCTTGAGGTGTTTGATAGAAGTTATAGGGGTTGAAGTTAAACACAGAACAACCGCCACGAGGACCAAGACCAGTACCGGCATCACCTGTAAACAGGGTGCCATCTTCCTGGAACTGACCTACGTTACCAGCACCGGCGATGTTCGCGCGAGTTGGCATGGAAGTCGTTGAACCACCAGTCGCCACAGAGTCTGGACCCTGACAGTTGGCAGGAGCAGGCTGCGGACCAAGTCCAGCATTGAAGTTAGATAAGCCAGCGCCGGAACCAGTTTCGATACCGATTTGACCCAGAGGACGAGCACCGAGAAGAACCGCTTCACGCTCTGACCAGCTAAGGTTCAGGGCAACGTGGCCACGGCCACCTTCCAATGCAGAACCCAGAGTCAATGAGATGTTGTCAGTGTCAGCGTCGTTTTCGCCAGAGGTAGTGTTGTTGATCTGAAGATCGAAGCCTTCGAAATCTTGCTTAAGCACAACGTTTACAGCGCCTGCGATAGCGTCAGAACCGTATACCGCCGAGGCGCCACCAGTAATAACGTCTACACGCTCGATCAGCGCAGTTGGGATAGTGGAAAGGTCAGCACGTCCGCGAAAGTTCGCTGGAGTGAGACGACGACCGTTGAGAAGAACCAAGTTACGCTCTGGTCCTAGGGCACGAAGGTTAACAGTTGAAATACCGTCGGTACCGTTGTTAACGTTTGCTCCATCACCTGGGATTGTGGAAGGCAGATCGCGAAGGATTTGCTCAAGTTCAACTTCTTGTTGAAACTCTATTTCTTCCAGTCCGATTGAAGTGATTGGGCTTGAAGAGCTAAGACCTGGACGACGTATGCGTGAACCCGTCACGATTACTTCTTCTAGGGCCTGTTCTTGGCCGTACACTGTGGGAGCCGTGCCGATGGACGCTGCTGTTGCAATAGCGGCGAACGCCATGCTCCAGGCAGATGCCTTCTGGTTTAGTTTGAACATTAAATGTTCCCCCTTATATAAGTTAAAATCCAGACCAAAACTGTCGCTAGTTAGTGCTAGGTTTCGTGCCCAGATTTCTTATTTGATTTATGTAATCCATAACTTATGAATTACGTGGCGCGGATTCTACACGGGTTGCTCTGAAACAAACAGTCGCAACTGTAACAATTTGATAAATCTAGGCCGTATTTTTGCCATTTTTCCGCTTTTTCACAATTCGATTACTAATATCTGCCCGTAAATAGGGGCTTGTAGGAGGATTCGGAGTGGATTCGGCGCGAATCCAGCGCTAGGTATTGGCGCGGCGCAGAGAGATCTCGTCATCGCCGAGTGATTAAGGCTAGAATCTAGGCCCTGAGAGGCTTAACGGGCTCTGAACCACAATTTCTGGGGGCTGCAGACTACCGCGGCTCTTCACAGTGCTCAATAGGGAGGTGATTGATGAAACAGGCGACTGACAGGTGGTGCCGCCCCAAGAGGCGCCTGTTGCCAGGCTCACTCCTGATGATCCTGGCCTTGAGCACCTGCAGCAACGAGGCCATGTACCAATCGATTCAACAGGACGGCTTGCGCGGCTGCGAGGAGATCCCCATAGCTCAGCAAGCTAGCTGTAAGGCGCAGTACCAGAAAGACTATGCAACCTATAAACGGGAGAGGGATTCCCTGGGCACGCGCTAGGCGGCGCCGAGGTTGTCAGGCTGAGGGTAGGCTGAGGGAATAGAACCCAGAGCTAGAATTGACGCACGGAGAAACGGTAGCCTGCGCCGCGCACGGTCTGCACGAGTTTCGAGTAGTCGATCGAAGTGTTCTCCACCGAAGATAAAGCCTTGCGCAGGCGACGTATGTGCACGTCGATTGTGCGCTCCTCCAGATAGACATTCCCGCCCCAGACCGCATCTTGAATGTGATCGCGGCTAAATACCTTCTCCTGATTCAGCAGGAAGAACTTCAACAGACGAAATTCCGTGGGGCCCATCTCTATGGGATGCTCCTCGATCGAGGTGCGATGGCTCGTAGGGTCTAATTGCAGATCGAAGACTCGCAGCACCTTGTTCTTCTGCTTGCCATCCACCCGGCGCAGCACCGTTTTTATGCGCGCTACCAATTCTCGGGGCGAAAACGGCTTGGTCACATAGTCATCCACACCCTCGTTCAGACCCTGCACCTTGTTGTCCTCACTGGTTTTGGCCGTGAGCATAATAATGGGCAGGTTTGCGGTGATCTCGTCACGACGCAGTCTGCGGGCCAGTTCTATGCCGCTGCCGCCGGGTAGCATCCAGTCGAGCAGCACCAGGTCCGGCTTCTTGTCTATGATGGACACGTGAGCATCGTGGGCGTTTTCTGCACTGATACTGGAAAAGCCAGCTAGGTCGAGGGTAATGCCAACCATGTCGCGAATTGCGGCTTCATCATCGACGATCAATATTGTGGATTCAGGCATCGGTATTCCAACTCATTAGGCTAATAAACGGTAAAGCTGGTTTTATTTAACCAGCAGTATATTACATTTACGTGACAGTGCGTCGCCAAATTGACCCTGAATCACGCACCAAGAATGCACATAAACCCTTGTTTCAAAAGTTACTTTTCATAAATGGCGCAGCTGCTCAGCTGCGCCGATCGGGGAACAAGGCGACTCTAGAATCGATAGTCCATCTGTATGCTGAGCTCTCTGCCACGATTAAAACCGGTTGTGATCAACCCGCCCTGAGTGATCTCGCTCTGCTCGTCGAGTAGGTTTTTACCCTTGAGCGTCAGCCGCCAGGTGTCGTTGAATTCATGGATGAACACAGAGTTCAACTCGCCGAAGGGCTGCTCGATCAAGTCCGGCGCGCCCTCGATACCCACCTCACTGATACGCTCGCCGAAGTAGTGATACAGAAGCGTAGCCGTGGTGCCGGAGAATGGCTCGTAGCCGATCTGCGCATTGAATAGCCAGTCCGACTGGCCCTGCAGCGCGCGGGACGTGCTGGTAAGAATGCCGCGATCTGCCTCGGCAATGGTTACCTCGGAATCTATGAAGGCGACATTGGTCTGCACATAGAAGTCTTCACCGAGATCACCCAGGAAATCGAGCCGCTTGGTGATTTCAAACTCGACGCCGGCGTTCTCGCCTGCCTCGGCATTGGCGAATGTCTGTCTGGCCTCGGCGCCTGGCTGTACGACGGACTCGATCGGATTTTCGAATTCCTTGTAAAACAGACCGAAGGACATGGAGTCACCGAAGCCGAAATACCACTCCCAACGGAAGTCGTAGTTGGTGATGTTCGCGATCTTCAAGTTGGGATTACCCACTACCTCACGGCCTGTGACCGGATTGGTGAAGGCAGCTGGCGAGAGCTCGCGGAAGTCGGGTCGCGACAAGGTCTCACTGTAGGCGACTCGGAACTGATGATCGCCACGGATGTAGGTGCCAGTGAACGCTGGCAGAATGTCTTTGCTGTCCTGCGCGGCGTTCACCTCAACATCGCGAAACAGATCGAAGGTTCTAACATTCTGGGAGAAGTCTTCCTGTCTCGCTCCCAGGTTCAGGCGAAACCTGTCATCGAAATTGACCTCAACTTCGGCATAGAAGGCATCGGACTCATTGATCGCGTCATAGTTGTCCGTGGGTCGAGTGAACTCCCTAAGCTCGAAGCCATCGGGATCGATATTGCCGGGAGCCAGAATCTGCTCCAGCGGCAGCGTCAACAAATCTTCGTTGAAGGCCAGGCTCCCCTGATCGAAAAATGAATAGCGGCGCACTTCCGACTCTCTTTGCTTCTCGTTATGGACATAGCCTGCCTTGGTAGTGATCAGCGCATCCATAGGGGCGTAGAAGACCATGGTCAGATCGACGGCGAAATCTTCGGCATCATCGTCCAGCACACTGAAGCGCCTGACGTTGCCGTCCGCGCGAGTCGAGAAACGGAAATTGCCATCGGCCTCGCGATCGTAGCGATACACTCTGTCGTCGGGCGAATCGCGCTCTGCCTTCACCTTGCTGTAGCGCCAATTCACCACCAGCTCATTGAAGTCCGGGAAATAGTGATCACCCTGTATCTGATTGGAGAACAGTTCGCGCTCTACCCACTCCAGCTGCGTCAGCCGGATGAAGTCTTCTTCGGCGAGAATACCGCTGGTCTCGGAGACCGTGTCGTCGGTCTTGCGTAACATGACGCTGGTGGTGCGAATATTGTGGTTCTCATTCAGATCCATGCCGACGGTGAAGATACTACTCAGGTCGACGCTGTGCTCGGTGCCGACGAACTCCAGTTCATCGCCTATCTCAAGGCCCGCGTTGCTGGTTCGATAGTTGTTGCGTTGGATCTCATTCGTGTCCCAGGAATTCGAATAGTTGATGGCCGCAAGATAGCTCACCCGAGCGCCGTCATCATTCAACTCATGAAAGTTGCCGAACGACGTGGCGAACTTGAAATCGGCAGGCAGGGACTCTCGGTCCACTGCGTAATCGTTCCTCACACTGCGCCCGATGACCTGAAGCTCTTCGGGTGTATAACCGCCGCTGCCCAGGAACTGGCTCTCCCTTCGCAATTCCTGGCCATTTGCCGTGGCCTGCTGCAATGTATTCGATAAACCGCGGTAGCCATCATCGTAGCCCAGCCAGGACTTGCTGCCAGCGGATGACGTGAAACCCTCTTTGAAGCTCACATCTTGCTGTATTCCGGCCGTGGTAGTGACGTTCCAGAAAAATTCATCGGTCGACTTCTTGGTTCGCAGCTGCAACACGCCGCCACCGAATTCGCTAGGGAATTGCGCAGAATAGGTCTTCTGAACTAACACGCTGTCGAGAATGGCGGTGGGAAACAGGTCCAGAGGCACAACACGATTGATAGGTTCGGGGCTGGGCAGGATGGCGCCATTGAGTAGCGTTGTCGAATAGCGCTCGCCCAGGCCGCGCACATAGACGAACTTGCCACCCACTGTGCTCAGACCGGAGACACGCTTCAGTCCCTCTGCAATATTCGCATCACCGGAGCGCTGGAACTGCTCCTGACCGACGACATTGGAGACGGACGAGGTGGACCGCTTCTCATCGGGAACGAACTGACCGATTACCGAGATTTCCTCAATCTGAGGCAACTCTTGTGCGATCGCCATCGCACTGAACGCCGAGGCTATGGCCAGTGCCAGAATTTGTTGTGGCGCCCTTCGATTGGTCATGCTACTTGCTCCAAGTAATAGTTTCATTTTGAAGCGGGTATTTTATTGCGGCTGTGTGACAGTGATATTTCAGTTACATTGCAGAAATATTTCAAAATCGAGATATCTCTCTTTTCCTGGGCAAAAAAATGGGAACGCCTGGCGTTCCCAAAATAATCATCTAGCTTGCAAAGGAAAGGCCCACAGTGTGGGCCTTTCGGTATTGCTTTTTCATGCCCTAAACTGCCGGACTTGTCGGCCTACTAATCAGAGTACGTCCAGCCAGTAGTCCAGTCTGAACTTGCATCCTTAACCGCGCCTATATAGTCGACCTGATCGAAGAATGCGTCTGCTGGAATAGTCGGTGTGATGGCATTCAGCACAGGACCATTCATCCAACCGATGGTGCCCATCAGATCGACTTCACCCAAGGAACTTCCAGTCTGCGCGGCGAAGTAATCGGCTACAGAGAAGGTATCGCCCTCGGATGCACTAAACGGGCAGCCGGTGACGAAGCGGGAGTTGCTTACAGTCAGGTTGCCATTCAGATTTGCAATCGAACCACCCGCGTTCACGAACGTGGCGGTCTGATCGATATCCAGGCAGTAGTCAGTGTGTGCCGACATAACCACGTTGGAGATTTTCGCAGAAGTACCCTCGCGCAGTCTGAATCCGGCGTCGCCGCCGCCAGTCGCGCCTGCACAGGTCAGGTTCGAGATGGTTGGGTTGGAGCGTGGCAGCGCATCGTTGTCGTCGCCATTGTTGTCAGCCTCGATGCAATGCTCGCTCGCCGAATTCTGCTTGATGGCAACGAATTGCGCCTTTCCGGACCAACCGAACGTCCAGTCGAGTGCGTCGTCTTCGTTGCCCGTCAGCACGATGTGCTTCGCATTCGTAGTACCACCGAAGAACTCGATGCCGTCGTCAGAGTTGTTATGAACCTGCACGTAGTCGACGATAGTGCCCGAGCCTGTGCCCTGGAACGCGATGCCGTTTAACTCGTTTGTCTCGGTAATGTTCTGGCCTGCATACTTCACCTGAACATAGGTCAGTACACCGCTGCTATCTGCTGAGTCTGGGCCACCATAAATACCCGTAGAACCCTCGCCTTCAGCCGTACCACCGCTCACGTTGATCGGTGCATTTCCATTCAGGATGATGCCGCCCCACTGCCCGCTGGTGGTAGCGGTAGCCGTGTCGTCACCCTCGTAGGTGAAGATAACTGGCTTGGCTGCACTGCCATTGGCGTGCAACTGACCGTTACGTGCGATTGTTAGGAAGTTAAGGCCCTGCTGTCCGAAGACATAGGTTCCCTCATCGATCGTGAGCTTGGTCTTGGCGCCACTCAATTCGTCAGTACCGACGAAGACTGCCCCGTCCAGAATATAAGAGAAGTTAGACGTTAGGTGTGTATCCGATTCGATCCTGCCGCTTAATGCGCAGACAGATTTTCCTTTGAATGTACCGGTTATAGCTGTGGTGTTCGAAGGGCAAGTTGAGGGCGCCGCTGCAGAGATCGAAAAACTCGCCGGCGTAGCTGAATAAGTAAGATTTGCCACAGAATCCGTGTAATAGCCCACATAGGCCTGGACGTCTACGCCAGTTGCGCCTATCGCACTACCTACCAAACCTGTAAAAATTGTTAGAGGCTCGGAAGCGGCAAGAGTTTTCGTTTTCGCCGCCACGACCGCATCACCCTCTGCCCAAGGCACGAAAGAGCCTGATGAGTTTTGAATATAGAATCCAACACCTGGCACATTAATCAGCACCACGAGGTTACCAACCTTGCCTACGTCAGCCGCGGCAGGTTTAACTGTTACTAACAGATCTACTGAGGAGTCTGCAGGCACGGCGGAGAGAAAACTTGCCCCGCCATTGATGGTTGCACCGCCGGTGAATACAGCGCTGCTCTGCGCGCCGCCAGTTGCCAGCGTTGGTTGATCTGCTGCCTGCGCAGTCATCGCCGCGAGGCCCAAAGCCACACCACTGGCAATTGCATTCATTTTAGCGTACTTAAATTTCATTTCGACTCCCTCGTCTGCCATTGAAGATTAGAATTAATAGATTGACTCACTGGGGCAATCATAGAACTGTCATGTTGCAGTTATGCGACCGTTTGTTTGCAGTTTTTTGACAATGAACAGCTCTGAGCACGGATTGGATGACGGGACGATATTCTTGGAAATTCTAGAGTTTAGATTTCTCTTTATGAATGCTTCGTCATAATTTTGTAATGCTTCTTGCACTAACATTGCAAACAGAATGACACGGCACGCACAACACACTCCTCTTCGTGTAGAAGCACAGCAGGTTGGTTTCTTTGAGACGCCAGTGGCTTACTGTCGACTGAAGGAAGGCGAGACACTTCTGCAGGAATTGGAGCAGCACATTCGCGAGAACCGAGCGGAGGCTGAGGGTCTCAGTCGGTCGAATATTGGTGGCTGGCACTCGGACACCGACATGCTTCAATGGGGTGGCGAGGCAGCGAACAGACTCGCCGAGTCGGCGATAAATATCGCCAAGCGCATGAGTCACTTTCAGGAAGCAAGCCCAGAGGCCTACGATTGGCAGCTGAGGATGTGGGCCAATGTCACTCCGCCCGGCGGTTTGAATCAGCCCCACGCACACCCCGGCAACCTCTGGGCGGCGGTGCTCTATCTCGACATGGGAGACGAGTCAGATTCCAGCGAAGACGTGGGCGGTGCGTTCTACATAGAAGATCCGAGATTTCCGATGTCCGCCATGCACAACACGGCGGTGCGCATGATAGGAAGCGATGGCAAACCCCAGCAATACGAAGTGGAATTTAAACTCGAACGCGGCAATATCGTGGTCTTTCCCGCCTGGCTACGCCATGGCGTCAGGCCTTACACGGGCAGGCGCGAGCGCATCTCTATTGCTATGAATATCGATGCGCGCCGCAAAGCGAGTGCCTGAGTTAGGCTACCTGGGAGATAGCCTTCTTGAACTTGTAGCGATTGATGGGGTTCATCAATCTTGCCAGGCCCTTGGTAAACTGCAGGGGACTATCCAGCACCGCGAAACAGAGGCAGCCTTCTTTCGAGCGCGGCTGATGTGAATCTTTGGAGTCTCGAACGATAAAGTCTGACGCTCGGTACTCTCCTAACTCGTCCTCGAAACTTCCCTGCAACACGAGGGTCGATTCGCTGCCCTGATGGGTATGCATGGGAACTTCACAGCCAGGGGCCATGTAGATAAATTCGCATTGCGTCTCGTTGTCTAAAAACAGCTGGGCCTCACTAATGCCACCCACTACCTTCTTCCACTTCAATCCCTGCGATGCGGCCTTCGCCAGAACCTTCGGCAACTTAAGACTGCAGTGCAATACGTCGATCTGCACCTCAACCAGCTCCTCGATCGACTCGGACTTAATCTGCGGCGACTTGACTATGTTCGCTACCATGCTCGAGTAATCAGATTGACTGGGATCGACAGCCTTGCTGGGATCGACCCACGCGGACACGGCAAGCGCTTGGAGCTCCTTCGCCTTCGCACTGCACGATTTGCACAGCTCCATATGCGCAGACACCACTACGCTTTTACCTGTGGCTAACTCCCCCTGAACGAATTGATTCAGCAGCTCGGTAGATGGATGCAATTGTACTTCGGTGCTCATGATGTTCCTCTTGCTAAAACGCTTACTCAAATGTGGTAGCCAAGTCCTCAGTCGAAACAAAGAGAATACTTAGCTGAAAATTCTTACTCTTCGACGCCAATTAGGTTGCGCAGCTTTGCCACGCCGAGGCGCAGGCGCGATTTCAAGGTCCCTAAGGGGATCTGCAGATACTGCGCCGCCTCTTCATGGGTGCGATCTTTTATGTAGATCTGCTCTAACACGGCGCGCTGGGGTTCTGAGAGTTGATCGAAATAGCCCTCAATCAGGCTTAGCTCAACTTCCTGCCCACCGGTGTCTTCGTGAACCAATGCCGATTCTATGCCAGATTCGAGAGGCCAGATATCATCGGCGCTGATCGTGCTTGGCTGACGCTTCTGCTTGCGCAGCATGTCGAAGCAGCGATTACGGCTTAGGGTAAAGATCCAGCCTTTCGCGGAGCCCTTGTCCAGATCATATAGAGGTGCCTTCTGCCAGACATTCAGCATGGCTTCCTGAATGAGATCATTCGCCAATTGCTCGTTACGGGTTAGCTTCATGCCCAGGGCGAAAATCTTCTTCGAGAAGCGCTCGAACAGCTGATTGAACGCGGCGATGTCCTGAGCGTTGCCGACGGCGATAAGCAATACCTCGTCGCTAACGGCGGATTCCGGGGCATCCAGGCTGTGGGTGGCTGTAGTCATTGAGGCAAGTCTAACAGCTGGACCGACTTCAGTGCTAAACCCATCTTGATTGGCGTAGTTTCTATACATAGGAGCTAATTACGCAACCGATTGGGGGCTGGATCACCAGGAACGCAAAAAAACCCTGCAGAGGCCCTAGCGGCCTAAGGAACCCGAGCCAGGGCTAGGTTTAGCGGGCTTTGGCGGCTACACACTCATATAAGGCTGGAGCGCCTCGAGCCGGTACTCGATCTCGGCGATCTGCTGCGCCGAGAAGCTATAGTCTCCGCGGCGAGACTTCGTGGTCTTGAAGACGCCTCTGGACTTAAGTACATACAGGCGAACACCCGGAATCAGTGTGTCGAGGTTCTGGATCAACAGCAGGCTGCTATAGCATTCGCGCAGCTCCTCTTCCCTGCCTTCGAGATGCAGCTGCCAGAGACGCGCGTAAACATCGGCGTACATGGTGCCGCCGGTCATCACTCCATCGGTTCCTATACGCATCTCGTAGAGCCACCCTCTTCCTAGCGTCGCCCCGAAGACACTGCGAATCGGATCGGGTTGAAATGCCTGCAGCGCCAGCATGCGCTCGTGCACATTGCCGTACTCTTCCTTTATGTAGCCACACTGTGGAAAATCGCGAGCGAGCTGGACAAGAAATTCAATAGGCAGCTCGATGTCGGGGCCGCCACTCGTCTGCACGAATATAGGCCTGGAGGTGATCTCGCACAGCGCCGCATAGTAGGCGCGAATCTGCTGCAAGGAATTCGCGGAGGTTGGTGGAATTGCGATCATGCCGTCGGGCGCTAGTGACTCCGCTACGCGCGCGAACTCCAACATGCCTTCCGTGTCGTCGGCTTGCACACCCAGGGTGAGCGACATGCCGCGACCGCGATTAGCCTCGGCGAGCACTTCGAAGCCGCGGATGCGTTCTTCTTTTGTCAGGTAGCGTTGTTCGCTGGAATTTTGCGGCCAGACGATTCCCTGCACGCCACAGCGGTCGCAGAACGCGACCTCATTGGCGAGGTCTTCATAGTCCACCTCGCCCGATTCGGAGTAGGGTGTGCTGAGTATCATCAGCGCGCCTCGCATCTGCTTGCCCGCGCTTGCAGCGAGCAGATTGCCGAATGGCAGGACGCTGGCCGCGGCCATTCCCGCGAGTACTTTGCGACGGGAGATTGGTGCATCGAATGACATGGCGTTAACTCCTCTTCGAATCGCTATTGGGGGAAAGGAATAGCGATTCTTTATTATTTTTCTTGGTTAACTGCTGGTTCGCGCGGTAAAACGCTCCTACTTCTTGGACTTGCGCCTATCCAATTCGTGTTCGATGACGCCCACATTCTTGTCGAGCAGCTCGCGAGCGGAGAGCAGTTTACTCTCCAGGATTTCTAACTCCTCGACGCTGTCGTCGGTTAGCCCATTTCTAAAAACACGCACACACTCGTTGACGGCGTTCGTATAGCTGGAATTCGTCTCGGCCAGCAATTCATCAAGCTGATCTTCGGTGTGCGGGATGTGTTCCTCCGGGAACAGCTTCTGTTTGAGCACTTCGCAAATTTCCGTCTCGAAGATTTCATCGATAGCGCGCGCCACGAAGATCTCCATATTGTCGCGAAAGTGTTTGGAGCGAACCGAGTTGTCGGCGAAGAAGTCATCGATAATCTTGATGTTCTTCTTATTGCACTCGAGGAACTGATCGCCGTCCTCGGGATTCTCGGGAAAATTAAATTTTATAGTCTGATGTTCGGGAAGAATCTCCGCGCTATACAGGTCCACAGCCCGGGCAACGATGGCGCGCTTCGCGCCGTGCATGGTATTCCACGCTCGCTCGTAGTACCAAGTGACAATACTACTGGATGAATATCCATGGAATGAGGGGCGCATACTAAATACTTTCATCGTCTTTTAACCTTATAGCCGTAAACATTAATGATCTATTCCCAGAGAAGGAGAGGACCCGTGAAAGATAACACCGATTCAAGAACTAAGATGAATCTCCCTATACTACTGATGGTGGCGCTGGCTGCCTACCTGATTTTTCTCTAGATCCGGCTCGATGGGGCGCTACAAGGCGAGAAATCTCTCCCTCGCGTAGCGCCTCTTTTTTAACGCCCCGTCCCCCTCACCGTTCCATGCCGGTACCGCCGCGGTATACGGCCGCATCCCAGACCGAGAATTTTTCCCTCAAGCACGTGGTTATTGGTTAGAATCGAACCCTGTTCTGAAGCTACTACGCCTAGAGGTACTACAATGAGCTGGCCAACAAGAATAACAACGCCTTCCCACCGCCCCCTATTATTTGCCCTGCTGTCGCTACCTATCCTGCTGCTGAGTTGCAGCCCAGAGCCCGCGGCACCAGTAGCTAGTGAAACTGCGGAGGCTGTCGCAGCCACTGAGAATCAGACCACGGCCACGGCCGGCAACACTGGCGAATGGGGCGCCTACGCCGCCGATAACGCCCAGTCCAAATACACCAATCTGGATCAGATCGATGCCAGCAATGTAGCAGAGCTCGAGGTCGCTTGGCGCAGGCCTGCCCTGGATGCCTACTACGCCGCGCTGAATCCCGCGCAGCGCTATACCTCTAACTGGATATCCGCGCCGATAGTGAAAAATGGCATCGCCTATGTGCCGAACGGCGTCGGACTAGTCGAGGCATTCAATCCCGGCACCGGTGAGACGATCTGGGTGCAAGAGCCGTTTGAGGGCGTCGAGGGACTGCCCGGCGCGAATACCCGTGGCGTGGCCTACTGGAGCGAGGGCGACGACAGACGCATCTTGGTGCAGCGCGGCGTCTATCTCTACGCCTTGAACGCCGACAATGGTCAAGCCATTGAGAGCTTCGGCGTGGGAGGCCGCACCAATCTGCACCTGATGCCCGAGGGCTCCGAGTTATTCCGCTGGGGTGGCGTGCCGACGATTGTGCGTGACGTCGTCGTGATCGGCCAATCTATGTCGGACGCGTTTTCAAACAAGGAGGCCTTCCGGGGCGACGTGCACGCCTTCGATGTACGTACCGGCGAGCTGCGCTGGACCTACAATACGATTCCACAGGAAGGGCAGTTCGGCACCGCTAGCTGGCAAGACCGCTCCTGGTCCTACACCGGACACTCTCCAGTGTGGGCACTGTTCAGCGCGGATGAGGAGCTTGGCCTCGTGTACATGCCCATCTCTTCCTCCACCAACGACATGTATGGCGGGCATCGCATCGGCGATAACCTGTTTAGCCAATCTCTGGTGGCGGTCAACGCCGAGACCGGCGAGAGAGTCTGGCACTTCCAGACCGTGCACCATGGCCTCTGGGACTACGACCCACCGGCCGCGCCGATCTTGATGGATATCACCGTGGATGGCGTTCCTGTGAAGGCGGTTACCCAACTCACGAAGCAGGCCTTCGCCTTCGTCTTCAATCGCGAAACCGGCGAGCCCATCTGGGAGATCGAGGAGCGCGCCGTGCCGCAGTCTGACGTGCCGGGCGAGGTCACCTCGCCGACTCAGCCCTTCCCCACCAGACCGGCCGCGTTCGACCGCCAAGGGGCAACGGTTGAGAACCTGATCGACTTCACGCCTGAGCTGCGCGCCGAAGCCCTCGCGATTTTCAGCAACTTCGTGACTGGTCCGCTTTTCACGCCACCCTCCATTGCCAGCGATGACCCGAACGGCACACAGGGCACGATTCAATTGCCTGGCTCGCAAGGCGGCGCGGACGTTCAGGGCGCAGCCTTCGATCCGGAAACCGGCTATCTGTACATCCCCTCAATAACCTCGCCCTTCGTAGCGGATATTCTTCCTGGGGATCCCGAGGAGACGAACCTAGCCTACGTTAAGGGCTCGCGGCGCTGGATAGCGGGACCGCGCGGACTGCCGCTGTTCAAGCCTCCCTATGGGCGCATCACGGCTATCGATATGAATACTGGCAATCACGTATGGATGGTGCCAAACGGCGACGGCCCGATCGACCATCCCGATCTGGCCGGACTTGACCTGGGCCAACTCGGCCTGCCAGGGCGACCCTCGCCGCTACTCACCAAGACGCTGCTGTTTCTAGGTGAGGGGCTCACCAATCAGCGCCCCGGCGGACGGATTCCCGCAGACATGCCCGTCGAGATCGCAACGAACAGTGGCGGCCCGATGTTTAGAGCCTACGATAAGAATACCGGCGAGATCATCTGGGAAGTCGAATTGGAGGCCGGCACCTCTGGCCCGCCGATCAGCTACCTGCACGAAGGTGAGCAATACATCCTCGTGGCGATAGGCGATAGGGAATACAGTCCCGAACTCGTCGCTTTCAAACTTCCATGAAAAAAGGCTGACGCGCTTTGCGTGTCAGCCTTCCCAAATTCTTGCTAATTACTAGCTAAGTGACTGGCTCAGAGTTGTTGCAGTTTACTTTGTGCACTCATACACAAATGCCGGCGGCATATTGCGAAACGTGAAATCCAGCTTCACGTTCTTGAACATGGGCTTTAATTCGGCGTAATTACTCAGGCTGTATTGATACTGCAGGAAGCGGCCGCCTTCGCGCAGATTCGAACTCGCCGACTGCAGAATGTTCGCCACTACCTTGTTGTCTATCAATGCCAGCGGCAAACTGGAAACGATGTGATCGACTTGTTCAATCTGAAGCTCGTCGAGCACAGTGCGAATAGAGGAGGCGCAGGCATTGACCACTCTCAAGCGCGGATCATGCAGCGCCTCTAGCTGCTCGATGAAATCACTATTTACCTCGAAACAGATGAGGACACAATCCGCATGCATGCGTTCCAGAATGGAACGGGTCACGCAGCCAGTGCCGGGGCCAAGCTCGATAATGCAGCGCGCCGCTTCAAAATCTATAGGGGCAAGCAACGCCTTAATTAAAACTTTAGAACTGGGAGTAATCGTTCCAGACGTCTTAAAGCTCTTTATCAGGTTCAGCGAATCGCTAAACTTCAGTCTTGTGTTCATATCCTAAGCCACTCGCCAATTTCGGCGCCGAGAAAAACATACGCGGCTATCAGCGGCAATTCGCCGATAACTAATGCTGCAAGCATTTTCCTCAACGGCATCTTGGCAACCCCCGCAACATAACAAACTGCATCGGTGGGTACTAAGGGGAAAAAAGACCAGCCAACCACAAACCAAAACGCGTTCTTGTGTTGCATCTTGTCTTTCAAGATGGCGATCTTTTCGGGGTATTTCTCTTCCAACAGCCTATCGTAGCTGCCAAAAGAGGGGAAACTGTATACTAGGAATGCCCCAACCACAACTCCCGCGAGGGATATCGCAAACACCAAAAGTGGCAACTGTGGGAAGGAAATCGCCCCGGCGAGCACGAAGGGCGTGCAGGGGATCAATAGTATCGAGCGGGTTAGGGACATCAATATATAGAGAATGAGCGCCATCGAACCCATCCCGTTCAGCACTTGCGCTATAGACTCACGGGTTAGCCATTCAGGATAAATAACAATCATTCCCAAAATTGCGGCCACCACGACGAGCCAGAGGGTGTTGAGATGCTTGATCATAGAGAATCCAAAACGGTACTCGAAACTTTGCTGCGGCTTCATTCGGGAAGGCGGATTTTAGAACTGCACAGTAAAAGCTGCAAGTTTAGCTAAGCTAAGGATTACTCGGTTAACTCGCCATAGACTATTGGCAGCACGTCGGCCGCCGTCCAAGAGGGTTCCTGCCCCCAACGATCGTCCAGATCTGCCGTCGGCTTCGCCGCCAATACTTCTGCGAGACTGCTGCCTGAATCTATCAGCGTCTGCACTCTGTCACGCAGGGTTATCAGCAGGTTATGAACTTCTAACATGCCCTCTCTATCGGTAAAGCCAACGCCGTGCCCCGGAATCACTTTCGTATCCGGGCCTGCCATGCCGATGGCGATGCCCATCGCCTCGATCATGCCGAGGAAACTCCCGCCATTGAACTTATCGATGATCGGGTACATGTTGGTGCGAAACACATCGCCTAGATGCAGGACATCCGACTCCATGAAATAGACGAAACTGTCACCATCGGTATGCGCCGGCGGCGCGAGAAACACACGAACCTCCTCGCCGTTGAGATGAAAACTGATTGCCTCGCTGTAGGTGAGCACAGGCCTCGCCGCCTCAGGCGGCTGCGGAAAGCTAATTCCGCCGCGGCGCGGGATGATCAGTTCCTTCAGCATGCGCAGGCGCACACTATCGTGGGCGAGAATCAACACACCATGCGCCGCAAGATTGTTATTGCCGCCAATATGATCTGGATGAATGTGCGTGTTAACGAGGAAGCGAATATCTTCATCGCTGATTGCGCTTACAGCTTCCAACAACGCTGGCGTCTCTCTGTCGTAACGGTCGTCGATAAGCAACACGCCATCCTCACCGCTGAACACACCGATGTTGCCTCCCGCATCGGGCGACTGCAGCATGTGTACCCTACCGGCAACGTGGTAGGTCGTAAAGTAGGGATCGCTGCTCGATTGCGCAGACAAGGATACAGACGCGAGGCAGAGCAAGAGTACGGCGGCGGATCTAAGCATGCTACTTTCCTTCATTCGGTTAGCTAAGGCCTCACTCTATCACTGCAGGTGGCGTGGTTCCACGACTCGCTTTTCTGCGCTACTATGCCTCGATGCTCCAACACCGATTCATCGATTCCGCGCGAAGAAACCCCGATAAGATTGCCTTCATCGATCGCAGCGTCGGCCGCAACATCACCTACTCTCAGGCACTGCTCGCCTCGCTCATACTGGCGCGCCGCTTCAAGAAGCTAGAGAGAGGTCGCATCGGGATCATGCTGCCGACCTCGTCCGCGGGCGGGCTCGCCGTTATCGCGGCGCTTATGGCGGGTCGCACACCCGTGATGATCAACTACTCAACAGGCGCGCAGAAGAACTGTCTGTACGCCCAGGAGCAGTGCGATTTTCGAGTCATCATTACCGCCAAGGCCCTGCTTGAGAAGGCCGGCTGCAGAAGCCTGCCCAACATGCTCTTCATCGAGGACATCCTCGGCTCACTCGGCAGCTATGAGAAGGGCCTGGCGTTAGCGAAGTCCAAGCTCCCCGCCGCCCTACTCAAACGCCTAGTAGGTAGGTCGAACCTCGATTCGCCCGCGGTGATTCTGTTCACGAGCGGCAGCGAGAAGGAACCGAAGGTCGTGCAGCTAACGCAGCGCAACATCCTCTCGAACATATACTCCTTCTCCGAGATGATGGACATCTATGAGATGGACAATCTATTGGCGGTGCTGCCCTACTTCCACGTCTTCGGCCTAACAATTAATCTGTGGACTCCGATGTGTCTGGGCATGACCACAATCACTTACGCCAACCCTCTCGAGTTTAAGACCGTCGCGAAGATCATCCGCGAGAACAAGCCGGAGTTATTGGTAGGCACGCCGTTATTTCTCGAGGGCTACGCCAAGCAGGCTAAGGCGGGCGATTTCGCGAGCATCAAGCTGGCGGTCTCCGGCGCCGACCGCTGCCCCGAACACTTGAGAGCGTTGTATAGAGAGAAGCACGGCATCGACATCATCGAGGGCTACGGCACGACCGAGACCTCGCCGGTCATCTCCGCTAATCCGCGTGGAGGCAACAAGCCGGGTAGCATCGGCACGCCTATCCCAGGCACGCAGATTCGAATTCAGCACCTGGACACCGGCATCGACTGCGCGGTAGGCGAGACGGGCAAGATCCTCGTGAAGGGCGACGGTGTGATGCTGGGCTATCTCAATGACGTGGAAGAATCATCCTTGAGACTCAAGTCTGGCTGGTACGACACGGGTGATCTTGGCTATCTGGACGAGGACGGCTATCTCTGGCACAAGGGTAGGCTGAAGCGCTTCGTGAAGATCGGTGGCGAGATGATCTCGCTGGTCATGGTCGAGGAGACCATGAACGAGCTAACGCCGCTTGAGGTCGAATGCTGTGCTGTCGAGCTTCCAGACTCGAAGCGCGGCTCGAGGATAGTCGCGGTGACGAGTAGCGAGATTAATCAGCAGGATCTCAGTAAGCGCCTTGCGAAGGTTCTGCCTAACCTGGCATTGCCCAAGAAGTACGTACACGTGCCCGACTTCCCAAGAATGGGCAGTGGCAAGACAGACTTTCGTTCGCTTACCGAGATCGTGCGTGAATTAGACGAGAACGCCTAACGAACTATCTGCATTACAACCGACACAAGGCCAGCTAACACCAATAGCACCGTCGGTATCCAGCCTATGATAAATCCCATACCTCGCTTAGCAGGATCATTCACGTAGCCTACGAAGTAAACTATACGACCTACCAGGAAGAAGGCGCCCAGGCCCGCCGCGTAGGTCGGATTGCCGAAGTAGGCGAAAACGAGTATGGCGGGGATGAATACTATCAATTGTTCCAGCGTGTTCATGTGCACGCGGTAGTAACGGTCAAACACTTCATGGCCAGTTATCGCCGGCGCCTTGATTTCGTACTTTCCTCTCGCCATGCCGACCTTAAAGCTGAAGAACTGATACTCGACTAGCGATAACAATATTACCAATGCGACTAATTCCATTACTCTCTCCCCCTCGCCGCTGTGCGGCGATCTATTTTAATGAACTATCTTATTCCGGCGCGTCGTTGATCAATCGGCCTAAGTACTCGACCGAATCGGTGCCTGAAATCACCTCGAACTTTATAGTCGGGTGCAGATTTCGCATCCTGATATTCAGCAAACCGTGCGCCGAGTAGATCAACGTATCGCGTATGATGTTGTCGCTATCGCAGCCCTTCGCCAACTGAAGCAACCGATCATAGCCTACGATAAAGTTTTCGGCGTGACGACGGCGAATATCGGTGCCATAAAACAGATCGGTGAAATCCTCATCACTCGTCGCTGCCATCGTGAGAAACAGCCGCGAAAAGACCTCGGCGTCGCCGCCGGCGAATTGCTTCCAGACCTCGGCCAGATCTT
>CAYGRR010000034.1:0-30228 GCA_964352295.1 uncultured Pseudohongiella sp. | reverse complement strand
CACTAATGCTTCGCGCTGTTTCCAGTCACCAAAGTAATCATCTACGCTTGGACGGACCACAAACACCCCTTTTCGTCGGTAAAATTGCTAAGTTTCGAAACGCGGCTATTATCTTGTGAAAGCATAGTCAGTGCAACCGAAGTGACACGATCTGCCTGCATTAAGTAGATTTTATTGGAGCCTGCTTAGTGGCTGGATTTGCTATACAATCACCGGCTGAATTCGAGACAGCAGCGACTCTAAACAAACCCACACAATTCCAACTCCGCCAAACAGAACTGCAGCATCCATGAGCACAATTTTCAGCCCTCCGCTGCCGCTAGATACTCAGCTCGCCAGTCACTGGCAGCAGACGTTTGGCTCTGCAACCAGCCTCGCTCTGGCGAATGCGGCGGCTAATTGCGAAGGCCCGCTGCTGCTGATCTGCCAGGACAACGAATCGGTGGAGCAGTTCAAGCGCGAGCTGCGTTATTTCTGCAAGACATTACCAGGCCGGAGCGATGCGCTGCAGGTTTTTAGCCTGCCAGATTGGGAGACTTTGCCTTATGACAATTTCTCTCCGCATCAGGACATAGTCTCCGACCGACTCAGTGCCCTCTATCATCTGCCCGACCTGCAGCAGGGTATCTTGGTGACCTCAATCGGCAGCTTGATGCACAAGTTGCCTCCCAAGAAATACGTGCGCGGCAACGGCCTCGATCTAGCGGTAGGACAGGAGCTCTCCCTTCATGACATGCGAGCCCAGCTCGTGGATGCGGGCTATCAGGCGGTGGACTCGGTCTTCGAACACGGCGAGTTTGCGGTACGCGGCTCTATTCTCGATATCTTCCCAATGGGCAGCCGCTTTCCCTACCGCGTCGATCTGCTCGATGACGAGATCGAGACGCTGCGCATCTTCAATCCCGAGACGCAACGCTCCGACCAGAGAATCGAGCAGATTAGATTGCTCCCTGGCCGCGAATACCCCCTAGATGCCAAGGGCATAACCGCCTTTCGCAGCAATTTTCGCGAGCGGTTCGATGTCGACCTGCGGCAGTGTCCGATCTACCAGGACGTGAGCGACGGCATCAGCTCGCCCGGCCTGGAGTACTATCTCGCGCTGTTCTACGAGAGATTAGACTCGCTGTTCGACTACCTGCCCGAGAACACGACCTGCTGTCAGATCGGCGACCTGGCGGGCGCCGGGCGAAGCTTCTGGTCTGACATTCAACGACGCTTCGAGGACAGGCAGATCGATCACTTTAGGCCGATTCTGCCACCTGCCGATATCTTCCTCACAATCGAGACCGTGCTCGCCGACCTGAAGCAATTCAGGCGCATTGCCTTTACCTCGGGCGGCAGCGCCGTGTCGCTGCAAAGCCTGAGCCTGCCCGAGCTGAGCAGCGACTCAAAACTGCAGAAACCCTTCGCCGCCGTCGAGCAGTTTATCCAACAGCACCCCCAGCAGCGTGTACTGTTCTGTGCAGAGTCAGCCGGCAGAAGAGAGACGCTGCTGGAGGTGCTCAAGCAAATCGGTATCAGGCCAGAGCAATTCGAGCACTTCCAGAATTTTGTCGAGGCGAAGACTGCCTTCGGAATAATCGTCGCGCCGCTGGATCAGGGGCTGTGGCTGGAAGATGAGAAACTGCTACTCATCACGGAGGCGCAGCTATTCGGCAATCGCATCGCACAGCGGCGGCGTCGCAACAAGAAGCAGAGCGACACCGACTTCATAGTCAAGAGCCTCACCGAGCTAAGCATCAACGATGCGGTCGTGCATCTTGACCATGGCGTGGGTCGCTATCGCGGACTACAGACCATTAATACCGACGGCCAGGACACTGAGTTTCTCACCCTCGAGTACGCGAACGAGGCAAAGTTATACGTGCCGGTCCTATCACTGCATTTGATTAGTCGCTATGGCGGTGCCGAACAGGAGACCGCCCCGCTAAATCATCTCGGCACCGACCAGTGGCAGAAGACCAAGCGCAAGGCCGCGGAGAAGATTCGCGATGTGGCGACCGAGCTTCTGGACATCTACGCGCAGCGCGAGGCCAAGCAGGGCTACAAGTACAAGTGGAATGCCGCAGACTACGACAAGTTTGCCGCCAGCTTCCCCTTCGAGGAGACGGCGGATCAAGAAGATGCTATCGAGGCCGTGCTGGATGACATGCGGAACGGCCGATCTATGGACCGGCTCGTGTGCGGCGATGTGGGCTTCGGCAAGACCGAGGTCGCCATCAGGGCAGCCTTCGTCGCCGTGCAGAATAACAAACAGGTCGCGATGCTGGTTCCCACCACCCTACTCGCCCAGCAGCACTACGAGAGTTTCAAGGACAGATTCGCCGACTGGCCGATCGTGGTTGAGGTAATCTCTCGATTCAAATCGACGGCACAGCAGAGTGAGGCGCTGCGAAAGGTGGCGGCCGGCAAGATCGACATACTGATCGGCACTCACAAGCTGCTGCATGGCGACATCGACTACAGCAATCTCGGCATGCTTATCATCGACGAGGAACATCGCTTCGGTGTCAGGCAGAAGGAGAAGCTCAAGGCGCTACGTGCCAATGTGGACATCCTGACCCTTACTGCCACTCCTATCCCAAGAACGCTCAATATGGCGCTCTCGGGAATACGCGACCTCTCACTTATTGTCACGCCTCCCGCTCGCCGACTCTCGGTGAAAACGTTCGTGCGCCAGGAACAGGACAGCCTCGTACTCGAGGCGGTTTCGCGTGAGCTATTGCGCGGCGGTCAGGTCTTTTACCTGCACAACGAAGTGAAGTCCATAGAGAACACCGCCGAGCACCTGCGAAAAATAATTCCCCACGCGCGAATCTGTGTCGCCCATGGCCAGATGGCAGAGCGCGATCTTGAGAAGGTCATGGCCGACTTCTATCACAAGCGCTATAACATTCTGGTGTGCACGACGATTATCGAAACAGGCATCGACATTCCCAGCGCCAACACCATTCTTATCCATCGCGCCGACAAGTTTGGCCTGGCCCAATTACATCAGTTACGCGGCAGGGTTGGTCGTTCGCACCACCAAGCCTACGCCTATCTGCTATTGCCGAACGACGGCAAACTAAGCGCCGATGCCAATAAGCGCATCGAGGCCATTCAGTCGGCGTCGACCCTTGGTGCCGGTTTTACGCTGGCGAGCCACGACCTGGAGATTCGCGGCGCGGGAGAATTGCTAGGCGACGAGCAGAGTGGTCACATGCAGAAGATTGGCTTCTCTCTGTATACCGAGATGCTGGAACAGGCCGTCAACGCGATCAAGTCCGGACGTCGCCCCGATCTCGACATGGAGATGGACAAGTCTGCCGAGATTAATCTGCGCATACCTGCGCTAATTCCCGAAAATTATCTTCCCGATGTGCACCTGCGACTCATCATGTACAAGCGCATATCGGCCTCGCTCGATGAGGGCGATCTCAGAGAGCTGCAAGTGGAGATGATCGATCGCTTCGGGCTGCTGCCAGCGCCCCTTAAACTGCTGTTTCGCGTCACGCAGCTGAAACTCAAGGCAGAGAAATACGGCATCAAGAAGATCGACGCAAACGCGAAGAGCGGTCGCATCGAATTCAAAGCGCAGACACCGATAGACCCGATGTCATTAGTAGAGATGATTCAGGGCGATCCGCAGACCTATAAGCTGGGCGGTGCCAATACGCTGCAATTTGTGCACAATTGCGACGATGGTTCCGATAAACTGGACTTCATCAGCGAATTGCTGGATAACTTCAAAATCGCGGAACAACAGGCAGCCTAAGCCCGACTGGTTATGAAGCACAGAGCAATCAATTTTTCTTATCTCGCCTTAACTGCCCTGCTGGTATTGCTCAGCGTCCCGGCGCAGGCGCAGACATCGCAGCGCTGGTTTCAGATCGAATTGTCTATCTTCAGTAACGAGACCCTGGCCGATCGCGACGAGGAGTTGTGGCAGCCTCAGCGTGACGCGCTCAATTACCCAAGGCCGCTACGCAGGCTAGGCCAACTCAGTGACCTCTTGATTTCCGACGAGATGATAGACGCGGCGATTGGAGAATCGAGCGAGCAGGACTCCTTTGCCAACATTCCCGAGCCGCCCAGAGCCTTCGACGAGGAAGCGCTAGCGGCAGAGGAACGCGCCGCGCAACTCGCACAGCGCTTGGCGACGGGACCGCAACCCGCCCGACCCGCCAGCGATTTCAAGTTCTACGATTTCTTGCGAAACCCTTATCTCCTGCTAAGCCCGCAAGACAGCGATTTTCTGCAGACCAATCGCGCTATCGAACGCTCCTCAGAACATCGACTCCTGTTTCACGGTCTCTGGAGAGAGTCTCTCGCCGATCCCAATACGGCGGTGCCTATCTACGTTCAAGGCGGCATGAAGGTCGGCGACCAACACGAGCTACAGGGCACCATCACGCTACGCTTCAATGAGAACAGAGATCGCATCGTTATCGATAGCAATCTCTGGCTGACCGAGTACAGCGCTTCCGCCGACCCTGAAGGAGAATGGCGCCTACCTGCTATTCCTGACTCGGTTAAGACTGGCCTGGACGCAGTCGATGGAAATGAACAAAACAGTCTGTATGGGATCAATCGTGTCTTCCATATGGAGCAGAGCAGAGAAATGCGCAGCACCGAATTCCACTACATCGATCATCCCGCGATGGGCATCGTGATCCTGGTGGAGCCCTATGAAGTACCCCCGCTTCCGCTGCCCGTGTTTGATTTTGAAACCGCTAACTAAGACACGCCAAATAAGAAATGCTGCACTGGAGAGCTAGCTTTTCCGAACGATCTCGGCAATAACAGCCGAGACGAATTCCATTCCACTTTCAAGCACCGCATGTATGTCTTCGATCTTTATCTCCTCTTCCGACAGACCCGCCGCCCAATTTACTGACAGCGCCAGACTCGCGTAGGCGATTTCCAACTCTCGAGCGAGCGAAGCCTCCGGCATGCCCGTCATCCCTACCATGTCACAGCCGTCTTTGGCGAGTCGGCGAATCTCTGCGGCTGTCTCCAGCCTCGGCCCTTGAGTGCAGGCGTAGGTACCGTTCGGCATGACTTCGAATCTCGTTGCCACACGGGAATTTACTGCCTCGGTCGCGCGCAAGATGCGCTTCCGCATCGGCTCGCTATAGGGATTCGTGAAATCGATGTGGTGCACGGTCTTCAGTTTACCGTCGTAGAAGGAGACATCTCGCGAGTAGCTGTAATCGATGAGCTGATCCGGCACGGCAACGGATCCAGGCAGCAGGTCGCCATGGATAGCGCCCACCGCATTCACGGCGACAATCTCGGTCACGCCCAGATCAGACAGCGCAGCGATGTTCGCACGGTAATTGATCGCATGGGGCGGTATCTTGTGATCGGCGCCGTGTCGGGCTAGGAAAATGAATTCCTTGCCTGCGCTTGCTGCGCGGACCAGTCGCACCTTGGCCCTGGCATAGGGAGTCTTAAGGGCGATTTTCTCAAGCTGCTCGAAGCCCTCTAGCTCGGACAGTCCGGTACCACCAATTATTGCTAACATTACTCGTCTCGCCGAAATCTGGGCTGTGAACATACGACACCTGCCTAACGAAGGCAAATGCAGCGGGGCAATGCTGTCTGTTAGCAGGGAGGGAGGCGATCAGACCAGTGGGAGGAGCTACATAACCAGGGAACACAATCTGCGACGTTTGCATCCCCTGGCTCGGTAATCGATATCTAGGCGAGCCAACTAAGACTTAGCGAAGACTGGTTTTATCGAGTAGCACGTTCATTATTCCGAAAACTTTATCAATCGCCAACCCGCAAACGGGGGTAACTGATGGAATTGCAATACACATCACAATATCCTCGCCTCGATAGGGCTCAACTCTACTCGTTCCAGGAACACAAACGCCGTTCTAGTGGCACAGATAAGCTGTACAATAGCCACTTCCTAAAACTCTCGAGAGTTAAGATACCGGCAATGCATCTACTTCACCGACTCTATAGAACACTCTGGAACCAAAACTGGATAGATCTGCGCCGCAAGAAAGCCCTCTACAAGAAACTCTGTAGCTTTGAGGACGTGCCGGATGCCCCTTTTGCGACGGATTTTTTTGGCCTCAGGTACGAGGGTAATCTGAATAATAGTGTCGAGTTTGCCCTGTACTATCTGGGGGCCTTCGAGAAGCCCCTCCTCTACTTTCTGCGCGATACGCTGACAAGCCTGAAGCAAGCAGATGACGCGGCAGGGCCGACCTTCTTCGATATCGGCGCGAACATTGGCCAGCACTCGCTGTTCATGTCTCAACACGCAGGCCAGGTTCAGTCATTCGAGCCCTACTCTGCCGTCAGCCAAAAGCTGGAGCGGCACATCGAGATAAACAGCATTCAGAATATTCGGCTGCACAAGGTAGGCCTCAGCAACCAACAGGAAGAACTGGATTTCTATGCGCCAACTGGCCGCAATCAGGGCATAGGCTCATTCGATGCGGGCACCGTCAGCAAGGGAAACAAGAATCTCGGCAAGCTCGCGTTGGTGCGCGGCGATGACTATCTTTCAGAGCAGGGGCTACAAGCTATCGATCTACTGAAGATCGATGTGGAGGGATTCGAGAAGAACGTTGTCACTGGCCTCACCGATACTCTGCAGAAATCCCGTCCCATCATGGTGCTCGAGGTCACTTACGGCAACCCGCTCTCCTTCGGCTCCCTGACCGAACTGCGCGCCGCCCTGCCAGCCGACTACACCCTGTTTCGATTCGATAATCGCAAGGCCGATGGCAGCAAGGCCAGACGCCGAGGCGCCAAAGCGAAACGCAGCGGCGAATACGCACTCATCGCCTTCGATGAGTGGCGCAGCAAGGGTCAGGACGATGTCATCGCCTGCCCGAACGAGAAGCTCGGGCTGTTGCCCAGGCAGAGCACGGTCTGAGGCGCCGCAGAGAAAGCAGGAGATCGAGGCGAAAAAAAAGGCCTAGCGCTAAGAATTCAATCCTAACCTAAGCCATTTCAATACGTTCTTGATTATTCTATCGGTTATGCAATAGCTATCTTTAGTAAATTGTTGTTTTTTCTCTAGTTGTCTACATCGAGAGCGCGAGCCTTCCCACCTAGCCGGCCTGTCTGATGGCGTGAATCTCAACAGAAGTACAGCCGTCGAACTTTGCGAAGCGATCCAGCTCGACTCGCAGCGCCGCGAGGAATGCCTCCGGGCTCTTCACGCCGCTCTCAAGGTATAGATTCAGCACATGAAAGACGCCCGTCTTCCTGTCTGCCTTCGCGTCCAGTCTGGCGACGAAGCGGTTGCCGCGCAGAATCGGCAGACAGAAATAGCCGTATTTGCGCTTCGCCTTGGGCACATAGCATTCAATCTGATAGTCGAAGTCGAAGAGCGCGGCGAGACGCTTGCGCTGAATGACCGTGTTATCGAAAGGAGAAAGGATACGCAGCTTCGGCCTGGGCTGCTTCTGGCGCAGTTCCTCAAGAGCCTGTGGCGTCGCATAGTAGAGCGAGCCGTTTACATCCAACTGTTGAATTAGCCCCTCCTCGACCATATCGGCAACGGTAGCCGCCATCTGTCGGCCTAAGCCCTTGCGCAAATAGGCGAGCTCCGTAATTTGCGCCAAGCCCTGAGCGCGCAGATAAGCAGTAGCGAGATGGCGACACAGCTCATCTGCCGTAGGCAGGCTGACATCGAGACCGCTCGGCAGCACCCTCTCTCGCAGATCGTAGACCTTGTGGAAGTTAACTCGTCGCGGGATCATCAACTCCCCCTCCATGAAGAGTTGTTCTAACGCGATCTTCGAAGGAGAGCGTGCCCACATCGCATCGCTACTCTTCTTGTCCTTAAAGTCCTTGGCACTCAGCGGTCCTTCCTCGCGAATGCGCTTCAGGACCTTGCGAACCTCCTTGCGATCCTTCGGATACCAGTGGGTGTCGCCAGAGGCGATGCGCCTCATCATGGGTAGCGAAAAACGGTAGTCCCTCATGGGAAGGATGGCCAGTGCATGAGCCCAGTGCTCGAACACCGCGCCCTGCTCCTGCAGCAGATCGATATCGCTAGGCTTGAAGCCCCAGACGCGATTCCATAGCGTGTGAATATGCGCCCTGGCTACGACAGACAGCGTATCGATTTGCACATAGCCCAGGTGTTCGATGGCGTTCTGCGTTCCCGCCTGGCCGCTGCCAAACGCGCGGCGACTCACCAAGCCCTGGCGCGCCAAAACCAAGCGGCGCGCATCAGTTAAAGAAATGGAAAAAGTCATTGGAATTAGGGGCTCAGGCTAAGTCGGCAAGCAGCACAGCGATCTGGGTAGATTCAAAGCGGAAGCTAGAATCTGCCCTCGTTGATCACGACTGCCGAGGGAATGCCACCAACATTGCGCACCTTGTAGGTCTGCCCCGCCTTACGCCACGCCCAGCTGCCAGGATGGTCGAGCTCGTTGATCACCTCGTCATCGCGCGTGACCTGTAGCAGACCATCGACAACCTGCACGACTACGCTGGGAAGTTTATGCAGCTGGATGTCGGTCTCCTCACCCGGGGCCAGCTCGACGCGATAGGAGCGGAACCACGCGTTCTCGAGTTGGGGCTCGCCGTTCAGGCCCTCGGGTCGGTCAGACTGCAGATCGATATTGCCCGCACTGCCATTGACCAGCGCGATGATCCGAAACAGGCCAGGGCCGGCGTTTGGCACCTTGTGGGTTATTGGGTCAGTTGCATAGTCCACATTGCTGCCGATCTGCCCGTCGCGCGGCCCATCAAACATGCTGATGTAGGTCAGCATGATAGGCTGATCGTGCACATGCGGCAGGGAGATATCACCCGGATTGATCTGCACATCCAATAGGTAGAGATCGCCTTCCTGATGGACGGTTCTGTGCCGCGGTTCCTGCAGTAGGTGCACGATGCGCTCGCCGGCGTACTCATTATCCTCGGCGGCGAACAGGTTTGAGGCTGGGCTTAGGCTTAACAGAAGGAATAGCAGCGCTGCCAGAATGAAGAACAAGGCGCGCATTTTGGGTAGCTGGTCGTGTTGGGGCTGACCGACTGATTTAGTGCCTAGAGGAGGCTGTTTCTTGTTCATGTTTTTACCTCGAGGAGAGAATAGTTCGGACTTAGGGTGAAAGTACTCTTTCTTTTGGGGTTTTGCTAGGGCTTGGTGTAGCGAGGCGCAGATGGTTTTGGGTTGGAGACCATATAACTGTAGTTACATTTTTTGGCATCAGAATGTTCCAGAGAATCGGTGGGACGCCGTGGGAATAGAATCTTGTGGCTCTTTCGGGGATTGCTCCGTTGGAGAGTTGGTGAGCCAGAAGGTTTAAGGCCCGAAGAACTGCGGCCGTGCTACGCGGTTTAAACCACAGGTTTTGAGTCTGCTCACGGCTGAGCCAATACCAAAGAACCCGCCGTAGCGGGTTCTTTGGTATTGGCGCGCCCGCCAGGACTTGAACCTGGAACCCCCGGCTTAGAAGGCCGGTGCTCTATCCGGTTGAGCTACGAGCGCAGATGATTGACTGAACCGTGCTGGGCTCTAGCGAATCGGCGAGTATTTTACACGAATTCTTCGGGCTAACCATTAGTAGTGCGTGTCTGGGCGGAATTGCTTTATTCGCTAGAGTTTTTGCCCTGTGCTGGCTCTTCATAGCTGTGATATTCGTGCGGCGTGCCGGCGCAGCCTACTCCGGTGTACATGCCTGACATCACGTCGTTTATGCGGCGGTAGATCCTCGCAATGCGAGCGAGAAATCCAGTCTTGGAGTTGTCTAATAGGCGCGGAGAGTCCACGTTGAGAGAGGACAGTGGCGTGGGCTTGCCATCGATGGTCTTGGCTTTGTGCGTTGGCATGGCTGGATTCTAGCAACACTCCGTTGATTCACATAGAAGCAGACCGACGAGTTGCCTTATTAATTCGAGGGAGGAGTTGTTGCAAGTCAGCTGCTAATTGGTGACTAACTGTGCCGAGATCGATAATGGGGTGACTGACGGGGTTCGAACCCGCGACCACCGGAGTCACAGTCCAGGGCTCTACCAGCTGAGCTACAGTCACCATTAATGGCTAGGTATCATGGACACCTGAGGTTGAAATTGGTCGGGGTAGAGAGATTTGAACTCCCGACATCTTGCTCCCAAAGCAAGCGCGCTACCAGACTGCGCTATACCCCGATATTGGGTCCTAACTTCTCGAAAACGCTTCGTTTTCGAGAGGACGGCATAATACTCACGTCAATGGTACCAGTCAATGCTTGATTCCATCGGATTCCTGTCAGGGGCGCGATGTTACGGGCGCTTCAGGCGGAATCGGCAAACGGATTAGCGCTCGATTCTCCAGCCGCTGCCGTCGGCACCGTCTTCCACGACGACCTTCATCGCCGTCAGCTTATCGCGAATCTCGTCAGCCAGAGCCCAGTCCTTGTCTGCTCTCGCCTGCTTGCGCGCCGCGATGAGCCGCTCTACCTCTTCCGCGTCAACATCGGTGGCGACATTGCTGCGCAGGAACTCCTCGGGCGTACCCTGCAGAATCCCCAAGAGATTTGCGAGTCGCACGAGCAAGGCGCCCAGCTGATTTGCGAGAACAGGGTTGGCCTCCTTGTTTTTGTTAATCTCCTTGACCATCTCGAACAGCACGCTGAAGGCCTCCGGCGTGTTGAAGTCATCATCCATCGCGGCGAAGAATGCCTTCTCGAAGCGGCTATTGGTTAGCGACTTCGCGCTAGCCAGATCCAATCCCTTCAGGCAGTTGTAGAAACGCTCCAACACACTCGTGGACTGCTGCAAACTCTGTTCGGAGTAATTTATCGGACTGCGATAGTGGCTCGAGATGAGTAGATGGCGAACAACCTCCGCGTCGTAGTCTTTTAATATCTCTCTGACGGTGAAAAAATTATTCAAGGACTTGGACATCTTCTCGTTGTCGACACGCAGCGGACCATTGTGCATCCACACATTCGCAAACTGTGTTTCTGTCGCAGCTTCCGACTGAGCAATCTCGTTCTCATGGTGTGGGAACAGCAGATCCGAACCGCCACCGTGTATGTCGAAATTGTTGCCGAGGCAGCAGGTTGACATGGCGGAGCACTCAATGTGCCACCCCGGCCTGCCATAACCCCAGGGCGAGTCCCAGCCGACGCCGTCATCTGGCGAAGACTTCCATAACACAAAGTCTCTGGGATCTTTCTTCAACTCGCCAATTTCGATGCGAGCACCGTCGAGCAGCTCATCCATCTTCTTCTTGGATAGCTTGCCGTAATCGGGAAAATTCATCACCGAGAAATACACATCGCCATTGGCTGCCTTGTAGGCCATATCCTTCTCGACGAGCCCTTTAATCATGTCCACGATCTCGCTGATATGCCCTGTGGCACGCGGCTCGATGTCCGGCGGAAGCACGGCCAACGCAAGCTCGTCCTCGTGCATAGCTTCGATGAAGCGATCCGTAAGATCCGAGAACAATTCTCCATTCTCGGCGGCGCGGTTAAGAATCTTGTCGTCGATGTCGGTGATATTGCGCACATAGTTAACCTCGAAACCGCGCGCGCGGAGGTAGCGCGTCACAACATCGAATGCCACCAGCATGCGTGCATGCCCAAGGTGCAGATAGTCGTAGGTAGTAATTCCACAAACGTAAATGCCGATCTTCCCTGCATTGATCGGGGTAAACGCTTCTTTGGCCTGTGTGAGGCTGTTGTAAATAGTTAGCACGGGATACTCTTTTAAATTTATCTAGAAAAGTCTGACGCCTACCATGAATCACGCAGGGTTATAGTGCGATTAAATACGGCCTTATCTGCCGATGAGGCTTTCTCATCCAGGCAGTAATAACCCTCTCGCTCGAACTGATAGCTCTTCGCTGCGCCCTCTTCAAGTACGTATGGCTCGGCGATGCACGATGTCAGCTCCTGCAAGGAATTCTCGTTCAGGTATTCGCGAAAGTCCTCGATCTCTTTACTCTCCGGATTCTCAATAGTGAACAGCCTGTCGTATAGACGAACGTTTAGCGGGACACCCTTCGACTCGGATACCCAGTGAATAACGCCCTTAACCTTGCGGCCCTCGGGCTTCTTGCCGAGTGTGTCCATGTCGACGCTACAGTGTAGCTCTACGATGTTGCCGCTTGCGTCTTTGATCACGTCCTCGCACTTGATCACGTAGGCGCCACGCAGACGTACCTCGCCACCCGCGACCAGGCGTTTAAAGCCAGGCTCCGGCACTTCTTGAAAGTCTGACCTATCGATCACGACGCGCTTCGTCAGAGGCACCGAGCGGCGCCCCATCGCCTCGTCCTTGGGATGATTTGCCATGCTCAGATTCTCACAATGCGCGTCGGGCAGATTGGTGAGCACCACGGGAAGCGGGTTTAGCACACACATCGCCCGCGGACAGACCTTGTCCAGGTCGTCTCGAATCGCGTGCTCCAGCATGCCCAAATCGACGATACTTTCACTGCGCGCCACGCCAACGCTCTCACAGAAATTGCGAATCGCCGCCGCGGTAAAGCCCCTCCGACGCAGACCCGCGAGAGTCGGCATGCGCGGATCATCCCAGCCATCTACCACATTCGACTCGACCATCTCCTTAAGCTTACGTTTGCCGACGATGGTGTAATTCAGTTTCAGCTTCGCGAATTCTGTCTGCTCTGGCAACACATAATCGAAATCGGTGCCGGCTAGATCGCTTACCTCGGAGATCGAATTGAGAGCCAAATTATGCAGTATCCAATCGTAGAGGGGACGATGATCCTCAAACTCCAGTGTGCACAGGGAATGGGTTATTCCCTCGATAGCATCCGAGATGCAATGGGTGTAGTCGTAGGTCGGATAGATGCACCACTGCGATCCTGTCTGATGGTGCTCAATATGTCTGATGCGGTACAACACCGGGTCACGCATATTGATATTTGGCGAGGCCATGTCGATCTTCGCGCGCAGGCTGCAGGCGCCGTCCGCAAATTCACCCGCTCGCATGCGCTCGAACAGCTTGCTGTTTTCCTCTACAGAGCGCTCGCGGTTCGGGCTGTTACGGCCGGGCTCGGTGAGTGAGCCTCGATAGTCTCGCGCCTCATCCGCACTGAGGTCGCAGACGTAGGCCTTGCCGGACTCGATAAGCTGCACCGCGAAGCTGTAGAGTTGCTCGAAATAATTCGATGAGTAGCGCACGTCTCCGCTCCACTGGAAGCCTAGCCAGGAGATATTGTCCTTTATGGCGTCAACATACTCCTGACTCTCCTTCTCTGGATTCGTGTCATCGAAGCGAAGATTACACTGACCGCCATTCTCTGCCGCGACGGTAAAATTCAGGCAAATGGATTTCGCATGGCCTATGTGCAGATAGCCATTCGGCTCCGGTGGGAATCGAGTATGCACGCGTCCGCCGTGCTTGTTCTCTTTGAGATCCTGAGCAATCTTGTTGCGGATGAAGTTGGACGAGGTGTTGCTTTCGACAGTCTGCTTGCTATCGGGATTGTGGTCTGTCATCGCGAGGGTTCTTCTTTGCTCTGCTGGTAGTGCACTTCAATCTGTATGAGAGACTGTCGTGGCGCGCGTAAAACGCTTATTATAGCGGTTTCTGCATTGCCATAACAAAATGTTTCCCCGGCGGGCAGAACACTGAGTCTGGACACTCGGTTTGAACACCTTGTTTTAGACATCTCCCTTACCCCACTCGCCCCTTTGTGGCCGAGATTGAGGGGTGAGATTAAGCCTCACACAACAGGTAGTAGACATGATCACAATTAAGACTAACTACGGCGCGATTACCGTAGAGCTCGATTTCGAGAAGGCACCGATCTCGGCAGCCAATTTCCTCCAGTATGCCAAGTCAGGATTCTACGACGGCACCATATTTCATCGTGTTATCAACGACTTCATGATACAGGGCGGAGGTTTCGAATCAGGTCTTACCCAGAAGGACAATGGCACGCCCATCGAAAACGAGGCGGACAATGGCCTGAAAAACCTGATCGGCACCCTGGCGATGGCGCGAACGGCAGTGCCCCATTCAGCCACATCGCAATTCTTCATCAATGTAGGCGACAACCACTTCCTCAATCACAGCAGCAAGACCGATCAAGGCTGGGGCTATGCGGTCTTCGGCAAGGTGACCGACGGCATGGATGTGGTCAACAAGATCAAGACCTGCGAGACAACCTCCATGGGCGGCCATCAGGATGTACCGGTCAATGAGGTTGTCATCGAGTCCGTCGTAGTCACAGAAGCAGACTAAGCTTGTCTCGCCGCATCCTGTTTATCTCCGATCTGCACCTTGAACCCGGGCGGGGCGATATCACCGCCGCGTTATTCGGGTTCCTGGAGAGGAATGCCTCTACTTGCAGCGCCCTCTATATACTCGGCGATCTGTTCGAGGTCTGGATCGGCGATGACGATACCAGCGAATTGAGCGAGTCCGTCGCTGCCGCCCTCAGTGACTTTCACGAGGCTGGCGCCGACATCTTCATTCTGCACGGCAACCGCGACTTCCTTCTGGGCGCTGGCTATGCGGCGAGTTGCGGCGCGACACTCATGGCCGACTCGACCACTATCGATACGCCCATCGGCCCGGCCCTACTCCTGCACGGGGACGATCTGTGCACCGACGATGTCGAGTACCTTAAATTTCGCGACATGGTTCGCCAGGCTTCGTGGCAGAGGGATTTTCTTGGCAAGACGCTGCCCGAGCGACGCGCCTTCGCCGAGCAGGCCAGACAGCAGAGCCAACAAGCGACCTCAACGAAGGAGAACTCGATCATGGACGTGAATGCCGACGCGGTTAAGCGGCGCCTGATCGAGACAGGACAGACACTGATGATTCACGGCCATACCCACCGGCCGCGAATACATGAGTTGGACCTGTCGGGAGTAAAGGCCCGACGACTAGTTCTCGGAGACTGGGACAGCCACGGCTGGTACGCCCAGATAGATGAGGAAGGCCTAAGCTTAGAGCCGTTCCCGCTCTAAGCCCTCAGACTTTAGCCCGCCTTAGTCTGCGCAACATAGCGCGCATGATGCGCCTCGCTGAGTAGCAGCAGGTCGTTTTCTATAATTTCGCACAGTTCCGACAGCGGCAGGCTTGCGTAATTGCCCAGCGCGGCAACGCCATATTCCTCCAGGCTATCCAGGCGGCCATGCGCCTTCTTCAGCAGATTGTGCAACCAGCAATACGGGGACAGCGACTCATCGTAGGGAATATGAAATCGACGCAGGCCGATCTTCAGGCTCTCAACCGAAAAAATGCGCAGCTTGTTCTCTAGGATCTGTGTGTTTAGCCTCTCTATTCTGCTCAGCACGGCCGACTTCGCCGCGGCGTCGTAGCCATTCCAGTTGATCACCTCGAAGGAATAGCGCTTGCAGCCTCGACACACCAGATCTCCCACTGAGGTTGTGGAGCAGATGCCGAGACAAGGTGTTTTAATGGAACTCATAGTTGCAACAGGATAGGGCTGCGCTCAGCCGGAATTGAGAGCGAAGACTTTAACAAGATTCGCTGCATTGTAAACTGTCTGGAGCATCGCTGCCCGACAATGTGTCTTTCCGTTGGAGTGCCAGATACGCCACAAAGGTCGTAGAATTGTCGCCGCCCCCTGACGCGCCCATCTGGTTTTTTACCTGATTTTACAGTAGACTACGCGCACATTTTTTGGCCCCTGCCCGCCTAAAATTTACGCTGCTAGACTATGAATTCAAGGCAACGGCAGACCGGCTCAATCCATTTGCAAGATGATACTCCTGTTGACGATTATCGTTTGGCTCGGTCTTTAACACCGATCACGCCATCGCTGACAGCCCAGCATCGAAGAGGATACAACTTTGTTAGAAGCTTATAGAGCACACGTAGCAGAACGCGCCGAACAAGGCATCGTCCCCAAGCCCCTGTCTGCTGAGCAGGTTGCAGGCCTGGTGGAATTACTGAAGGCGCCTCCCGCCGGTGAAGAAGAGTTCATTCTCGATCTACTCTCCAATCGAGTCCCCGCCGGTGTCGACGAGGCCGCCTACGTGAAGGCGGGTTTCCTCTCTGCTCTGGCGAAGGGCGAAACAAAGTCTCCTCTTATCGATCAGTTACTAGCGGTTAAGCTACTCGGCACCATGCTCGGCGGCTACAACATCTCGACCCTCGTCGATCTGCTGGACTCAAGCAGTCTTGCCGCCGCTGCCGCCGATGAGCTCAGCCACACCCTGCTAGTGTTCGATGCCTTCTATGACGTCGCGGAGAAGGCGAAGGCGGGCAATAAGGAGGCGAAGCGCGTGCTTCAATCGTGGGCGGACGCAGAATGGTTTACTAGCAAGCCTGAGTTATCCAATAAGATCACCGCCACCGTGTATAAGGTGCCCGGCGAAACGAATACCGACGATCTCTCCCCCGCACAGGATGCCTGGTCTCGACCTGATATCCCACTGCATGCCCTGGCGATGTACAAGAATGCCAGAGAAGGCGTTACCAACGCGGCTCAGCAGATCGAAGAGCTAAAACAGAAGGGTCATCCGGTTGCGCTAGTCGGCGATGTGATGGGCACCGGCTCATCACGCAAGTCGGCGACGAATTCCGTGCTGTGGAACATCGGCGACGACATGCCGTATATCCCGAACAAGCGAGATGGCGGCATCTGTATCGGCGGCAACATAGCGCCAATCTTCTACAACACGATGGAAGACGCAGGCGCCCTGCCGATTGAGACCGTGGTCGACGACCTGAATACCGGCGACATCATCGACATCGATGTCTACGCGGGACGCATCACCAATCACGCCAGTGGCGAATTGATCTGTGAGTTTGAGCTCAAGACCGAAGTGCTATTGGATGAGGTGCGCGCAGGCGGCCGTATCCCGCTGATTATTGGCCGTGGCCTCACACAACGCGCACGCGCGGAATTAAAACTCGAGCCTTCGACGATCTTCCGTACGCCTGTTACCGGCGCGAAGTCAGACAAGGGCTTCACCCTTGCCCAGAAGATGGTTGGCAAGGCCTGCGGAATCGACGGCGTTCGACCCGGCGATTACTGCGAGCCGAAGATGACCACCGTAGGCAGTCAAGACACGACGGGACCGATGACCCGCGACGAGCTGAAGGACCTCGCCTGCCTCGGCTTCTCCGCCGATCTCGTGATGCAGTCCTTCTGTCACACGGCGGCGTATCCCAAGCCGGTGGACATAGAAACACAGCACACTCTGCCTGACTTCATTCAGACCCGCGGCGGCGTCTCTTTGCGCGCCGGCGATGGCATCATTCACTCCTGGCTGAATCGCATGCTGCTTCCCGATACGGTAGGCACCGGCGGCGATTCCCATACGCGCTTCCCGATCGGCATTTCATTCCCGGCCGGGTCCGGCCTCGTCGCCTTCGCGGCGGCGACCGGCGTTATGCCTCTCGACATGCCCGAATCTGTTTTGGTTCGTTTCAAGGGCGAGATGCAGCCTGGCATCACGCTGCGCGATCTCGTCAACGCGATTCCCTACGCCGCGCTACAGAGCGGTGACCTTACCCTCGCCAAGAAAGGCAAGAAGAACATCTTCTCCGGACGCATACTCGAGATCGAAGGCCTGCCCAATCTGAAGGTTGAACAGGCATTTGAGATTTCCGATGCCTCAGCCGAACGCTCGGCCGGTGGTTGCAGCATTCGTCTCAGCAAAGAGCCGATCATCGAGTACTTCAAGTCGAACATCACGCTGCTGCGCTGGATGATCGATAACGGCTACCAAGACGCGCGCACGCTCGAGAGACGCGCGCAGGCCATGGAAGCCTGGTTAGAGAATCCCGAGTTGCTAGAGCCGGATGCTGACGCCGAGTACCACAAGATTATCGAGATCGATCTAAATACGATTACCGAGCCCCTACTCGCCTGCCCGAACGACCCAGACGACGTGAAGACTCTCTCTGAGGTGCAGGGCACGAAGATCGACGAAGTCTTTATCGGCTCGTGCATGACCAATATCGGACACTTCCGCGCGGCGGCCGAAGTCTTGAAGCAGGTCGAAGGTGGACTGCCCACCCGGCTTTGGATCGCGCCACCGACGAAGATGGACGAACACCAGCTTAGCGAAGAAGGCATATACAATGTGTTCGGTGTCTCTGGCGCCAGGACGGAGATGCCAGGCTGCTCCTTGTGCATGGGCAACCAGGCGCGGGTCGCGGCGAACTCGACGGTCGTATCAACGTCGACTAGAAACTTCCCTAATCGGCTCGGCCAGGGAGCAAACGTCTATCTCTCGTCCTCTGAATTAGCGGCGGTTTGTTCGGCTCTCGGCAGGATTCCAACAATGGATGAATACATGGGCTATATGAGCAACATCAACACGATGGCTGACAGCATTTACCGCTACCTGAACTTCCATGAGATCGCGGACTTTATGGCGGCGGCGGATAGGGCGAAGAATATTCCTGTCACAAACGTGAAAGATGTTGCCTAGCAAGCTCTAACACGCAATAAAAAAGGTGGCTAGTGCCACCTTTTTTATTGCCCTCTAGACTGTACTCTTCTCGACAATCTCAAACACGTCCTTCGATAAGTCTTGCTGCGCCTTTAAGCGCTGCAGCTGCGCCTGCATAAGCGCCTGCCGTTTCGGCTCGAACTTTCTCCAGCGTGTAAGCGGCGTAAGCAGCCTGGAAGCGATCTGCGGATTTAGCTTGTCCAGAATCAAAGCCTGATCTGCCAGGAACTCATAGCCCTCGCCGCTCGCGTCATGGAAGCCAACATGGTTCTGGGCGCAGAATGCGCCGATTAGCGATCGCACCTTGTTTGGATTACGGATGTCAAAATCAGGGTGTTCGAGCAACTGCTTCACGTGCGCCAGGCTGCCAGGCAGTTGGCAGACCGCCTGCACGACAAGCCATTGGTCTACAACGAGCGGCTCGTGACTCCACTGTCGATGGAAACTCTCCAGCGCCTCCTTCTTGAGCTCTACCGCAGCTGGCGCGGCACTGTTCACCAGGCAGCGTAGAGCGGCCGCCTGATCAGTCATATTCTCCGCCTCTAAGAACTGCTTATTTGCCAGCTCGAGAGCCTCGCCCCTATCACTCCTCATAAGGTAGGACAGCGCGAGGTTCTTCAGCAATCTTCTGGCTATGGATTCGGCGTCCGCACTGTACTCTTCATTACTTACATTACCCTTGTAAATATCGAGGAATGAGGAATAAAACTTGTCTGCCACTCCATCTAGAAGGAACTCGCGAACATTGTGGATGCTCTCCACATCAGCGACTTCGGCCCTCTCGATGAGGAAGCCTACGGTTGGAAACGTGAGCAATTGCGCCACCATGGCTTTGTCGATACTTGGGTCAGCGGCGATCGAGTCGAGGATGCCAGCATAGGCATCGATCAGGCTCTGGGGCAGAACTAGCTCCCTGCCCTCCTTCAACTCAATCTCAAGTTCGTCGATGAGGCCTATAAGGAGTAGTTGCGAAGCGTTCCAGCGGTTAAAGCCATCGCTATCGTGAACCATGAGGAACAGCAGGTCGGCGCGCGAGTAATCATACTCTAGTTTTACCGGCGCGCTGAAGCCGCGGAACAGCGAAGGAATAGGTTCGGATTCTACACCTTCGAAGACAAATTGCTGATTCGCTTCGGTAATAGAGAGCACCCTATCGGTCGCGGCAGCTGTAGGCTGCTCACCTTGCAACTGCAAAGGCAAGTCCCGGCCATCGCTGCCCAGCAAGCCAATTCTCAGTGGCACGGTAAAGGGTTTCTTGTTCGACTGCCCTGGTGTATCCGGACAGGACTGACTGACACTGAGAGTGTAGCGTTTATTCTTCGCGTCGAACTCACTCTGGATTGCGACAACGGGAGTGCCCGCCTGATAATACCAGTTGCGAAACTGCTTCAGGTCGACACCACTAGCATCCTCCATCGCCTTCACAAACTCCTCGGTGGTGACAGCCTGTCCGTCGTGTCGCTGGAAGTACAGATCACTGCCCGCCCTGAATTTCTCGGCGCCGAGCAGCAAGGCAATCATGCGCACGACCTCGGCGCCCTTCTCGTAGATCGTCACTGTGTAGAAGTTTGCAATCTCCATATAGGAGTCAGGCCGCACAGAATGCGCCAGAGGCCCGCCATCTTCGGCGAACTGCACAGTGCGCAGCAGAGAGGCTTCTTCGATTCTACTCACCGTGCGAGAACCCATGTCGGCAGTAAATTCGGAGTCGCGGTATACCGTGAAGCCCTCTTTCAAGCTTAGCTGGAACCAGTCTCTACAGGTAACCCGATTACCGGACCAATTATGAAAGTATTCATGCGCCACAACCGCCTCAACCCGCTGAAAAGCAAAGTCCGTCGTGGTCTTGGGATTGGCGAGGACGCAGGACGTGTTGAAGATATTCAATCCCTTGTTCTCCATCGCGCCCATATTAAAGTCATCCACAGCCACGACCATGTAGATATCGAGGTCGTACTCCAGGCCATAAACTTCCTCATCCCAGCGCATGGAATTTTTCAGCGACAGCATCGCATGATCGCATTTGTCGATATCTTTCTCTTCAACGAAGATACGCAGCTCGATCTCTCTGCCACTGCAGGTGACGAAGGTATCGTCAAGGCTAACCAAGTCGCCCGCCACCAGAGCAAACAGGTAGCTTGGCTTCATGAAAGGGTCTTCCCAGGTTACCCAGTGCCTATCCGGCGCACCCTCAACGACACCGCTCGCTATATTGTTGCCGTTGGAAAGCAGAATAGGATAGGCAGCCTTCTCAGCCACGACCGTCGTCGTGAATTTCGACATTACGTCGGGCCTGTCTAGATAGTAGGTGATGCGGCGAAAACCTTCGGCCTCACACTGCGTACAGAACATCTTCTTCGACTTGAAGAGCCCCTCAAGCGCCGTGTTATTCTGCGGCTCAATTCTGGTGTGGCACTCGAAGCTAAACTCATTCGCTGACTGACCCAGCAATTTACTGAGATTAGGAATGGTTAGACTTTCATCGTCTTCGATGTATTGCCCGGGTTGCAACAGCTTCCCATTGAGCAGAATTTTCTCCAGCTGCAAAAGCTGGCCATGCAACTGCAGGCTGTCGGACTCATTCGCGCTATTGCTTTTAAACTGAAGCTTGGATACGACGGTGGCATGATCCTCGTAGAGATCGAATGTCAGATCAGTAGAAGCGATATTAAAGGATGGCGGCCTATAGTCTTTCAAATAGGTGGTTCTGGCCGAGGCATTCGTCATAGTTTACAACTCTGGTTGATTAAGTTTTTTAAAATTTTCAAAAGTACTGTTTAGCTTCCGACACTTCGAGCGCGCACTAACTCAAAAGCGCCACATCATATCCACCGAAGCGGCGCATGTTTATCACGCCGCTATCTAGAATCAGGTACTGCCCTTTGATGCCTAGCAGCGTTCCCTCCACGATCGGCGTCTTATCGAAATTCAGAGACGTGACCTTCTCAGGATAACTTACGACGGGATATTCAATAGAGACCAAATCCACGCCATTGAGCACGCTTATCGCGAAGAAGCCGAACTTGTCTTCCAACTCCTTGAGGTCGGACTCACACTCCCCTATCAGACGTTTCGCCTCGGCATGCATATCCAATTCGGTGGCCTCGCCCTTGAGCATGTCACGCCAATTCGTCTTGTCGGCGACAAACTGCTTGAACATAACCTCCACCGAGCCAGACTGCAGCCGCGATCGGACACGTATGATCGCCAGTGCCTGTGTCGCTCCCTGATCGATCCAGCGCGTGGGGACTTGGATCGCTCGTGTAATACCGACCTTCAGGCCTGAGGAATTCGCCAGATAGACGATGTGGTCCTGCATGCAGTAGCGCTCGCCCCAGGCCGGGTCGCGACAGCTACCCTGATCGAAGTGGCACTTCTCGGGATGGATGATGCAAGAATCACATTCTGCTAGTTTCTGAAAACAGGGATAGCAGTACCCCTGATTAAAGCTCTTGTTTGTCTTACGCGCACAATTTACACAGTGGATGAGCCCGCTGAACTGGAGGCTGATCTTCTTCTCCAACAGCGGATTGAGAGGGACAGCCTCCTCGCCCAGACGCAACTGATATTCTACAGGCGACGATAGGCGACTAGACATCTTTCGCAACGTGCCCTGCCCTAACTGCTTCATGCCTCGCCCCCTACTCCACTGTCACTGCCTGTCGTCCCATCTCCACTGACGACGGTAATACTCTGCACCGAGTCACTAGTCGGCTTACTCTTACAACTCGCCGAGAGGTCGAAGCCAATTCTATCCTGTTCTGGCAGATGCTTCGCCTCGTATAAGATGATTGCCTGCATGCAGAAATCACTCTGCTCGGCGTTCAGACGCGTACCATCGCCCCACTTACCAATCTCCAGCGCCAATTTGAGGGACGCATAGACATCTGCATTCATTCCCTCTATCAACTGCTCGATGGACTCAGGCCTTGCCATAAACAGCTCATCGAAGCCCTGTTGTTTTTCTTCAGACATCTCGTTAAGTCTCTTAGCAATATTCCAATGCGCCTGCGCTCACGCAGAGCGGTTATTTGTATTCAGCCGCCGATGGTCTGGCGGCGCAGTGCGAACCGATAGACAGCAACAACTCCCAGGCCCAGAACCAGACCGCCCGCGAGGCCGCCCAGGTGTGCCGCCGTCGCGATCCAGGACGAGGCGACGACTTCCATGGCGACGAGCGCGAAGACGAAGACCACAAACATCTTGTTATTAATAAGCAGATGACTGCGTGGCATAAAACTGTGCACGACCCAGGTGTAGCCAACCAAGCCATAGACTACGCCAGACATGCCGCCAAAATTATTATAGCCGCTCGTTAGGTATTGAGCCGTGTTCCCCACGAACGAGCAGAAGAGTATCAACACGATGTACAACCAACTCGGCTGCACCGCCTCTAATTGGCGCCCAAAGTACCACAGCCACATCATGTTGAAGGCCAGATGCAACTCGCCGAAATGCAACAGCATCGGGCTGAGGCTGCGCAAAAATTCCAGCGGGGTATCCAGGCTCGCAAGCAAGGGAATTAAGCCGGCCGAGTCCAACACCGGATAGAACAGAATCGCGACTCGCTGCGGCTGCGCGCCAAGAGAGCTTATCAGGGCAACGAAGAGACACGCCAGAATCAGACTACAACTAACCGGGGCTCGCAGAAAGGCTCTCAGGAACTTACCCAATAAACCAACAGGATTGATCAGCGGCTGAGAACTTGCGAAGGTCGTGTCTTCGGCTGGGGTATCCTCGGCGAAAGACCCACTTGCCAGGGCCTCGCGCACGAACTCAGCCTGAGCATCTCCTTCGACCCAGATTACCTGCTGGCCGGATTCCTCATTGATGCGGTGCGCTATACCCTGGCTCTGCATGAATCGACTAAGGCGCAACAGATTTACGTCTATGGGCAGACTCGCCGCTCTAATCATCATCCCTAACCAATCGACTACCCCAGCCCAACTTACTACGACACGCCTGATAGAAGCTATGCTCTGGCGGGTGAATCAGTTTCAGTGGCACGTCTTTCTTACGCACGATGAATTCATCGCCAGCCGATGCCGAATACAATATCTGGCCATCACAACTAACCTGTGGCTCTAGCGTTTCCCGCGGAGAGACCACTATTCGAATCTCGCTGTCGCCGTCCACAACGATGGGCCTGTTGCCGAGTGAATGGGGATACATAGGCACTAACACTACCGCGTTAAGACCCGGATGCATGATTGGCCCGCCGGCAGATAATGCATAGGCAGTTGAACCGGTCGGCGTCGCCACGATAAGACCATCAGAATCCAAGCTGTAAACGAAACTGCCATCGACGTACAACTCGAACTTGATCATCTGCGCCGCCTTACCCGGATGCAGAACGACATCGTTCAGCGCGGAGCCAATATAATGCTCTTCAGTTTTGACGGAGGGGTTCGGCCGCAGAACAACATCGAGCAGGAACCTGGAATCGACGCTGTAGCTGCCATCCAATACTGCGTTAATACCCTCTTCCAATTCATCCGGAAGAATATCGGTGAGGAAGCCAAGCCGCCCGCGGTTTATTCCTATCACTGGCACCTGATCGGACGCGACAAATTTAGCCACGTTGAGCATGCTCCCATCGCCACCGACGACGATCACCAGATCACAGAATTTCGAGAGCTCTTCGCGAGTGCAACGGTTTTGGCCGTGCCCGCGTATGAGTTCGGCCGTCAGATCGTCTACGAAGACGGTAAGGTCTTTCTCGCTTAGAAAATCTAACAGGCGATTCAGCGTGGCTACGACTCCGGCGTGACCGGGGCGACCCACAAGCCCTATATTGTTAAATTCCGCCATCGACGATCCTTTCCCTAATTGCCTTGATCGAGCCCGGTATAGCTGAGGGCCATGCCCCTTCCCACAAGCGCCCGAGTATAGCACAGCGATTCGCCCAAAATTGCGCACATCGCCACTCGAATCAGCCTCCCTCGGTCGCAAAGTTGCACCAATTTCGGGTAGAATCCAGCTTCGCTCAAGCTTAGGTAACGATTCGAATTGCTATGACCTCACCCAACGCTATTAAACCGATCAGCAAAGACTTACGCATCGCCGTTCTCGGCCTTGGCTATGTCGGCCTGCCGCTGGCCCACGCCTTCGGAAGAATCTACCCCACTGTGGGCTTCGATATTAATTCGAAGCGAGTCGCGGAGATCAATAGGGGGATAGACAGCAACAACGAGTTGGAGGCGGCGCAGTTTAACCAGAATTTGAACATCCAATACAGCGATCAGGAAAGCAGCCTGGCGGACTGCGATATCTACATAATCACTGCCCCCACACCCGTCGACAAGCAGAATCAACCAGACCTGGAGCCGGTGAAGCAGGCAACTCGCATGGTCGCCGCCCATCTCGAGAAAGGCAATATCGTGGTCTTCGAGTCTACGGTCTATCCCGGCGCGACCGAGGAAGAGTGCGTGCCTATTCTCAGCGAGATCTCCAAGCTGTCTTATAACGATGATTTCTTCGTCGGCTATAGCCCGGAGCGTATCAATCCGGGGGACAAAGAGCACTCCCTCAGCAATATCGTTAAGGTTACCTCGGGCTCGACTCCAGGCGCCGCGCAGGCGGTCGATCAGCTCTACAAGAGCATCATCGAAGCCGGCACACACCTAGCCAGCAGCATCAGGGTCGCTGAGGCCGCCAAGGTGATAGAGAATACTCAGAGAGACCTGAATATTGCGCTCGTCAACGAGCTAGCGATCCTGTTCAATAAATTGGGCATCGACACAAAGGAAGTCCTGGAGGCCGCTGGCAGTAAGTGGAACTTCCTACCCTTCTTTCCCGGTCTCGTCGGGGGGCATTGCATTGGCGTAGACCCCTACTATCTCACCTACAAGGCTCAACAAGTTGGCTACCACCCAGAGGTTATTCTGGCCGGACGACGTATCAACGATTCTATGGGTGCCTACGTGGCTGAGCGCGTGGTCAAGCTCATGCTATCCAAACGAATCCACATCATAGACTCGAAAGTTCTGGTGCTGGGGCTCGCCTTCAAGGAGAACTGCCCGGACACACGCAATACCCGAGTAGTCGATATCATCGATACGCTACAGTCTTACCACAGCAATGTTGATGTGTTCGACCCGTGGGTGGACGCCGAAGCTTCCGATCTGCTGATCGAAAACCCGAAAGACAACTGTTATGACGCCATTATCATCGCGGTAGCCCATCAGCAATTCAAGGCACTAGGCGCTGCCGGCATTAGGAAGTTCGCGAAAGATAAGGCGGTGATATTCGATGTAAAACACCTATTCGATGCCGCGGACGTGGACGGCAGCCTCTAGCACTTTAGTCACAGAAGATAGGCCCATAAATTGAAGATACTCGTCACCGGTAGCGCTGGCTTCATAGGACACGCCCTCTCGCAACGCCTCCTGGACAGAGGCGATGAAGTGATTGGCATCGACAATCTGAATGACTACTACGATGTCGACTTGAAGAAGGCTCGACTCGCTCGTCTTAAGAACCATGAGAGGTTTCTAAACTTCGAGGTGGATCTCGAGGATGCCGAAGCCATCGCCGACATATTCAAACAACAGCAACCCCAGCGAGTCGTGAATCTGGCCGCACAGGCCGGTGTTCGCTATTCCCTGAAAAACCCACAGGCCTATGTGTCTGCAAATCTAGAAGGCTTCGTGAATATTCTCGAGGGCTGCCGGCATAACAAGGTCGAGCATCTTGTCTACGCCTCGAGCAGCTCTGTCTACGGCAGCAACACGGCACTGCCCTTCTCCGTGCATAGCAATGTGGATCATCCCGTCAGCCTGTATGCGGCTAGCAAGAAGGCGAACGAGCTGTTTGCACATACTTACAGTCATCTGTTCGCGCTGCCCACGACTGGCCTTCGCTTCTTTACGGTCTATGGTCCATGGGGCAGGCCAGACATGGCCCTGTTCCTATTCACCAAGGCAATACTCGCCGGCGAGCCGATTGATGTCTTCAACAATGGAAACCACAGACGGGATTTCACTTTTATCGACGACATCATCGAAGGCGTCGTTCGCACTATCGACAAGATCGCAACACCCAGCGCCGATTACGATTCGCAGAATCCGGATCCCGCGACGAGTCATGCCCCCTATCGTGTCTTCAATATCGGCGGTGGCAACCCGGTAGAACTCATGCGCTACATCGAGACGCTGGAGGGCTGCCTGGGCAAGGTCGCTACGAAAAACTTCCTGCCGCTGCAATCGGGCGATGTGCCGGAGACTAGTGCCGATGTTAAAGCGCTGGCGGACTATGTCGGCTACAAGCCGGAGACGAAGATTGAGACGGGTATCGAAAAGTTTGTTCAGTGGTATCGAGATTACTACAAGGTCTGAGTAGCCGAGAAGATTCTATTGGATGCTGAGCAAGTAGGGCTCACGGGTGTACACAAGCTCGCCATCGCTCTCCACCCAGTAGGCCACGAACACTGCCAACTGCTGATTCGCGAATGCCGCACCGAAGCGAAAACCGTCCATGATTGTTAGGTGTTCAAGTTGGCGCAGTGCGCGCTTACCGCTGAATGCCATCAAGCCTTCTATGGTATTGTCCCACTCCTCCAATTCGCCGGCTGCGTTCAACTGAAAGAGTCCCTGACCTGCCAGGCCGATGAGCACATAGATGCTGCCCTGCTCGCCAACATGACGCGAGTCTATCTCTACAGCCGCCTCCAATCCCACGCTGTCGCTGGCATCGACACTCTTCGTGAAAGAAAGCCCGCCGTCTCGACTCGCGGCTATCGCGATACTGGCCGCACTCTCCACGCCGGATCGCGTCGAAATCGTTGCGCGTGGCAGGTCGGGTACGCGAGTGGGAAAATACCGTGCTATCTGGTGGCGCACCAGATTCAGAGACTTAACAGCGTCCGCACCAAACTCATGATCGGCGTCGACCCCGCACTCGAATCCTAGACAATCCTGCAGTGGGTCGGAGAAGAGCGCGACGCGCGTCTGGGTGTTGAACGCGGCAGGATAGGCCATCACGGTTACGAACTGTCCCTCCACCCCGTAACCGGTTGAAAAATTGAAGGTACCGCCACTGCCATCCTCTAGATGCGAGTGGCTGAGCCCCATGTTATGGCCTAGCTCGTGCGCGACAACCAGATCGACGGGACAATCCACAGCGATATGCGAATAGGCCGTGTTGCGCTCGGCTGCACTGCTGAAGTCTCCGTTTGTTGCAAACCCGCCTACCGGCGCCAAACCACAGCGCCCCTCTCCGGCCTGCGAAGGTCGGAACAGCATGACCAGATCCGCCCCGTAGGTTTCACGCAAGCCATCTACAGCAGCGAACGCGCTATCTGTCTTGTGCATGAGATGATCGAGCGCCACGCCCATATCATCGGCGTCGTTGTAGTTAACGAGACCGTGATAGACCGGACGCAGCGTGATCTTCACGCCACTATCGGCGTAGATCTGATTGGCAACGCTAATCAGCTGATTGATTCGTGTCTGCACGCCGTGGGGATAGAGGGCGGCAGCGCCTGGAGTGTATAGCGTAAGAACATCGATGACAGAATCACTCCTGTCTACCGAATTCGCGCTTTGTGCATCCGTTAAGAGCAACAACTCGTTGTAGTCGCTGATGCCATCGCCATCGCTATCGACACGAATGTCCTCGACTACGTTCACGAAGTCGTCGACTCGCAGGCTGCCCATGATCACCGAGGCGATCACACGCGGCTTGGCGCGATCATCGGTGCTCACGATGTAACGAAAGGACTTCTTCTCTCCCGGCTGGAAATCTCCAAGCTCACAGTAGAGGGTTTCCTGCAGAGACAGGCTTAGCTGCTGGCGGCATTCTCTGGGCGCCGAAACCAATGCGCTATTCTCCAGGACGAAAAATACTTCCACATACAAGTCGTTATGTGATTGCGCGCTGATGTTCTCGAACTCTAAAGTGGCATCGATAGTATTGCCCACCAGCACAGTGTCACTGGCGAATGTCTGTTTGATCCGGAAATTTGCAGCATTGATAGCTGGCGTGCTCGCCGCCTTGGCGTCGCTCCCTGCACTCGATGGAGACACGGCAGCATCGACCTGCATAGGAAGAATAGACAGTATGCCTACATCTGGCTTCTCGATGCCGTCGGCGGCATTCGACTTATCGAGAATGATGTAGTCATTCTGAAAATCCTGCTCAATGCCTGCCAGCTTGCCAGGCTTATAGATCCAGCCCTGATAGTGAGCGTTGTTCGCACTCGCAATCGCGTAGATTTGAAATGTCTCGTCATTGCTACTCAGATGACCGAACAGGCTGCGCTGTCCGCGCGTGATAGTGAGTGAGAAGAACTTATCGCCGTCGCGCCCTTCCGCGCCAATAACACGATCGCCATTGATATAGCGATCCAGCCTCACGACCCGCAATTGAATCTGCCTCGCCTCCGATATCTGTAGGCTCAGCGAAGCGCCCAGAGAGATGCTGTCCAACTGCGCACTATCCAGCGCTATGGGTTGGGATATCGCTGCGTAGGTGGGCGGGGTTTGCTGACTATCGAATGTCTGAATGGGGTAGAGGAACGCCTGCTGCGCCTTAAGGGGAAGCAGCCAAACCAGCGCCAGCAGGGGGAATAACCAGCTAGCGCGGGTGCTTAAGGAATTCTGCTTGGTTCGTGGTGGATTACGCATGGTGATGCTTAGTTAAGAGTTGCTAGCACTCCGATAAACTCCATCTCTCCTCAGTTGGCAGGGGCGCGAGGCGTTACAACGTGACTCGAGAGCCTCGCATTTTAGCGAGTAGTCCAGCAGATTGCCATCCGGAACACGCGCCTAGGCCCCTAGCTCAGCGCCCCATAATACATTAACTAGACCGCTTAACTTATTGTTTTTTAATATGTTACTGATGTATTCCGCCGCTGTGTATTGCCAGCACCTCAGTCCCTGACGGGATTTCACCCTTCTCTATTCTGTCGAAGAGCGCGTAAAACAGCTTGCCTGTGTACACAGGCTCTAAGGGTATATCGCTCCATTCGGCGAATTGATTGAGGAAAGCCTTCAGCGCCGGACTTTCCCGTGCGTAGCCACCACAGTGGTGAGAATCGTCTACCCGCCACTCGATAAGGCTGCGGCAGCCATGGGCCTTCAGGTGGCTCGCGACTTCGGCCTCTAGATAGCCGTCGCCCTTCAATACACTGATGCCGAGTACTTCGGGGCCGCCGCCAACGTCCTGCTTGGACATGCCGCTGATCAGGCCGGCCATGGTGACGCCAGTGCCGCAGCATAGGGCCACCAGTCGCTTCGATTCGCCGTTTTGCCAGTCTAGCAATGAGGCAATCTCTTCGCAGCCCTCGATAGCCAATGCGCTGCCTCCGCCCTCCGGCAGATGGTGGAACTCGCCAAACCTGGCCCGCAAGGCCTGCAGAAAGTCCAGGTCCTGCTTGCGCCGGTAATCATCTCGACTGACCGGCAGCAGTGTCATGCCCTGCTCTCTGGCGAATGCCAGCACAGGGTTCAGGGGCTCGGGCATCTCACCCCTCACGATGCCGATAGTCTCCATGCCAAGCAGCTTGCCCGCGGCAGCCAGAGCGTGAAGGTGGTTGGAATAGGCGCCGCCGAAACTGAGAATTGGCAGGTCGCGCTGCTTCTGAAACTCAAGCAAGTTATGCTTCAGCTTGTACCATTTATTACCAGTGAGCAGCGGATGGCACTTGTCCAGGCGGAGCACGTTCACAGACACGCCACGGCGCGCAAGCAGCTCACAACTCAGCGGTTCGATAGGCGGTTTGCTAATAGAGAACTCTACTGGCATAGGGACTTAAAACACGAGGGGGTCTTACGAGAGAAATGGCGGACCGGACGGGACTCGAACCCGCGACCTCCGGCGTGACAGGCCGGCATTCTAACCAGCTGAACTACCGGTCCGC
>CAYGRR010000033.1:0-31091 GCA_964352295.1 uncultured Pseudohongiella sp. | reverse complement strand
TCTTTAGTATCAAGGCAATGGAATAAACTCTTCATCGTCTTCGGGCACTTTATCGAAGCGCCCTGCTTTCCAGTCTTCCTTCGCCTGCTTGATGCGGTCCTTGTCGCTGGAGACGAAGTTCCAGTCGATGTGGCGTTCGCTGAGCTTCTCGCCGCCGATGAGGGCTAGCCTGGTATCCCTTGTGGCCTCTACCGTGAAACCCTCCGTCTGATCCAGAATCGCCATCGTGAACTCTTCTATCGGGGTGCCGTTGCTGCTGACCTCGCCCTTGGCGATATAGATCGCGCGCTCCTCGCAGTTGGGTAGTGTCAGGCGCTGGCCGGCTTTTAGGTTTGCCTCCACGTAGAGGGTTTCGGCGAAGGTCTTTACCGGTGAGCTTAGGCCGTAGGCTGAGCCCATCATCACTCGCAGGTTTACGCCGTCGATCTGTGTTGTTGGCAGTTCGCTGGCCGGGTAGTGATAGAAGGCGGGTTCTACCTCCTCGTCTGCTTCGGGTAGTGCTAGCCAAAGTTGCAGGGCGTGCAGGCTGTGCTCGGTTTTTCTTAGCTCCGGTGGCGTGCGTTCGGAGTGGACTATGCCGCTGCCGGCCACCATCAGATTGATATCGCCGGGCTTGATGACCTGCACGCTGCCTATGGAGTCGCGGTGCAGGAACTGGCCCTCGAACATGTAGGTGACGGTAGCCAGGTTAATGTGCGGGTGGGGTCTGACATCGATGCCCTCGCCCGCCTTGAAGTGGGCTGGGCCGGCGTGGTCGAAGAATATCCAGGGGCCTACCTTGCGCTGCAGTTTCGAGGGCAGTGCGCGTCTTACGCTGAAGCCTCCCAGATCTTTTACTCCAGGTTTGAGCACTAAGTCTATGCCACTGCAGGGCTTTTCTCTTCCGTCACACTCGTCGTTTCCGCTGTAAAGATTGCTCATGGCTGGGTTTTTCACTCCATTAACTGTCACAGTTCGCTGAAATCGTCCCGTTTACCCTGTTCCGCGAGGATCAGGGCGTTTGGGCGGCACTAAGGGGCTCGAAGGGTCTAAGTGTAGGCTTTTGGCTGCGTGGAGCCAAGCAGGCCAGCCAGACGGCCTCTTCTTGGTCTTTGCATGAGCAATAACTCATATCGCTATGATATGCATAGAAATAGTGATGGGGTTCTTGGGTATTGAGGTGGCCAAAATTGGAGCGGGAAACGAGATTCGAACTCGCGACCCCGACCTTGGCAAGGTCGTGCTCTACCAGCTGAGCTATTCCCGCGCTTTGAAGTGTCAATCACTCTTGAGAGGGCCTGCAAAGCTAGGAAACACGCCTGCTGGGACCGCTACTCGAAAGAGGCGCTTATTCTAATGCCTAAGTGCCCCAAGTCAAGCTGAACTCGCGGCTTTCTGGCATTTCTTATGCCTTCGCCTGCAACTCGCTCCACCCTGCACGAAAATACTGCGCACCCGAGCTAATACTCAGCACGACGGCCAGGTAGATCAGGCCGTAGCCCAGCATTAGCACCCACTCCGGCATGCTCGGGTTGACCAGCAGTAGCGTGATGATGGCCAGCATCTGCACCGTAGTCTTGAGCTTTCCGGAAAACTTCACGGCAACCTTGTCTCTTAGTCCCTTCGATGCCATCCATTCCCTCAGGGCAGACACCAGGATCTCGCGGGCGATGATGACGCTCGCGGCCAGCAGCAGTGCCGGATACACAGAGACCAGCATGATCATCATGATAGCGACTAGCAGCTTGTCGGCCACAGGGTCTAGAAAGGCCCCGAATTCGGAGGACTGATTGAGTTTTCTGGCGAGGTAGCCATCGAGCCAGTCGGTCAGGCTCGCGATGGAGAACAGGATGGCCGCGAGCAGATGGCTGAACTGTGTATCTAGGTGGTAGCAGTAGATAACCAGCGGGATGAGGACGACTCGACTGATCGTAGCAATGTTGGCCCAGTTCATGGTGATCTCTTGTCTATCCTGCTTTGTCGTTTGCCATTTTTCTCGACACGCCAAAATAATAATTCAATTATTACAGAGTGTTGTACTCTAAAAGAGAAGTGAATAAGAGCTAACATCCGGAAATATTGGGTCATTTCGAAGTTAGCGGGATCAACTGTTGTGTAAGTACGCATATATGTTTTCGGCCAGTTTCTTACTAATCCCAGCAACTTTCGCAATTTCCGATTCGCTGGCCTTGTGTATCTCCTGCTGTCCGCCGAAATAGCGCAGCAACTCGCGCCGCCGCTTCGGCCCCAGGCCCGGTATCTCCTCCAGGGTGGACTGCTTGCGTGCCTTGGCCCTGCGCGCACGGTGACCGGTGATGGCGAAGCGATGGGCCTCGTCGCGCAGCGCTTGCAGCAGATGCAGCGCACCGGACTCGGTGGCTATGGCGATCTCCTTGAAGCGCTCCCCCTTGACCAGGAACAGGGTCTCCTGCCCCGCGCGGCGGCTGATGCCCTTGGCGATGCCTAGCAATTGAATCTCCGGCAGCTGAAACTTCTCCATGATCTTCTTGGCCTGGGTCAGCTGCCCCTTGCCGCCATCGATGAGCAGGATGTCGGGAATCTTCGCCTCACCCTTGGCGAGCCGCGTGAAGCGGCGGTCCAGCACCTGCTCCATGGCGGCATAGTCGTCCCCCGCGGTAATGCCCTTGATGTTAAAGCGCCGGTAGTCGCTCTTCACCGCCCCGCTCTCGTCGAATACCACGCAGGAGCCCACCGTGCCCTCGCCGGAGGTATGGCTGATATCGAAGCATTCGATGCGTGCTGGCATAGATTCCAGCTTAAGAGAATCCTGTAACTGCTGGAAACGTTTATAGATATTCTGTTTATTGCTGACGTGAGCCTGCAGCGACTCGCGGGCATTCGTCACCGCTAGCTGCACCCATTTCGCGCGATGGCCGCGCACTCGCATAGACAGCTTAATCTTGCGCCCGGCCACGTAAGACAAGGCCTCCTGCAGCCCCTCGGCATCCTCCAACTCGCTAGGCACGATGATCTCGGCGGGAATGCTCGCCGCCTTGTCATCCCCGAGATAGGCCTGCGAGACGAAGGCCGAGAGCAACTCCCCCGGCTCATCGGCCAGACGGAAGCGCGGAAAGAAGTTCTTGCTGCCGATGATGCGTCCGGCGCGCACGTAGATGACGTGTACGCACACATAGGACTGCAGGATCTCGGCCGCTATCACGTCGGCATCGTCGCCCTGGTTGGCGACGATCTGGTCCTCCTGCATGCGCCTAAGTCCCATAATCTGGTCCCTGACCACCGCTGCACGCTCGAAGTCTTCCTTCGCGGCCGCCGCCTCCATGTTGGCGGTCAGCTCCTTGATCAGGGCGGTACTCTTGCCCTGCAGGAACAGCGTCGAGTAGTGCACGTCCTTGGCATAGTCCTCGGGGCTGATGGCTTTCACGCAGGGCGCCGTGCAGCGCTCAATCTGGTACTGTAAGCAGGGTCTGGATCTATTATTAAAATAGCTGTCCTGACATTGTCTTACCTTAAATACCTTCTGTAATACCTGAAGTGTATCGCGGGTCGCGTGGGCACTGGGATAGGGACCGAAGAAGCGTCCCGATCGCTTGCGGCTGCCGCGGTAGAAACCCAGCCTGGGGTACTCGTCATTGCTGGTCAGCAGGATGTAGGGATAGGACTTATCATCGCGCAGCTGGATATTGTAGGTAGGCCGATGGCTCTTGATCAGCGTCTGCTCCAAAAGCAGCGCCTCGGTCTCGCTGTTGGTAACGGTGATCTCGATGCTCTGAATCTTGTTGACCATGGCCAGGGTCTTGCTGGTCAGGCCAGAGGCACGGAAGTAGCTGCCTACGCGGTTCTTGAGGTTACGCGCCTTGCCCACATAGATCACCTCACCCGCCTCGTTCAGCATGCGGTACACGCCCGGGCGACTGCTGAGATGCTTGAGGAAGTGTTTGTGGTCGAACTGCTTGGTTACTTCTGCGGACATGATCCTGCTATAACTGCGTGGGCAGCGGCTTGGGCGGTCGAATGACCGCTGTATCCGGCAGGTTAGCCGAAGCCGACCGCAGTCTCAACAGCGGTGTGGCTCGCGGCTTCGCTTGAACGCGGTCTGAGGAGGCACTATGCCGCGCAGGCCAGCTTGCTAGCTGGCGAGAGAGGCAAAATCCGGCAATTCATCGTACTCGCGGTTGTCGTCCGCCAGTCCGTGTTTCACCGCGAGTATGGTGAGCTCTACATCGCTGCGAATACCCAGCTTCTCGAAGATGCGGTAGCGATAGCTGTAGACCGTCTTGGGGCTGAGTTCCAGTGAGGTCGAAATCTGGCTGACCTTCTTGCCGTCGGTCAGCATCTGGGCGATTTGCAGTTCTCTGCGGGATAGCTTGTCGAACAGGCCACCGCCGTTATCGCCGAAGGGGTCGACAGCGAGACGAGTAGCCACGCTGGCCGTCACGTAGTGATCGCCCTCATTCACGAGGCGAACCGCCTTCAGTAGTTCCTCTACCGGCACGCTCTTGGTGACGAAGCCCTTCGCCCCGGCGCGCAGCATCTGCGAGGGAATCACCCCCGTGGCGATGCTGGACATGGCGATGATCTTGGTAGCGGGCGCTTCCTGCAATACTGCGCGGGTGGTCTCTATGCTGCCTAGTCCCGGCATGCGCGAATCCAGGATCACGATATCGGGTTTCTGATAGATCGCTGGTGCAGGTATTCCGTTTTCATTCAAGGCTTTAGGTTCGGTATCTGAAATGTATTCTAGAAGAGCCTCGCCGCTGCTCAACTGGCCGATGACGACCATGTCGTGCGCATCGCTGAGAATTCGGGCGACGCCTTCACGAACCAACTCGTGATCGTCAACTAACAGGATCGATATTTTCTTAAGAGGACTGTTTTGCACAATTTGATTCCTTCTAAGGAGGTTCAGGCGGTCGATTCTCGCGGAAATTTGGGCGGAACCCACAAGATTCGTTGCGCTGTAGGATTAGTAGCATAGTGTGATTTGCAGCACAAATTAGAGGGCGCAAAACGGGAACCAGGTCACACTTCTAAGCAATGTGACTGGAAAGCGTCTGAATTGGCTAAAGATTTGGCGCCCCGAGATCGAGGCCGACGGGGCTAGATGATACGGACTTCGGTCTGCAGGGCGATGCCGAAACTCTGCAGTACGGAGCTGCTCATGTCCTGTGCCAGCAAGAGGATGTCTTCGCCGCTAGCGTTGTCGCGGTTCACTAGCACCAGAGCGTGCTCCTCGTGTACCGCGGCGCCTCCGCGGCGCTTGCCCTTCCAACCTTTCTGATCGAGCAGCCAGGCAGCAGGCAGCTTCACCAGATCGGGATCCTCCGTATCCCAGGCCGGCAATTCAGGGTAGGACTCGCGCAGATTCAATAACTTGGAACGGGAAATTACAGGGTTCTTGAAAAAGCTGCCTGCATTGCCTATCTGCTTGGGGTCGGGCAGCTTCCTGGCGCGTATCGCACACACCGCCTCGAAGACGCTCTGGGGGCTTAGTTCCCGCCCAGCCAGCTCGTCCTTCAGGCCGGCGTAGCCCAGCTCCAGCCTAGGCTCCAGGGCCAGCTGCAGGGTGACTGACAGCACGACCAGCTTCTGCCCCGGATCCTGCTTGAAGAGGCTATCGCGGTAGCCGAACTGGCAATCGGCCTTGCTGAGGTGACGTATCTCCCCTGTCTTCAGGTCATAGGCCTGAAGCTCCACGAAGAACTGCTCCAGCTCAACCCCGTAGGCGCCTATGTTCTGCACCGGGGCGGCACCGACAGTACCGGGAATAAGTGCTAAGTTTTCAAGGCCGTACAGTGAGTTCTGCAGGCAATAGATCACGCTCTCGTGCCAGCCCTCGCCGGCCGCGATTCGAATCATGCCGGCACCGGGCAGCCGCTCCAGGCCGCGGTTATTCATGAACAGCACAAGGCCCGGATAATCCTTGATGAACAGCGTGTTACTGCCCTGACCCAGCACCAGCACAGGCAGGCGCCTCTCGGCCGCAAACTCCCGTGCCTGTTTGAGATCAGCAGGCTTTCGAATAGCGGCGAAATAGGCGGCCTTCTGGCTTACTCCGAAGGAGTTGTAGGCCTTTAAATCGATCTGTTCCAATACCTTAAGTGTCATGGTTGCTGCTCTACCTTCACTGTAGCGAGTTCTAGCTCCAGCTGTTCCAGCAGGCGGCGACAGGCACCCTCGATCAGGTCTAACACCTGCTCGAAGCCCTGCTCGCCGCCCCCAAAGTAAGGGTCCGGCACCGAGCTCGTCGCCCCGGCAGAATAATCGAGCAGCAACTGTATCCTGGCCTTGCCGCTAGGCGGGGCTGCGCCCTCCAGGTGGCGCAGATTGTCCTCGTCCATCGCCAGCAGGTAATCGAACTCATGGTAGTCATCGCTCTTTACCTGACGGGCGCGCTGTTGCTCTAACTGATAGCCCCGACGCCTGGCGGCGGCTATAGAGCGAGAGTCTGGAGGATCGCCGATGTGATAGGTACTGGTTCCCGCGGAGTCAACCTCAATAAAATCACTTAAGCCTTTATTTTCAATATATTTTTGCAGTACGCCATGCGCGGTTGGAGAGCGGCAGATATTGCCTAGACAGACCATCAAGACCCGTATTTTAGGCCGAGCATTGCTTGGAGTGGAGTTTGACGACAAGTTAGCCTAGCCCTTCCTGGCCGAGAGATGCGCGCGCACGAGCTCTAGGTCGCGCTCGGTATCGACGCCCGGGGGTATGCTCTCGTGGCAGACGGCAACGTGAATCACGATGCCGTTGTACAGGGCTCGCAGCTGCTCTAGCTTCTCGGTTACCTCCAACTCGCACACCGGCCACTGCACAAACTGATTGAGCACGCCGACGCGGTAGGCGTAGATGCCGATGTGGCGGTAACAGTTCTTCGCCGAGGCACTGCCCTGCCAGGGAATGGTAGCGCGACTAAAATACAGAGCACGGTCTCTGTAATCGGTAATGACCTTTACGCTGTTGGAATCGCAGATCTCTTCCTTGTCGGTGATCGTCTCGCACAGCGTGGCGATGCCTAGCTCAGAGTCTTGTTGAAGATTTTCCGCTACTTGATTGATTACATTGGGAGGAATCAGAGGCTCGTCGGCCTGAACATTGACCACCACCTCGCTCTCGGGCATCTGTAACTGCTCGCTCACTTCCTGAATACGGTCCGTACCGGAGACGTGGGTGCTCTTGGTCATGCACACGGTCGCGCCGAAGCCTTCGGCCACCTCCTGAATTCGCGCATCGTCGGTGGCGATGATTACCCGGCTCGCCTTACTCTGCCGCGCGCGCTCGAAGGTGTGCTGTAACATCGGTTTGCCGCAGATGTCGATCAGCGGTTTGCCGGGAAGGCGCGTGGCCGCGTACCGAGCCGGAATGACCACGGTGAAGCTCATCGGTATTTCTCGCATTCAGCTAGCGTCAGTTCCCTCGCCTCGTTACTGAGCATCACCGGCACATCGTCTCGCACGGGATAGGCCAGAGCATCGGGCAGGCAGATCAATTCCTTCGCGACTTGATCGTAGTGCAACTCACCCTTGCAGGCTGGACAGGCAAGAATGGTTAGTAATTTTTGGTCGAGCATAGACAATCTCCTGGTTGTTCGCGAAGGCGAAGGTAACAAACCAGCTACAGTTTTTAGTCTAAGGGATTGTTTCTAAAGAGTGGAGACTTTGCGAATGTCGGCCACGAGGCGTTCGACAAACTGACTCTCAAGATTCACTTCTACCGATAGATACCAAAAATTGTTTTTGGCGAACTGTCGGCATTTTACCGCATCCTTCTCTGTCATTACGACAGGTTGATGCTCATCGATGCCACGCGCTTTAAAATCGTCTGCGCTGAAGGCGTGATGATCGGGGAAACTGTAGGTCTCTAACTGATACGGCAGCTGCCCTAACAAGTCATAGAAGCGTTGCGGGTTGCCTAGAGCGGAAACTGCCTGCAGTGTATTGCCCATGTTAAAGGGCGCGCCCGCGAAGGGTCTCTTCTCTCCGCTGACCAGATTGATTAAATAACGTGGCAACAGTCGCATGGTGCTCGCCGCTTTCAACTCGGGAATTTCCTTTGCCGCATCGCCGTTTACGACAATGTGTTGAACCTCTTTAAGACGGGCGAGGGATTCGCGCAGTGGTCCCGCAGGCAGGCAGAAGCCATTCGAGAACAGGCGTTGACCATCGACGACCAGGACCTCGATATCGCGATACAGCTTATAGTGTTGCAAGCCATCGTCGCTCAGCACGACATTCACGTCCTCGTTGCGCCGCAGAGCCTCCAAGGCAGCACTGCGATCGGGGTCGACATAAACGGGGCAGCCGGTCTTCTCGGCGATAAGAAAGGCTTCGTCGCCAGACTCTCGCACATCACTGGCGCCATCGACCGCCAGTGGATAGCTTGTCGAACTGCCACCATAGCCACGGCTGATGATGCCCGGCTTAAAGCCCTGCTTCTGTAAAGTTTGCGCGAGAGTGATTAGCAGCGGTGTCTTGCCGGTACCACCTAGGGAGATGTTGCCGATGATGATAACCGGCGCTTTGAGGCCGGCTGGGGGCAGCTTGCGCTGGAGAAGCGCGCGGCGAAGCTTCGTTATCGCCTGAAACAGTAAGGAGAGCGGCCATAACAAAATCAGCCAACCCGCTTCTCTGTGCCATGCCTTTTCTAGAAAACTCATTCAGCGCTCGCTGCAGCATTCTCCGAGAATTGAATCGCGTGAAGCCTCGAGTAATTGGCCTGCTTGGCGAGCAATTCCTCGTGCGTACCAGACTCGATTATTCTTCCCTGCTCCATCACCAATATCAAGTCTGCCTTCTCAATCGTCGACAACCTGTGAGCGATAACGAATGTAGTTCTTCCTTGCCGCAGTGTATCCAGGGCCTGCTGAATGCGCAGTTCCGATTCCGAATCCAGCGCGGAGGTAGCTTCATCGAAGATGAGAATTGGCGCATCCTTTAACAGCGCGCGGGCGATCGCTATGCGCTGACGCTGGCCGCCGGAGAGCAGCACCGCATCGTCGCCCACCGGCGTGTCCAGACCCTGTTCGAGTTGCTCGATAAACTCCATCGCGTGCGCATCGCTAGCCGCCTTCTTCGTTCTCTCGCGATCGATCACGGTATCGCCGTAGGCGATATTCTCTTCAATCGTGCCGTTGAAAAGCACAACCTGCTGCGAGACTAGAGATATATTCTCGCGCAGACTCTCCAGCTTAAGCTCCTTGATCGGCACACCGTCCAGAGTGATCTCGCCATCCTGAAACTCGTAGAAACGGGTAATGAGGCTGACCAGGCTCGACTTGCCGCTGCCGGACTTGCCAACCAGCGCGACAGTCTGTCCGGGCTCGGCAATGAAGTTAATGTCGGCCAGCGTCTGCGTGTCGTCGGTGTAGGAGAAATTCACGCCCTTAAACTCGACGCGGCCCTGTGCCCGCTCTAACACTTTCTCGCCGGTGTCTTTCTCGATCTCTTCATCCAGCAACTGGAAGATGCTGGCGGAGGCGGAGAGACTGCGCTGAATAACCGCGTTGATCTGGGTGAGTTGCCTGATCGGCTTGGCTAGCAATCCGGCGGCGCTAAGGAAGGCGACGAAGTCGCCGGGGGAGTTAGTTGCAAAGAATTCGGGCGACAGAGCGAACCAGACCAGGGCCGCTATCGCCGCGCTCACAATCAACTGAATGATGGGCGTGCTCGCACTTCGCGTCAGCACCATCTTCATGTTCTGTCGTCGGTTCTTATCACTGGCGGCTGACAGCCTGTCGCTTACATAGCTTTCGGCGTTGAAGGTACGAATGACACGGTAGCCCTTAATTGTCTCGGTCGAAATCTGCGTTACGTCGCCCATGGAGTCTTGCATCTGCGTGCTATAGCGTCGAAATTTCTTGGAGGCAATCGACACGACCTGCCCTACTACTGGCGCGATGATCAGGAACGCCAGACTCAGTTTCCAATCCATATACATGAGATAGGCAAACAGGCCTATCACCGTAAAACCTTCACGCACTACGACGGCCACGGCATCACTCGCCGCACCGGTAATCTGCGTAACATCGTAGGTTAACTTCGAGACGAGACGGCCAGAGGAGTTGCGATCGAAATAACTTGCCGGCAGACGAATCAGGCGATCGATCAATTCGCAGCGCAGCTTGTGTATCAGGTGATTGGAAATGCCTGCGAGATAATAACTGCCCAGGAATCCGCCGATCCCGCGAATAGCCGCCAAGCCGATGAAGGCGAGCGGGCTCAGCACCCGCAGGGATTCGTAATCACCACCGGTGATGGAGTCGACGGTCCAGCCTAGCCACCAGGTGGCGGCCGGCGCCGTCAGCGCGAAGATAATGTAACCTAGCATCGCGGTCGCAAACAGCATCCTGTGCGGCCGCACATAGCTGAAGAGTCGTCTATACAGGCGCCAACTTTCTTCCTTGCCTATTTTTCTATCCGGTTCACTCATAACAAGTTAATTAGGGCTGGTCCCTATTGCTCTATTTCCTGTGGCCGCTGGGTGGCGATATTGAGACGCGTAAATCCTGATTGTCCGATGCCGTCCATCGCGGTAACAACAGATTGATGCGTCGCCTCGGCATCCGCAATCAATAGAATCGGCAAGCTGCGATCGCCTCCGGATTCTATCTCTAAACCCTGTACTAGCGTCTCTATTCTTGAATTGATTAGCGCCCTGCCGTTGATCGAGTAGCTGCCGTCCCTGGCCACTAAAATTTCTATCTGTAAGGGGCTACTCTCGGCAGCCTCGGCATCCGCCTCGGGCAGATTGACCAGCAGGCGCGTCTCACGACTAAAGGTCGTCGTTACCATGAAGAAAATCAACAACAGAAACACCACGTCGATGAGTGGTGTCATATTTATGGCGAGTTCTTCGCGTATGGCGCGTTTAAATTTCAAGTTGCGCTTCTCTCTACTTCACTTCTACTTTACGGTCACTGTGCAGCGCGTCGACAAGCTTTATGGATTCCTGCTCCAAACTCAGAACCAATGAGTCCACCTTCCGCGTGAAATAGCGGTGCGCTATATAAGTGGGGATTGCGACGGTGAGGCCCGCCGCCGTGGAGATCAGCGCCTCAGAGATGCCTCCGGCTAGCGCATTCGCATTGCCCGTTCCCTGCAGCATGATCTCACTAAACACACGAATCATGCCGACTACCGTGCCCAAAAGGCCTAGCAGCGGTGTGATCGCAGCGATCGTGCCGAGGGTGTTCAGGTAACGTTCCATGTCATGAATTACCTGGGCGGCGGCCTGCTCGACACTCTCTATCATCGCCGCCCTGCCGTACTTGGAGCTGAGTAGCCCCGCTGCCAGAATCTGGCCGAGAGGTGAAGAGAGGCGCAGTTCCCGTAGCTTGCTGGAGTCTAATTGATTGTTTTTTAACCAGGTCCACACCTGCGCGAGCACGTATTTCGGCGTGATGCGATTGGCACTCAGGCTCCAGAACCGCTCGATAACGATAGCTATTGCTACGATGGAACAAAGAATAATGGGCAACATCAGCCAGCCGCCAGCCCGAATTATTTCTACCACGTGATTCCTCCAGAAAACCGATTGATAACTCTACCATATCCGCCTGTACAGGGCCTGCAGTGACTGTCGGGACGGGGTATTAGGGGTATCGGCATCAGGCGCAGGTCTGCTTAATGCCAATAGCGCTTTTTCTGCTCCCGGTACTGCCCAATAACGGCGGCGCCCTCTCTCGCCTCCAAGCCACCGTTGAACTCGAAGCTGATCATGCCGCCCTCCGAGGTCGTGAGTGCGTGGCTGCCAAATTCAGCGTAGCGCGCCCGCACCTCTGAATGAGGATGACCGAAACTGTTGCGATAGCCTGCGGAGAACACCACAACTTCCGGCCTCACCCGCTTGAGAAAGGCATAGCTCGAAGAGCTTCGGCTGCCGTGATGGGGCGCAACTAACACGTCACTCGCTAGCTCTGCGCGATAGCGCCTCGCCAGTTCTGCCTCCACCTGCTTCTCAATATCGCCGGGTAGCAACACGCTACCCGCTCCAGAGCGAACCTGCAGCACGCAAGAGGCATTGTTCTCCGAGGAAAATTCTAGCCCACTCTTTAGAAAGCGAAACTCGACTCCATCCCACTTCCAGGCATCAGTCTCGGCGCAGAGTTGCACGGGCATGCGCGCGACAACGTCGACGCTATTACCGATCAAGGTCTGAATAGGCAGCGCACTCTCGATGCCACCCAGGCCTCCGGCATGATCGTTGTCGCCATGGCTGATGACCACAGTGTCGAGCGCCCGAATACCGAGCGCACGCAGCGTCGGCACCACTACTGCCGAACCGAGATTAAAATCCGGGCTGAGCTTCGCCCCGGTATCAAAAAGCAAAACATGGCGGCGCGTCTGCACGATCGCGGCAAGGCCCTGCCCCACATCTATTATATGCAGGCGCAATAAGGGGCTGTCCTCATCCATCGCTCGCAGCGTTTCCGGCAGCGGTAACAGACAGGCTAATAAAGGAAGCACTAGGCCTTTTCTGCACAGGCCAGCGGGAAGCAACAGCAATAACACGGCAATGAACAGAATGGGCAGATCCCAAAGCTCGGGCGGTGATAGATGAATCTCAGCCAGGGCCGCACTCCAAGTCACCAGCGCTTCCATGAAGGTGAGCAACAAGGCGATGCAAGCATGGGCCAGTTTGAGTAGCAGGCTCGCCGCCGGCAGATAGACCAGACTCATCAGCAGAGCGGCGAAACAAAGCGGCACGATGAAAAACCCGACTACGGGTATAGCGAAGACATTAACCAGAGGCGCGAGCAGCGAGAACTGCTGCGTGAAGAAGACCAAGGGCACCGCGAGCGCGATGAAAACGATAAGCTGCGGACGCACTAAATACTGCGCCGCCCGCCTCGTCTTCTCGCTCAAGCTGGACTCGCCCTGTACGCCGTTGCCGGCAGCAGCCGGCAAACCCCCGAAGCTGAGCAGAGCAGCCACCGCTATGAAGGAAAGCCAGAATCCGCTGCTGACTATCGCCAATGGATTGAGCAGCAGCACTACCACACAAGCCAGCAGCAAGCGAAACGACAGGAGGTAGGTAGCATTACGAAACAGGCCGGCCATCAACACCGCGAGCATGATGAACGCACGCTGCGTCGGCAGAGTAAAGCCAGCCAGCAGCGCATAGGCCAGAGCAGACACTAGCGCAATGCACGCGGCGAATTTCTGCAGCGGAACAAGCCTGGCGACGCCTAGCCCTCTTCCTAACAGCAGCGCACAGCCGAAGGCGAAACCGCTTATCATGCCTATGTGCAATCCAGAGATGACAAACAGGTGATTGCTGCCCGTCGCCGAGAAGAGCTGCCAATCCTCTTGAGAGATCGCCGATCGATCACCGAGCAAGAGCGCAATAAGCAGCCCCCCGTAGGCAGAGTCACCCAACAGGGTCTGTAGTCTGTTCTTCAGCGAGTAGCGAATGGAGTGCAGCCAGACGGAGGGAGGCTGAGTGAAGAGATTTGAGAATCGCACACTGGTCGAATCTTCCAACAGTCGATTCGAAGTCGCGTTGCGCACATAGCCGCGCGCGCTCACTCCCTGTTGCAGCAGCCACGCCTCGTAGTCGAATCCACCAGGATTGAAGAAGCCATGGGGGCGATTGAGTCTAACGTCGAAACGCCAACGCTGACCGGGCCGAATGTCGGCGTCGCCGTAGTAGTTCAGGATTACCTTTCGAGGAAAGAAGCCTGAGGCCTCCTGACGTATCGCGAACTGGAACTGCTGAGCTATCAATGAGCGTTCCGGCAGACCCGTCACCACCCCTTCTATCTGCAGCGTCACTCCCTCTAATGATTCCCCCAGACGCTCAGCCAGGGCATCGACAGCCCAATTGAGATGCCAGCACAGGCCAGCCGCAAAACAGAACAAGCCGACGACTACGCGGCGATATACACTGGAACCAAGAGAGAAGTGCAGCAACAGCGCTATGAGTGACAACAGGGCGCAGGCGAACAGAGAGAGACGAAACGCAGAAGCGACATCGACCACGAATGCCGCACTGGCAATACCTGCGCACAGCAAGAACAGGGCGCAGCGCATCGAGGGCTCTCCTATCTTCCTTTCTAACTATAGAAAGCGGGAGCAGATTACGCGAGGCAGAGCGATTATTCGTGGCGCAGGGCATCCGCAGGTTGAATCGCCGCCGCTCTCTTTGCCGGATACAGCGTGGCCAGCAGCGACAGGCCGAGCACACCTGCCGCAACGGTCACCACATCGAGAAGGCTAAGCTCCGATGGAAGAAAGTCGATTGGATAGACTTCCGCATTCAGTATCTGAATTGAGAAGACAGACTCGATGAACGCGGCGAACTGACTGACATAGAGTGAGCCCAGAACTCCCAGCACTACGCCGATGGCGATACCGGTTAACCCGATAAAGCAGCCCTGCCACATGAAGATACGATTAATCATCTTCGGGCTCGCGCCTAGCGTCCTCAGTATGGCTATATCGCCACGCTTATCGCGCACGATCATTATCAGGCTAACGACTAAATTAAAAGCAGCGACGCCTATCAATAGCCATAGCATAAAGCTAATGATACCGCGGGAAAATTGAATGTTCTCATAGATCGCCCCAAGCGTGGCAACCCAACTCTCGCTGTAGAGTGCACCGGGCAGTTCGTCCATGATCTCGCGGCGCACATCTTCCGCCTGCAACACATCGACAGTGCGCACATGCATAGCATTGAAGGGAGTGCGCAATCTGAACAGCGAGCGCGCCGCCGAAAGATTGATCATCACGAGGTTGCCATCGAGTTCCTGGGCACCTACGCGATAGATGCCAACGACCTCAAATCCCTTGAACGTTGCTAATGGCGTAATAGGATTAATCGCGATCGAGGTAGAAAACAGGTCGATGTTATCCCCTAGCCCTACGTTCAGCCTGGCAGCAAGAGTCTGCCCGAGCACGATGCCCCAACGATTGTCGCGCAGCCCATTGAGATCTCCCTCGCGCATAAATCGATTGATCGCCGAGGACTCCGCCTCCAGAGCCACATCGATACCGTTAATCACTACGCCCTTATTGCTTCCCTCGGTCGCGGCCACGCCTAGCGCCTGAATCACCGGCGAGATAGAAACGACGGAAGGATTTTCCTCCACCGTGGCGCGAATCTCCTGCCACTGTGCGTCCGTGAGATTTTCTTCCGAGCGGAGAGTGATGTGCGGCACGATGCCAAGAACGCTCTGCCGCATCTCCTTGTCGAAGCCGTTCATTACCGACAGCACGATGACGAGGATAGCGAGGCCAAGCGCAAGACCGAAGATTGAAATAGCCGACATGAACGAGACGAGGTGGCTGCTCTTGCCGGCGCTCACATAACGAAACGCGATGAAGCGCGTCAGGGCCATGGGCTTATTGCTCATGCAGCAGCCCATCGGCAAGCAGGAGCTTACGCTCCATCGAGGCGGCAAGCGCCTCATCGTGGGTGACCACGATAAAACTAATCTGCAGTTTCTCGTTCAACTCGTTCATCAGCGTGTGAATCTCGGTCGCCGTCGTTCTGTCGAGGTTGCCCGTGGGCTCGTCCAGCAATACATAACTAGGCTCGGTCACCAATGCGCGAGCAATCGCTACGCGCTGTCGTTCGCCGCCGGAAAGCTCGGAGGGCTTGTGCTCGACGCGAGCATCCAAACCCACTCGACTCAACATGACTCGTGCGCGCTCGGCCGCCTCATCCATGGACAACTTCGCTATTAATAGTGGCATGCAGACATTCTCGAGCGCCGAGAACTCACCCAATAGATGATGAAACTGATACACGAAGCCGAGATGCCGGTTGCGCAACAATCCGCGCGCCGTCTCATCGACCAGCGCGAGATCCTTGCCCGCTATCGTCACCTTGCCAGCAGTCGGCAGGTCTAGCCCGCCAAGCAGATTCAGCAGAGTAGTCTTTCCCGAGCCGGAACTGCCTACGATCGCGATGCGCTCGCCGCGGCCGACCTGCAGATCGACCCCTTTCAAAACCTGAACGAGTTGCGGACCCTGGGAATAGGTTTTCTCAAGTTGCTTACAGCTAATTACGATGGAGTTGTCGCTCATGTCTTACTACTACTCATAACGCAGCACTTGGGCTGCTTGAATTTTACTGGCTCGGTAGGCCGGATAGAGCGTCGCCAGGAAGCTGATACTCAGCGCCGCCAAACAGATCAGCCCTACTTCGCCAAAATCTATCTGCGTCTGCAGATGAGAAATAAAATAACGATTCGAATCGCTCGCCAGGGAATTAATAATTCTCTCTAGTATCAGGCTAATATCGGTGATGTTCGCCGCAAGCAACACGCCTAGCAATGCACCGACCAGAGTGCCCACTAGTCCGGCCACCAATCCCTGCACGACGAAGATTCGCATTATGGTACTTCTACTCGCGCCCATGGTGCGCAGGATCGCAACGTCTGCTCCCTTATCGGCAACCACCATAACCAGAGTGGAGATGATATTCACTGCACCCACCATAACAATCATCAACAGCATGAAGCTGGTCAGCACCTTCTCCATGCGCAGCGCATTGAATAGACTCGCCTGCGCCTCATCCCATGACACTATACTCAAATCGGGAAGGTCCGCGAACAGCTCTTCCGCAATCGCCCTGGCGCGAAACACGTCATCGACACGCAGCCGCAGCTGCAGCGTAGATGCGGAGTTCTCCGCGAACATCTGCTGGGCACTAGCCAGATTAATCAGCGCGGTGTCGCTATTGCCGTAGGCGCCGAAGTCGGCGAAGCCAACCACGGTAAAACCCTCGGTGTCGCTAAGCTGCCTGGCCAGCAAACTGCCCAGCGCTGTAATCGAGAGCTCGGCATTACTGTAGATACCGAGACTCCCGGCGAGTTGTGCGCCCAATACGATGCCGTTCTCCGTCTCCGCCAACGCCTCCAGCAATTCCCTATAGCGAGAGCTAGGATTATCGACTACATCTGCCTCGAGCACGCCCTCGACACCACGAAGGCTAACGAAGCGATTAACACCCTGATAAAGAATATTGGCCTCACCCTCAAGATAGGGTGCTGCAGAAATAACGTCGGGAGAGTTTAGGGCAATGTTGGCGAGTTCGTTCCAGTTGCTCGATACCCTCTCGCCAGAAATTGTGACATGGGGAACTGATTTAAGCGCGTCGGCACGCAGCGTATCGATGGAGCCATTCATGACCGATAGCGCAACGATCAATATCATTACGCCGAGGCTCACGCCTAGCATAGATATCAGTGAAACAAAGGAGAGGAAAAAGTTTCGCTTACGAGCCAAGGTGTAGCGTAAACCAACGAATACAGAGAACGGCCTAAGCATGAGCAAACCTTGTTTGAATCAAGATCGAAACTTTAAAAAAGATCGAGACCGCTACTACGGTGTCGTTACTTAATCGACTAAGGCTCGCACCCTACAATTAGAATTGTTCTGCGTGCCGCTGCAAGAGTCGCTGCACGGTCTTGAAGCTGATTGGCATTACCGGCGTCGATACCTCGCTGGAGATTGCACGCAGCGACTTACCCTGCTTCTTCAGTTCCATTATTCTACGCAGCACTCGCTGCTCCATCGGATTCTCTATAAGGCGACCATTCTCATGAATCATATAACCGAATGGCCGACTGCCGCCGAGATAACGCCCCTGCTTTCTCTGGCGCTGCTTAACACCCTTGATGCGTTCCGCCGACTTGCGCTTCTCGAGCGCACTGAATATCTCGGTGACCTTCGCGAAATTTACACTGAGCTGTGCATCGGTTATATCGCCACCGATCTCGACGATGTGCAGCGCTACAGACATCTCCCTGAGTTTCTTCACCAGCTTGATCACTTCGTGGCTTGAACTGCAGATGCGTTCGAGCTTGCTGCAGAGAATGACATCGCCTGGCTGCAACAGACTCATTAGTCTCTTGCCAGCGTCGCGGCGGTGGAGTTCATGATTCCAATTGCAGTTTGAGTCTCGTAGTGTCTCCGTCATGAACCAACTCTGGCGAAGACAGTAGGTCTGTATTGCCAGCATCTCCGGCTCTAGTATTGCTTCTAAATCATCGCGCTCAAGCGAAGCCTCCAACTCGGAAGTTCGGCAGTAGGAATATATAGTCATTGATCTTGCCCCTAGACAGCTGAGACGCCCCCGCTTTGGAATGCGGCTGTTCGCGCCTGTAATAATATTCTTGTTCTGTTGTTATTCTTTTCCTGTGCAGGAATAGCCCCGAATCCACCACGAATGGCTTACTTAAATTCTATGTTTTGCCAGTATCTTATTGATTCTTTGTGTCTTTGTACTGGCAAAGCCACTGGGGCCGGTATTTTAAACACAGGACTTTCGTTTTATCAAGCTGCGCAGCAGCGACACAGAAAGTGAGACCAAGTCCGAGACGGGACTGACACCACCCAAACCCGAGGCCCGCCCCTAAGGCCCAGGACTTTAAACTCTGAGTTGGAAGAGTAATGCAGGTTATTGTTTTTTTGAGTAAATTTCGGGAAATCTGCGGTCCATGAATTGAGTCCCACAGACTTTGCTGTTATATTCCATCGCCATGCACCCTCCGAATTGTTTTCGAGGGTGTCTTCTGTAGTCCCCAAGCGCCTATTTGCGCAGGATACAGAGCATTGGATGTCTTCAGTGGTATTTTGAGATTTCTAGTAGAAACCAGTAGTTAAGACCTATTGGACTGGACTCTCCTGACGACAACAGTACAGGTCCGTGCCCTATAGCCGAGACCACCGTGGCAGAATTACAGCTTCATGAGACTGATTAGCACCAATACAGGGCAATCAGCAGATAGCGAGAGAGACTGCTAACCCATTAAACAGTTATTAAAAGTCATGCCGAGTCGGTCATGATGAGACAAACCAGATAAGTTTAGGAATAGTTTTTCGAGAAAGGCAGCTGATGCTGCGCTGATATCCAGCTCTACTCAGCTGGGCAACGAAACATAAAACTAAGTAATATTTTCAACAAAAACAATAGATTATATGCAATATAGAGCCTCAAGCAGGCAGTCAGTTGAGCAGCAGTCAGGTCGTGGCATAGCCAGGGCCAGTTGCATTGTTAATAGTTAAAAATTTGCTGTAGCAGAAGCCTGATCCACCCGATTTCGCTTCTTCGTTGTCCACAAAGCACCACCGACCCCCGGTCGTGGGCGCCCTTCTCGACAATCCCCTCCTGAGTTTTCTTATCTGGTTCAACGACAAGTGAACCTATTATGAAAAGAATGCTTATTAACGCGACCCAGGAAGAAGAACTCCGCGTCGCCCTCGTCGATGGTCAGAAACTCTACGATCTCGACATCGAAAACCGCACCCGCATCCAGAAGAAGGCCAACATCTACCGAGGCAAAGTGACTCGTGTGGAACCTAGCCTGGAAGCGGCGTTCGTCGACTTCGGCGCTGATCGCCACGGTTTCCTTCCTCTTAAGGAGATTTCCCGTCAGTACTATGCCAAGGACGTGAAAAGCAACAACATCAAGGAGCAGATACCCGAAGGCACCCAGCTTATCGTTCAGGTCGAGAAGGAAGAGCGCGGTAACAAAGGCGCGGCCCTCACTACCTACGTAAGCCTCGCCGGTCGCTATCTGGTACTCATGCCTAATAACCCCAAGGCTGGCGGCATATCCCGCCGCATCGAGGGCGATGACCGCTCAGAGCTTCGCGAGGCACTGCGCGGCCTGGAGATTCCAGACGGCATGGGCATGATCGTGCGCACGGCGGGCGTCGGCAAGGCACAGGACGAATTGCAGTGGGATCTCGATTACCTATTGGCACTCTGGCAGGCGATTCAGGAAGCGAGCACGGATAAGCCGGCCCCATTCCTCATCTACCAAGAGAGCAATGTCATCATCCGCATGATTCGCGACTATCTGCGCAAAGATATCGGCGAAGTGCTGTTCGATACAAAAGAATCCTTCGAGGAGGCCATCACCTTCATCAAGCAGGTGATGCCGCAATACGAAAACAGAATCAAGCTGTACGAAGACAAGCTGCCGCTGTTCAACCGCTATCAGATCGAAGGTCAAATAGAGAGCGCCTTCGAGCGCGAAGTTAAACTTCCTGCGGGCGGATCGATTGTGATCGACCCCACCGAGGCGCTGATCTCGATCGACATTAACTCCTCGCGAGCAACCCGTGGAGCAGACATCGAAGAGACAGCACTGAACACAAACCTCGAAGCTGCCGACGAAATTGCCCGACAACTACGCCTGCGAGACATGGGCGGACTCGTCGTCATCGATTTCATCGATATGAATTCCAGCCGCAATCAGCGCGAAGTTGAAAACAGAATGCGCGATGCCCTAGAGCCCGATCGCGCACGCGTGCAAGTTGGACGCATTTCTCGCTTCGGCCTTCTGGAGATGTCGCGGCAGCGACTACGCCCTTCACTTGGCGAGACTAGCGGCGTGGTCTGTCCGCGCTGCAGCGGCCAGGGAACGATACGCGATGTTGGCTCACTGTGCCTCTCAATACTTAGGGTGCTTCAGGAAGAGGCGAACAAGCAGAAGTGCCAGGAAGTGCGAGCAACTGTACCTCTTGCGCTCTCTTCCTACTTGCTAAATGAGAAGCGAGTCGCGCTAGCCGAGATCGAAGATCAGAGCGGCACCAAGGTATTGATTATTCCTAAACCCGAATTACAAACACCGCATTACGAGATCACTGCACTGAACCAGCAAGGCGAAGTGTATGAGGTGGACGTAACGGAAGTGCCAGTGGCGGCACCCAACGCCAAATCAAACTCTAAAGGCGCGGCGGAAGCACAGAAGCCCGCTGTGAGTAATATCTCTGCGGATAGAGCACCTCCTCCACCGCACGTCGAAGCTAAGAAGCCAGGCTTCTTCGCGAAACTTTTCGCTTCCTTGTTTGGATCTTCTGAAAAGGAAGAGGCACCGAAGAAGAAAGCGCAGAGCACCGGTCGCACACGCTCAAGACAGGACTCACGCGGTCAGAGTCAACGCACTCGCGGAGGCAATCGACAGCGCAGCGATTCTCGTAGAGACCGTGGTGGCAAGCCTTCGAATCAGGGTCAGCGTCGCAATCAATCAGGCAGAGGCAATAAAGACGCCAACAAGGGACAGCAGGATAACGAAAATCCTAACAACCAAGATCAGGTAGCCTCATCCGATCAGGGCGAGCAGAACGCTGAACAGAAGGCGCAACGTAGGCCGGCAAACAAGCGGCCACGCAACTCGAATCAGCGTAAGCGCGGGCCGCGTCCAGACAAGGTCAATGCCGATAACGCGGCGTCCGAACAGCAGAGTCCTGCTGCCGAAGTCGATGGCAATAAGGCGCCACAGGAAGCATCAGGCGAGAGCAATCAGCGCTCGAACCGATCGCGCGGTGGCAGTCGTCGTGGCAACAGGGGCGGCGCGAATTCTGCCGATAACTCGAATGCAACGAATCAGTCGGCAGGCTCAGAGAATGCGGCGCCACAGGCAAGTCCGCCTGCATCGCAAGATAACAACAGCGAGCGGGCGAGCTCTAGAGCGGAGTCTTCCAGCCCCGCCGCGACTGCGCCTTCAAACGCTGCACAGAGCACGCCATCTGCTGAGCGACCCAAGCAACAGGCTCCAGGCCAGAACAGCGCAGCAGAGCCAGCCAGCAAGCCTGCGCCGCAACCACAGGCTAGCTCTCCTGCTCCTGCTCCTGCACCCGCGCCTGCGCCTACTCCCGCACCGGCACCTGCGCCTGCACCAACGCCGCAGAGCAAGCCTGCGGCGAGCAGCGCTCCTGTGACACCTGCCACCCCTGGCGGCAGAGCGCCGAATGACCCGCGCGAGATAAAGCGGCGTCAGCAAGCTGCTCAGCAGGATGGGAACAAGTCAGAGTAGAAAGGAATAACACCTACGCTCACGAACAGGTGAGCTAAACGAAGAACATAAAAAAGCCCGGCTATCCGGGCTTTTTTATGCGTGCTAATTGTGCAAGGACTAGAGCGCTGCCTCTAGCTCTGGGAGTACCTTAAACAAGTCTGCCACCAGACCGTAGTCGGCCACCTGAAAAATTGGCGCCTCCTCGTCCTTGTTAATGGCCACGATTACCTTGCTGTCTTTCATACCAGCAAGATGTTGAATCGCACCAGAGATACCAACTGCGATATACAGATCCGGCGCGACGATCTTACCGGTCTGACCGACCTGCATATCATTCGGCACGAAGCCGGCATCTACGGCCGCTCGCGAGGCTCCGATCGCAGCGCCTAACTTATCGGCAACCTTCTCAAGCAGGATGAAATTCTCACCGTTCTGCATGCCACGCCCACCGGAGATCACTATCGATGCCGCGGTGAGTTCCGGTCGTTCGGAAACAGAGAGCTGTTCGCTGATGAATGTCGCTGCATCTTGCGCGCTAACGAAATCACAGTTTTCTATAGAAGCGCTACCGCCCTTCGCTGCCTCTGCATAGGCTGTAGTTCGAACGGTAATCATCTTCACTGAATCTGTCGACTGCACGGTTGCCATCGCGTTGCCCGCGTACACTGGACGCACGAAGGTGTCCGGACTTTTCACTTCGACGATATCGGAAATCTGCGCGACATCGAGAAGCGCAGCAGCACGTGGCATCAGATTCTTTCCAGTAGTCGTTGCCTCCGAAAGAATATGGCTATAGTCCTTGGCGAGCTCAACCAGAAGCGGCGCCACGTTCTCGGGCAGTTGATGTGCATACGCCTCGGCGTCTGCGCTAATCACCTTCGCCACTCCGGCGATTTCCGCCGCCGCGGTCGCTGCACCCTGACAGGCAGAGCCGGCGACTAATATATGCACATCACCGCCTATGGCTTGCGCCGCCGTCACGGTATTCAGTGTGGATGCCTTGATCGAGTCGTTATCGTGTTCTGCTACTACTAATATTGCCATGCTCAGCACCTATATGACTTTAGCTTCAGTCTTCAATTTGTTAACGAGCTCTTCAACCGACTCGACGATAATGCCTGCTGTACGCTCCGCCGGTGCGGCAACGCTCAGGGTCTGCAACTTCGATGTGATGTCGACTCCCAGCTCTTCCGGAGTCGTCGCATCGATCGGCTTCTTCTTGGCCTTCATGATATTCGGCAGCGAGGCGTAGCGCGGCTCGTTCAAGCGCAGATCGGTAGTCACGATTGCAGGCAGACTAAGCAGCACAGTTTGCTCGCCGCCGTCGATCTCGCGCGTCACTTCTATCTTGCCGTCTTTTAGTTCCGCCTTGCAGGCGAAGGTCCCTTGCGGGTAATTGCACAATGCAGCGAGCATCTGCCCGACCTGATTGTTGTCTGTGTCGATGGATTGCTTGCCCAGAATAACGAGGTCTATGGCCTCCTTCTCGACGATCGTCTTCAGGATCTTGGCAACGGCCAGTGGCTCTACCTGCTGATCTGTCTGCACGAGAATACCGCGATCTGCGCCCAGTGCCAGTGCAGTGCGCAGCTGCTCCTGACTTGCCTGGGGGCCCACGGAAACAGCGATTACTTCTTCTGCAGCCCCGGACTCTTTGATGCGAATTGCCTCTTCGATGGCAATCTCGCAGAAAGGATTGATCGCCATCTTGGCGTTCGTAAGATCAACGCCAGTGCCATCGCCCTTTACCCTAACCTTCACGTTCGCATCCACGACGCGCTTTATAGCAACAAGAATCTTCATGGATTCTCCAAAGTAGTGTCTAACAAGAATGGTTTAACTTTACATACCAGGCCGGGCAGCGGAGAAATCCTTTTTCCGGGCCCGAAAAAAGGGGGCAATAATGCCGTCTTTCGTGGTTTAGGTCAACCGAGGCGAGCGTTCGCGGGGAAAATCGAGGACTGGCGACGGGGCAGTCTTAGTCACCGATTGCAAAGAATTGACCACCGCTCCAGATGCCCATCGCGGGCTCCGCAGATTCGGCAGTGCGGCTCTGTGCCAGATCGATCAATCGATAGAACACGGCTCGATTGATAAGCGCATTCAGACCGCTGCGAACATGAACTATCGGATGTGGCTCTTCGCCCTCTGCTTGCACCTGAATGCTGAGCCTATGCCCTTCGCCCGCGACGACCTTCTCGCCGGTGTTCGTCGTAAAGGTCAGGTTCTGCAGACTCCCCTCACCCTCCACGTCCATATCGACGGCTACGAAGGGACAGTCCACGACTCGAATCCTGACCTTCTCGACGGGCGTGACCAGATAGTAATGGCCATCGTCTTCAAGCTTCAAGACAGAGGCAAACAATCCAACCAGCGCGGCGCGGCGAATCGGCTTGCCCTCGTGAATCCAGGTGCCGTCGCGCGCTATCTCCATGTCCATATCGCCACAGAACGGTGGATCCCATAGATGCACGGGAGCCGGCCCGCGGCCTTTGATCCTGCGCACCATCGCGAACGGATCGACAGTCTGCCCTGTTACTTCCTTACTGTTCTTTGAGATCGCTGTTCTCCCTGGCCAACCGTGACACCCACTCTTTATAGCTGGCACTGTGGTGATAATACGGCGTGCCCGGCGCGAGGGCAAAGTTAGATACCGAGCCCAATAGAGGCCGCCTATGCCCTAGGGCTGATAACGGGCAGGTGTTACACTTCAGCTTCACAAAAAAGCCAGACAGACGATTACGCCAAGCCATGCCCAAAGCTAGATGACCCTACTACGCGACTCAGAATTCAGAGAACTATTTACCCGGGAGTTGCCGTTGCTCGACGTTCGCGCACCGGGCGAATTCGAGCATGGCGCCTTTCCCACCGCAGTGAATATCCCCCTGCTCTCAGACGACGAGCGTCACGAGATCGGCAAGCAGTATCAGAGCGGCGGCAAGGAGTCCGCGATCAGGCTAGGTAACGAGCTGGTCAGCGGTGAGAATAAAGCGCTGCGCCTGAGGCAATGGGAGAGTTTCCTGGCCGCCAATCCCGCCGCGCTGCTGTACTGCTTTCGAGGTGGCCTGCGCTCCCAAACCGTTCAGCAGTGGTTGGCCGATCGTGGCATCGAGGTAAGGCTTGTCGAAGGCGGCTACAAGGCACTGCGTCGCTATCTAATCTCTACCCTGGAAACAGTCACCAGCAGCACAAAATTCATGATTATCGGCGGCAAGACCGGCAGCGCGAAGACCCATCTGCTAAACGCACTAAGTTTCTCTATCGACCTAGAGGGCCTCGCTAATCACCGCGGCTCGGCATTCGGCAGGCGCATTCAAGGCCAGCCTAGCCAGATCGACTTCGAGAACCAGCTCGCCATCGCGCTGCTGAAACTACCGTATGAGAATGCCCAGCAATTGTTTCTCGAAGACGAGAGCCGAGCCATCGGCTCGCTCTCCATACCGAAGGCGTTTCACGACAAGATGACACGCTCCCCCATCGCTATGCTGGAGGAATCGCTCGAGGCAAGAATCGATACAATCTACAGAGACTACATCTTCTCAAACCTGCAAGATTTTCAGCATGCCGCTCCTGAGGCCGCTCAGGAAAATTTCGCGGAATTCCTTTTGGGTAGCCTGCAACGAATACAACGCCGACTCGGCGGCGAGAAGTACACCGAGCTGCATGCTGTCATGGAGCAGGCACTGTCTCATAGCGACCCTGCAGAATCTGAGGCACTGCACCGGAGCTGGATAAAAGATCTACTCTGCGGATACTACGACCCTATGTACGAGTACCAAATGAACAAGAAGCTCAGTCGTGTGGTCTATCGGGGCAGCAGGGAAGAGTTCTTGTCCTGGGCCGCGCATCTCAACAGGCAGGCCTGATTCATGAGTATCCGCCGCTTTGACATCCAGCCGTTGCTGCCACTACTCGAAGCCGGGTATACAGTACTCACACCTAACAACCGTAGTGTGGATGCGATCCTGCGCGAATACGCAAGCACTATGCGTGGCGCAGGGGAGTCCGCACAAAGCTGGGAGCGGCCCGCCGCCTTCGCCATAGACATCTATATCCAGCAACTCTGGCAACGCGCCGCCTCGCTTGGACTAAGTCCCTTTAACACAACACAGCTGTTAGGACGTTTCGACGAGCAGGAAATATGGCTAAACATAGTGCGCTCCAGCGTTGATGCCTATCCGCTGCTCAACAGTGAAGAGACCGCGAGTGCGGCAGCACGCAGCTACCGCCTGTATCAACAATGGGACGTGGCTGCCAGCGGTGAAACTGAACGCTTCGCCAATGCAATCGACTTCCAGACCTTCCTGGACTGGAGTAAACAATTCGAGAAACGCTGCACGCAGCTGAAGGCCGTGAGCCTCAGCGACGCGAGCCGGACCATCGTCATGCATATAGCAGAGCTTGCGGCGATACTGCCCAGCAAGATCGCACTTATCAACTTCAACCAACCTCCCCCGCTCTATGAGGAACTATTCAGCGCTCTCGGCAGCATAGCGACAGTGCAGTGGCAGCGAGCCGTACCTACTGATAGAACGCTAGTGACAAGCTACGAGGGTAGCGAAAGCGTGACACGCCGCTTCCAGAGCGATCTGGCCGAGATAGATGCCTGCATAGACTGGTGCCAGGAGAAAGCCGGTCGTTTCCCAGAAGCTCACATCGGCATAGTGGTAGATCATAGCCACTCGCTTGAGCCTCTGATCGAGGAGACACTTTTCAAGAAGACCCGTGCCGGCAATGAGCAGCGCTTTTCCCTGGGCGCTCACCTCAACCGCTATCACAGCAGCGACACTCTCTTCGAGACGCCTGACTTCAACGCGGCACTGTCCCTGTTGGCGCTTAATCACGAACTAGTCGACAGCGAGCGCTTCTGCAAGATACTCCAATCGCCTACATTGCCAGGCAGCAATAGCGAGGCACAGGCGCGCATCGCCCTTGAGCTTCGCCTGCGGGGAAATATCGAAGCCCAGGTTCGCCTCAGCCATCTTCGGGCGGCGATGGTGCACGAAGGCAGGGACTATCACTGTCCCCTGCTCGCACAGACGCTGCTGGAATTTACCGAGTTAGCCAGACACGAGCCCGGCCAGCAATCCCTTCGACAATGGTTACAGCTGTTCGGCAGGCAGCTTCAACTTCTGGGCTGGCAGGCAAACGATGCTAGCGCCCATAGTCGGCGACAGCTGCTGCTGTGGCAGCAGTGCACGCGGCGCCTTGCCGCCTCTTCGGGATTGCTAGGCAAGATGCCTCTAGTCGTCGCCCTGGGAAAATTGCAGACCTTCCTGAAGCAGTCCAATGTGAATCTGGACTTCGACGATCGACTACAGATCTCACTGCTAGATGCCGAGGAGGCGCAGGATCTGCAGTTCGATTACCTCTGGGTACTATCCGCTGACGACAGGAATTATCCCAGGCCGATCAATCCCGCTGCCTTTCTGCCCTATAGCTTGCAGCAGGCGCTCGCCATGCCAGACAGCTCGAACCAACAGCAGCTAGACACTGCCCTCACCCAACTCATGACGCTGCGCGAGAATACGCGGGCGGATATGGTAATCAGCCATCATTGCATGGAGGAAGAACTCTCCATCCGGAGTAGCGCCTTGCTGAAGGGGATCGCGGCCGAGCCTGACGCCGCCGTGAATGGCATTCAGGCTAACTCAACGGCCGGTAGGCTAGAGAAATTTGAAGACTCCCTGCATTTTCCGCTGCAAGGTGACGAGGCTGTGTCCGGTGGCACCAGCCTGCTTAGCAATCAATCGAATTGTCCGTTTCGAGCCTTCGCGCGAAATCGCTTGAAGGCAAGTGCCCTCGAAGAGTTCCCGCACGGTTTGAATTCTCTGGTGCGCGGCAACGCGCTGCACAAGGCACTCGAACACCTGGGCCCACAACTCAACAGCTCAGCGACGCTTAAGAATCTGCCAGCCAGCAAGACGGAGCGCCTGCTCACTGAAAGCGCAGCCATTGCCATAGACTATCTGAGAAGAATGTACCCCGAGACGATGACTCCCGCGTTCTCATTGCTGGAACAAGGCAGACTAATAAAGTTGCTGCAGGGATTCCTGGAGATCGAGAAGCAGCGCGGCGATTTTCAAATCCTGCACAACGAGAAGAAGGTCAGCTGGCAGCACTCCCGGCTATCGCTAAATTTGCGCGTAGACCGCATCGATCAACTGAGCGATGGCTCTCTCGCGCTGATCGACTTTAAGACGGGCAAGACGAGCAACTACAGATGGCTCGATGAGCGCCCTGACGATATGCAGCTGCCGTTGTATCAGATTGCCGTGAGCGACGAGCAGGATCAGACCGTAGGCGCGGCGCTGATTTTCCAATTGAATGCGCAGAGTAGCGGCCTGATCAGCCCGCTAGAACTAGCCAGTGTCGGCGGCGAGTTAAAAGTCAACAGAGACGCGAGGAACTACGAGGGTGGCTGGCCCGCACTACAGAGTTTTTGGAACGAGATCATCTACAAGCTCGTGCAAGAGTTCGAAGCCGGCCTGGTCGCCGTCGCACCGACTCGCGGCTACGCTACCTGTCAGTATTGTGAGCTGAGCCCGCTCTGTCGAATCGCGGAAGCCGAGTCCGACGAGATGGATCTCGACGAGGCCGAAATATGACGCAACCGGAGCAGCGCATCGTCGATTTTGAGGCTCGCCAGAAGGCGCTGGATATCACGCACTCCATCGCCGTGCAGGCGCCCGCGGGTTCGGGAAAGACAGAGCTTCTGAGCCTAAGATTCCTAAAACTGCTCGCCGTGTGCAATCACCCAGAAGAAGTGTTAGCAATTACCTTCACGAAGAAGGCGGCGAATGAGATGGCTGAGCGCATCCTCAACACGCTGCAATGGGCGCAGAATATAGACCCTGCGACCATCGAGACGCAATTGGATCGCGACAGGTATAAGATCGCGCGCGAGGTCCTCGCGCAGGACCTGAAGGAATCCTGGCAGCTACAGCAATCACCAAACCGGCTGCGCATCCAGACTATCGACAGCTTCAGCAACTACCTCGCGAGCAGACTTCCGATACTCTCAAACTTCGGCGGCCCGCTGCAGATAAGCGAGCAGATCGACGACTGTTATACGCTCGCCATACGCAACTGCCTGAAACTACTCGATGAAGACCTGCCAATATCTTCAGCGATTGGCGAGCTAATGCTGCACTTCGACAACGACAGCGAGAAACTCACGACCCTGCTCAGCAGTCTCTTGCAGCAGCGCGAGCAATGGTTCGGCGACATCCTCGGTGTGGCGAGTTCGCCGCAGCAGGCCATGGACTATCTAACGTCCAACCTGATGGAGCTGATCGAGGAATCCCTGCAGGACGCACAGCGCTTGCTGGATCCCTATGTGGCACAGCTTCTGCCGCTGCTTAAGTACGCGACCGACAACTTACTTAAGGAAGGTAGCGACTCCCCGCTACTGCTGTGCAGCGACCTCAACGCCCTTCCCGGCTGCGGCGCAGAAAACCTGGACTCCTGGACCGGCCTGATCCAGTTGTTTTTGGTTAAGAATGGCATCGCCTTTCGGAAAGAGGTGAAAAATGATGTCGGCTTTCCACCACAGAGTGGCAGCAAGGAACAGAAGGCCATGCAGAAAGAGAAGAAGGAAGCGATGAAGGCGCTGCTCTTGTCGATGTCTGCATCGCCCGACCTGCTTCAGGCCTTGGATTATATCCGCAAGCTACCGTCACCAGACGACGACAAGCTCTCGTGGGATTTTCTAAAAACCCTCACTCTCGTGCTTCCTACTCTGATGGCGCAGTTAGAGCTCGCGTTCACACAAAAGAATAAGGTCGATTACCCGCAGGTGAGCCTTGCCGCTCTGCGCGCTCTCGGCAGTGATGACAACCCTACCGATCTGGCCCTGAGCCTCGACTATCAGATCAAGCACATCCTCGTCGACGAGTTTCAGGACACGTCGTCCTCGCAGCTGGAGCTGCTACGCAAGTTGACCGCGGGCTGGGAGGAAAGCGACGGGCGAACGCTCTTCGTCGTCGGCGACGCGATGCAATCCTGCTACGGCTTTCGAAACGCCAATGTTGGGCTGTTCATACAGCTGCGGGAGAATGGCCTCGAGCAGATTCCGATGCTCCCGATCGACCTGCAGGCAAATTTTAGATCCGACACCGGCGTGGTGGAGTGGGTTAATACCGTATTCTCCAGCGCCTTCCCCAGGCAGAACGATATCTCACGAGGGGCCGTTACCTATTCGCCCTCTCATGCCGTGCATCCTCTGGACATCGAACCCGCAGTACGGACTCGAGTCTATCAGTACGAAGAACAGAGCAAGCGAGATGCCAACATAGAGGAAGCTGCGTCTATTGCCGATGAGATATCGCGCCTTCGCAGCGCCAGTCCAGAGCGCAAGATTGCGATCCTGGTGCGCAGCAGAGGCCATCTTGAATTCATTCTCCCCTCGCTCAGAGAGGCGGAGATTCCCTGGCTGGCCAACGAGATTGACAGGCTCGACATGCTGCCGCTCATAACCGACCTAATTAGCCTAACAAGCGCCGTATGCAATCAGGCTGACAGGCTCTCGTGGCTAGCTATACTGCGGGCCCCCTGGTGCGGAATCTCGCTGCCAGACTTGCATGCAGTTGCGAATTACGGGGGTCATCTCAGCGTGTTCGAGAGCATGACGCAGCTCTGCGCCGAGCACGAGTGCGAAGTCATCAGTACCGACGGCCGACTTCGCCTTACGAAACTGACACCGATTCTGCGCGGCGCTTTGGCGGCGAAGCAGCAGAGCAAGATCAGTCGCGTGATCCGCAGCACATTCAACGCGCTGGGCGGTGAACAGATTATGAGCTCAAGCTCGGAGCGCGAAAGTGTCGAGAGATTCTTTGATATTCTTAGAAGCTCGGAGACTGCGGGCAGTATCGAAAACTTTGGACAGTTTAGAACGAAGATTGCGAAGAGCTTCGTCTCCAGCGCACCGACTGCGGCAGACAGCAATCCCGTGCAGATCATGACCATTCACAAGTCCAAGGGACTGGAGTTCGATCACGTCTTCCTGCCCGGGCTAGGCCGCACGAGCAGAGCCGACGACAAATCCTTGCTACTGTGGCACCAGCGCCTCAACAGTAACGGCGAGAACAAGTTGTTTCTCGCGACCCTCTCGGCGACCGGCAGTGAGGATAACCATCTCTACAACCTGCTGCGCTTCGAGAAGGCGGAGAAGGCAAGACTGGAGAGCACGCGCCTTCTGTACATCGGCATTACCCGCGCCATGAAGTCTGTCTATCTTTCAGCCACGCTTGCGGATAAAGACGGCGAAATCACGCCGCCCGCCGCGCGCACGCTACTCGCTACGATCTGGGATAGTCTTGCCCCCGAGTCGATCGACTATCAGCGCATCGGCACGGTAGGCGCACCCTTCACC
>CAYGRR010000032.1:25414-31294 GCA_964352295.1 uncultured Pseudohongiella sp. | reverse complement strand
ATCGGCAAGGGTCAGTGCGTCACCTGTCACAATGGTCCGCTCCTGAGCAATCATGAGTTTCATAACACAGGTGTGCTGGCTGTAAGTGGTACGATGCCATCGATGGGTCGCTACGACGGCATACGCGTGTCCCGCGCAGACGAATTCAACTGCCTGGGCGAGTTTAGCGATGCGAGCGCTGCCGAATGTGTCGAGTTACGATTCGCGCGCGACACCAACGATCTGGTTGGCGCAATGAAGACGCCGACGCTAAGGAATATTTCGCTGACCGCACCCTATATGCATGGCGGGCAGATGAAGAGCCTTGCCGAGGTCATAGATCACTACAATGAGGCGCCTAGCTCCATGCTTAGCCATAACGAGGCAAAGCCCCTGGGACTGCGAGCGGTGGAGCGACGCCAACTGGAAGATTTTCTACTGACGCTCAGCGCACCCCTGGCCACCGAGCAGAAATGGCTTGTCGCTCCGGTAGACTAAGGGCTAAGCGCTTGAGCTGGTTGTTGACTCTCGGGAAACCGTTCTAGCCTAGGTAACCGTGCTGTGCGAGCTGCACTCGAATGCCATCCGGGTCACTGAAGTACAGCTGATCTCCACCACTGGTTCGATTCGCAGGATCGCGATTCACGTCGGCGTCTATACCATGGTCCTGTAGCTTCTCAGCGAGCGCATCGGCATTGTAGTTATCCACACCGATACACATATGATGCATGCCGCCAGGATTCGCCAGATTGTATAGCCCGAGAAAACTCTCACTGCCTAACCCCATATTTAAGCCACCGTTGGCGGGACGCGAGATAATCTCCATACCCAAGACACGATTGTAAAAATCGGCAGAGCGGCTCACATCATTCACAGAGAGCGAGACGTGGTTCATCGACCTACCGATAGCGACAGGCGCTGCCGTCTGCGCGCTAATGCTCGGCGCAGCCGTCGCAGCTGTTGCGACAAGCAGCGATGCTACTAATTCTCTGCGTGTCATCTTCTTCTGTTCAAATCTATCGACCAGATTCTCAATTGTATCGATGCTACTCATCGGCTTTCCTTATTCTTAGTCTATGGGGATATTCTATATTACTCGGGTAGAGCGAAAACCCAGATCACTCCGCCCTGTGGCACATAATGTTCCTCGCCCTTGGCCATGTTGAGGAGGTTCTGCTCGCGCTGTGCATCTACGCCCCATCCGGATTGCACGGCGATGTACTGCTTGCCGTCCAGGGTATAAGTAACGGGAACTCCAGTGATGCCTGAGTTAGTGCGTTGCTGCCAGAGGATTTCACCGGTACGCGAGTCGAATGCTCGGAAGTAGCGGTCGTTAGTGCCGCCCATGAACACGAGATCGCCTGCGGTGGCCAACACCGGCCCCCAGTTCTGACTCTCGAATGTGGTCGTCCACACTCGCTCACCGGTATCGACATTCCAAGCCTGAAGCTCACCGACGTGATCGGTGCCAGGTCGCACAAAAAATCCTCCGTTCTCGGAAGTGCCGCGGCCCATGTAAGAACGGCCTGGGCTGTACTGAATCTCCTCCCCCACCATGGTGGAACAGACGTTGTCGTTGGCGGGGATGAACATTAGCCGCGACTCTGAATCGAATGCCGCTGGGGGCCAGTCTTTACCACCCCACAGCGAAGGACAGAAGTTTGCCTCGTATCCCGTGCCCGGCTTCTTCGTCATGTCGTACTCGGGCCTGCCGCTAACCGGATCGATACTCGTGAACACATCTTGGTAGACGTAGGGGTTCGCATCGACGAAGTTGATCGCGTCGGCCTCGCGCTCGAGATACCACAGATAGCCATTGCGGCCGGCGTGAACCATGCCGTTCACGCTGCGGCCGTCGCGCTCGAAGTCGATGAGCAGTGGTGCCGATACTTCATCCCAGTCCCACGAATCATTCCAGTGATATTGATGATGATTCTTCAGCTCACCGGTCGACACATCCAAGGCGATCACCGAGGAGGAATAGAGGTTATCGCCGGGGCGCGTATCCCCCATCCAGGGACCGCCATTGCCAGTTCCCCAATAGGCGAGATTCAATTCCGGATCGTAGGAGCCTGTAAGCCAAACTGGCACGCCGCCGGTCTGCCAGGTGTCACCCGGCCAGGACTCGGAGCCGGGTTCGCCCGGGGCCGGGATCGTGTAAGTCTTCCACTGCTGCTCGCCTGTCATCACGTCGTACGCCGCGACGAAACCACGAATACCAAGCTCGCCGCCGGAGACACCTACCATGACATTGCCATCGGCTATGAGTGGCGCCATCGTCATATAGTATCCGTTATAGTAATCCTCTACCGCCACCTCCCAGATTACCTCGCCAGTGAGAGCATCGAGCGACACCAGGAAGGCATCTACCGTGGCCATATAGACGCGGTCGCCATACAGAGCCACGCCTCGATTGGTCGGGTGGAACTGCTGCAGGTCATCGGGCAGGTAGCGAACATAGCGCCAGATCAGATCGCCGCTGCGCGCATTGATTGCCAGAATATGATTCTGCGGCGTGGTGACATACATATATCCATCGTTGACTATAGGAGGCGCCTGATGCCCCTCTCTGAGGCCAGTAGAGAAGCTCCACACCGGAACGAGACCGTCAACGTTTTCGGTATTGATTTGGTCGAGGCTACTAAACCCATGGGAATCGTAGGTGCCACGGTACATAAGCCAATTGCTATCCTCGGGATTAAGGAGGCGTTCCGCAGTGACGGGGTTGTATGGAGGTAAGTCTTGAGCCAAGAGCAGGCTGGAGACTAGCGAGCAACACAGAAAAATACTGGAGCGAATCATCTTGGGTAAACCTCTATACGTGCTTCTTCTAATTTGCGAACCAGAATTGGCTGCAATGGATTTGTTCTAGAATTGTTGAGTAAAGCCAACGCGACCACGAAACTCGGCAGCCACGACTACGATACCCTCCACCACCTCGAGCGGCAGCATCGCGAGCGGCCTCGGCGCTGGACCTCCAACGACATTGGCTCCATCGTAGATATCGAATTGAGACTCATGACAGGGACAGGCCATTCGCAACTGCCCCTCGTCCCAGTTAATCACATCGCAGCCTGTGTGAGTGCACACGGCCGAATAGGCGATTACGCCCTCTGCCGCATTGGGCGCATAGCGCTCACTCATCTTCGCTGGGTCGATGCGCATAATCATCACGCGATTCAATCTGGAACCATCGCGCAGCACCTGAGTCTCGGTGTCCCTAGCCAAGGCTGATAGCGGCTTCTGTTCCAACTCTAGCAGCTCTGGCCGAACCGCCTCGCCCTGATTGGGCCCCTCCTCGAAAACTAGCTGATCGCCGGGCTGCGGACGCAGCCGATTCGGCGACTGCCCCAGGGCCGACATGGGCACCGCTATTCCCGTCGCCAGCCCCATTTTAAAGACGGTGCGCCGACTCAGTGGCGTTGCGGCGCTGGCTTGGTGACTAGTTCTGTTGTCGGTTTTCTTGCTCATGGCTCATCCCAAGTGCGGCGACCATTCCATGGAATAGCCAATCTAGGCTGTAGAAGGTATCAAAGTGCCGGAAGCGCTGCAATCATGGCACTTCGCCGCAAATTGCCTAGGCCCAAGCCGGATGTTATGTTGCTGACTGTCAAAACCGCTAGTAGAGACCCGATGGCAGCAGCAATCACAGACGAGAATCGGCCATGAGCACCTCCGCCCGCATACTCCTGGGACTCGCGCTGGGACTTTTAGGCGGAATAGGCTTCTCACTCCTCGAGGCAAGCGCGGATTCGCCGCTGCCTGCAATAATAGAGCCCATAGGAACGCTGTGGGTGAATGCTATTCGAATGACAGTCATTCCCCTGTTGATGGCGCTTATGATTACCGCTATCGCGGGTCAAGATACTACTAGCATAGTCGCGCAGCTCGGTGGCAAGACCATGGGATTGTTTATAGCCATGATCGTGGCCTCCAGTCTCTTCGTGTTCTTAGTCTCCCCGCCACTCATCGCGCTGCTCAGCATCGACCCTGATGCGAGTCGCAGACTTCTCGAAAGTACTGCCAATGACTCTATAGTCAACAGCGAGCTGCCCCCTTTCCGCGACTGGCTTGTCGCGCTCATTCCTATCAATCCGATTCGGGCCGCTGCGAACAATGCGGTGCTACCCCTGATGATCTTCACCGGCTTATTCTCGATGGCACTACTCAAGATCGAGCATGAGCTTCGAGCTCAGGTCGTAGGTTTCTTCTCCGCTATCAAAGCGACGATGTTCGTCTTGATAGCCTGGATCATGGCTCTCGCACCTGTCGGCATATTCGCATTGGTGTTCCCACTCGCAGCAACACTCGGCGTATCGGCCATTAGCGTTTTGGGATCGTTCATTGTGATCGTGTGTCTGTTAATCACGGTCTTCACGCTCGCACTGTATCCTCTCGCTAGCTATGCCGGTGGAATTCCCCTGAAAGACCTTGCCCGCGCCCTAGCCCCAGCACAGATAATCGGCTTCAGTACGCGCTCCTCGCTCGCCGCCCTGCCCGCAAGCTTTACCGCGACCGAAGCCCTAGGCATCTCCAGCAGGGTATCCGGCGTGGTACTGCCAATCGCCGTAACGCTATTTAAGTTTGCCTCCCCGATAGCTCGAACAGCAGGCACCTACTTTGTCGCGAGCCTGTACGGTATCGATCTGACTGTCTACGAGCTCTTTATCATCGCGGCAGCCATAGGGCTCTTCAGCTTTTACTCTCCGGCGATTCCCAGCGGCGGCTTACTCATCATGACGCCTGTCTATGTCTCTCTCGGCTTGCCTGTTCAAGGCATAGGAATTCTCATCGCAATTGATTTGATAGTCGATATGTTCATTACGGCCGCGAATGTCAGCGCCAACGTCGCTGCAGCCGCGATTCTCTCAGGAAGACGCTCTTAGTCTCCTGCGCACACTATTTACCTTGCTCAAAAATATTGAGCGCGCATTGGTGAATCTGCAGAGTGCCCTCTGGTTGATTTAGGTCAACACTGCTGTATTCGCAGCTCTTATCATTTTCAGGGTCTTTAACAATTGAAACGAGGCCGTAATGTCGAAAATGAAACTACTTCCGGTAGCCCTATTAGCAGCCGCGCTTGGCTACGCGCAGAACGGACTAGCCGAGTCACTGGTTGATGGCAAGTATCTATCTGATGGCGCCGAGAACGGTACCGGAAAGTGCACCCTTAGCATCACCAGCTTCGAGAAGGAACATAAATACGGTGACGAGACATTCGAGCTTGAGTCCTCCGGCGACGGGGCCTGCGAGTGGACTGCGATAGGCGTGGCCAAGAACTATGTCATCACGGCGGGATCAGTTACCAGCGGCGGAACACCTGCCTTCGTTAAGCTCACGTTTCCCTTCGGACCGGCTGGCAAGCGAGTCGAACTCGTCGCCTTCGATGTGGACGGTTCAGTGCGCAACCAGGAAGGCTTCTCCAGAATCTAAGCTAACGCCTACCGTGCAACACTCGCCCGCGCCCGACGCGGGCATGCACTGCTACCGCATCCACTCTCGCTCAGGTAGTATTCCCTCCATGCACTACACCCAGCGAAGCAAAAATCCCTACGACGAAGACCATGCTGAAAACATACTCTCCGTGAGTAGTTTGAATCAGATGGCACGCTCACTATTGGAGAGTAATTTTCCGGCGGTCATCGTGGAGGGTGAGGTATCAAACCTTGCCATACCTTCTTCAGGCCACTGGTACCTAACACTCAAAGACAAGTCAGCGCAGATTCGCTGCGCGATGTTCGTAAATCGCAATCGCATGGTGCGTTTCAAGCCGGAGAACGGTAAGCAGATCATCGTGCGCGGCCGCCTCAGCATCTACGAAGGGCGCGGCGACTATCAGCTGATCCTCGATGGCATGGAGGAAGCAGGCGATGGCGCGCTGCAGCGTGCATTCGAACAACT
>CAYGRR010000032.1:0-25314 GCA_964352295.1 uncultured Pseudohongiella sp. | reverse complement strand
ACTGGGCCTGCAAGCATTAATCGTTGGTCGTGGCGGCGGTTCTTTAGAAGACCTGCAGGCCTTTAACGAAGAGCGCGTGGCGAGAGCCATATTCGCGAGCGAGCTACCCATCTGCAGCGCCGTCGGCCACGAAGTAGACTTCACCATAGCCGACTTCGTCGCGGACATGAGGGCCCCAACCCCTTCTGCTGCCGCCGAGCAACTGAGCCCCGATCAGCAAGAGTATTTTGAGTTGCTCTTCTCCTATGGCGCACACTTTACAAGCGCGATAAAAGCGACCATCAAACAGGGCCGCCAGCAGCTCACTTGGCTAGCGAAGCAATTGAAACACCCGGATCGTCGCCTTCAGGAGCAGGCGCAGAATTTAGACCGACTAGACATGCGCATGCGCAGAGCGGTGAGTAATGCTATTGCCGTACAGCGCTCTGAACTCGCTCAGATGCAACGTACACTCAATGCCAATTCCCCGAAGCAGTTGTTGGAGCGCAACCGGATTCGTCTTGCCGCAAATCGCGGCAGACTAGATCAGTCACTGCGCTCGCTCCTTCATTCGCACCGTATGAGCCTTACGACGCTAAGCCGCAGCTTAAACTCGGTTAGCCCACTTAGCACACTCGCCCGAGGCTATAGCATCACCTACGACAGCGCTTCCAAGGTGATCCGGTCCGCCGACGCGGTTAGCGTTGGAGCGACTATCAGCACACATCTCGCCGAGGGCGAGATAGTTTCTACAGTTAGCGCCATCAGCCGCGATGCGGTGAAGAAGGGCAGCTGAGCACCGTTACTACCTAAGCGCTCGCTGCAGCGGCAATCAGCCCCAGCACTACAATTCCTATGCACGTCGAAGCGCTTTTCCAGCTATGGCCATGTGCCCATTTTGGTCAGCAACTTGCTTTTTGTGACGCTTACTTCCCCTGCGCGCAGTGTAGGTTTTTTTTACAAACTTATTAGTTTTCAAAGCCTTATGGAGTTCCAGCTGTTCCAGGGCCAATTTCGAGTCAACATCGGCACGATAGTGTGAATCAGCTAACACATTGGTCATTGAATGGGTTGGCCTGGTACCGAATATGCTTATGATCAGGTATCGCAATATTAAGCAGGCCTGCTGGCTTGCTTTCAACGAGTTCGTAGATTGAGGTAGTCGATGCTGTTCTTTGAAAATATTTTCATGCTGATTTTTGGCCATGCCCTCGCGGACTTTGTGTTGCAGCCGGACGCCATGGGCTACGGCAAGAATCGCAACGACAAGATTCACGATAAAGAGCACAGCCTATTCCCTGTCTGGTACTACTGGCTCACCGCCCACTCCCTGGTGCACGGCGGCATCGTCTATATGATCACCGGCAATATCTGGTTTGGGGTGCTCGAAACGGTGCTGCATTGGCTTACCGACTTCGCAAAATGCGAAGGCTGGATAGGCATGCACCAGGACCAAGGCATTCACATCGGCTGCAAGATTGGCTACGCCTTCCTGCTCTAGCCCTGCGGTTTCTCGGCTACACAGCCGGCGGTTCAATCGCCCCACAAGCGCCTAATCTTGATTGACTCACTGCGTCTAGACGTTATAGTAAGGGTCCAAAAACACCCTAACGCAGACAAGGTAGTAAGGATCGATGAGCAAGCGAGAAGAACAGAGAAAGCGCAAGGAAGCCAAGGAACAAGCCGCTAAGAATAGGGATCAAACCAGCAAGCTGATGATGAAGGTGGCTATGTATGTTGTGGCTCCGGTGCTTGTACTTCTCACTCTCTACACCCTAATTAGCCAGGGCCCGACCTATTCCACCGTAGAAATAGCCGAGACCGACCATGTTAGGGGTCGATCAACTACGCCAGTGAGCATTGTTGTCTATGCCGACTTCCAGTGTCCGGCATGCGCCACCGAGAACGATACGATGACGAGGATCTGGCCGCAGATACGCGACAAGGCCCATCTGGTCTTCAGGCATTTCCCAATTACTGCCGCACATCCAAATTCCTGGACCGCCTCCCTCTACGCCGAAGCCGCTGGCAAACAGGATAGGTTCTGGGAGATGCACGACTATCTTTTCGCCACGCAGGCGATTTGGTCAGGTCTTACAAACGTTGAGAGCGAATTCGATAGTTATGCGCTTGAGCTCAACCTCGATCTCGAACGACTTCACGCGGATATAGATTCGGATACGGTTGTGCAGAAAGTTCGCAACGATCAGCGCGGCGGTAATTCCTCGGGCGTGCTGTCTACACCGGCAGTCTTTGTAAACGGCAGGCTGCTCAGGCAGCCTACGGCAGATCGAATCACCGAAGCGGTGAATGAAGAATTTGCAGATAGCGCCGATTAACGACGCGTTTCTCGTCAGGGCCTATCGAGAAGTGCGACGAATTTCGGCAGCAGCGCGGCAGCGATCGATGTAGTCGCCACCTCCGCTAACAATTGCTCCACGTCGAGTCCCTCTCTCGCGATATCTTCTCTGCGCTCGCTAATATACGCACTCATTACACGCGCGCTAAATTCGGGGTGAAACTGGACTCCCCATGTCGATGCGCCTAGGCGAAACGCATGGTTTGGCTCGAAGGCGTTTCTAGCCAACAATACCGCCTCGGCCGGCAGCGACAGCACCGACTGTGAATGGGAAGCCTGCGCAGCAAACTCTCTAGGCAGATTGGCAAACAATGCATCGCTCTCAGCCTCCTCCGTTAGCTCCACCTCGACCGTGCCTATCTCTCTGCCCCCGGGATGAAACCCAACTTCGCCGCCGAATGCCCAAGCTAGCAACTGATGGCCGTAGCAGACTCCCAGTATCGGTTTCTCCTGCGCGTGGAGAATGCGTAAGTAATCGGCGGCGACTTGATTCCAGGGAGCAAGGTCGGTGACAAAGGCGGGTGAGCCGGTAATGATTGCCGCGCCGATCTCGTCTAAGGCCGGCAAGCGCTCGCCCCTGTCGATCGCACAGGTGATAAACCGGTCGGCATTTAGACCCGCGCCGCTGACAAACCAGTCCTCGAAGTCTTCTCGCTCCGCTAGCAAGCTCGGTATGGTGTTGCCTGTCTTAATGATGAGTATCTTGCTGCTCATGGCCTTCTCTACTCTCCCCCTTCCCGAAACTGCGCTTCAGCAAACGCCCCTACTTACCCGCAGTTGAGGCATGAAGGTTATTGCAATTTAACGGCGCTTGAAACAAGATTCGATGAAGTAGCTCTAAACACCACTAACAATCCTCAACGAGGCCTCGCCTATGCTCGGTAAGATCAATTCACTCTTCGCCGGTAGCGCGGAGAATTCAAAGGAAGTGACATGGACTCTGTTTCGCGTCTTTAGTGCTGCCATGTTCATGACACATGGCTACGCCAAGCTATTCGGAGAGAACCCACAGCCCTACATGGGTGGTGGCATGACTACGATCAATATTGCCGACCTCATCTCCTGGCCAATACCGATGGAGATCAACGCCCTGTTCATAGCTGGGGTTGTCGAGCTGTTCGGCGGCGCGCTGATCCTGATCGGCTTATGGACCCATCTCGCTGCCCTGCTCGCGACGTTTATCATGCTCATGGCCTATCTGACGGCTCACCTAGCGTGGTTTCCGACCCTCAACAACGGCGAACTGGCTGCGATGTATTTTTTCAGCTTCTTGGCGATCTTCTCCTTCGGCCCGGGCCCTTATAGCGCGGATACCTGGCTTGCGGTGCGCAGGCAGGAGAAGCGAAAGGACAGAATGGACGCCAATAAGCGCTGAGTTTACGCCAAAGGCCGTTTCTTCGCCCTGCTCCCTTTGCTATATTCAGGGCTCGGTCTTTAGATCCAGGGCGCAGGGCCGGCTGCGATGGCCCAAAGTACTGGATTTTAGCCTATCGAGGCTTAGCAGCCCGATCTATTCAAGATGCCCTTTTGAACGACAAGGAAAATAACAATGAAAACCCTCAATCTGACTAGCAAACTGCTGTTCACCCTATTCACAGCCCTGTCTTTCTCCCTTGCCGCCGTGGCACCTGCTACTGCGCAAGATGAGCCGGGGCGCTATCGTCCGCAGGGTCGAGAGATCGCTCGCAGCATCGGCAACGAATTCGGTGAGGCCTTGTACGAGGTCAGGACCTACGAGGCTGCGGTGAATGTCGATGAGTTCGCTGCTGCGACTATCTTCTATCCGCTAACGCTTAGCTTTGCGCCACCTTCAGGTGCCATCGTGCTTGTTCCGGGCTATACCGCAACACAGGCCAACTACGACTGGTGGGGGCCTGCATTGGCTTCTCTGGGCATAGTCGTGATGATCATCGATACGAACGATCCTCGCGATACGTTTCAACCAAGAAAACAAGCACACATTGCCGCAGTCGATTTTTTAAAGAGCGAGATTGGCAATAGCGCAAGTCCGATCAGCGGTAAAGTCGATACGAACAAGATCGCAATCATGGGCCATTCTCTAGGTGGCGGCGCAGCACTAGCCGCAGCACAGGAGCTTGGAAGCCAGATCAAGGCAGTGGTCCCATTGATGCCCTATTGCTGCGAACTGGGCGAGTCGTTCGCTGGTGACTACAGCGGCTTAACCGTGCCGACGCTGATCTTCGCGAGCAGCGAAGATACTGTAGCGCCCCCCGCCGGGCATGCCCGTGCTCTTTATGACTCCATAGCAGACAGCACTAACAAGGCTTATGTGGAATTTGCGGAAGGAACGCACAACCTGCCAACGAATGGTGGAACCGAGCTGGCGAATCAAGCCCGTTTTACATTTGCCTGGCTAAAGCTGCAGATGGATGGCAACGCTGCCTACGCTGCAAACTTCAACGGGACATTAAGCGGTGAGTTGCAGGAAAAACTGGCTGTACTGGAGACTAACCAGTAGCATTTACCTGCTCAAAAAAAGGCGGATATTTGTGACTAATATCCGCCTTTTTTTATGGTCCTGGATTGCTCAAGATACAGCAGACTAAATCTTTGCGGCGCGAATCTCTATTTCAACCAACCAGCCCGATACTACAAGATCTGCAACCTGTACGAATGAACGCACGGGCTTCTGCGGATTCTCTTCAGTACCGAAGAATTCGCGATAGCCTCGATTGAAGCCATCGAAGTCTAACAGGCCAAATTCTCCTGCTACCGCAAAGGCTCTAACCTGCACGATGTCAGACATAGACCAGCCCTCGGCTTCTAGCGTCTGCTTAAACTTAGAGAAGGTATCGATTGTCTGCTGCTCCATGTCCCCCCAAGTGCCATCTTCCTTCTGCGAGGCGCCGGAGCCGCTTAAATAGAGCGTTGCTGCCGAAGGCGGTATCTTGATAGTCGTGAAGAAGTGTCGCCCCTCTCCCTGCCGCTCGATTTCCTCAGCCGAACCAGTATTGATGGCTGTCGGCATTGTGGCCGCCAACGGCGCCTCAATCTCCGCCGAATTGCTTAGTGCCTCGGCAGGAGCAGACCCAGCACCAGAGGCTACTGTCACCAACACGATAACAAACGCCAAGCCGAGGCCGGCTATTAGCGCTACGCTCGTATTACTAAGACCTGTAAGCTTGTCGAAGAAACTCTCTTCGAGTGGCTCCTCAACATTCAGGCCATCACCGTCCTTAGCTTCTACTAATTCTGCTTTCACTTCCTGCTTAGCTGTCTTCTTTGGCATGGTTTATTCCTTCTACTTCTTAATCGTAATGCTGCAATGAGTGAGCGAGTTAATCGCATGGGTTTAGTCGAAAGAAGCAATGTGAACGAGCACGTCATTAATGTCCTGATCGCTTTCCAGTAGCTGCGCGGCTGCTCGCATCTGTGCTCCGGCGAAGTCTTCAGGATGACGGCCCCGGTACCCAGATTGGAACAGCTTTAACTGCCTGCGTAGATACCAATCATCGCGCCCGGCAAGACCAGGTGCTCCCAGGGCTTGATTGCCCTTGCCGACAACCCCATGGCAGGCGGCACAGTTGGCATAGAGCTCCGCCCCGTGGGACGCATCACCCGAAAGAGTTTGCTCGGCAGGCTTGGTATCCCATGTTTCGATGAAGGCAATAACTTCATCCATCTCGGCCTCTGTCATTTCTGCTACGGCGGCCCTCATTTCATAACCGGGGATATAGTCTTTCTGCGTTCCTCGAATAGCACCACGAAACTTCAATAACTGCGCCTTCAAATACCAGCTCTCCAATCCAGCAAGGCTCGGCGCTCCCACCACAGCATTGCCTTTCCCGTAGGCTCCGTGGCAGGTTGCACAAATCTTATTGCTCAAGGGCTGGACGCTGGTATCTATAGCGGCGTATTGCTGCGCTAGTGCCGGAGTGGTTATTAGCATTAGCAGGGTCAATGCAACCCTTGAGAATACTTTTGCTACTGTGTTAACTGTCATGCTCATAATCCTGGCAAATAAATTCATCAACTTAGGCGCTGACCCGGCATAGCCGATGTTCCCATACGGCGCTGCACCATATCGCCAATAGCCCAATGGGCGGAAAGGATCGCACTCTCCTGCCACGCCGAATGGACTGTGACTTGATCGCCGATCGTATAGTGTCGTCCACCGGCTGGCTGGCGCAGCGTGTGAAAAAGATGTTCCTCTTCGCGAGTCATGCCGCCTCTGTTCTGTTGCCAACGCGCAGCACAGCCGAGCATATGGTTCATTCTATGCCAGGCGATAGTTATGCCTTTCTCCACTTGCTGACGGTAATCCGGATGCACCTTCTCACCCTGCTGAATAGCAGTCTCCAACCTTTCCTCCTGCGACAGGCGAGTGAAGTGCATTCCTCCACCGAAGTTGTAAGCTGATAGGATAACGCCCTTCTTCTTGAACACCCCGTGAGAGGGATACCAGATCTGCTGTATCGGCTGATTTAACCAGGTGATGCCGCCATAGATATCGTCCTTCTCCCAGAATCGCTCCTTCGCCTGAAACGCCGATTTGTACGCCTCGCCCCGGCGAACGTAGCTCATGGCTTGTTTATACTCAGCGGGAAAATTATTATCGATGCCGGTCATCAAGTGTGTGGGGATGCTGTTAAAACAATAGTCCGCCTGCAGTTTGTATTTCAGCCCATCGTGTTCGTATGTCACGTCTACGCCATCGCCAGTCAGCTGTACCGACGAGACCATGACGTTATAATAAATCTTGCCCTCTAGCTTTCTCACGAACCCTTTTACGATATTGTCCATACCGCCAACGGGCTGGAACAAGACGGGGCCCGTCTCTCCTTCATTCGCATTCAACGCATTGCTTAGGTATCGCGATTTCAATAGCTCTTTGAAAGCAACCATATCCTTCTGCACACCATGATCCAGATACCCGCCTTTCACATAACCGGATCGATCGCTACCTTTGTAGAGGTCACCTTCACTGAGATCGCCGAAAGAGCGAATCGCACCTAGTAAGGCCTCGGCCTCCCATTCATCGAAGGGTTGGTCTAGTTCGGAATTGTTAAAGCTCTTTGCCATGATTTCAGACATGAAGCCGCGCGCGTTCGTGGTGAATTCGTTATTCTTGATGGGCTTGCCACCGAGCATGGCATCGTCCTGGTAATAGGCTTCCTTGTTCTCGTTGATAAAAATCTCTAACTCAACGCCCAACTCCCTGCAGTAGTGCAGCAAATTCCTATGTGAGCTGGGTATTCGTGCCGGGCCCGCATTAAAGTACATATGTGGCTCGTCATCGAATTCGCAGACCTGCGGATTCCCTACTTCGTCTATCACATCACCTGAGCGGACTGTTAGGCAACGTCCGCCAGCCTTTCCGGCCGCCTCCAGAATTACACAGTCGTAACCCGCATTGCTTAGTTCATAGGCAGCGGTGAGGCCGGCAATACCTGCGCCTAAAACCACTACACTGGGGCGATTGCTTGGATTTGCGAAGGGTATTTCAGGAATGTCTAGCCGCGTATTGGGAACAATATCCAGCGCCGAACTCGCCTTGAGAACTGCAGCACTTGTTCCTGTCGCTGCGATTAGCCCTAATAGTTCGCGCCTGGTTACATATTGCTTCATGATCTGCTCGTTGACCTCTCTAAGCTAAAATCTAATTCTCTTCTAAATACGCGACAGTTTTGGCGGGCATCGTGAACAGTAATTGCAATAGTTATGCCAGTTGGGAATGCACTCGATAGAGCCTAAAAACAGGCAAATGGATTGATGCGCGGGTAGACCTCGACTATTCGTGCATCAAAATGGTGAAGCGGGCGGGTTATTTTGGCTCACCTGCACTACGTCGAGGCGGCGTTAGGAGATTTGTATCTCAAGCGAGTAGAATTGAGATCCTTGAAGATACCGACTTATGAGGCTGAGCGCATCGAACAATTACTCTTGGATTTGTTAGACCGCAATCGCGACTACGCCATAGCATTGGTGCCCTTACTAGCATTCGCAGAATCCTGCGTGGGCATCGGCTTGGTCATATCGGGTGCTTTCCTGTTGCTGGTAAGCGCGACGCTCTATAACAATGGTATCGCGGGATTTGAGATTTTATTGCCACTCGCGTTCATGGGAGCCTTACTCGGTGATCACGCCGGCTACTACTTTGGACGCACGTTGGGGCCGAGGTTTCATCAGCTTCGCATCATCAAGAAATACCAAAGTAATGTAGCAAAAGCGGAAGATCTTATTCGACGTTACGGAAGCGCTGGCATATTCATCGGGCGTTTTATACCGGCGATTCGCAGCATCATCCCGGCGCTGGTTGGTATCAGCGGCATCAAGCGATTGCGCTATAGCGTAGTAGATGCCCTCGCCTGCCTGTCTTGGGTACTGGCGTTGGCGGCGATACTGATGGGTATAGACCGATTCTTTTGAGTTGAGCGAGAATGCCTAACTGATACCGGCCTCGTACTGCTTCACACCCTCGGGAATATCAATCTCCGCCTTCTTGTCGCGAAGGAAAACATGGCAGCTAGGTTTCGCTTCGAATGGCGGCTGCAATTGCTTCGCCATAACGCCTATCAAATGGGGAAAGCCTTCGGAACGGTCGAACATGACAGTGTCGCAGTCATCGCAATACTGTCTGCAGGTCTCGTTATCGGAATCCGACAGATAGATTTTTTCCGCCAACTCACCCTCTACTTTACACTCACTTAGCTTAAAGAAGGCGATCGTCGCGAAATCTGCCTGCAGCGCATCCTGACAATCGACGCAGTGGCAAACCAGCTCGAGCACTGGATTCGAATCGCTTGCGAAGCTTAACTGACCACACTGACAACTCCCTGCAATATTGCTCATTTACCACTCCATTTACTTATTCGCTGTCGCCTTGATGAAAAAAGCCGGAAAGCATTGACTGCCCTTCCGGCTCCTCTCGTTCACTCTTTGTTGCTCAAGCTATGACCTAGTGTGAAGTATCCGCTGCCTGTGCGCCTGGCAGCGCCATGGCGGTCAAGGAAGAGCTAGTCTGCAACAAGATGTATTGATGGCCGTCGTGTACCCAGGAGCTCATGCCGTAGCTACTGCGACCCGGGGCTTCCATCTGCGCCATGATCTCGCCAGTCTCCTTATCGATCGCATACAGCATTGGCGTGCCATCAGCAGCCTGGTCTGAATAAACCAGCATATTCTTGGTGACTACCATTGGCACCAGAGCGCCCGTTCCTGTATTGCCCACATCTACGCCCTCAAGCGCAGGATGGTTGGCGATACGAGCGGGTGTTTCACCGGTTGGAATCATCCAGGAATGGTCGCCTGTGTTCATATCGATAGCGGTGATGCGGCTATACGGCGGCTTCCAGATCGGAATGCCCGAGGCGAGACGCGGAGTTCGCGCGGTCGCACCGCGGGCGCCGTTCGCGTAGGCCGCAGTATTCACACCGGTTGAATTTGGGAACAGCAGGTCCGACTCCTCACCTGGTATCAGGCGTAACGAAAAGCAAGCCTTGTGGGAAGAGATGTACATCTTGCCAGTCTCAGGATCCGCTACTGCCGGCGCTGTAATATTGGCGCCACCGGCACCGCCAGGACAGTTCATCGCCGCATACTTGCCCATCGGATTGTCGGCGTGGATGGGTGGATTGAACAGAGGACCCATGACGAATTCTTCCATCACCTCCAACGCCTCGGCGCGCAGCGCGGGCGTAAAGTCGATCAAGTCATCTTCGGTAATGCCCTGCATGTCGAATGGCGCAGGTCGCGTCACGTGTGGCTGTGTGGGCGAAAGAACTTCACCTGGCACGATTGAAGGAGGCACCGGACGATCCACGATGGGCCAGATCGGCTCACCGGTGACGCGATTGAAGGCGTACACCCAGGCCTGTTTCGTCGCCTGCATAATCGCGGGCACTCTGCCCTGCCCAGGCACATCCAAGTCAAGCAGAACCGGCGCGGTTGGATTGTCGAAGTTCCAGATCTCATGTTTCACCATCTGGAAGTGCCAGGCGCGCTCGCCTGTTCGTGTGTCCAAGGCGATCAGACTCGCACCATAGAGATTGTCACCCGGACGGAATCCACCGTAGTAGTCGATTGTGGCGCTATTCGTTGGGATATAGACCAGGTTGTTGACTGGGTCAGCCGAAAGTGGCGCCCAGGAAGAAACGTCACCCGTCCACTGCCAGGCATCGTTCTGCCAAGTTTCGTGACCGTACTCACCTGGCTTGGGTATGACATTGAATTTCCACTTGAAGGCACCGGTGCGCGCGTCATACGCGAGGATATCGCCCGGTACGTTCTCGATACGCGCCTGGTGATAGCCCTGTTCTGCCGAGTTACCCACAACGACGGTGTCGTTGACCACAATCGGCGGCGAAGAAGATGTGATATAGCCAGTCTCTAATGGAATTCCCTCATAGGGATCGTAGGGATGGCCGAGGTCCGCAAGTAAGTCGACGATACCCGACTGGGGAAAGCCGTCGATGGGGACAGGCTTACCCCAACCTTCCAATGGAATACCAGTATCGGCGTCTAGCGCCGTCAGAAAGAAACCGGGAGACACGATATAAACAACGTCTCTACCATCGATGTTTGCATAGCCTACGCCCTTGCCGTAGTCGGCTCGCATAGAATAGGCGGCACGCGGGGTATCGGGCTCGCGATAGGACCATATCGTGTCACCGGTCTTCGGATCGATGGCTACTACATAACGCTTGTTACCGGCCACAGTAATCAGCTTGCCATCGATCAACGATGGCGTTGAGCGACCACTGATAGCACCGAAGCTAGCCCCATCCCAGCGCCAAGCCACTTCCATTTCATTGAAGTTCTCGGCTGTAATCTCGTCGGCAGGGGTATAGCGAGTGTGGGCGTAGTCACCCCCGAGGGTGTACCACTCACCGGGATCTTCATTGAACAGAGGAATATCCTGAGCATTAAGAAAACCTGAGGAACACAGCAACAGACCCGCCGCTGCGAGACCGCGCCGGATGAGATTTAATCTCAGCGTAGTTGGAGCTTGCATAGTTATCTCTCTCTTTTAAGTGGGGATGAGTACCTAGCCATCCGTTCCGCTATTCGCTGCGGCTAGACTAGTGACGTGGTGAATAAGCCAGATTGACTGGTTAAAACTAGCAAGAAATCGCTTATCCGACCACGGTTTTCTGCTCGTTTGCGTTGAATTTAAAGGGCTCCGCGCCCAATCACGAGCATCTTTATCTTGGGGCTTGACTTTCCAGAAAATTGTATCAGAATACCGGTACAGTTTTAGAGAAAGCGATACGCTCACTGATGAACATAATTATTAATACCAAAGATGGCGTCCCCCTCTACCGGCAGATAGCGAATCAGATTCGTTATATGGTGGCATCCGGCCTGCTGCGGCCTGGCGAGGAGATCTCCCCCGTGCGGACTCTCGCGCTGGCCATCAATGTAACCCCCAACACCGTTGTTAAAGCCTATGACGAATTGGAGGCGGCAGGAGTCATCTTCAAACGGCGCGGCGCGGGGACCTATATCTCGGATGAACAGTCGCCACTTGCCGCTCGCGAGCGGCGCCGCATCCTCGAAACAAGAGTCGACGCACTATTGGCCGAGGCCCATCAACTCGATTTTAGTTCTGATGATCTACTTAAGCTGGTGCAGGACAGGCAGCGTCACCTAGCTGAGACCAATCAGGCAAAGAAAAATGTACCGGAGAAGAATGATGACTGAATTAGTGGTCGATATTAAAAACCTATCGCGCAGCTTTGGCAGCACCACTGCTCTGGATTGCATTGACTTTCAGGCAGCTCGAGGCAAGGTCTATGGGCTGGTCGGGGCCAATGGCGCGGGCAAGACTACACTCATAAAACATATGTTAGGACTGTATAGAGCGAAATCGGGAACAGTCAGAATCTTCGGCGAAGATCCCGTTAGAAACCCCGAGAGCACACTCAAGCATATCGGCTATCTATCCGAGGATAGAGATATCCCGGACTGGATGTCGATCGCTGAACTCATGCGCTACACCAGCGCCTTTCACCGTGGCTGGGATCAGAGCTATGCGGATGAGCTACTAAACACATTCTCCCTAGACCCCAGCAAGAAGATCAAGACACTCTCCCGCGGAATGCGGGCACAGGTAGCGCTGATTAGCGCGGTTGCCCACCGCCCTGACTTACTGATTCTCGATGAGCCCTCAAGTGGATTGGATGCCGTTGTAAGGAAAGACATTCTCAATGCAGTAGTGCGCACCATCTCCGAAGAGGGACGCACTGTGATCTTCTCATCTCACCTGCTCGAGGAAGTAGAGAGACTCTCCGATCATGTCACGATGATTCATGATGGGAAGATTACTCTAGATAGCTCTCTGGAAGTGATCAATAAAAGCCACCACCACTCCTCGGTGCGATTCGACGAGCCTATGGCTGCGCCACCTCGGTTAGAGAACGTGGAAGCGATATCGGGCGAAGGTAGATTCTGGAGTGTTATACATCATGGATCCACAGATGAATTAAGCAGCTCCTTGCAGAAAATGGGTGGTGAGATAGTCGAATCACGCCATGCCAGTCTGGAAGAAGTGTTCATCTCCAAGGTTGGGCGAGAAAGCCTCCATGAGCAGACTCAGCAAAGAGTAGTCGCGAAATGAGAAGTCCTAGTCAAGCACTTGTATGGAGCGCGCTCAGCCTGAGCTGGTCCGCACTGCTAATGCAGATTGCCGGGGTGATTAGCGTGGTTTTCCTTATGAATCTCGCGCTGGATGCTGACAGAGATTCAATAGAATTATTGGAAGCCGCCGAGCTCGTGATCCTGATCGGCCTAGTTTTCCTCTATGCCGTCGCCATGCACAGAACCCATGGCCACGCCCGAACCGCCTCGTCACTAGGATTCCCTTTCAGAGCCGAGTTTCCATTACCGGTGTCGACGCGGTCACTTCTGACGGCACCCCTACTCTTCTATTGCGCACTGATTCAAGTAGCGGTTTTCGTTCCGCTCACGATAATCAATATTCTTTTCTTTGATGTAGAAGTCTCAGTACTGTCCCTTAGTTTTGTCATCTTTCAATTCACTGCAATTACTCTGATGCTCACCTGGTGGACGCAGAGCAGTCTCGCGAGCATTCTCGGCTGGCTGGCTGCACTTATCCTGTATCTGAATGGCTGGTTACTGCCAGAATTTACAAGAGTCGAAGATGCTTGGGTCTTTTTTGCCGAAGACCCCATGGAGTATGCGACTTCCTTAGCTTTTACCGCCGCACTATTTACACTGACCTACGTTGGCGTGATGCAACAACGCAGCGGAGAATCGCTAATTGAAGTCGGCAGCAACCTGTTTGACACTACGGAACAGGGAGCCGCCAGGGAATTCCTTCCTCTGCCTATAAGCGACTGTCCGACCAGCTCTGCTCTGGCTGCCGAATTCTGGAAGGAGCGCCAACTCCATGGTGCCTATAGCGCGCTATTTGGCGGGCTGGCCGGTGCGGCGATTACAATAGCCATAATCGCGACAATTAATTTCTTCGCAGGCAATGGCCCTCGGTCAGAGACAGCCGGCCTGTTGGTACTACCGCTCTATGGGCTTATCTGCGTCGGCCTAAGCATCCAGATGTATGGAGTTCGTTACTACAATGGCGCGGCAATCATTAGTCTTCACGACAGAACTGTTCCCCTTAGCACGGCTAGGCTAACTCTCATTCGCACCTCGGTCTCGTTGGGCAGCACGCTGCTCGCAGGAATAGTTATGGGTGCCACTCTTGGTATTCTGGGGCCTTTCTTGATTAGCGACTTCAATAGCCTGCTCGCTGAGTTTCTGCAGATTTTCAATAACCTTAGTGGGCTGGGATTCGTAGAGCTAGCTTTAATAGTATTCTTGTTACTCGCTGCGTTCCTCACCGCTGTGCTTCTGCTTTCTACGTTCTTCACTTGGACTATGTTATACAACAAGCCTTTTGCCATCGCTATCGCCTGCGTTCCAGCTTACATATTTCTCTGGTCTATCGCGCTCATGGGTTTCTATGGCTCTGAAAACGCAGGCGCCTACAATCGGACACTTGACACCGTGTTCGCTAACCATCTGTGGATTCTTGTCTTGCTGATTCCTGCCTCTGGGGTATTCATGCTACGCGACTTGATCAGAGATCAGGTGCTTACTCAGACTCAGGTGCTCTACCTACTTGGCTTGGGCTTGGTGATAGCGGCGCTGAATCTGGTATGGCTATTCGATGCGGATTACTATGGTGTGCTCGCGCTTGATATCCTGCCAGCACAATTGGGCTATTTGGTCGTACAGAGCCTCCTGCCCGCACTTGCCGCCGTTCTCGCGCTCTGGACTACTAACAAGATACGCCATGACTAGCTGCGCTGCTGTTGCTCACGTGCACGGTCTCGGATCTTTACTCTGACAACTCTGTTTCGCGTATCGCGCACAAAATCACCTATCGCGAAACCTGATTGCCGAGGCAGACTCAGGCGCTCCGCCGCGAATGGGCTAAGCGTTCTTCCGCCGCTGCGAAAAACTTTCAGATAACCCGTGTAGTCCGCCAGATAGAAAGGCAGACCGAAATTCGTAACTGAGTCGGTATCTGTGTCGGAAAAATAGCGATGCTCGGGAGAATCGTCTCCGTGGGTATGCCAGAACGCCCGCAGCCTGTCCCATTCCACACCGGGTATTTTGAGCTGCCACTGGTCTCGCCGAGGACTTGCAGCCGCCACCGTGTAGCCAAACTTTCCCCGCATCTCGAAGATCGCGCCCATGTATTCACGATTCTCCCTTATCGATAACGGATTGTATCTATCGACCGCGGCGCGCACCGCCTCCAACTCGCTCAGAAACAACTGCGAGGCACAAGCCTCGGTGAGGGTCATGGCATTGACGATGACTGGATTCAAACTGCAGCAAGCAAGCAGCAAAGCAGGCATGAATAGCTTCATCTTCTCTCTCCCGCAAATGAGGATTCTCATCTGCTATTGATCTTTTTTTTTACAGACTAGTATTCATGCACAGAGTCGCTTACGGCGAATCGACGCATATGAAACCCGGCAATCTACCGCCTATTTAACTAGAAAATTCGGCCGTTCGTTACTGGAAAAAAGTGAAGAAAGTATCCAGTTAGCCTGTTGGGAGGGGTTGTTCTACTGCTCTAGCCACTCGATGAAGTCGATTGTGGATTTTATTAACTTCGCTCGCGGCGTCTCTAAGAGTGCCGCATGGTCACCGCCTGCTAGCACCACCCACTGCTTATTCGGGTTCGCGATCTTGGAGAAGAAGCGCGCGTGGGCATCGGTATCTGCCAAGGGATCAAACTCTGCCTGCAGCAGCAGCGTTGGCAGAGAGAGCGCCTCACCGTCCAGGGCATTCCATTGATGCAGCTGATTCCAATCTGAGCGAATCGGGTCGGCCTTCAATGCCGCAGAAACATAGGTGTCGATCGCTAGCTGCGAGATGGAACCAGGCACGATGAAGTCCGATGCGGCGGCCGCTCGAGTTGTTGCACGGGCGGCGGGCTCGGCCTGACTAGTGTTCTCGGGGATCACTGCATCGGGATCCGTAGGGTAGCCGAACAATGTGACACTTGCGATCGACTCTGGATAACGCTGCGCGGCAAGCTGCGCGACCATAGAGCCGTACGACCAGCCCCAGACGTGCGTATTTTCACCATTTCGGGCGAGCAACCAATCGAGCACTATGGCAAGATCCTGTGCAGCTCTGTCTGGCGTGTTCCAGCCAGTACTGTCTCGCGGAGTCCCGCCATAGCCTCTGGCATCGAGCGCCCAAACGCTGTAACCCAGCTCGTTGAATCCGTCCATGAGTGACAGGTTTTCGCCCGGCACCTGAAGATCGAAGTCCGGAATGGAGCTCCAGGTTCGGCCGTGGTGCAACAGTATGTGTCCCTTCGGCTGTGCAACCGATTTTTCCCAGAGCGCCATAGGATGCCCATCTGCAGTAACCGTGTGCTGAATAGCGTCAGTCTGCGCGGCGCTCGCCGACATCGCGAAAAGCAGGGCTGCGCAAACGATCGCGCGTACATTCAGGATATTGCTAAGGCTCACCGCAAATCTCATCGGACCTTCCTAGTTAGGTAGCGCAAAAGTGGACAGGGCATGTCCGGAAATAACGGAGACGTACTGAACGCCATCAACGCTAAACGTCACCGGCGCCATTACGATCTGTCCGCCCAGATTTACATTCCACAGCAGATCGCCCGTGCGCGCATCGATCGCATGGAAGTAGCCTTCGCGCCCGCCAGTGAATAATAGATCCGAAGCCGTCGTGAGCATGCCACTGTCGCTCACATCGAACTGATCGTAAGACCAGACTGCTTCGCCGGTCTGCGGATCCATCGCCTTCAGCGAGGCGAAGCCCACTTCGTTCGTCCAGTTATTGATTGGATTGGTTCTGCCTATGCCGATGGTAGGCGCACCCGGAGCAGGCGCCAAGACGGAGAAACCACCGCCAAGAAAAGCGCGACCCGGCTGGTATTCGGATTCCTCTGCACGATAAATCGTTGCGTAATCCTGCCACGCGCTGAAGTAGAACAAACCCGTTCTCGGGCTGTAGGAGGGCGGGTACCAGTTAGTGCCGCCTTGGTTGCCCGGAAAGGTAGGCATGCCTTCCGGCTGCGGCGTGGGAATGGGACGTCCATTTTCATCCAAGCCACTCGACCAGTTCACCGTCACATAGGGCTTGCCCTCTAGAAACTTACCGGTCACCCTATCTAGCACGTAGAAGTAGCCGTTACGGTTAGCCCACATCATCACCTTGGTCGGCGTACCGCGCCAATTGATATCCGCCAACACAGGCACCTGCACCGAGTCGTAGTCGTAGGCATCGTTCGGCGTGAATTGGAAATACCACTTTAGCTCCCCGCTATCGGCATCCAGTGCGATAACGGAATCCGAGTAGAGGTTGTCACCCGGACGCTGACCCGCGTTCCAATCGGGTCCGGGATTGCCCACGCCCCAATACGTTAGATTAAGTTCTGGATCGAAGGAACCGGTTATCCACACCGGCGCACCACCGTGCTGCCAGTCGTCTCCCTCCCAGCTGTCGTGGTTCGGCTCGCCTGGACCCGGAATCGTATAGGTCTTCCATGCTTCCTCGCCGGTGTCTGCATCGTAGGCCGCGACATAGCCACGGATACCAAACTCACCTCCTCCCACACCGACGATGACTTTGTCTTTCACAACCAGCGGCGCCATTGTTACTGAGTAGGCGAGGTCCACATCGCCCACTTCAACATCCCAGAGCGCACTGCCGGTTATGCGATCGAGGGCAACCAGACGCGCATCCAGCGTACCCATGAACACCTTGTCATCCAGTACGGCGACGCCGCGATTATTCGCTCCACAGCAAACCAGCGAGTTTTCCGCGGGGACGTGACGGTATTTCCAGAACACGCGACCGGTTACCGCATCGACAGCCATCACACTGTTCGGTCGCTCTGTAACATACATAATGCCGTCAACCACTATAGGGTTCGACTGCCAGGCGCCGAACACCTGATTCTGCAGAGTCCACTGCAGCTTTAGTTCATCCACATTCTCTGGCGTTATCTGATCGAGCTGACTGTAGCGCTGACTCTTATAACCACCGTTGTAGGTTAGCCAGTTCTGCGGCTCAGCCTCGGCATTCAAGATCCTCTCATAGGAAACTTGCGCAGAAGCGCCTGTAGCGGTCAGACACAGAATAAACGTTATGCCGATAGAGCTGAGTTGATATATTCGCTTCATTCTAAACCTCGAAGTGTGAGCAAATAGCCGATCACATCGGCTACTTCGTCGCTGGACAGGGTCGTCGGTTGTTTGCTTGGCTCATTACTAATCTCATAGGACACCAGATCTGACTTTTTCAGAGAACGGAGTCGCTCCTGAGAATCGATAATCTGAACCGTGTAGGTATCTTCGTTGAGGCGCCTACCGACGATAGTCTCCTCGTTTCTTGTGACGAGTCGAACCGGGCGATTTATGGGAAGCAGTGCCGTCGCCGGATCAAGGATATTTCTTTGCAGGGAAGCCGGGGTACGAATCGCACCGATATCGCTTAGATCTGGAGCTGTGCGCGGCCCCACGCCTCTCACCCGATGACAGTCCGCACACTGGCCTGCACCCTCGAACAGGGCCTTGCCGCGTACCGGGTCGCCGATTCTTACGGCCACGCCCTCGGGATCGAAGCCGGCGCGGATAAACGCAATCACGCCGTTTAACTCCTCTGGGCGCAAATTAAACGCCGGCATGCGCCCTTCCGCTGCGCCCGAGCTAATGACTTGCTGTAGGTCACCGTCCGACTGGGCGGTGCGAAACTGCCCCAGACTCAGATCGATGCCATCCACTAGATCCCCCTGCGGCCCATGGCAGAGCGCGCACTGCTGGGCATACACTTGAGAGCCGGCTTCGATCGCCTCGCTCGTGTATTGGTGATCACCCACCTCCTGCGCCAGAGCCTGTTGTGCAGACGTAACGAGCAGCCCAGCTAGCACTGCCGTGTAGAGTCGATACATTATTAACTTTTGAATTTTCATAATAGCTTCATTAGTTTTTGTCGGAATAGAGAGAATAATGGGAAATACTCTGGAGGTCTATGCGGCCTAGTAGAGTGATTGCATCTAGCAACGAAAATGCAGCAACGACACACAGCAGGTCGGCCGAAGGCTTTCCCGCTGTTTCTACTGCACGCATCTACCCCTGCAAAAACAAATACCAGGGATTAGCGCATGAGGCTAGTCGGCATAGGAATAAAACGCCAATGCCGCCTGATACAGACTATAGATGTCTACCTTGGACGAAACCGCGTAAGGTGTATGAATCGAAAGCAGCGGCACACCGAAATCGATGACTTCGATATTCTGCGCAGAGAATTCCCCGCCGATGGTACCACCGCCGCCCACGCCCACTTTATACGTCACTGTCTGCCAAGGGACTTCGTTGCTGTCTAGCAGCTGCCTCGTCCAGGCTATAAATTCGCTGTTCGCCGTGTTGCCCTGACCATACAGCTTGAGATTAACGCCGTAGCCTAGTTTCGGTGCGTTGCCTGGCTCCCACACGCCGGGGTTCATGGGATTGATGCCTGGATTTACATCAATGGAGATGAATTTCGTCTGACGCAGCGCGCTTCGAAACAGCGGCTCGCGATAATCGTCTCCCAGCTGTGCAAACAATAATCTGGAAAGTAGATCGGCGAAATAATCGGAATGGGCGCCGGTGTTGTTTCTATTACCCACCTCCTCGTTATCTACCAGAAACGCCATCGTTGTCTTCTGGGGATTGTCGATCTCAGCAACCGCGCGCATGGCGGCATAGGATGCGAGCCTGTCATCTTGACCGTAGGCGGCGATAAGACCTCTATCGAATCCTAGATCGCGCGGCGCTCCAGCGGGGACTAGCGCGAGCTCGGCCGACACTAGATCCGCTCGAGTGACTCCATACTCCTGGGCCAGATAGGCCAGCACCTGGTCTACCACGTCGCCGCCATCAGCATCGGGAATGTGGCCGATCACAGGATCGAGGTCTTCCGGAGTAATAAAATCGGCGAGGGTCTGCGAGTTTCTGCTGCGATCGACATGGGGAGACAGCTCCGGGATCATGAAGATCGGATCGTTTGCATCCAAGCCTACGGATACCTCGACACTGCTACCGTCTTTCTTGTCGATTCGGCCGAGTAAGGCAAGCGGCAGGTTGGTCCATTGATGGTATTTGATGCCGCCGTGATAATTCGTTTGGAAGAGTGCAAACTCGCTATTCTCGTAGAGCGGCCTACCCTTCAAATCCAGACGCGGTGAATCGATATGCGAGCCTATGATGTGAAAGCCATCCTGTATCGCGTCCTCACCGATTACCAACAGGCTAATGGTTCTATCGCGGTTGACTTCGTAGATCTTCTTGCCCGGAACGATATCGGTCGATGCACTCAGCTCTTCGAAGCCATTCGCCTCTGCGAAGGTGATGGCCTCAGATACGAAACTGAGTTCTGTGCGCGCGAGATGTATGAACGCTTTGTAGTCTTCCGCAAACGCGAAGACAGTTTCTTTCTCGCTGGCCGACATGCCCACCCAGGAAGATTCACACTGCAACGAATCGATACATTCGGTTGTCGGCTGCGCGACAGCCGAAGAAACCGCGAACGGAGCCAAACTAAAAACAGCAATCGCCGCCCACTTCTTTTTACATGCCATACGCATCAAAGAGTTTTCCATGTGTCTTCCTCTCAATTTTCCGAACTTCGTTATCGCTACTCAGTGCAGCAACGCCCTGCCTAGGGGGCTGGATGTTGCTGCAGGTAACTAGTAAATGACTGGCTATCGATATTACCACCGGAAAGCACTACGGCGGCAGAGCCACCACTTACATCCAGCTTCTTCTGCAGCAAGGCCGCCAAGGCTACTGCGCCACCCGGTTCGACCACGAGCTTAAGATAGCGGAACGCGAAACTGATGGCATGCGCTACCTCGTCTTCGCTGACCAGAAGGAAGTCATCCACGGTATGGCTATTGATGCTCCAGGTGATCTCTCCAGGCTGTGTAGCCATCAGCGCATCGCAGCTGGTCGAATGCTCCGGATGTATCTTGATGCGCTTTCCGGCAGCCTTGGAAATACTGTGATCGTCATAGTTCTCAGGCTCCACGCCGTACACTTTCGTCGCCGCATTCGTTTCTTTCACCGCAGTGGAAAGGCCTGCCAGCAGACCACCCCCACCGCAGGGGCTCAATACCGCTTCCGGCACGCAGCCTCGTGCGGCGAGCTGCTCCATAATCTCGAGCCCACAGGTACCCTGCCCTGCTATCACGTCCACATCATCGAACGCCGGCACAAGGATCGCTCCGCTGGAGTCGGCGATGTCCGCGGCGATTTCCTCGCGGGATTCTGTCGCTCGGTCATAGAGGCGTATGCTCGCCCCCAGACGCTCGGTGCCTTGCTTTTTGATGACGGGGGCATCGGATGGCATAACGATTGTTGCCTTCATATCCAGCATCTTCGCTGCATAGGCTATGCCCTGCGCGTGATTACCCGATGAAAACGCGACGACACCCTTAGCTCTCTCGGATGCATCTAACTGGCAGAGGCGATTATAGGCGCCGCGAAACTTGAACGCGCCTATATGTTGAAGGCACTCCGGCTTAATGAAGATCCTGGCATTCAGCCTTTCATTCAGTACCGCAGACGTATGAATGGGCGTCACGATTGCGATACCCCGCAGCCTATCTGCAGCCTGCTTAATGTGTTCGAGGTGTACAGTCATGTTCTCTTCTTACCGAGTTTCTGACCGAGTGACCGATTCTTCTTGATTCGGCGCTTCTGGGCAACCTGCTGTTGCGTCAGGCCCTCCTCACCTCTTATGAAGGGATTATCGCCGCTGCGCAATTCGATGCGCACTGGAGTGCCCTCTAGCTTCAGCACCTTGCGGAAGGTTTTTTCCAAGTAACGACTGTAGTTTGAAGGAAGTTTCTCGGTCTGCTTCCCATGTATAACGATTATCGGCGGATTCTGCCCGCCGGCATGGGCATAGCGCAGTTTGATGCGTCGGCCGTTGACCAGAGGCGGTGCATGATCGGTGACAGCGTCTTGAAGTAACTCGGTGAGCCTGTGGGTGGTCAGCGTCTTGGTGGCCGACTCATAGGCCGTATGGATGGACTTATAGAGATCGCCCACGCCGGTTCCATACTTTGCCGAGATGTAATGTATCTTGGCAAAGTCGACGAAAACGAAGCGACGGCGAATATCGTCTTTCACCTGATCCTTGTCTTCGGGATGCATGCCATCCCATTTATTGATCGCGATAACGAGCGCGCGGCCGGTCTCGATAACGTAGCCCAACAGGTGCAAGTCTTGCTCGACGATTCCGGTGCGCGCATCGACGATCAGCACCACCACATGCGCATCCTGAATTGCTTGCAGAGATTTAACCACTGAGAACTTATCGACCGTTTCTTTCGTCTGGCCGCGCTTCTTAATACCTGCCGTATCGATCAAGGTATAGCGTCTACCGTGTCTCTCGAAGGGGATATAGACGCTATCTCTAGTGGTGCCAGGCTGATCGTAGACGACTACGCGCTCTTCGCCGAGCATGCGATTCACCAGCGTGGATTTGCCGACATTCGGTCTGCCTGCAATCGCAATCTTTATGCCTGTCGCTTCGAATTCATCAGCTGGGGCCTCGTCCGCAGAAGCGTCGCCTGCCGCCGCTTCGAAGTCGGCCAACACCTTAAGCAACATACTTTTGACGCCGCGACCCTGCGTGGCGGTGATGGGGAAGAGTTCAGTAAGCCCCAGGCTATAGAAATCGAGCAGCGCCGCATCCGGATCGCGGCCGTCGATCTTGTTTACCGCTAGATAGGTGTTCTTGCTGCGCTTGCGCAGATGATCGAGGATGCGGTTGTCATCCGGCAGCAGACCATCTTTCGCGTCGACGAGAAAGAGGCAGATGTTCGCCTCTTCAATAGCCTGCAAAGACTGCGAGGCCATCTCCAGATCGATACCCTCTTCATCGCCACTTAGCCCTCCGGTGTCGATGACGATAAAAGACTGCCCCTCGATACTCCCATCGCCGTATTTTCTATCTCGGGTTAGTCCGGGAATATTCGCGACCAGCGCCTCGCGAGTTTGGGTGAGGCGATTGAACAATGTGGATTTGCCTACGTTGGGACGGCCAACAAGGGCTATGACTGGCCTCATGGTAGTAACCTAGATAAGTTGTAGAAGAGCGTGTTGCGAATTTATTGCAGTTGGTAGGCGGTTAGTCGGCCGCTGTTGCCGAACACATAGAGGCTACCATTGTTGGCTAAAAGATTAGCCCTGACCCCATCGTCGTCTGCCTGGACGCGACCCACAATGCGCCCATCGATCTGCGAAAGCAGGTGGACATAGCCTTCATAGTCGGCCACGGCGATATAGTTTCCAACCGGCGTAGGCGCGGTGATCTGTCTGTGCAGCAGGTCGGCATTGTCCCAGACTATATCTTCGCTATTGTCTCTGATGGCAAAGACCTGACTCTTGTCATCACAGTAGTAGAGGTTTCCGAAACCTCTAGCCATGCCGTGGTAACTAGAAGCTTCCATTCCCCACACGATGCGACCGGTAGTGACTTCGAAAGCCATCAGATTACCCTGATAGCTCGCCGCCAAAATTCGCCCGCCATCGAGCAATAAATCGCCGTCTATGTCGATAACTCGATCGATGTCATAGTCGCCCTCGGGAACAGCCACTCGCTCCTCCCATCTATACACGCCGTCTCTTACCGAAACCGAGACCAGCGTACCATTGCTAAATCCGGCCAACACCGCATCTGCTGTGATTACTGGCTGGCTGCTGCCCCGTAGAGTCAGGGCCGGCTGTGTCGTCTCATAGATCCAGCGTCGCTCGCCGGTGGCTGCATCGAGTGCGACCAACTTGTCATCGACAGACTGTGCGACAATCACATCACCGTTAGTCTGTGGTGCGGACAAGACTTCACTAGTAACGGCACTCTTCCACTTGATTGATCCATCGGCTTGATTCAGCACGACTACCTCGGCGTCTTCGGTAGCGAACATCACCATGCCTGCGCCGGCTCCGACGCCACCGGTGATGACGCCGTCGTAGCGAATTCTCCAGTTGACGCTGCCAGATGTGATATCTATCGCGGCTACGGTGCCATTCTCGCTTGCAGCATAGATCACGCCGCTATTGATGACAGGGGTAATCTCTGTGTAGTTGTCGCCCTGCCCGTTGCCGATGTTGGCACTCCAGAGTCGGCGCAGCGTCGCTTCGTTGGCGATTTCGACTAGGGGCGTAGGTGGGTTTACTTCGTCGTCGTCAAACCAGTTCATCGGATTCAGGCTAGCAGCGCTAAATCCGGAACAGGCGGTAATCGTGGAGGCAAGCGCGAGTAGCGCCAACAGACGAACTCCAGTGGTCAAAAAAGTGTGTGTCGTTTCAACTTGGGTGGAGTTCATCTTGGAGCTCATCTGACTCTTAATAGGGTCTAGCTTTCTGCGGACAATTCGTCCAGCTTCATGCGCAGGCCATCGCTATTTGATCCTGCTTGCTGGGCAGCTATATAGGCATCGCGTGCGTCAAGGTTTCTACCCATCGCGACATAGATATCGCCACGTAGTTCTGAGTAACCCGCCTCGAAAGTCTTGGGATCGATATTGTTGACCAGGGCGAGTGCACGTTCCGCATCGCCCTTCGCTAATATGACGCGACCCAAGCGCAGGCTTGTAGTCAGGATCAATCCCTCATCGGCGTCGCTTAATAAGCCGCCCTTCTCGTTGTCGAGAATCCACTGCAGCGTGGTCTCAGCCGCATTCAGGTCCTTGCTCAAGACCGACTGCTGTGCCGCGAACAGGGAGCCCAGTTTCGCGTAGACGGAACTCGAATAGTCGCTACGCAGCTGCTCACCCAACTCGATGATGCGCTCGGAATCTTCCTGAGGGAGAACCGTGCCTGGTTGACCTGCGTCGTTTATCGCGAGGCTGAGTATCTCTTCGTACATGTCAGAGGCGCTGTCGATATCGGCGTTCTGGGCATTCGTCCACACCAGCCACCCTGTAAAGGCCGCAAAACAAGCAACGAAAACAAGGATTAGTTGCTTGCCGTTCTCTTCCCACCACTTCTTCAGCGATTCAATTGTTTCTTCTTCTGCCGCGTTTATCGCCACGACTCACTCCTTATTCATTCAATTTCTCGAACAGTTTCAAACCGCTAGTCATATCTGACCGCCGCGATCGGCAAACTATCCCTGACCAACCGACAATTCTACCTGTTTACGGCACGGCTGACACGATTCAATACTGCTATCACTCTGAAATACTAAGAATTTCGGCAAGTTTATCGCCACAATGGGCCAGTTCGACGCTGACGGCCTCCCCGGAGTCATCCAGACGACGAATTTTGACGGATTCGAGAGCTAGATCTGCCTCCGACTCCAATACGATAGCCAGGCGAGCACCGCTATTGAATGCACGCTTCATCTGATTATTGTATTTCCCCCCACCGCAATGGGCGATCAGGCCGATCTCGGGAAACCCCTGCCGAACCTCCATCGCCAAGCGCTCGGCTGCACCCGCTAGCTCG
>CAYGRR010000031.1:0-32188 GCA_964352295.1 uncultured Pseudohongiella sp. | reverse complement strand
GCCTCGCGGGCAACCCCATCGTGAACGTACCTGCCGGATTCGATGCGCAGGGCAGGCCCATGGGCATCCAGGTCATGGGCCGCTACGGGGAAGACAAGAAGGTACTGGAGTTCGCGCTCGCCTATGAACAGGTAACAGACTTTCTGCAACAGCGACCGAATCTGGTGGCTAGTGCGTGAGCAAAAAGCTGCGAGTGTTTAGGGTAGCCTAAACGCTCGCAGCGTATCGGTCGCACTGATCACTACATACTGATTGCCATCGGCACCCAGATACGTCATCGGGTTCGCGTTACCTCGGTTCTCCAGAGTCGTCTCCCAGAGCTGTCGCCCCGTTCGCGTGTCCAGCGCGCGCAGGCGATTGTCATCGGTTGCCGCGATGAACAGCAGACTCCCTGCAGTCACAAGCGCAGCTGCGCGTCCGGGTCTGCCGGTGTTCTGGTTTTCCGCGGGCAGCACGTCGCTTAGGCCGACGGCCTGCTGCCAGGCGATCTCTCCGGTTGTCGTATCCACTGCCGACAGGGTTCCCCACGGCGGCTTCTGGCAGGGCAGCTGCATGCCGTTGATCTCCACCTGAAAGTTACCGGGCCGTGGGCCGCGCCGCTCCATGGGATACTCAGCGCCCGCTTCGGACTCTTCCACCCAGCCGAAGCTGCCGATGTCGCCGGCGAACACGTAGGCGTATTTGCTCGCGGGGTCGAAGGCGACGCCGCCCCAGTTCGGCCCACCCGTGAGGCCGGGGAATAACAGTGTGGTGTTGTCTCCTGTGCCGTTCGGTCGGTAGGCCCAGGGCGTGAACGGCCCCTGGTTGCTGACGCTGCCCGCGTTAGCGAGTAGGTCGATGCAGGCTGCGACGTGCTCGGGTGAGGTGTCGGCCGCAGTAACCAGGTCGGCTGCGTCGTAACTCACGCGCGCCAGCGCAGGAGGATTGACCGGTATCGGCTGCGTGGGCGAGGCATCCTCGCCGGGTACATCGCTCGCGGGAACGGCACGCTCTTCGATGTCGAAGATCGCTTCGCCGGTCTCGCGATTTAGAAGATAGAGATAGCCGGATTTGGTGGTTACGCCGAGTGCCGGAATCGACACGCCATCCTTCTCAATATCGAACAGCGCCGGTGGCGCGGGTGGGTCATGATCCCATAGGTCGTGATGAATGGTTTGGAAGTGCCAGCGGTACTCGCCGCTGCGAATATCTACTGCCACCAAGGAGTTGGAGAAGAGATTGTTGCCCGCTCTGTCGCCGCCGTAGCCGAAGGGAATCGGCGAGGCGAGGGGAAGATAGATCAGGCCGCGTTGCTCGTCGACGGTGAAGTAGAACGGCCAGGCGTTGGCGCCGAGTCTGCCGCGCCAGCTGTCACCCTCCCAAGAGTCGTGTCCCAGGCTGCCGGGCTGCGGCACGGATTCGAATTCCCAGACCTTCTCGCCGTTGCGGGCATCGAAGGCACGCGCGTTGCCGATTCCACCGGCTGCGCCCTGCGGCGTGTTCGCGCCGACGACTACGGTGTTCTCGAACACCATAGCAACGGAGTTATAGGGGATCTGCATGTCGATCTCGCCGCTGTCACCAAACTCTGTGGCGAGCTCGCCGGTCGCGGCATCGAGCGCGACGAGGCGGCGCCCGGCCGTATAGAGGATGCGCGGTCGTGCGCCATCCTCGCCCGGCCAGTAGGACACTCCGCGGCGTGATGCGGCGCCCTCGCTTACTCGATGTGTCCACAGCTCCGCCCCAGACACCGGGTCGAGCGCGATCACTCTGTCGGCGGCGGGCAAGTACATGATGCCATCGACCACGATCGGCGTGGCCTGGGAATTCGGCGCGCGCGGATTCTCATCGCCGTTCAATGCGTTCGCGAGTAGGGAATAGGACCAGGCGCTGTCGAGAGTTCCAACGTTTTGCTGATTGATCTGACTCAGTGGGGAGTAGCCCGTGCCCGCTAGGTTGCCGCGATACTGCGGCCATTCGCTGCCCGAGGAGATGGCGTCGGGGCCCTGTGCGAAGACTGCGTTGAATAATACGGTGCTGAGCAGAGTGCCTAGCAGAGCGAGGGGTTGCGATGAGCGCATGGTGTCTCCTTTTTTCTTGTTTGCTGTGCGGCGCAGGCCGACATGCCAGTGCATCGAGTCTACGTGATTCTGTGCGCCGTATCCAAGCGGGCAGGCAGAGGTTTCGAATTTTTGCCTAAACGTGTAGTCTCTCGCCTGCCTCGCGCAGCTACACCTAACTTATCCATCTGAAACAGGAACTGCCAAGAACAATGAGTGATCTTTTCCAGCCCCTAAGCTTCCGCCGCGGCCCCACCATGAAGAATCGATTCATGCTGGCGCCGCTGACCAACTGCCAGAGTCATGAGGATGGCGTGTTATCGGACGAGGAGTTCACATGGCTCACCATGCGTGCGGAGGGCGGCTTCGGTCTCACCATGACCTGTGCGGCCCACGTGCAGGCGGTCGGTCAGGGATTTCCAGGGCAGCTAGGCGTGTTCGCCGATAAACACGTAGAAGGCTTGAGTCACCTTGCGGCTACTATCAAGGCCCACGACAGCATTGCGATCTGCCAGTTGCATCACGCGGGCATGCGCTCGCCGAGTGAGCTTATCGGCTGCGCGCCCGTCTGTCCCTCCGCCGATGAGAAGACCGGCGCGCGGGCATTGACCCTGCCTGAGGTTGAGCAGCTGGTCGCTGATTTCGTGGCGGCCGCCGTTCGCTGCGAGAAGGCCGGCTTCGACGGCGTCGAGATTCACGGCGCGCACAGCTATATCCTCTGTCAGTTTCTGAGTAGCGATAACAACCGCCGCGAGGATCGCTATGGTGGCTCGCTGGAGAATCGCAGTCGCCTCTTCTTCGAGATACTCGATGGCATTCGTGCGCAGTGCCGCGCTGATTTCATGGTAGGCGTGCGTCTGTCGCCCGAGCGCTTCGGCCTGGTGCTGAGTGAGATTCAAACCGTGGCGCAGCAGCTGATGAGCAGCGGGCAGATTGATTTCCTCGATATGTCGCTCTGGGATGTCTTCAAGGAGCCCAACGAGGAGGCCATGCAGGGCAGGACGCTGATGTCCTATTTTACCGAGCTGGATCGCGGCGACGTGCGCCTTGGAGTGGCCGGCAAGATACGCAACCCCGAGGAGGCGGAGAGGGCACTCGCGGCGGGGGCGGACTGGATCATGTTGGGACGCGCGGCGATCCTGCATCATGATTTTCCGAATCGTTATAGAGAAGATGCTAGCTTCACGCCAGTGGAGAATCCGGTGCCCCGCAGCCATCTAGTCGAGCAGGGGCTTTCCCCCAAGTTCATCACCTACATGCAGAGCTGGGAAGGCTTCGTCGCCAAGGAGTAGGGGCGCGCGCCGGCAGGTCGGTATTCAAATCGCTTCTTAAATGCTAGAGTCTTAGGCTTCTAATAAGGCGAGCCCTGTATGTCCTCGATCATTTATCCAGTTACCAACCTAAGCGCCGTCGAACAGATCAACATCGTCAGCGGCAAGGGCGTCTACGTCTACGACGACGCCGGCAGGCAATATCTAGAAGGCCTGTCAGGACTCTGGTGTTCTGCACTCGGCTACGGCAACGATGAGCTCATCGCCGCTATTACCGCCCAACTCAAGACACTCTCCTACAGCCATCTCTTCGGCGGTCGCACCCATCCCGTCGTCATGGAGTTGGCGGACAAGCTCGCGGCTATGGTGCCGATTCCGAACGCCCGCCTGTTCTTCAGCAATTCCGGCAGCGAGGCCAACGACTCCCACATCAAGATGCTGCGTTACTACGCGAACGCCATCGGCAAGCCGCAGAAGAAGAAAATCATCGCGCTGGACCGAGGCTATCACGGCGTAACTGTCGCCGCCGCCGCGCTCACCGGCCTGCCGGTGATGCACAGTCACTTCGATCTGCCGGTAGAGGCGCTTGGCATTCTGCGAGCAGACTGTCCGCACTACTACCGCGGCAGAGCGGGCGCAGAGACAGAAGAAGAGTTTGTAACTAGGCTGATCGACAATCTGGAACAGTTGATTCTCAAAGAAGGCGCCGACACCATAGCCGCCTTCGTCGCAGAACCGGTGATGGGTGCGGGCGGCGTAGTCGTGCCGCCGCCGAGTTACCTGCCGAAGGTGCAGGCCCTATTGAAGCAACACGATATTCTGCTGTGGGCCGACGAGGTGATCTGCGGCTTCGGCAGAACCGGCAATGACTTCGGCTCCACCACCATGGGCATCAAGCCCGATCTGATGACCTTCGCGAAACAATTGTCGTCGGCTTACGTGCCGATCAGCGCGGCGGTCATCCCCGGCGCGATGTATGACGCGATGGCCGAGCAGAGCACTGGCGTCGGCGTGTTTGGCCACGGCTACACCTACACCGGCCACCCGGTTGCCTGTGCCGCCGCGCTCAAGGCACTGGAGATATACGAGCGGGACGGCCTGTTCGCCAGAGCGGCCACGATGGGCGCGCATCTGCAGTCTCGACTTCAGGAATTTGCCGGCCACGAGCTGGTCGGTGAGGTGCGCGGCAAGGGCCTCATCGGCGCGATAGAGCTGGTGGCGAATAAGGAAACCGGCAAGGCCTTCGCCGATGGTCGCGTGGGTGCGTTCGCGCAGCGCGCCTGTCAGGATGAGGGTCTTCTGCTGCGTGCGGTCAGCGGCAGTTCGGTTGCCTTCTGTCCGCCGCTGGTGATCGAAGAGAAGCAGATCGATGAGATGGCGGAAAAATTCGGCAAGGCGCTGGCGTCGACTCTCGACTTCGCCAAGGCGGAAAAATTGATAGGGTAATGAGTATTAAGGGACAGCGTTGTCCATGAATAGAAAAATTAAACAGGAAAACAACATGAAGAAGTTACTTAGTTCGTTCCTACTCGCAATCGCGATGGTCACGCTTGCAGCCTGTCAGCCCGCCGACGACTCGGTGGAGCGGATTCCGGCAGACCTGATACTCAATAACGGCAAGATCGTCTCGGTGGATGCGGCATTCGGTATCTTCGATACGATCGTCGTGACCGACGGTAAGGTCGTCGAGCTAGGCGATGCCACGCTACTGGATAAGTACGACGCGACTACCGTGACGGACCTGGGCGGCAAGACGCTCATTCCGGGCTTTATCGATTCCCATACGCATATCAGCGGCGACCCGAAGCGCTTCATCGATCTGAACGAGGTTACCTCGATTGCCGAGATTCAGGATCTGATTCGTGCGAAGGCTCTCGAGTTAGGGCAGGGCGAATGGATAACCGGCTACGGTTGGTCGGAAGATGAATTAGCCGAGGGGCGCAAGCCGCTGCGTGGCGATCTTGATGCCGCCGCGCCATTCAACCCCGTTACGCTGACACGTGCCGGGGGCCATAGTGCGGTTGTTAGCACTTCGGCGCTGGGTCTCGCCGAGATAAACGACAACACGCCCGACCCGGAAGGCGGCGTAATCGAGCGCGACGAGAACGGCGTAGCCAATGGAATTATTCGCGAGCGACAGAACATCGTCGGTCGCCTGGTGCCGGACTCAACCTATGACGAGCTGCTCGCCAGCCTCGAGGTTAATCTCGGCAACCTGTTGGCGAAGGGCATCACGAGCATTACCGATGCCTCGACGCCACCCGAAGAATTCGCGATGTGGGAAGAGCTGTATGCGAAGCCCGGTGTTAACCTGCCGCGTTCGGCCGTGCAGTTTCAATGGTTCGACCTTGAGGGCATCGAGGCGGCGAAGGAGCGCTTCGGCGACGGCAACGAGTTTCTGAAGATCGGCCCGATCAAGGTGTTCGCCGACGGCGGCTTCACCGGTCCGGCCGCGTTCACGAAGGAGCCCTATGTGGATCAGGGAGACTACCGCGGCTACCTCAATATGCCCGCCGAAGACTTGGTCAACCACATCAACGAGATTCACGATGCAGGATGGCAGATGGGCATTCACGCGATCGGCGATGCGGCTATCGAGCTGGTTGTAGATACGCTGGTAGATGCACTCACCAGAAACCCGCGCGAGGACCACCGCACCTACCTCAATCATTTCTCGATGCGCCCGTCTGACGAAACCATGGAGAAGATGGCGGAGCACGGCATCCACATCACCCAGCAGCCAAACTTCACGTACACCCTGGAAGGCCGCTACGTGGCGAACCTCGATGGCTGGCGCCTGGAGCACAACAACCCGATTCGCTCGCCGATGGACCACGGCATCCATGTGGCCATCTCCAGTGACATCCTGCCCATAGGCCCCTTGGTTGGCATCTACGCGGCGGTCACCAGAAAGGGCATGAGCGGCAGAGTGTTCGGGCCGGATGAGGCGATCACGATCGAAGAGGCGATTCAGGGCTACACCATTAAGGGCGCCTATCTCGGCTTCGAGGAAGACATCAAGGGCTCGCTAGAACCGGGCAAGCTCGCCGACATGGTCGTACTCTCCGATGACATACTGACCATAGATTTCGAAGAAATCATGGATATCGAGGTCGAGCAAACCTATATAGGCGGGAAGCTAGTCTATCAGCAGTAAGGCGGTGCACTAACTCATAACAATTATTATAAGGAGTGTCGCATGATGAATAGAAACTTAGGCGGGACGGCCTTGGCATTGGTGGGCGCATTCATGGCGCCCATGCTCTCGGCACAATCCGGAGATATTCCCCGCACCGAATACGGCGCGCCGGATTTTCAGGGCACCTACACCTTCCGCACGCTCACGCCGTTGAATCGTCCTCCGGAACTCGCCGACAAGGCGACGCTGACCGAGGAAGAGGCGGCGGAATGGGCCGCCTTCGAAAACACGAGACAGAATCGCGACCTGATCATCGATTCTGTCGGTGGCGCAGGCTACCCTCCGGGCGTTATCTCCTATAACGAGTTCTGGTACGAGCGTGGCGTCGAGACGATAGCCGATCGCAGAACCTCCCTGGTCTACGATCCGCCAAACGGACGCGTGCCCCCGCTCAACGAGAGAGGCAAGGTGCGAGCTGCCGAGACTGCCGAGATGCTCAGGCTCAGCGAAGGCCCCGAGGCAAGGACGCTGAACGATCGCTGCCTGCTGAATGCGCGCACCGGTCCGCCCATGATCTCCGGCTCCTACAACAACAATATGCAACTCGTGCAGACGAAGGATCATGTGATGATCCTGAACGAGATGATCCACCACGCGCGCATCATTCGCTTCGCCGATGAACACGACACCAAGCAGTTGAAGTGGGAGGGAGACTCGATCGCACACTGGGATGGCGACACGCTGGTAATAAACACCCAGAACTACTATTACGCCTATGGCTGGAGGAATACCTCCAAGGCCATGAGGGTCGAGGAACGCTTCAGCTGGATTGATGAGAATACGCTGGACTACGATTTCACCGTGGAAGATCCTAACACCTGGGATGTGTCCTGGTCGGCGCGACTACCGATGCGCCGCATAGCGGATCCGATCTATGAATACGCCTGTCATGAGGGCAATCATGGCCTTGCCGGAATTCTGGCTGGCTGGAGACGCTATGAGTCGATGGGTATGAACGGCGATGGCACGCCGAAGCAGGATTAGCTTAGAAGCGCCGCAGCGATCCTGTCGCTAGATGTTCAGCACCGCTTCCATGTCGGCATCCAGCTCTGGTTTCTTCGTCAATAGCGAAACGCCAATAAACAATACCAGCGATACGATAAACGCGACTAGCCCACCGAGTATGCCGTAGGGCAGGGTGATTCCCGCGAGTTGCACGATGAAGTTGATCAGCAGCGCGGAGACGATCGCGGCGACGGCGCCCATCGCGGTCGCTCCCTTCCAGTTCAAGCCGATTGCCAGTACCGGGAATATCGACGCGGCGAATGTCGCCCAGCCGAAGGCGCCTAGTATGGCCACCAGCGTCGCGTCCTGAAAATGGGAATACAGCGCAAAGCTGGCGGCGACGATCGCGAGGATCACGGTAACCACCCGCGCCCAGAACAGCTCGTTCTCCACGCTGTGTCCACGTATTGCCTTCGGTATGTCGTGAATGATCGCGGCCGTCCCTATATTCAGGAAGGCGTCGGAGGTGGACATGATGGCGGCGAACAGACCCGCGAACACGATGCCTGCGAGCAAGGGGTTGGCGAAGATCGACAGGAAGACGGAGGCGGCGTCGTCGGGCAGCGCGAGTGGCTCGATCACCCCGTCGATGACGGCGGCGCGCATAATCACGCCAATAGAAACCCACAGCAGCGCTGCCATCACGTAGCCGAATAGTGACATCGGCAGAATAGTGCGGTTATCGGAGATGCTGCGGTTCATCATCATCTTGGTCACTAGATGAGGCTGGCCCGCAAGGCCGAGGCCGAAGACGAAGAACCAGCCCAGGGACGCCATGATGCCCGCCGCGCCAAAGGGCATCATCGTCTCACCGTCGTCGGCGAGGATTATAGAGGTAGCCTCCGCCATGCCGCCATCGAAGACAGACATCGCCGTGAGTAGAATCAGCGTGCCTGCGATCATCATTATCGCCCCCTGCACCACGTCGGTGTACACAGACGCGATGATGCCGCCGGTTACGCAGTAGAAAATCAATACGGCGGAGGAGATAACGACGCAGCTCACGAGTCCGATGTCGGCGAACATCGCGGTGCCGGAGAGGATCGCCTGCATCACCACGGCCATCGCCAGAATCTGGGTTGCCAGATAGCCCATAACACCTAGAACGATTGTGACGGCTATGAGAAATCTTACCGCCTCGCTGTTATAGCGCGCGGCGACGATGTCGGGCAGCGAAATACAGTTGCGCACATCGGCGATCATGCGGATGCGTTTCGCGACGAGGAAGAAGCCGAGTGCATAGCCGGTGGATGAGATCACGATCATCCAGAAGGAACTCACGCCGATGGAGTAGACGAGTCCGGGGCCGCCGACGAAGCCGAAGCCGCTGAGTGTAGAGGAGAACAGCGCGAGGGAGACGACGACGGGGCCCAGGCCGCGGCCCGCGATGAAGAAGTCGCTGGAGTTCTTCGTGAGGCGCATCGCCCACAGGCCAGTGACAACACAGAAAATCATATAGATGATTACTGCACCAACGATAATTTCCTGGCGGTACGCTTCCATACGACTACTGCTCCGTCTCTTCCCTGATCTGCTCTAGTAATTCTTCGTACTTCTGCTCATCTTCGTCGGTGAAGATGAACTTTCTAAATCCCAGGCTGTAGAGGACTATCAGCGGGATGGCGCCTAACCACGTGCCGAATACCTGCCAGGCCGTCGCGATGGGGAAGCCCATGAAGTAGCCGGTGGTGCCGGTCTCGAGGAAGGCTTGGTGATTGGAGTACATCTGCCACCAGGCGAACAGGCTGAACAGTAGCGTGCCGCCCATATAGGCCCAGAACTCGCTGCTGCGGCGCTTCTCGGAGACTCCCAGTGAGCAGAGGCAGACGATGAGTAACAGCAGCAGACACTGGAAGGCGAAGGCGAGGTCGCCGATGTATTCAAGTCGCGCCGCACCGTCGCCGCCAGACTGCATGCCATTGAATTGCGGGTGAGGAATGCCTGCCGCATTGGGCACGGTATCGGCCAGGCAGATGGCAACCAGGATGCCGGCCATCAAAAGAACCGTGGCGAATATCACATAGATCAACTTGCTGCCCATGAAAACTCCTCTTCTTGCTGTGAGCCTGAGCATAAACAGCGAAGTGACGGGAGTCTAGGCTTTCTGTCCCGTAATGCGGACGTTGGGCTTTTACAGGCTGCGAGGCATCTTGACAACGACCTCCCGAGAGTCCATGTTCTCAGGTTCGCCAAATTTAGTTTTACTGTAAGGTATGGCGTTAGTCAGGCGCTGCCCTGTGATCAGAATTGAGGCCTATCCTCAATTTCAGCCGGGCAATCGTCTGCAAGCGGGAGACAGTTAGCATTCCCGTGAGTAACGAATTTGAGCATCAAAAAAAGAGTCAGATAAGAGAGTCAATCAAGCAGTACATAAGAGGTGAATAATGAATAAGTCAGTTAAAACAGCATCCAATAAGGGTGCGCGATTCTTGCTAGCGGCGGGTGTGACAGGCATTGCTCTGTCCTTGCTTTCGGCCGGCGCGATTGCGCAGCCAGCACGTCCCGGTGCGATTCAGCCTGCGGCACACGCCGACCAGGAGCCAGTGAATCATCTGCCGAATCCTTACGAAACACAGCGCAACTTCGGCACTCTGCCAGATGGACGTAGCTGGGGCTCGGTGAGTGCGGTCAACATCGATATCGACGGCATCCACGTTTGGGCAGGCGATCGCTGTGGCTCAAACTCCTGCGCGACATCTGACGTAGATCCGATGGTGAAACTGGATCCACAGGGCAATGTGGTACAGAGTTTCGGTGCCGGACAGATCATTTGGCCACACGGCATGGACATCGATAGCGATGGCAATATATGGGTTGTGGATGCGCGCGCGGCGACTGCAAACGAGCTCGAAGAGAATCCCTCTGCAGCAGGTAAGGGCCATGTGGTCCTGAAGTTTAGCCCGCAGGGCGAGTTGCTAATGACGCTAGGTACGCCCGGCGAAGCTGGCGATCCACCGACTCACTTCGACGCACCCAACGACGTGCTGATTGCTCCTAACGGCAACATCTACGTGGGCGATACTCACGGAGCGCAGTTCCAGAACGAAGCAGGCCCTACAGCGAAGAGCCGAATCTCGATCTTCGCACCTGATGGCAGCTTCATTAAGAGCTTCGGTGAATTCGGTTTCGAAGATGGACAGTTCCGTTCTCCTCACTCATTGGCTATGGATTCGCAGGGCAGATTGTTTGTGGCAGACCGCGGTAATAGCCGCATCCAGATCTTCACGCAAGATGGCGATCATCTGGATACCTGGTATCAGTTCAGCCGCATCAGTGGCCTGTTCATCGATCCTAATACAGACATGCTGTATGCGATCGATTCCGAATCCGACGAGAATTACAACCCGGGCTGGCAGAAGGGCCTGCGCGTGGGCAATGCGCGTACCGGTGAGGTGCTGTACTACGTTAAGGCGCACGACTCCGAGCGTGGTTCCGGCATGGGTGGTCTAGGTTCTATGGGCGAGGGTGTTACGGTTGACCGCAACGGCGTTGTCTACGCCGGCGAAGTTGGTCCTATCCAGGGCATGACGAAGTTCATTCCACGACTAATCCCGTGATCTGAATCGATAGAGCCCTAAGGGTTCTAACTAAAAACGGGTGCAAATGAGAATTTGCACCCGTTTTTTTGTCTCTTAATTTCCTGCTCAATCTGGAGTAGGGGTTCTGCTATTCAGGACTCGATAGGCAGCTCTAGCGGTCTATTTTCCTATTGTTGTGCGGTTCCGGTGGCGTGACTTCTTCTTGGCGGCAGCCCTCAGCGCTTCGTCTTTGGGAGTCTTCTTAGGCTTGGCGTTGGCCTTGCCCTTCGCGGTAGGTTTTCGCTTCGACTTCTTCTCTTTCTTAGGTCCCTTCTTAAATTCGCCGCTCGGTTTCTCGAAGGCAGGACGTGCTGATCGAGAGGGGTTTCCATCCATCGTGAGCCGCGAGATTTTCAGTGTCTGACCTGATACCCAAACCTTCTTGAGTTCCTTGAAGATCTCCTCCGGCATGTCGCCGGGTAGATCTATGGTGCTGTGGTCATCGTGAATATTGATTCGGCCGATATGCTGAGCGTCTAGGCCTGCCTCGTTGGCGATGGCGCCGACGATGTTGCCAGGCATAACATTGTGATTATGGCCGACCTCTATACGAAATCGCTCCATGCCCTTTTCGGGCGGGCTGTCCGCTCGCGCCGGTCGAGGTCGCTGTTCGCCGCGGTTGTCTCTGCTGTGGGTAGGTGGCTTGGAGCGCGAGCGGCCGCGGGAATCGCCCTCGTCCTCGCGCCGGAACTTCTCCGTCTTTCCCATCGGCTTGTGCTGCAGAAGCAGCGGCGTGCCACCTTGAGAAAGTTTGGCGAGCGCCGCCGCGATGTTTAGCATCGGGATTTCGTTCTCTTCCTGGTACTTCTCTAACAAATCTATGTACTGAGTTAGGTCTTCGTTGGAGAGGGTCTCCGATATCGAAAGCTTGAACTGCTCTATGCGCCTATCGTTAATCAGCTGTGTGGAGGGCAGCTCCATCATGTCGATCTTCTTGTTTGTCGCACGCTCGATGGCCGCTAGCATCCGCTTCTCGCGTGGCGCGACGAACAGGATCGCATCTCCTGTGCGACCCGCTCTGCCTGTGCGACCTATGCGGTGTATATAGGCCTCGGTGTCGTGGGGAATGTCGTAGTTAACGACGTGGCTGATGCGATCTACATCGAGGCCTCTAGCTGCAACATCGGTAGCGACCACGATGTCTAGCTGGCCCTTCTTCAAGCGCTCGATTGTGCGCTCGCGAGTCTTCTGCGCAATGTCGCCGTTCAGAGCGGTGGCCGAGAATCCCCGTGCCGATAATTTTTCTGCTAGATCGACTGTTAGGAGGCGAGTGCGCACGAAGATCAGCATCGCATCGAAGGTTTCGGCCTCCAGGATACGCGTGAGTGCGTCTAGCTTGTGCATGCCGCTAACCGGCCAGAAGCGCTGCCGGATCGAGTCGGCGGTAGCGGTCTTCATCTCTACCGTAACTTGCACTGGATTGTTCAGGTGATTGTTCGCGATGCGACGTATCTGCGTTGGCATCGTCGCGGAGAACAGGGCGATCTGTCGCTCCTTTGGTGTCTGCTCGAGGATCCATTCGACATCGTCGATGAATCCCATGCGCAGCATCTCATCGGCTTCGTCTAGGACTAGTGTGCTCAGCTGATTCAGCTTCAGCGTGCCGCGACGCATATGATCCATCACGCGGCCCGGTGTGCCGACAACGACATGCACGCCGCGCTTCAGGGACCGTATCTGTCCGCTGTATTCCTGTCCGCCATAGATAGGTAGCACATGAAAACCGTCAAGATGGGCCGCATAGGTCTGAAAGGCCTCGGCGACCTGAATGGCTAGCTCTCGCGTCGGCGCCAACACCAGCACCTGCGGGTCTTTCTGCTTCAGGTCCAGCTTGGTGAGTATGGGTAGGGCGAATGCAGCGGTCTTGCCCGTTCCGGTCTGCGCCTGACCGAGCACATCGCGTCCTTCCAGAAGCAGGGGAATGGTCTGTGCCTGAATCGGAGAGGGGGTTTCGTAGCCCACGTCGACGAGAGCCTTTAGTAGCGGCTTGCTAAGCGCCATCTGCTCGAAGGAGGTGATTTGCTCGGTACTCATAGTCTTGCCTTGCTTTGCCCGCGGGCCGGTATTTCTGGGGATAGCTGAACGGATGATCGGTCCGTTAGCTTAGAGGGTGCGAAGGATAGAGACTATCCTAGCCTAAGTCCATCTCCTAAATCCTGGAATAAGCCCTATTTCTGACATTTTCCGGGCGTATTCCTCTACAATCGGGAAAATAATAAGAGCTGTGGACGGCCGCCTTGACCTCAACTGTTACCCTGCCGAGTTGGATATTCCTGCTACTGCTGCTGGCGGCGAGCTATGCGCTGATCATGAGCGTGCTATTCCCCAGCGTACGCTGGTACCTGCGCCGACGCCTAAACAGGACAGTCGACAAGCTGAACAGCAGCCTGCAGATCAAGATTCGCCCTCTGCAGCGCAGTAAGCGGCAGATTCTTATCGATCAACTGATGTTCGATCGCGAGATCATCGCGCTCATCGAAGAGCAGGCGCAGCGCGACAATATTCCACGGGACGTGTTGCAGCAGAAGGTAAAGAGCTACGCCCGCGAGATCGTTCCCTCCTTTAATGCCTACATCTACTATCAGGTCTTCTATTGGTTGGCGAAGAAGGTCTCGCGCTTCATCTACCGCGTGCGCGTTGCCGCGGCCGAGCCGGGCAAGCTCCAGGCGGTTGATCCCGATGCGACGGTGGTGTTCGTGATGAACCACCGCAGCAACATGGATTATGTGCTGATCAGCTATCTGGCCGCGGAACGGGTGACGCTGTCCTATGCTGTGGGCGAGTGGGCCAGGATATTTCCACTGGAGATGCTGATCCGTGCGATGGGGGCCTTCTTCGTCCGGCGCGGCTCGCAGAATCCACTCTACCGCAAGGTGCTCGAGCGCTATGTGTATATGGCTACCCAGAGCGGCGTCTGCCAGGCGGTGTTTCTGGAGGGTGGCCTGAGCCGCGACGGCATGCTCGGCGAGCCCAAGCTCGGTTTTCTCGACTATATATTGCGTCACTACGACTGGCAGAGCGACCGCGATGTAGTGTTCGTGCCTGTCGGCATCAACTACGACAGAGTCTTGGAAGATGAAAACCTCCTAGCCTGGGACAAGAAGGAGGCGCGGCTGACTAAGGCACAACACCTGGCCAAGCTCTGGCGTTTTCTGCGTATCAATCTGTTCTCCGGGTCTCGCAAACGCTGGAAGCGTTACGGCTATGCCAGCGTAAATTTCGGTGTGCCGATCTCGATGCGTCACTACAGCGAACAGCGAGGCTTGGAATTTAATCACCTCGAGAAGGAGCTGCGCATCAAGGAAGTCATGAAGCTGGCGGAGTCCCTGATGGACGCGCTGCGCTATGTGATGCCGATAATACCCGTGCCAATCCTCTGTGCCGTGCTGCTGCGCACCGGCGAGACACCCAGAACCTCATTGGATATCCTCGGCGATTGCGATACCTTGATCGATGCGATGATAGCGAAGGGCGCGGCGATGAAGACTGAGGAGAAGCCGCGGCAGCGTACACTATTGCGAAGCCTGGCGATGCTGGAGTCTAGGAACCTGCTTATCGAGACGAATGATCGCTACCGGATTAACCCGGAGCGCAGGCCGCTGATTCAATACTACGCGAACTCCATAGAGCACTGGTGGCGGGAATAAGCCTGGCCGTTCTGCTAGTATTCTTCGCAAGTGGGCTGCTGTTAGAATCTTGTTTCGATACTCAACCCTAACATCAATGCTAGGAAGACAGACACAGGCAAAAAGCTGAAGAGAAAGGCAGAGAAATGTTCGCGACACTAGAGACAACAGAATTAGCGACCTGGGTAGCGGTCTCGCTGTGGGGCTATCCCATCATGCTGAGCCTGCACGTCGTGGGCCTCGCCGTAGTCGTCGGCATCTTCGCGATGCGCGACCTGTGTCTGCTAGGCCTGTTTCCCGGCATTCGCCCCTCGGCATTTCTTGGCCTTTCTAAGCTCGCTTGGGTGGGCTTCATCGTCAATGCGGTATCGGGCTTCGCCCTGTTTTCCTCGCAGGCAACGGTCTTCGTTGCGAACACACCTTTCCTAATCAAGATAGCCTGTATCGTGGCGGGCATGGTGTTGGCGGGGGTGATTCAGTCGCGGCTGCGCGCGGAGGTTCGTGCGGCGGATTCGGTGGCGGCGATCAGCAAGTCCACGAAGATCGTTGCTGGAATATCACTCATGTTATGGCTGGCGGCCATCATCGCCGGTCGTCTGATCGCGTATATAGTCTAGGGGGTCAGTCGTGGAAGCATTCGCAGAGTCTATAGTCGGTGGATCACTCAATACCTGGATTCAGGCTACCTACTGGCTGTGGCCGGTAATGGAGATCAGCCACTTCGTCGGCCTGTCTTTACTGCTTGGGGGTCTTCTCGTTATCGACCTGCGCATGGCTGGACACTTTCGCAGCTTCGACCCGGCGGCTACGCATCAGTTATTGCCACTGGTGCTGATTGGGTTCGGCATCAACCTGATAACGGGAATACTGTTCTTCTATGGTGACCCGATGCGCTATTCGGTGAACATCGGCTTTCAGATAAAGATGGGCTTGGTAGTGGTGGCGGGTCTCAATGCGGCATTGTACTACTGGAAGTTGAGCCCGATCATGCATGGCTGGGACGCGACGACCGTGTCGCCGCCACTTGCGAAGTTCGTTGCCTATACATCGCTCGCCGTCTGGGCTGGTGTTCTGCTCTGCGGGCGGCTGATTCCCTATGTTGGCACAGGCTAGCACATTCCGCGTCTTGCTCTAGTCTTTACGGGGCACAAAAATCCTGGCGAGAGTTTCATCCTCGTGAAACATCAGATGCTTCAGTGCCGCTAGAATGTGCAGCACCACCAGCGCAGCCAGTGCCTTGGCCGCGTTCGAATGAAACAGAAAGGCAAACTCCGCAAGAACAGTCCGCTCCGGCATCGCCCAGGCCATGAATGGCCCCGTCACCATCATGATCACGAGCACTAGCAGCATGGCGTAGTGCGCTGCCTTGGCGAGTCGATGTGTCAGCAGTGTCTGGCCGTCGACGTGCGGATGACCCGATCTAAAACGCCAGACGATTCGCGCCAGAAGCGGCAACCAGAAGACCAGGCCGAGGGTGACATGCAAGGCGCGGCGCGCATCGATCTGTTCGGCCGATTGCGAGGCGATGCTCTGCCCGATAAACCACAAGGCGATGATTGCGATCGTGGCGAACCAGTGCAGGCCTATGGAGAGCCATCCGAAGGAATTCTTGCGATCAAGCAGAGAGCTGGGCTTGCTCATGGCGAGGGGCCGACTCCGGCTTAGCGCGAAACGAATTCGGTATCACTACTGGATAAGTCGAGACTCGTTTCGCTCAGTGCCGGAGTTGCGCGTTAGTACTTCGATGGGTAGAAGCGAACAGAGGCACGCGACGATTCGGGATCGCAGTCGTAGGCTTGGAGCTTGTAGCCTGGCCTCGCCGGGAGCCAGCGCGTTGTATAGGACGTGGGTTCGAGCAAGAACATCGGGTCTTCGACCTCTACCGTGCCGCGCAGATCATCGCCGTCCTTCCAGTAACGCTCGCGAATAATCTTCTGCGAGGAGGAGGGGATGCCGTTGTAGTCATCGAAGCCGGCAACATCAAACACGAAGTGCGTGGTGGTGACGACTAGGGCATCGCCCTCGTAGTGGCCGACTGAGAATCCCTGAATGCCGAAGTCTGTCGCACTAGGTTCGCGGCCGTCCAGCCAGACTGTGCGCAGCTGATCGTCTTTCTCGTAGCGGAACATGACGCGGTCCGGCCACTGCACTACTTCCATGTGGTAGGGGTCATACTGAATCGCCGGCGAGGAGGCAGGCTGGCAGTCATACTTTGGTGCCATGATTTCTTCCCAGACTTCCTGATAGGCCAGGGCCCGAGCATTGAGTTTGGGGAAGTTATCTTCGCCCCAGGGAACGGTCTCACCGTTCACCGGTCTTGCACCGAAGCCGCCGTCCCAGACTCCTGCGAGATCGGGAACCTGAATGTCTGGCTGTGCGTTTAACTGACCCGCTACCGTGCCAATCGCAAGAGAAAGTAAGACTGCGGCAACTGACTTCCCTCTCATGAATGTAATCGCTCTCATAAAAATCCCGCCTTGAATTCTAGATTGTTATTTTTAGGTGCCGCATTGGAAGATTTATCCGCGGCACCGTCTATAGAGAAAAGGGTGTGTCGGTACTACTCGGGTGGCTGAGTGCGCTCTTGCACGAGACCGCCTTCCAAAACCGGGCTGCCGTCGGCGCGAGTCATGCGCACGCAACATAGGCCGGTTGAGCCATCTGCGCGGGAGGGTCTGCCCGAGGCTTTGACTACCATGCCGAGTGGGAGTGAGTCGGGTGTCCAGCCAGTGCGGCGCAGGCTAACCGGCGCGCCTAGCTCGATCTGCCACTCGACGGTCGAACCGCTTTCATCGGCAACATCCAAGTAGAGGAAGGCATGGGGGTTTCTAAAAACGAATCGGGTAACGGTGCCCTCGATTTCCACCCGCTGGTCTGGGTCGTAGAAGGGAGTGCTCGAATGATGAGCAAGAACGGGGATAACTACGAAGGCAGCCCCCAAGGTAACCGCTGATACGGCTGCTGTTATCCATCGTTTAACACTCATGTCTCTCTCCTATGCTCCGGAACCGCCGGATTCTTATGGTTTAGGGGAGAATAATGACTATGTCAGCCCGAGTCAACGGCGCACGCGCGCCAGTAAACTCGAGGGATTGAGCGTGCGCTGCCTAGATCTGCTCGAAGGACTCCAGGGTGAACAGCAGCTGTTCCGCATTCGTTAAGCGGAAGCTTAGATTGCGGAAGGCGGCGGCGCCCGACACGAAGAGTTCCGGCAACACCAGCAAACCGGTGGTGGCATCGAAGGTCGCCATCTTTTCTACTGACTGAGTTAGCACTTGAACGCTGCTGAGGTCGAGTTGCACCACGACACTGGGGTCGGTCGAGGTGATCGCCAATGCCAACGAGGCGAGCCCGGAGCTGCCGGCGTCTACTGTGACGCGCAGCAGGCCACTCGCGGCATCGAAATAATTTGCAGGGCTCGCGACTTCTTCCTCGACAACGACCGCGATGTTGACGAAGTTGCCTGTAGTGACGGCGCCGCCGGTAAAGTTAATGAGAGGAAAATCCGGGATGCCGCCAACGGTAAATGTCTGTAGCGCCGCTATGGCATCTACTACCGTCATGCCGTCGCCAATGACGCGGCCGAACGCGGTGAATCCGCCATTCTGATTGTCGAGATTGGCGCTATTGTCGCCAAGATTTACGAACCAGCTGCTGGTTGCGCTATTCGGGTCGCCCGCCAGCTTCGCCATCGCTACGGTTCCGCGAGTATTCGAAACGTTGAACTCGTTCTGGACAGCGGCATCGGTAGGAACAGAAACGAAGCCCGTGAGAGCTTCATTCAGGCTGAACGCGCCACCCTGCACCACAAAGTTTGACACGGAACGGTGTATCACCGTGCCATTGAAGCGTCCGGAGTTTACGTAGTTTAGAAAATTGGCGACGGTGGCGGGCGTCACATCATCGAACAGCTCTATCGAGAAATCACCTAAGGAAGTAATAACGCGCACGGTGGTTGCCGATGCTGATTGCACAGCTAGCAGGAAGCTCACTGTCAGGGCTAGGCCTAGTTTGACGAGTGACAGGTTAACGAGTTTATTGCGAATCATGTTCAGGCCTTTTACTAAAATGCGAATAAGCTAAGCGTCAGTACAGTAGTACGGATTTTGAACAAAAAACTGTCGCTTAGATGAATGTAAATATTGGAGTAGTAGATGCAGCTCGGCTGCGGCGAATTATAGTCTAATCGCGCGGTCGCTTGGGTAATTTTTTTCGAATCTCTAGATGGCTATGCCCTTGTAGCGCCTCTCTGCCTCAGGCAGCTGCTCGATCAGTCTGCAGATCGCCTCGTTAAAGCCGGGAGTGCGCTGCAGACTCGCGAAGCTGTGGAGAAATATTCGGATGCCAAAGACGATCGCGCCGCTATGCGGGAGACGGATGAAGGTCTGGCGCTCGACCCGCCAATAGAGGTTCGGCGTCGAGAGGTTGATGGCATCGCAGGCATCCAGACTGGCGTCCAGGTCTTTGCGCCAGAAGAGCTCGTTACTTTGCTGAATGGACCAGTTGTAGCGCAACATGATTCGATCGCTGCGCATGCCCTCCAGGAATCGGTTCACTCTCTGACTTAGAACGTCTTGATAACCCGGCACGGGGGCGTGGATAAAGTCGATGGTCTGTCCTATCTTCTCCGGCAGGATCCAATTGCTTGGGGAGCAGACGCTGGCGGCCGTCATCGTGTAATCGCTGTCTCGCTTCTCCAGTAGGCAGATGTCCTCCGGCACCCAGAGCGAGGCCTGCCAGAGAGTCTGCTCGTTCAACTCCCAGCTTAGCTGCTCCTGTTCGTGGAGAAGTAGTTTCCCGTTGCTGCGATAGCCCAGGTGTGTGTTCGCCAATAGCCGCTGCAATAGAAAGTCGTGAAACTCGCGTTGCGTTTCTTCCGAGCCCGGAGAATGCGCATGACACTGCTCGCCGTGAGAGCTTGCTAGCGCGGACTTGTGTCTGAAGAAAGTATTCAGGTCGCAGGGTGGATGTATCCATTGATCGGCGGCGCAGTGTTCGAAGCCGAGACGCAGGACAGAGGTCTGTTCCTTGTCGGCTAAGTAGATGGGTGGGTTAGAGCTGTCGAGTTTCATTGCTGCTGCCAGTGGTTTTAATCACGTTATGCGAATTCTCGATGACTCGCAATAACAAAAGGCGGCGAGTTCCAGCGCTCATCGCGTCTTTTGCTGTGGTAGACTCGCGGCATGCGCCCACTCCTTCTCGTAGCCCTTTTCACCGCCATGCTGAATGGCTGCCTAGCGCAGTCGCAAGCGCCGGACAGAGCCGCTATCCGAGAATTGACCGTGCTGTATAACAACGATGAGCACGGCTGGATGGAGGGCGTCGAGCCCGGCAGGGGAGCGGAAAATCTCCTGAGCCTGTGGCGCGAGGAGGAAGGCTATAGCGAAGATGGCCCCTTCCTCGTTTTGAGCGGCGGCGATCATTGGACCGGCCCGGCAATCTCCACCTGGTTCGAGGGCGAGGGCATGGTCGAGGTGATGAACGCCATGGGCTATGACGCGACGGCAATCGGCAATCACGAATTCGACTTCGGCTTGGATATTCTTGTAAGGCGCATCCGAGAGGCTAACTTTCCTTATTTGGGCGCGAATATTCGCTGGAAGGCTAGCGATGCCCTGCCAATCGATCTTGGCGTTCTCCCCTACACCCTGCTCGAGGTGAATGACCTGCAGGTCGGCATCATCGGGCTGTCTACAACCGATACGCCCAGCACTACGAATCCTGTCAATGTCGTCGACCTTTCCTTTCTTGAGTACGAACCGGTTCTGCGAGAGGCGGTGGCGCAGCTGCAGGCGAATGATCCCGATCTAATCTTCGTAGTAGCCCACGTGTGCATGGCCCAGCTACGGCCGCTCGCCGCGGCGGTCGCCGATCTCAACATCAGCCTTATGGGCGGCGGACACTGCAATCAGCTTGTCGCCGAGAAAGTCGGGGAGACGATTCTGCTGGAGAGCGGTGGATCCTTTGGCAGTTATGCGCGTGCGCATTTCGAGTACGACATAGAACGCGACAGCTTACTAAGCGCCAGCTATTCTGCCGAACAGAACCGGGGCGGCGAGAGCGATGAGTCTGTGCGGCAAATCGTTGCACAGTGGCGTGCCGCGACAGAGGCAGAACTGAGTGCGGTGCTGGGGTATTCCGCTCGCGAGTATTTGCGCAGCGATGATCGCCTGCACCGCGCGGTTGTGCAGAGCTGGATGAGTGTAGATGCCAATGCGGATATCGCCATCAACAATCGAGGCGGCGTGCGTTCTCCTCTTCCCGCAGGAGAATTGACGCTTGCCGATGCCGTGGGCTTATTGCCCTTCGACAACACAATCATCGCTGTCGAGCTAACTGGCGCAGAGATATTGCAGGTACTCGCAGAGGGGGAAGTCTCCTTTGTTGTAGGGCTTACTCGTACCGAGAACGATTGGCTACTGCCAAAGACCGGCCGACTGCTAGAGGCAACACAGACCTACCGTGTGCTGGTAAGCGGATTCATGTATGAGGGCGGAGGAGGATTCGAGTCGATCGCGAAGTTCGACCCCGCGCCATTCGATACCGCGATCCACTACCGCCAACCCTTCGTGGACTGGTTGCTGCAACAGGAAAGTTCTGAAAGTCGGCCGCTAGTGTTACCTTAGGCTGGTGGAGTCAAACTACATGGATCTACTACTCATACTACAGGCGTTATTTGGCATCGCCGCCTTCGTCGCCATCGCGGTAGCCTTTAGTGAGCAGCGCGCGGTACCCGGTTGGCGTTTATTGGTCGCGGGCCTGGGTCTTCAGTTTCTCTTCGCCTTCGCCGTCTTTAATCTCAGTTTTCTGCAGCAGATACTTAGCGTGATAAACAGCGGCGTGAACGCCGTAGTCACCGCCACAGAGAGCGGCACGCTGTTTATCTTCGGCTATCTGGGCGGCGACCCGCTCAACGTCGACTATCCCTTCGCGATCAGCGAGCCGGGGGCCACGGTGATTCTGGCCTTCCGCATTCTGCCGCTGATACTAATGTTCTCGGTGCTGTCCGCGATCTTCTGGCACTACCGTATCCTGCCGTTCATCATCAAGGGCTTCTCCCTCGTGCTTCGCAGGAGCTTAAAGGTGGGCGGCGCGGTCGGCCTGAGCAGTGCTGCCAATATCTTCATCGGCATGGTCGAGTCGCCCGCATTGATTCGTCCGTACATCGCAGTGCTGACACGCAGCGAGCTGTTTGTCGTGATGTCCTGTGGCATGGCCACTATTGCCGGTACGGTCATGGTGTTCTATTCGATTATCTTGCAGGGCACCTTAGAAGATCCGTTAGGTCACATCATCACCGCGTCTGTCATTAGTGCGCCGGCTGCGATCATGCTCGCGTTGATCATGGTGCCGGAGAAGGCAGTAGCCAGCGCAGAGGAGGTCGAACTCGAGGTCGAATACAAGAGTCTGATGGATGCGATCACAAAGGGCACCTACGATGGCGTGCGCCTGATGGTCAGCGTCGGTGCGATGCTGTTGGTGTTGGTCGCCCTCGTCGCACTGCTGAATAGCTTCTTCTCATTGATTCCGTTTCCGGGCGATGCGCCACTTACCCTGCAGCGCCTGTTCGGCTATGTGTTCGCGCCGCTGACCTGGCTGATGGGCATACCCTGGGCCGAGGCGCAGATTGCTGGCTCATTAATGGGCACGAAGACCGCGCTGAACGAACTGCTCGCCTTCCTCGCGCTGGCCGAGTTGCCGCCGGGCAGTCTCTCGGAGAAGTCCACGGTCATCCTTACCTATGCGCTGTGCGGTTTCGCCAACTTCGGCAGCCTGGGCATCATGATCGCCGGGCTGAGTGGCATGTGTCCGGAACGCGCGACGGAGATAATGGCGCTCGCGCCGAAATCGCTGGTCTCGGGCACCCTCGCCACCTGCATGACCGGGGCCATAGCCGGGCTGTTAAGCTAGTCTATATTCTCGATACCGAGTAAATGCATCATTCAGAAACCTGCGAAAGGAATTAGCCAATGACCGTCAATCGTCGTCAGTTCTTAAAGAGAAGCATCGTCGCTGCAATGGCCGCTAGCGGCTATCCCCTTACATCCTTCGCTGCGGAGAATGCAGTAGCGCGACCTGCGCCGCTGATGCCCGCTCCGCATTATGTTGAGACCAATGGCATCACGATGGGGGTCTACGAGAAGGGCGAGGGGCCTGTGGTCGTGTTCTGTCACGGCTGGCCCGAGCTGGCGTTTAGCTGGCGTGATCAGATAGATGCAGTGGCAGCGGCGGGCTACAGAGCCATAGCGCCGGATCAACGAGGCTTCGGGCTCACCGGCGGGCCAGACGATCCACTGCAATACGATATGCAGATTTTCTGCGATGACCTCGCCGGCCTGCTCGACGCGAAGGGCATCGAGAAGGCGGTATTTTGTGGTCATGACTGGGGCGGCGCCGTGGTCTGGGCTATGGCCAGGCTGCACCCCGATCGCTGCAGTGGAATCATCGGTTTAAATACCGCAGCAGGAAGGCCCGCCGGCTTGCCGCCAGTGGCGAACAGCACGCCGTCTTCAATTGTGATGACGCCCAACTACTACGTAGCGACCTTCCAGCAGCCTGGCCACGCCGAGGCGATTCTGGAGGCCGACGTACGCCATACCTTCGACTTCATCCTGAGCCGCGGCGGCATCTGGGATCAGGAGGCCTTCGCAAGAATGCCCGAGGACTCTGCAGAGCGGCAGATGAATCTGCTAGCAATGATTCAGCGTGAGGACCCGCCGGGTGATCCGTTCATGTCGGAGCAGGTCATGCAGTATTTTACGCAGACCTACGAGGCGACGGGTTTCGCCAAGGGGCTTAACTGGTACCGCGCGGTAGGGCGCATAGGAGGGATAATGGCGAATGCGGCGTCCAGGATCGAGGTGCCTAGCCTGTATATAGGCGCAGAGAACGACGTGATACTGCCTCCCACATCCGCCGACGGCATGGAAGACTTCATCACCGATCTGGAGAAACACACCGTGATGGACAGCGGCCACTGGACTCAACAAGAGAAACCAGAGGAAGTAAATCGCGTGATCGTTGAGTGGCTGAATCGCAAATTTGGGTAGCATGCTTCGAAGCTGCGCCATAGCCTCGAGTCTTTTTTTAGAAATCTGACCATTACCGGATAGTTGTCTATTGGACAACGCCGTGAAGGGCTTGTGTCGTGAGTAATGTTGGCTTAGATTGGCAGAGAGATTTTTTACTACGGGGCACTTATAAAAATAGTAAATGAGTTGTATGAACCTGATTCTTCTCGCAATTTTCTCGCCAAGAATAGTCTGGTTTTACTGCTTTTTGAGTGTCCCCTACGCTTTGAATCGAGACTACTATGTCACTGCCAGAGAACAGCGAATCAGACTTAGAGGCTGATAAGAAAGAATGGCGCGAAGCGATAGAAGACGTCTATGCCAATTTCGGCGTGGAAGGCGTCATCGCCATACTCCAAGAGTTGGATGAATGGCGTAGCAGCAGTCATATACCTGGCAATGAGAACCTCCTTAATACGCACTACATCAATACGATTCCCCTCGGTGAACAACCGCCCTATCCGGGAAATTTGAAAATAGAGAAGCGCCTTGAAAATATTCTGCGCTGGAATGCCATGGCCATGGTCCTGCAGGGTCAGGATTCCGGCCTGGGCCTAGGCGGGCATATTGCTACCTACGCTTCGGCTGCCACTATGATGGAAGTGGGTTTCAATCATTTCTTTAGAAAGAAGTCGGCTAGCTACGGCGGCGATCTGGTGATCCTGCAGCCTCATGCGGCGCCGGGGGTGTATGTGCGTAGTTGGCTTGAAGGGGTGCTCGATGAGAATCGAGTTCGCAATTTCCGGCGTGAGTTGCAGGCCGAAGGAGGGCTCTCTTCCTATCCCCATCCGAGGTCGATGCCAGACTATTGGCAGGTTGCAAATGCCTCCATGGGGCTGTCCACGCCTACCGCGATATACCAGGCACGATTCTCCAAGTATCTGGAAAATCGCGGACTGAAACCGAAATTGGGAGGAAAGGTGTGGTGCTTCATCGGCGATGGCGAATCCGATGAGCCGGAAGTACTGGGCACTATTAATATCGCGGCGCGGGAGAAGTTAGACAACCTTATTCTGGTTGTGAATTGCAATTTGCAACGCCTGGATGGGCCGGTGCGAGGGAACGGCAAGATTATTCAGGAATTGGAATCTTCCTTTCGCGGCGCTGGCTGGAATGTCATCAAGGTTATCTGGGGAGGGGGTTGGGATAAGCTGCTCGAGAATGATGTAAATTTCAGACTGCGAACCAGAATGGAAGAGTGTGTCGATGGCGACTATCAGAGATATTCAGTGCTATCGGGAGGGCTCCAAAGAGAGCACTGGGTAGATGGCGACAAAGACCTCGAGGATTTGATGAACGGTCTGTCCGATGTTGAACTAAAAACTATAACTCGCGGAGGGCAGGATGCGCAGAAGATCTATGCCGCCTATCAGCGTGCCTCACAGAGTAACGGCAAGCCTACGGTAATATTGGTCAAGACAGTCAAAGGCGATGGTGTTATTGGAACCGAGGGAACCAACACCGCGCATCAGAAGAAAAATTTCGATGGCGAGCAGCGCATGCTGATCGCAAAAAATTGGGGCATCCCACTCAGCGACGAAGCCATAAAGAAAGCCGAATTCTACAATCCGGGTCAAGACAGTCCTGAGCTGCGCTACTTGAGAGAACGCCGTGAGAAATTAGGCGGTCCAATTCCGACCCGAGAAAGCGCATGCATAAAACTGACGCCTCCTCCGCTGCAGGCCTTTGAGTCTCTGCTGGCAGGATCAGGCAGTCGCAATCAATCGACGACGATGGCATTGGTGCGGATACTGTCGATTCTGCTTAGGGACAAGTCGATCAAGAAGTATATCGTGCCTATTGTTCCCGATGAGGCTCGTACCTTTGGGCTCGAGGCTCTCTTCAATATCGCTGGAATATTCTCCCTGCAGGGACAGCACTACACGCCTGTGGATGCCGAGTCGCTTACGGCGTACCGCGAGGCAGAGGATGGGCAGGTGATGCAGGAAGGGATTTGCGAAACCGGCGCCCTGGCCTCGTTTCTCGCCGCAGGAACGGCGTACTCCATCCACAGCCTGCCGATGATACCGTTCTACATGTTCTATTCAATATTTGGCTTCCAGCGCGTAGGCGATATGATCTGGACCTGCGGCGACATGCTGTGTCGCGGGTTTCTTATTGGCGGAACTGCCGGCCGCACTACATTGAACGGCGAAGGTATTCAGCATCAGGATGGGCATTCACAACTGGTTGCGAACACCTATCCCAATCTCAAGAGTTATGATCCAGCGTTCTCCTACGAGCTGGTGGTCATCGTGCGCGAAGGCATACGGCGCATGTATGAACTGCAGGAGAATATCTTCTACTATATTTCGACTTACAACGAAAACTATCTGATGCCGGCGCTGCCCAAGTCGGTTGGCACAGAGCAGGGAATCGTCTCCGGCGCGTATCTGTTGGAGAGTACGAAAACCACAAAGCAGAGTCAGGTGCACCTGTTGGGAAGCGGGTCGATTATGCAGCAGGTGCTAGCGGCGAGAGACTTGTTAGAAGCGAAGGGGTTTACAGTCTCGGTTTGGAGCGTAACCAGCTACAACGAATTGTGTCGTGAGGCCGAAGAGTGCGAACGCTACAATCGATTGAATCCCTTCGGCGAGAGCAAGATCCCCTTTGTGCAACAGCTGTTCTCTGGATCAAGTGGTGCCTATATTGCAGTAAGCGATTACATGAAGGCACTGCCTGCCAGTATCTCGCGGTGGATGCCCGAGGCCTACACCGTGCTCGGCACAGACGGCTATGGTCTTAGCGAATCCCGTGCCGAACTTAGAAACTACTACGAGATCAGTCCGGATCATATCTGTCATGCGGCATTGGTAAGCCTTTTTACACTCAAGGTATTGACGAAAGCAGAGCTTAAAAAGGCGTTAAATGGATTGGACGTCGAGCCTGGAAAGGCAAACCCGATGGATCATTGAGCCGGGTGAATAGGGGCACAGATAGAGAGATCAATCCACCAAACAGCTCTCTCCTTGTTTTGGACTTATAGGGGTGCCCCTGTGGCGTCTCCTTATTGTGCTATCTTGCCAGTGTCCCCCTTGGTATAGGAAAGTTTATGCTGGAAACCTATGTTTTGAGATCACCTGAGCCATCGGCAAGGTTGCCGCTTGTGTTTGATTCTCCCCATAGCGGATGTCTGTTTCCGGCGGACTTCGAATCGCAAGCGGACTCGGCTCAACTTGCTACTGGCTGTGACCTTTTTGTGGAAGACTTGTGGAGCTGTGTGCCGAACATAGGTGGTCATCTGCTCTATGCGCTCTATTCTAGAATGTATCTTGATCTCAATCGTTCTCCCGACGACATTGATCCTCTGCTGCTCGATAGCGGCTCAGAAATGGTTAAGCCAACTCCTTACAGTCAGCGAGGAATGGGATTGATTCGCAGGCTCGCCTTGCCAGGCGTTCCTGTCTATCGATTTCCATTAACCCTGGATGAGGTTCAACATCGAATTGCCGATTATCATCGGCCCTATCATGACTGCCTGTCATCGACACTTGATGATCTATTCGCCGAATACGGACAGGTGTGGCATATCAATTGCCATTCAATGAAATCTATAGGAAATGGAATGAATATAGATAGCGGGATTTTAAGGCCTGATGTTGTTCTGGGAGACTGCGATGGACTCTGTGCGGGTAGTGAATTTGTCGATGCCGTAGAGCAATCATTTGTCGAGCTGGGTTATACGGTGGCTAGGAATACTCCTTACAAAGGAGGGTATTTGGTGCGTCACTACGGCAATAAGCAAAGGCGTCGTCACAGTATGCAGATCGAACTTAACCGAGCCTTATACATGGATGAGAACAGCTTCGAGAGAAACGAGAACTATCAAAACCTAAAGAACAAATTGAATATTGTAGCCAAGACTATTGCACAGTTCGTAAATGGCTCAATTGATTCCTAGCCAGCAGAGGTGCAGGTGTTTGAGAGCAACAAGGAAAAGCCATAATGGATGCTAAGCCAAATAAAGATACCCTGAATCCGATCATCATCTTGATGGGCATCCTATTGCTTGCTATGGCGCTTAGCTATTTCGTTGAATCAGGTGAATATGAGAGAGATGGCCGCCTTGTTATTCCTGGCAGTTATAAAATTTTAGAGAAGGATATCTCTCTCGAGTCGTTGTTCGAGATAGAGAGTGGGGCGGATAGCCGTGAGGCCAGACCGGTTAGTTTCGGCGTTGCCTTGCTTTCTATTCCTGAGGGCTTGGAAAGAGGGTCGGGTCTAATCTTCATGGTGCTGATCATTGGCGGTATGTTTGGCATTTTGAGAGACTCCGGTACGGTTGATGCTTCGCTTGAACGTTTGCTCGGCATGGTGCAGGGAAATGTTTACCTGCTAGTCATTCTTTTAATGACGGTGTTCTCGGCAGGCAGCTCCTTTCTTGGTTTGGCTTCCGAGTATCTTTTGGTAATTCCCATCATGGTGGCGATGGCGAAGAGGCTGGGTCTTTCCCCTATCCTCGGCTTTGCCATTGTTACTATTTCCGTTAAGGCAGGATATTTAGCTTCGGTGACAAACCCATTGCCCTTGTCGATTTCCCAGCCACTGGTGGGCTTGCCAATTTTCAGTGGCGCGCTTGTCAGGTTCTATTTCTACCTTATATTTTTGACGCTAGGCATCGCTTTTCTTTGTTACCAGATAAGGCAGAACCGCCAGTCTACCGTTGTCAATTTGGGATTCTCAGAGGCTCGATTGAGCTTTAGACACTTCTCGATGCTGCTAATACTGCTGCTTGGCATCGGAGGACTCGTCTTCGCTTCGACGCAATGGGGCTGGGAGAACAACATGCTCAGTGCGTACTACATTGCATTGAGCATCCTATTGGCTATGTTCAGCGGGCTCGGTCTGAATGGCTCTGCAGATGCCTTTGTTGCTGGTATGAAGAAAGTACTACTGGCGAGCATTCTGATAGGCGTTGCGTCTGCGGTGGCGATTACTCTAGAGAAGGGAAAAATTCTCGACTCCATCGTGAATAGCTTGGTTGTTATGATAGGTCAAGACAATCCAAGTATTTCCGCTATCGGCATGTTTTTTTGCCAGTTGCTGCTGGACTTTTTGATACCCTCCACATCGGGTCAGGCCGCAGTAAGTATGCCTATCATGGGGCCGATCGGTCAGCTGTCTGGTGTATCTGCTCAAACAACGGTGGTCGCTTTCCTTTTCGGCAATGGTATAACCAATATGCTTACACCAACTTCCGGCACACTGCTCGCCTATCTTGCGACTGCCGAGTTAAGTTGGAGTAGTTGGGCCAAATTTATTCTGCCGCTGTGGGCGATATATATTTTCACTGCTGTCGTATTGCTGCTACTTTGTGTGGGTCTGGGGTACTGATATGCAGGAATCGATCATTATGACGTGTGTAAACGCAATAAGGCGTTGTTCATTCTCGGCCGTGCTGAGTTTAACTATCTGGGTTCATGCTGAAGCCAGCGCTCAGGTGAATGCTGAAAGCGACAGGAGCGAATTTGTACTTGCGCAGTTCGTTGTTGAGCCGGGCGAGATGGTTCAAGGTGAGATCGTTGTTGATTCTGTTAATGGGGATGCCGGTACATTCATACCGGTCACTGTGGTGCATGGCAGCCAGGAAGGCCCGGTGCTTTCGCTCATCGCAGGGATTCACGGTTCCGAGTACTCCCCAATTTTGTCAATGCAAAGGCTGCCGGCACTGATCGACCCGCTACAGTTATCCGGAACGCTAATCATCGTGCACATAGCGAATATGCCAGCTTTTACTGGCAGGACTGTCTATTTCGGGCCGAATGATTTGAAAAACCTGAATCGGTCATTTCCTGGAAATCCGGAAGGTACCGTGACAGAACGAATAGCTCATGTATTGACCACTCATATAATCAAGCCTGCAGACTATTTGATTGATATGCACTCCGGCGATGCGAATGAAAGCCTGCGACCCTCCTATAGTGCCTATTATGTTCAGGCCGGTGGTACAGAGGTTGTGCGTGAATCCGAGCGAATGGCCGTTGCCTTTGGTTTGCGTACAGTGGTTCAGTTCGGTGGTTCATACGATTCGGCCGAAGACGCAATATATACGAGTGCACAAGCAGTTACCTTGGGTATTCCAGCTATGGATGTGGAATCAGGAGAATTAGGCATAATAGATGACGTGTACATTGATCCAATTACGAAAGGTGCGCTGAACGTAATGCGCGAACTGAAGATGCTAGAAGGTGAGCCAGACTCGCCTGAGAGGCCGTTATTTATTTCCGATAGAGTGCGAGTTGACAGCGAGTACAATGGAATCTGGCATGCGGATCCTTTGGTGAAGACTGGCGACTTTGTTGTCCAAGGAACAAGATTAGGAATGATCACTGACTATTTCGGCAAGGAGTTGAAAACTATTGAAGCGCCGGCATCAGGAGTGCTGCTTATCTTGTTCGGGACTCCACCTGTGAACGAAGGTGACTCCATAGTAGTGATTGGGAAAATTGCAGACTGAAATCCAAGAAGTAATCTGCGACGAAAATTTTATTAGCTAATTGCTTCTCTCGATTGGAAGTTGCAATTAGATTCTAAGATTGTCAGCGACCCTGTTTCCCAGAATGCGGTGTTATTGGTTAATAATTTTCTCTAGTTGAAATGACTTATGGAGCTGAGAGCGAAATTTTTAACATCCGCCGAAGATCTTGATGCGGTGGTGAGTGCTATCAACTCCTCGCAGTGGGACGCCGCCAATGAGATGTGTGAGTACAGTGTTGACGGCCTACGTTGCTATCTGCAGCAGGTTGATACTCACTTTGTCGTTTGCTTTGCCATGTCCGAGTCAGGTGAAATTTTTGCTGGCATCGCGTCAGGCAGGATTCTAACGAAGCCTTAAGATCGAATGCGATGGCTTTATATTGATGAAGTGGATGTCGTCGCTAACCTAAGGAAATGTGGCGTTGGTTCGACGATGATGAATCTGTTGCTTGCTTTTGCCGCCGAAAACAATCTTGAAGAGGTGTGGCTGGGCACGGAGGCAGAGAACATGCCAGCCCGAAAACTGTACGAATCATTGCGGCCGGATTACATTGTTTCGATTGTGGGCTTCACATTTGAGTTGGACTGAGCGAAATTCACTTCTCTGGCAAAGGCAATGCTCTTTGCTTCAGATGTCCGCACGATAGCAACTCAAGCAAATCCCGCATCTATGAGGATCGAACTTGTTAAGTTACAGACACTCCTTCCACGCCGGAAACTTTGGCGATGTTATTAAGCACATAGTCCTGATTGAAATCCTGGAGTATATGACCCGCAAAGATTCCGCATTTGAGTATGTGGATACGCACAGCGGCGCAGGCATGTTCGACCTGCAATCCGGTCAGGCACAAAAGCTGGAAGAATATAAACTAGGCATAGCCAGGCTCAAGCCCTACGAGTTTCCCGAGCTGGCAACGTACTTTGACGTGATTGCCGCACATAATACAGGCCATAAACTGCAGACCTATCCGGGCTCACCGGCAATCGCCAGCTACTTCCTGCGCAGTACAGACAAAGCCTGGTGTTATGAATTGCATCCCAAAGATTTTGAACTTCTGACTGAGCTATTAAGCACCAAGAAAAATTTCAGAGTCTATCAAGAGGATGGGCTTACTGGTCTGGTTGCGCGCGTGCCCCCAAAATGCAGGCGAGGCCTAGCCTTAATAGACCCGTCGTATGAAGTCAAATCGGACTACGATGCTGTGCTGACTACCATCATCAAAGCGCACAACAAATTTGCAGGCGGGATCATTGCGCTCTGGTATCCGGTTGTTGAAAGGGAAACCAATTCCCGCTTGGAGAAAAAACTCAAAGCAGGTGGAATAGCAAATATTCAGCTGTTTGAACTGGGAGTTAAAGCGGATTCCAGCGCCTCAGGTATGACAGCTGCCGGCATGATTGTTATCAACCCGCCGTGGCAGCTTAAAGCGAAGATGGACGCACTGCTGCCACGACTCGCGCAAGCCATTGCTCCGGAGTCAGGGCGTTTTCGCTGCGAGATACTCGTCACTGAATAGTGTTTATGCATTCAACTATGTTCTGTAGTGGCCGGCGAGCGATTGCAGCGGAACCCTCGCTTGGTGGGGGTTCCGCTTCCTTCTTCTCCTGCCTTGAAACTCGCACTTTTTTATATTGCGATCTTCAGGGTGGCCCCCAAGCTCCCTCCAGCCCTGAAATTGCATCTCAGCAGCTTCTTTAGTCCCATTTTGCGAAGGCTTAGGGTACTCTCTTGGGAATTACCAACTGATAATTTATTTGGAAGCGAGCAGAATATGACTCCCAGCATCCTGAAGAATCTCTCTCTAATTGTAGTTTCCCTACTGACAGCATTAGCCGTTAGCCTCGCATCCGCGCAGGATATTCCCTGGGCTGCGAGCGCAGAGGAAGTCGGCATGTCCACCGAGCGCCTCGAGCGCATCAAC
>CAYGRR010000030.1:0-33499 GCA_964352295.1 uncultured Pseudohongiella sp. | reverse complement strand
ACTAAATAAGCAGGTAAAGAGAGTGTAAAGATAGGTGCGAGAGAAAAACCATATAAGGTATAATCGCCGGCTTTTAGCAGCTCTGGCACGAGCAGATTCGCGGGTCTGGCTCGATTTTCGATCTCCGCGATGGGAATTGAGTCCAAGGAAGCAGGCCATGCCGATTTACGAATATCAGTGTACGAAATGTGATCACAAACTGGAGGCCTTGCAGAAGATGAGCGAGAAGCCTCTGCTCGTTTGTCCGTCGTGTGGAAAGCGAGGCCTGAGCAAGCTCGTCTCAGCAGCCAGTTTTCGACTAAAAGGCGGTGGCTGGTACGAGACCGATTTCAAGACCGGTAACAAGAAGCAGCTAGCCGAATCCGAATCGACAGCGCCGAGTGCTGGAAAATCCGATGCGGCGCCAGCTAAGGCAGAAGCGACGGTGACGCCAGCGAAGGAAACAAAGAGTAAAACAGAGAAAGACAGTAAGAAATCGTCTAAGACGGCCGCTTCTAGCTAGCCGATAGACCCGGCGCCAGGCGTCATTCGATATTCCGCTTGAGAGGCGGTTTTACATACACAAGGCTTTGAAACAGGAAAACGCTATGCGCAGTAACTATTGCGGTGAACTAAACGAATCGTTTGTGGATCAGGAAGTCCAGCTCTGCGGATGGGTTCATCGTCGCCGTGATCACGGCGGAGTTATCTTCCTCGATCTGCGAGACAGAGAGGGAATCGCTCAGGTTGTCTTCGATCCAGATGCCGCTGAAAGTTTCGCTGCAGCCGAGGGCGTGCGCAATGAGTTCGTGGTTAGGGTCACCGGACTCGTCCGTCTGCGCCCGGAAGGAACTGCGAACGAGGAGCGGGGCACGGGCAAGATAGAGGTACTGGGCAAGCAGCTCGAAATACTCAACGCCGCCGAGACACCACCCATACATCTGGATGACCATGCCGAGGTAGGTGAGGACATCAGGCTGCGCTACCGCTATATCGATCTGCGCCGCCCCGAGATGGCGGAGCGATTGAGATTCCGCTCGAAGGTCACCAATACGGTGCGTAACTTCCTGGATGGCCATGGCTTCGTCGATGTTGAGACTCCCTTGCTGACCAAGGCGACCCCCGAGGGTGCCCGCGACTATTTGGTGCCGAGCAGGACCCATCCCAATAAGTTCTTCGCATTGCCACAGTCTCCGCAGCTGTTTAAGCAGATTCTCATGGCGGCAGGCATGGACCGTTACTACCAGATAGCGAAGTGTTTTAGAGACGAAGACCTGCGTGCCGATCGCCAGCCCGAGTTTACTCAGATCGACGTCGAGACTTCATTCATGGATGAAGAGCAAATTATGACTGTTATGGAGCAGTTGATATCTGACGTATTCAAGAAGCATTTAGACGTAGATCTCGGCACCTTCCCGCGTATGTCCCACGCCCAGGCCATGCATCGCTTTGGCTCCGATAAGCCAGATCTCAGGATCGATCTGGAGCTAACAGACATAGCGGACCTTATGAAAGATGTGGAATTTAAGGTCTTCAGTGGCCCGGCGAACGATGCGCACAGCCGTGTTGTGGCGCTGCGTGTTCCAGGTGGTGCGAGCATCAGCCGCAAGGTAATAGACGACTATACGAAATACGTGAGCATCTACGGCGCGAAGGGCTTGGCCTGGGTAAAGGTAAACGATATCGCAGCCGGACTCGAGGGGCTGCAGTCGCCGATCCTGAAGTTTATGCCAGATGACGTCGTAGATGCGCTCATGAAGAAGTTGGAAGCGCAGACTGGCGACATCATCTTCTTTGGCGCCGACAAGGCGAAGGTAGTGAACGAGGCGCTGGGCGCTCTGCGCATCAAAGTTGCGGAAGACCTCGGGCAGGTAAGGGCAGGGTGGGCGCCTCTCTGGGTTGTCGACTTCCCGATGTTCGAAACTGCCAGCGACGGCAGCCTGACCTCTCTGCATCATCCTTTCACCGCGCCGTCCTGCGATGCGAAGCAGCTCGCTGCCGATCCACTCGGGGCGCTCTCGCGCGCCTATGACATGGTGTTGAATGGCACCGAGTTAGGCGGCGGCTCGATTCGTATTAATAAACCGGAAATGCAGCAGTCCGTGTTTAAAGTATTAGGCATAGGCGAAGAGGAAGCGCAGGAGAAGTTTGGCTTCCTGCTCTCTGCGCTCAGCTACGGCTGTCCTCCCCACGGCGGTATCGCCTTCGGCCTGGACAGGCTCATTATGTTAATGACTGGCGCCACTTCAATACGCGATGTAATCGCCTTTCCTAAGACGCAATCTGCGGCCTGTCCGTTGACCGATGCGCCGGGTGTGGTATCGCCGAAGCAGCTGCAGGAACTAAACATCCGACTGCGTGAGCAAGCGCCGGCGAAGTCGTAATAAAGTGCCGGTATAGAGAATAGGGTTAGCGCTAGACGAGAAGAATCAGAAGATTGGGAGCTAGGTTGTTATGGCAGGTCATAGTAAGTGGGCCAATATCAAGCATCGAAAAGCAGGCCAGGATGCGAAACGCGGTAAAATTTTTACGAAGATCATTCGCGAGTTAACCGTCGCCGCGAAGCAGGGCGGTGGTGAGGTCGCGGACAATCCAAGACTACGCGCGATTGTCGATAAGGCCCTCGCCGCGAATATGACCCGAGACACGATCGATCGCGCGGTGGCCCGCGGCGCGGGAACGGCAGAGAACGATAATCTAGAAGAGCTTAGCTACGAAGGCTATGGTCCGGGCGGCACGGCAGTTTTGGTCGAAACCCTGACTGATAACAAGAACCGTACCGTGGCCGAGGTGCGTCATGCGTTTACCAAATTCGGTGGCTCTCTGGGCACGAATGGCTCGGTAGCCTATCTCTTCGAGAAGACAGGCATCATCAACTTCGCCGCCGGAACGAGCGAAGAGAAGGTCATGGAGGTGGCGCTGGACGCCGGCGCACACGACATTGTGACCTATGACGACGGCAGTATCGATGTGATGACCACGCTGGAGACCTTCGGTGCGGTGCAGGACGCACTTAGCGGAGCGGGTCTGGAGCCGAGTTCCTCGGAGATGACGATGTTAGCGTCCACGGAAGCTGATCTCGATCTGAGTTCGGCCGAGACACTGGTAAAGCTCATCGATCTCATGGAAGAGTTGGATGATGTGCAGAATGTATACCACAACGCGAACATCTCCGATGAGATAGCGGCCCAGCTGTAGTTCGGCTAGACAATCCGGCTTCGTTCGCCTCCGCATGCTCTTCGCGCTCAGACTGAGGAAGTTTAATGGCCATTATTCTCGGCATCGACCCCGGTTCACGCGTCACCGGTTATGGCCTGATCAACGCTGTCGGTAACAAACTGGAATACGTCCACTGCGGCTGCATCAAGACTGCCAGCGCCTCCCTACCGGAGCGGCTGAAAGTCATCTTCACGGAAGTCTGTCAGGTCATCGAAGAGTACTCTCCGCAGCAGGCTGCTATCGAGGAGGTGTTCATGGGCAAGAATGCTGCCTCTGCTCTGAAGCTTGGCCAGGCGAGGGGTAGCGCGATGGTAGCCTGTCTCTCACACGACCTGCCGGTAGCCGAATACTCGGCACGCAAGGTGAAGCAGGCCGTGGTCGGCGCCGGCGGAGCCGATAAGCTGCAGGTGCAGCACATGGTTAAAGCGCTGCTCTCGATAAGTGATAAGATAGCCGAGGACGCCGCGGATGCACTCGCCGTAGCGATCTGTCATGCCAACACCGAGGCCAGCCTGATTCGTATGGCAGGCGCAAAATCATTCTCCAGGAAGAGGTTCAGGTGATAGGAAGAATTCGCGGCGTTCTGGTCGACAAGAAGCCACCGGAAATCCAGATCGACGTGGCGGGCATCTGCTACGAAGTGCAGGTGCCGATGAGCACGCTGTATCAGCTACCGGAGATTGGCAAGGAGCTGACGCTGCACACGCATTTCGTCGTGCGCGAAGACGCACAGTTGCTCTATGGTTTCTTCGATGAGAAGGACAAGTCGATGTTTCGCTCGCTGATTAAGATCAACGGAGTGGGGCCGAAGATGGCGCTGGGTATTCTCTCCAGCATGGAGGCCGATGACTTTGTGAGAGCGGTGCGCAGTGACGATATTAACGCAATGACGAAAATGCCGGGCATCGGTAAGAAGACTGCCGAGCGCTTGCTGATAGAGATGCGCGACCGTCTGAAGGATTGGCAGGGCGCCGCCGAGACCAGCGCTTCGGGCCAGACTACCGCTGCTCCCGCCTCTATTACGCACGATGCCGAGACCGCGTTGGTCTCACTCGGGTATAAGCCGCAGCAGGCAGCCCACGCCATTGCTCAGGTATTAAAGGCGCATCCGGAGATTCAAGATTCGGAAGAGTTAATTCGCCACTCCCTGAAGAGTATGGCCTAAACATTTACGCATAAACTGACCCTCAGATCGCAGCGGACACAAAGACAGAATGGAAGAAGACAGACTCATTTCGCCACAGGCGGCTCCGATTGAAGAGTCGGCAGATCGCGCCATTCGACCGCTAGTGTTGAAAGACTATATTGGCCAGAGCGAAGTTAAGCAGCAGATGGACATCTTCATCAGCGCGGCGCGCAATCGCCGGGAGCCGCTGGACCACACGCTCGTGTTCGGGCCGCCCGGACTTGGCAAGACAACCCTCGCGAATATCATCGCGAATGAGCTTAAGGTGTCCATCAAGACTACCTCGGGCCCGGTGTTGGAGAAGGCCGGCGATCTGGCGGCGATGCTCACCAATCTCGAAGAGGGCGATGTGTTATTCATCGATGAGATTCATCGCCTGAGTCCGGTGATCGAAGAGATTCTCTATCCGGCGATGGAAGACTATCAATTAGATATCATGATCGGGGAAGGCCCCGCAGCACGCTCGATCAAGTTAGATCTCCCGCCCTTTACCCTGGTCGGCGCCACCACGCGGGCCGGGCTGCTTACATCGCCACTGCGAGACCGCTTCGGCATCATTCAGCGTCTCGAGTTCTATTCGGTGGAGGAACTTACTCATATCGTGAGCAGGTCGGCGAGGATTCTCGGTACCAAGGCGGACGAAGAGGGCGCCGCCGAGATCGCGAAGCGCTCACGAGGCACGCCGCGCATCGCAAATCGTTTGCTGCGCAGGGTGCGCGATTACTCCGAGGTGAAGGCGAACGGCGAAGTGAATAAGGAGACGGCGGGCTTAGCGCTGGACATGCTCAGCATCGATAAGAACGGCTTCGATCACATGGATCGACGGCTGTTGATGACGATGATCGAGAAGTTCGAGGGCGGGCCAGTTGGCATCGACAGCCTGGCCGCAGCCATCAGCGAGGAGCGTGACACGATAGAAGATGTGTTGGAGCCGTTTCTGATTCAACAGGGGTTCATCATGCGCACACCACGCGGTCGCGTTGTTACCCAGTTTGCCTATCGGCACTTCGGCATAAAGCCCTCCGCGCAGCTGACGGACCTGTTTAACGAGTCTGAGGTGCCGAAGACCTGACGTTAGCATGGGAATCGTCTCCGGGGTTCTGAGCCCTCAACGGGGGCTGCCCTCGCTGGGCCGTGCTGCCACAATTTGGACATGATTGACCCCTGCATTGACGCTATTGACCTTCGGGCGGCTAGAATTAGCGAGTTAAATGCCTTTTCACAAAACTATTTCCCGTTTTGGCCGAATAATCCCTTTGAAGTCGCGGATTTCCTGCGGATTTCGGGTGTCTTAGTAAAAGAGAATTTACTTCGCGAGACGAGAATTTCCGACTAAGGTTGTGGCGGATTTCGATTGACGGGCATCTCACGAAGATGGCCAATTTGGAGAACGAAAGTGAACGAAGGGATTACACCGACTCTGTTAATTTTGGAAGCGAGCCTGCCGGTGCAGCTGGTGCTGCTCACCCTGCTCGGGCTTTCGATAGTTTCCTGGGTGATGATATTTCAGCGCTGGTTGGTGCTCTCGGCAGCCACAAAGGGCGTTGTGAGTTTCGAGAACCGCTTCTGGTCGGGCATGGACCTCAGTCAGCTGTATAAGGAAGGCAGTCAGATGCAGAAGGAAGACATACCAGTGGTGGGTATGGAGAATATCTTTCGCGCCGGATTCAAGGAGTTCATGCGTCTAAGACAGCAGCCTACCATGGACAAGGAGGCGATAATGGAGGGCGCGCAACGCGCGATGCGCGTGGCCTATTCCAGAGAAGAGGACAAGCTAGAGAAACACCTGCCTTTTCTGGCAACTGTTGCCTCCGTCTCGGTATATATTGGCCTATTCGGTACAGTAATCGGCATCATGAATTCCTTTATCGGGCTCGCCAGCCAGGCTCAGGTGACGATGCAGGTCATCGCGCCTGATATCGCCGAGGCCCTCATCGCAACAGCCATGGGGTTGTTCGTCGCAATTCCTGCCGTTGTCGTCTACAACCGTTACACCGCGAGCGTCGACAATATAACCAGCAGCTACGTGACATTTACCGACGAATTCTCGAGTATTCTGCACCGCCAGATACACAGCAATTAAGTGCAGCTATCGAATAGGTTTGCTTGATGGAAACAATAGTTCGCAAGAAGCGAAAACCCATGGGTGAGATCAACGTCGTGCCGTTTATCGACGTCATGCTCGTCCTGTTGGTGGTTTTCATGGTCACCGCGCCACTGCTTAACCAGGGCATAGAAGTAGAGCTGCCGGAGGCGAATAATGAGCCCTTGGCCATCGATGAGAATCTGGAGACGCTCGTCGTGTCGCTCACTTCAGGCGGCGAGTATTTTATCAGCGTAGGAGCGACTGGCGAGGATCGTCAGCCGGTGTCGCTTGAGACTCTCGGTCAGCAGGTAGGGATCATCATGAATGCCAATCCCACGATCCAGGTGCTGGTGGAGGGGGATACCGAGGCAGGCTGGGGCGCGATGGTAAATTTGATTACGACGCTGCAGGCCGCTGGCGTCGCGAATCCGAATTTCATTACGCAGCCTCTCGGCAACAATTAAGCATTGATACCCGATGAAAGACTCCTTCAACAATGTTGTCATCTATAACGGCTATCCGCTTTCCGTAGTGGTGGCCGTGACGTTCCATAGTGTAATTCTGGCGCTGCTGCTATACCTGCAGAGCAATAGAAGCTCAGAAGCATTGGAGTTAATTCAGCCCACTGTGGTAAAGGCGCTGCTGGTTCAGGAGAATCCGCAAGTCGCAAACGAGCGTAAACGTATAGAGCGCCAACAGCAGCAACAGCGTGCTCGCGAGCAGGAGGTCGCGCAACAGAGAGCGGCAGACGCCGAGCGGCAGCGGCAGGAACAGGCGGCGGCCGAAGCAAGGGCCGAGGAGCAGAGGAAGGCGCGAGAGCTCGCCTCGCTGCGGCAGCGACAGGAGCAGGAGAAGCTGGACGCAGAACAGCTCCAGCGTGAGCGCGATCAACAGAAGGCGCGCGAGGACGAGCAGCGCAGACAGCGCGAGCTGGCCGAGGCGCAGCGCCAACAGGAGAGTCGTGACAGAGAGCGACAGAGGCAGCAAGAGGCGGCAGATGCGGCGGCTGCGGAACTGGCAAGCTCTGAATTTGAAATGGTGCAGAGCGGCACGGCACTGATACAACAGGCCGTGCAGAGTGTCTGGTCGAGGCCGCCCAGTGCGAGAAACGGCATGCGGGCAATCCTGCAGATCAGGATGCTGCCGACCGGCGAGCTAGTCGATGTCACAATTACTACATCCAGCGGGGACCCGGCCTTCGACAGGGCGGCAGAGAATGCAGTTTATAGGGCTGCACCGTTCAGAGAATTACAGGCACTGCCGATTAATGTATTTAATGCGAATTTCAGATCTCTTTCACTGATATTCCAACCTGAGGATTTACTGAATTGAACTTACGCAAATCGCTACATATTTTTCTCGCCGGCAGCTTGTGTCTGTTGTCGTTTTCCGCCAATGCCGAGCTGAGCATTCAGATCACGCAGGGCGTCGATAATCCTATTCCGATCGCCGTGGTGCCGTTCTCCTGGCAGGGCAATGGCGTGCTCAGCGAAGACATCTCGCAGATTGTTATGAACGACCTGGAACAGGTAGGCGAGTTTAGTCCGCTGTCCAGATCGAACATGCTCAGCATGCCCAGCCAAGAGCAGGAAGTGTTCTACCGCGATTGGCGCATCCTGGCGCAGGACTATCTGCTGGTTGGCAAGATCGACAGGGCGCCGGGCAGTCAGCTGGTGCAGGTGCAGTATGAATTTTTCGACATCAACCGCGAGATGAAGCTTGCGGGTGAGGTGCTTACGGGCAGCGTCGCTCAGCTTCGTGACATCGCGCACGAGATTAGCAATGTCGTGTTCGAACGCGTAACGGGAACGCGCGGCGCCTTCACTAGCCAGATTCTCTATGTTGTCGCGGAGTACGTAGATCAGGATAGAACGAATTTCCGTCTCGAGAAAGCAGACTATGACGGCCAGCGCGCGCAGATCTTGCTGGAATCTGTCGAGCCGATTATGTCGCCGAGTTGGTCGCCAAACGGGCGCGATGTGGCCTATGTGTCATTCGAGACAGACATGCCGCGTATCTACATACAGAATATTGCCTCGGGAGAGAGACGTCAGATCACCAATTATTCGGGCCTTAACAGTTCTCCAGAGTGGTCGCCCGACGGTACCAAGCTGGCGATGGTGCTTTCCAAAGACGGCAGTCCCGACATCTACGTGCAGGATCTCACCACAAATCAGCTAATTAAGGTCACGGATCATCCCCTTATCGATACAGAGCCGAGCTGGACTGCCGATAGTAAGTCCATCGTGTTCATGTCGGAGCGTACCGGGCAACCGCAAATCTACCAGATTGATCTGGGCGCGAGTTCCTTCGATGTCGAGCGTCTAACTTATGATTGTTTTCAGTGCCTTAACGCACAATTTCTGCCCGATGGTGTGAATCTCGTGCACGTGAGACGCGAGACGCGTCAGGACCCTAATTATCAGATTGCTGTGTTGAATATTGAGACTCTACGAGTCATATCGCTGACCAGCACTTCTCTAGACGAATCGCCCAGTGTTGCCCCGAACGGCAGCATGATAATGTATGCCACAAAGTTCAATGGAAGAGGCGTGCTAGATGCCGTGTCCATTGACGGCGCGGTGAAGTTCCGTTTACCATCGACGCAGGGCGATGTGCGAGAGCCAGCGTGGTCTCCGTTCATAAATTAAGCAGTAAATCTGGATTCAGCGATAGATTTTTTAGTTAACGATTTTAGTCTTTGGAGGACTCAAAGAGTGACAAAGCAAAGCATACAAATTACAAAAATGGGCCTGATGGCTTTCACACTATTTGCTCTAGTGGCATGTAGTTCAACCAGCGACACCGAAGAAGGAGCAATGGATGAAAGTGCAGCAAGTAAGTCGTCAAGCAATGCTCCTGTGCGAGCTAATCCGGGCTCAACGTCTGGGCAGTTGACGCAAGACGAGATTCGCGCCCAGAACGCACTTCGCCAGACAGTGTTCTACTTCGATTTCGATATTGCGGAATTCAAGCCAGCGGATCGCGAGACGCTCTCATTTCACGCGAGAGACCTAGCGGCAAATTCAAACAAGCGCATTCGTCTCGAAGGCCATGCCGATGAGCGTGGCACGCGCGAGTACAACCTTGCCCTGGGCGAGCGTCGCGCAAACAGTATTCTTAACTACCTCATCGTGAACGGCGCTTCGCGTTCACAGATTGAAGTAGTGAGCTACGGTGAAGAACGTCCTGCGCAGGCAGGTCAAAGCGAAAACGCTTATGGCCGCAATCGTCGCGTAGAAGTTGTTGCACGATAAGCACTTAACTCGTTGCTCTTAGCTGTTTGTTCTCAGCTAAGAGCATTTAACCGCGTGGTACAAATTGACTATGAACTACACCCTGCAGGCTGCAACGCGTAAGCTCGGCATTTTATTGTGCGTGAGCGTACTTAGTTCAACCGTCGTAGCTCAAGGGGTTGGTTCAATAGTCGATTCACAACCCTTCACTCCCGGCCAGTCCCGTCCAGTAAATTCCGCTCCGTCACCGGCAAGCAACGATGCAATGTCCTTATTGCTCGATCAGATCGGTGATCTCCAGGCAGAGGTGCAGACCCTGAGGGCGATGCTTGAGGAGCAGAGCTTCGAGCTACGCAAGATGCAGCGCGATTCCCTGGGCCGCTACACCAACGTCGATGATAGGCTGAGCAGTCTGGAGTCCGGTGCGACTGCGGCGCCTGTGACGGCGACCAGAACAGCGCCTGCAGGTGCCGGTGCCGGCATCGTCCCACCGAGAAACAATGCGGCGCCTTTAACTAGCCCAAGACCAATCGGCAACAATGCCCCGAGTAGTATCAATGCGCCGCAGTCACAACCGCTCATACCGGACACAAACCCGACTACAACGGCGGCGACACGCAACATAGGAAGAGGCACGCTAGAACCAGCAGTACTCAGTGAGCAGCAGCTCTACCAGATGGCCTACGACTCGGTTATCAAGAGTAACTTCGACCTGTCTATCGCCGAGTTCGATCAGTACCTGAGCATCTATCCTCAAGGGCGCTTCGTTGCCAATGCGTACTATTGGAAGGGGCAGGCCTATCTCTATCTTAATCAATACGACAAGGCGGTAGAGTCTTACGAGTTGATCGTGAATCAGCAGCAAGAGTCATCGAAGCTGCCCGATGCTCTCTATGGTCTGGCTCTCGCCTACGAGGGTATGGGAAACATAGCTCAGGCGAGGCGTCTCCTAAGCGACATAAAAAGAAGGTTTCCAAACACCGGGGTCGCAAATCTTGCAGATACCCGGCTACTGTCCCTCGACTAATTATTATTCGATCCATTTCCTGCATAATCCGATCATTCGCTGTGTGACGCGCGCGCCGCTTAGTGAGATCGCCTGAGTTCTTTCTCGAAGAGACACCAAGCCATGAGTTCTAACACTACCTTGCGAATTACCGAGATATTTCATTCTCTGCAGGGAGAGTCGAAAACTGTGGGCATTCCAACTGTCTTCATTCGGCTGACAGGCTGTCCACTTCGCTGCCAGTATTGTGACACGGCCTATGCTTTCGAGGGTGGCGAGATCATGCAGTTAGACGCCATAAAAGCAGTGTTAGAAGAATACGACTGCGATTACGTGACGGTAACCGGGGGCGAGCCGCTGGCGCAGCCAAATTGCTTGCCGTTGATGACGTTGCTTTGTGACGCAGGCTATCAAGTTTCGCTTGAGACGAGTGGTGCGATGCCGATCGAGAATGTGGACAAGCGTGTCTCGATTGTCATGGATTTGAAGACACCGGCATCAAGAGAAGTCGATAAAAATCGCTATGAGAATATTTCCTTCCTCAAATCCAGCGATCAGGTAAAGTTCGTTATCTGCGACGAGAAGGACTATCTGTGGTCCAAGGCGAAGCTCGATCAATATGACCTGACTAGCAGAGTAAGCGAAGTGCTGTTCTCTCCCTCATTCGAAGAGATAGAGCCGGCGCTGTTAGCGGAATGGATACTCAGAGACAAATTAAGAATTCGAATGCAGATGCAGCTGCACAAACAAATATGGGGTGCGGTCGCCGGCAAGTGAGCCGCGCTCCGGTAGTAGAGGACGAGATGACAGAGAGTAGTAAAAGCAGGGCAGTAGTATTGGTATCAGGAGGCCTGGATTCGGCGACTTGCCTCGCTATCGCCAAGGATAGAGGCTTCGAATGTTACGCCCTAAGTTTCGATTACGGGCAGCGATCCAGCAGCGAGTTAATTGCGGCGCGACGCGTGGCCGAGATCGGGCAGGTGATCGAGCACAAGGTCATCGAACTGAATATGGGGGCCATCGGCGGGTCCGCGTTAACAGACAATGAGATATCAGTGCCCGAGCAAGAGTCTGTAGGTATTCCTGTTACGTATGTGCCTGCTAGAAATACGGTGTTTCTGTCCTACGCCCTGGCCTGGGCCGAGGTATTGAATGCGCAGGCAATTTTTATCGGCGTCAACGCGTTGGACTATTCCGGTTATCCAGACTGTAGGCCCGAATATATTGCGGCCTTTCAGACGCTAATTAATCTTGCGACGAAAGTCGGCGTTGAGGGAGCAGTAATCAGCCTCGAAACCCCGTTGATCGATTTGAGTAAAGCAGAAATTATCAAGACCGGCGTGGGTCTCTCTGTGGACTTCGCTGCAACTGTATCTTGCTATCAGGCAGACGCGCAGGGGAGAGCATGCGGTCAGTGCGATAGTTGCCGGTTTCGAGCAAAGGGCTTCGAAAATGCGGAAGTAGCGGATCCAACCCGCTATCGAGAGTGAGAATGGGCAGTTTGGGGCAAAAAGTGCCCGTCATGACTTGTCTTTTTTTATTTTGATAGTACTATGTCGCCCTCTCATTGGGGCGTTAGCTCAGTCGGTAGAGCAGTTGGCTTTTAACCAATTGGTCGTGCGTTCAAGTCGCACACGCCCCACCATTTTCCTCTTGCACGCCTAGATCCCTCTGTCACCTTGAAGGCACACGCAGCGGTACCTGAAATTCAGCCTGTGATAAACTGCATCCTCGTTGTTACGCGTTGTTAACGAATATGAATCAGATCGCCTCAAGCAATTCTTCCTCTCAGCTGTCTGCCGATACCGCGCTCGTGCGCGAATACCTAGACCGGGCCGTGCGTCCCGCGCCTCTGGATGAGGAGACGCAGAGATCCTATAAGCACAATATTAAACAACTGATGCAGGAAAAGAATGCGCGCATGGTTGCGCATTATTACACCGATGGTGTGCTGCAAGACCTTGCCGAGGAAAGCGGTGGCTTCGTCGGCGATAGCTTAGAGATGGCGCGTTTCGGCCGCGACTGTGACGCCGAGATTCTCATCGTGGCTGGCGTAAAATTCATGGGAGAGTCGGCGAAGATTCTCAGCCCCGAAAAGACCGTGCTGATGCCGACACTCGAGGCGACCTGCTCATTGGATATCGCCTGTCCCGTGGACACATTCTCAGCGTTCTGCGATCAACATCCGGATCGCACCGTTGTTGTCTATGCGAATACCTCGGCGGCTGTAAAGGCGCGCTCGGATTGGGTGGTAACCTCGAGTATCGCACTGGATGTGGTCGAGCATCTGATGGAACAGGGCAAGAAAGTAATCTGGGCCCCCGACAAGCACCTCGGGGCCTATATTCAGAAGACGACGGGCGCAGACATGCTGCTGTGGGATGCCGCCTGTATCGTGCATGAGGAATTCAAGGCGCGCGGTCTGAATGATATGCGCAAACTCTATCCCAATGCTGCAGTTCTGGCGCACCCGGAATCGCCTCGCGCGGTGCTCGATATCGCAGATATGGTTGGCTCAACGACTCAGATCATCAATGCAGCGAAAGCCTCTAGCAAGTCAGAGATTATCGTGGCGACCGATCAGGGTATTTTTCACAGATTGCAGCAGGTAGCACCCGATAAGACATTTATTATCGCGCCGACCGCAGGCAACGATGCTACCTGTCGAAGCTGTGCGCAGTGTCCGTGGATGGGAATGAATTCCCTGGAGAGTCTGTACAACTCTCTCAAGGAAGGCAGCAATGAAATCGAAGTTGATTCACAGCTGGCAGCTGCAGCGATGATTCCGCTGCAGCGAATGTTAGATTTCGCTGCGAACAATCAGCTCAAGGTGCGGGGCAAGGCCTAAGAGCAGCCGCTAGGGGCTCTTCAGATAACAACGCTAGACATTCTGTTGCAAGCGTTCGATCTCTTCAATCTTCTGCCGTAAGCGCGCGGCCTCGGCAGGCGCGGCGCCGCTGTCATTCTCTATTCTTAGTGCGGCTTGCAAATGCTCGCGCGCTCTCTGATAGTCGGCGATCAATCTAAAGTATTCTGCACGCGCCTGATGCACCTTGCTGATATTTCCAGCCTGACCCTGTGTCTCGGCGAGTTTGAACCAGAGTTGAAAATCATCGGATCTTGATAGGCTATGGCGCTCCATGATCTCTGCTGCTTGCGTGTAGGAGCGTGCCGCGATCAGCGCATCCACATGAGCCATGGTTAAGGCGTGATTACCAGGGTTGATCGCGAGATGGCGCTCTAGAAAACTGATCGCCTGACCTGGCTCGTTCTGCTCGGTGAGGATCTCGGCCTGTGTCACAGCATAGCTGATACGGTTGGGCTCTTTTGCCAGCAGCGGCGCGAGGGTGGCGCTCGCCTGCGCAAACTGCTTGTCCTCATAGTAGGCGATGGCGAGGGCGTAGCGGTTCGCGTCGCGCGTAAAATCACTGGTACTCATTTCAAGAAGGCGCACGTATTCAGTTACGAGGTCTGCCTTAACGGGGGCATAGTGGCCGACCACTCTCGCGCGGACGATCTGATATTCCAGGCTGGCGTTGTACTGCTGTTTCGGATAGCGACTCGCTCTGCCGCGGCTACTTGATACGCGGGATTCGGTTAACGGGTGAGAGAGTAGAAATTCCGGTGGCCTGCGGCCAAACCGATTGATGGCCATTAGGCGTTCGAACAGAGTCGACATGCCATCTGGATCGAAGCCTGCATTGAACATCGTATCTTGGCCGACGCGGTCAGCCTCGGTTTCATTGCTTCTGCTGAAGCGTAATTGATTTTCCAGCACACGACCCTGGGCCGCAGCGACGGCTGCTGTGCCATGGCCAGCATCGGAGGTTGCCATAATGATGACGCTAGCGAGTAGTGTGGCTATCGCGGGTATTTTGCCAGCCTGCGCCTCATCGATGCCGCGCGCGAAATGCCGCTGGCTTACGTGCGCGATCTCGTGGGCCATCACCGAGGCAAACTCCGCCTCGGTCTGGGCATTCAGGAACAGGCCCGTATTCACGCCGATGATGCCCCCAGGCGCGGCGAAGGCGTTCAGTGCTTCACTATCGATGATCACGAAGGAGAGTCGATGGTCTTTCAACTGACTGCGCGACGCGAGCTTATAGGTTACGTTCTCGAGATAGGCATTGAGCAGGGGGTCGGCAATGGTGGGCGCGCTGCGCCGAATGCTGCTGAGGAATTGCTGCCCCATGGCGTATTCCTGGTCAAGCGAGACGGTGCCGGAGATACGGTCTCCGAGACTTGGCAGGGCGGGCTGGGCAGACAGCAAGCTGGGGACGATCGCTGAGAGCAACAGCACTAGGGGGGTTTTAAGGCAGCTGATGTGCATAATCTCCGCTAATAATACTCTAGGTGGCAGATTAACATAGTTAATTCGTCGTTTTGCAGCCTCTTTCGGGCGATATCTGGGGGCATGCTCGTATTCTCAACCCCAAGGTATTGGATATACCTGCCTAGCCTTGTAGGCACGATGATGCGTATAGCGTGCCGTCAGAGGCCTGCAGCTGTCCTGCCGTCTTCACCCACGGTCCTGACTTTGAGGATTGCGCGCAAACGGCAGTCGTGTCTAAGTGATCTGGGCCGCAGACAATATCATTCGTGGTGTTTAGCCTCTATAGCTTGATAAAATGCAGGGATGGAAATTAACGCCGATATAGAGATAGACCTCAGTGGCTTGCAGTGTCCTATGCCGCTGCTCAAGGCAAAACTCGCTCTGAATAGCATGGAATCCATGCAGATTCTGAAAGTCGTAGCCACCGACCCGGCTTCGGAGAAGGATTTCCATATGTTTGTCGATCAAACCGATCACCAAATTCTGGATTTTCAGAAAGACGATAGCGCCTATTTCTACTGGATTAAGAAGGGTTAGGGAGTCTTGAGAGAATGAAGAAGTTGGTCAACGATTTTCTCGATCGCTATTTCCACGATGAAGAATCTATCATTCTGATGCTGCTGCTTTCGGTAGGTCTGGCGGTACTGCTGCTATTTGGCGGCGTTCTGGCTCCACTGATCACCGCCATCATCGTTGCCTATCTGATGCAGGGGCTCGTCGATATCTTGCTGCGCCAAGGCGTCTCTGCGCGGATTGCCTTTATTCTTGTGTATGCCGTGTTCATCGGCGTGTTCCTCTTGATGCTATTGTTTCTCTTGCCCTCGGCGTGGAATCAGCTGCGCAGGCTCGTTAATGAGTTGCCTAATCTAATCAGCAGCTGGCAGGCGTCGCTGCTACTGCTGCCCGAGAACTACCCGAACCTGTTCTCGGAGTCGCAGATTCGCGAGTTCATTAGCGGTGTCCGCGGAGAGCTGGGGGGCTATGGCCAGACGGTGCTGGAATATTCACTGGCGAGCATTCCCAGCATCATTTCGTGGATTGTGTTCATCGTGTTGGTTCCCATCCTGGTGTATTTCGTAATGAAAGACAAAACCGACCTGGTCAACTGGGCGGGGAATTTCCTGCCGCGCAACAGGCCGCTGATGAATCGCATCTGGCTGGAGATGGATCAGCAGATCGCAAATTATATTCGCGGCAAGGTGTTGGAGATATTCATCGTCGGCAGCGTTAGCTATCTCATGTTCGTGATACTGGGCATTAACTATGCCTTGTTGCTCTCGGTGCTCGTCGGGCTCTCGGTAATCGTTCCCTATATTGGTGCAACGGTAGTTACCATTCCGGTAGCGGCAGTAGCCTACGTGCAGTGGGGCATAGGCAGTGAGTTCTATACGGCTCTCGTGGCCTACGGGGTGTTGCAGCTGGTCGATGGCAACGTCTTGGTGCCGGTCATCTTCTCCGAGGCTGTCAATCTTCATCCCGTGGCGATCATCGCCGCCGTGCTAGTCTTCGGAGGAATCTGGGGCCTGGCGGGCGTCTTCTTCGCGATTCCGCTGGCAACTCTGGTCAAGGCTATCATCAACGCCTGGCCGAATAAGATTCAGCCTGAAGAGCCGGCAGGCAACGCTTCTTAACAGTCGCGGGACGCCTTTGGTTGATGTCTTCACGCTGTGCTAAAATTCGCAGGCTAAATTACATTACGGTATTACTATGCTTGATCAAATACGCGGCAGCATTGTTGCGATAGTTACGCCGATGCACGAGGATGGATCGCTGGATCTGCCCGGTTTCAATGCCTTGCTGGAATGGCACATTGAAGCGGGTACGAATGCGATCGTTGTCGTTGGGACCACCGGCGAGTCCGCAACGCTCAGCAACGAAGAGCACTGCGACCTGGTCGCGCACTGTGTGAAGCAAGTGAAAGGCAGGGTCCCCGTTATCGCGGGCACAGGCTCTAACAACACAGACGAGGCGCTGTATTTTACCCAGTCGGCCAAGGACGTAGGCGCCGACGCCGCGCTGCTGGTGACACCCTATTACAACCGACCCTCACAGGAGGGCTTGTATCAACATTTCAAGCGCGTGGCCGAGAGAGTGGAACTCCCGCAGATTCTCTACAACGTGCCCGGGCGAACAGCCTGTGATTTGCAGCTAGCGACAGTCAAACGCCTGGCCGAGCTCGACAACATCGTCGCGATTAAAGACGCGACAGGTAAGCTCGAGCGCGGTTTGGAGTTAATCGAGCAATGCGGCGACAAGCTCGCCATCTATAGCGGCGAAGATGCGCTCGCGCTGCCGCTGATCTTGGCAGGCGCGGCGGGCACTATATCGGTCACGGCGAACGTGGCCCCGCAGCTGATGGCGCAGATGTGTGCCTACGCTCTGGCGGGCAAGGAGAAAGAGGCAAGGGCGGCGGATAAGAAGCTAGAGCTATTGCATCAGAACCTCTTCTTGCAGGGAAATCCGGTTCCGGTGAAATGGGCGCTTCAACTCATGGGCAAGATAAGCCATGGAATAAGACTGCCACTGGTGGAACTTGATGAGCAATATCACGTCAAAGTTCGGGAAGCCCTCGCGCAAGCAGGCATTGAAACGTAACAGTCTGGGCAGTAGTGGTTATGAAGAAGGTAATACAGGAATTTCGTTATATGTCTAAAGCTCTAGTACTCCTAAGCGTCGTGATGCTGCTTACCGGCTGTAATTACCTGACTGGAGAGAACGGAATGTTTCGCGATCGTGCGGACGACTACATGGATGCACCGGTAATGCCGTTGATGGCGATTCCCGATGAGTTGGACAGCTACACCCTTGATGAGCTCTACGTCATCCCCGCACAGTATTCGGCTACCGCTCAGCCCTTCGATCAAATACCCCTGCCGAAGCCTATCGAGGCAGCCGGCCGCGAAGGCGTGATCATACAGAATCTAAGCGACACCAGCTGGATAGTCCTGGATGCGACGCCGGGTCAGGTTTGGCCGCTGGTTCGCGATTATTGGGCGCAGCTGCAGGTGATCCTGGAATACGAGAATCCCGGTGCCGGCATCATGGAAACGGGCTGGGTAGAGGTCGATAGCAGCCTGGAGACCCGCCATAAGTACCGCGTAAGGATAGAGCCCGGTCTGCACTCTGGTTATTCCGAGATCTACGTGATCCACCTGGAGAGCCCGCGCAGTGAACCGGCGCCTCTGGTGGTTACGTGGCCTGAAACATCTTCGTCGGAAGATAGAGAGCGGCAGATACTCGATAGCCTGTCGCAGTATCTCGCTGATAGAAACGATGTGTATCAGGCCTCTTCTGCCAGTCTGCTAGCAGGAAGCATTGAGGCGGAGAGAAAGGCGAATCTTGTTAGAGGTGGCGATGGTCAGCAGGTGTTGGAGCTTCGCTTGGACTTTAACCGCGCGTGGGTTTTGGTGCGTTCCGCTCTGGATGATGCGGGTGTGACCATACTCGAGAACGATCGTGACATGGCTTTCCTCAACGTGCGCTTCGCCGGCATCGGGGAATCAACTGATGAGCCGGGATTTATTAGACGACTCTTTACGCGCAATGATGCAGATGGCGCTGCAATGGAACGGGATTTCAGCGTCCGGCTCGTCGACGAGGACGGGGTGGTTACCGTCATAGCGACGCCTCTGGAGCCAGCCGATGACTTGACAGAGCTCGCCGCCGAATTACTGCTCGTTATCAACAACAATTTGACCTAATGCGCAGCGCACAAACTGTGCTCTGTGTCTTGATTCGCCTCGCCTTAGCGCCCTAGCCTGGCAGGCCCACCGTACTGCGAGATTTATGAATTCCCCAGTTGTTATAGCCCTCATAGTCCTAGCTATCTCTCTGATAGGCATGCTCGTCTGGGTGTTGCGTCAGTCGCAGCAGTTGAAGCTGTCCGATCTGTCGGCACGTGAGAAGCTGTTAGCCAGAGAAAATGAGTTAGGGAGCGCTATTCAGTCTTTGCATGGCGCCGAGAAGCAGAATGAATCGATGGCGAGTGAGTTGCAGTCATTGCGTGAGAGCAAGGCGAAACTGGAGACGAGCTTGGAGATGGAGCGAAAGCAACACGCAGAGAAGCTCGCGTTGCTCGACGAGACCAAGGAGCAGCTGAGTATCGCCTTTAAGAATATCGCGAATGAAATATTCGACGATAAGAGCAAGAAGTTCGTCGACACAAACAAGGAAAGCCTCTCCACCGTACTAAATCCTCTGCAGGACAAGATTCGTCAGTTCGAGAAGCGAGTAGAAGATACCTACGACAAAGAATCCAAGGAGCGCTTCTCTCTCGCGCGTGAGATCAAACAACTGCAGGAACTGAATAGCCAGATCAGCGAAGACGCCGTAAACCTGACCAATGCGCTGAAAGGCGACAACAAGGCTCAGGGTAACTGGGGCGAAATGATTCTGGAGACCCTGCTCGAGAATTCCGGCCTCGTTAAGGGTAGGGAATACGAAGTGCAGGTGAGTCTGCAGTCTACCGAGGGCGGCAAGTTTCAACCCGATGTTATCGTTCATCTGCCCGAATCCAGAGATATCATTATCGATTCCAAGGTTTCGCTGAAGGCTTGGGATGCCTACTGCTCCGCCGAGAAGGCAGAGGAGAAGGCAGAATTCCTGAAGCAGCATGTGCTCTCTGTGCGCGGCCACGTGAAATCACTTTCAGGCAAGGACTACCAAAACCTGGCGGGCATTAGCTCACTCGATTATGTGTTCCTGTTTATGCCTATCGATGCGGCATACTCCATCGCGATTCAGAATGATCCGGGGCTGTCGCAGTATGCCTTCGAGAAGAACGTAGTCTTTGTAAGTCCGACTATGCTGTTGACCACGCTGAAGCTGGCGCAGAATCTTTGGCGCCTCGATCAGCAGAACCGCAATGCCGTGGAGATCGCGGAGAAGGCAGGCGCCCTGTATGACAAGTTCGTGAATTTTGTGGCAGACCTTGACGATGTCGGTAAGAAAATCGAGTCGACCAATCAGAGCTTTATTAGCGCGCACAAGAAGCTCCGTTCCGGAACGGGTAATCTGATCAAGCGCGTCGAAGACCTCAAGACGCTAGGGGCGAAGACTTCGAAGAAGCTAGAGCAGGAGGCGCTAACTGACGATGAAGATACGGGCAGCGCTAAGTTAGCCGCGCCGACCGAGGCAGACAAGAAAGAGCTAGCCGACAAGACTCGCCATTAATGCGCGGTAAATTGTCTACGACCTAATGCGCGATTGACTATGCTCACTGCAATATCCGAATTCCTTCCCTGCGCTACACCGGATGCCTGGCTCCAAGAAGCGCTGCTGCATCAAGACATCTTGCTAATCGATCATGCCAACTGTGAGAAGAAAGCCGCGGCGACGGCAATGCATCTCATGTACCGACACACTGGCAAACCGGATCTGCTGAGGAAGATGTCGCAGCTGGCGCGAGAGGAGCTGCTGCACTTTCAGCAGGTCGTAGAGATTATGGAGGAGAGAGGTATTAACTACGTGCGCCTGAGCCCTTCACGCTACGCGGCAGGCCTAAGAGAGTTTATCGCGAAGGAAGAGCGGCAGCAGCTCATCGATACGCTGATCGTCGGCGCCTTCATCGAGGCGCGTTCCTGCGAACGCTTCGCGAGGCTGGCGCCGCTACTGGATAGCGAACTGCAGAAGTTTTACAACAGTCTGCTTAAATCGGAGGCTAGGCATTTCGAAGACTATCTCTCCCTGGCGCGGGAGTACTCCGGTAGCGATATAGGGCCGAAACTAGAATTGATTGCGGCAGAAGAATACCGATTGGTAACTGAGGCGGACAGCCAGTTTCGCTTTCACAGCGGTCCTCCATTCTAAGAGAATCATTCCCGGCAGCTAGTCGGACGAGTCAGGCTGCTGCCCAATCGCGCCTCCAGACCGGCGAGTTGCTGGCAGGAAATATTATTGTTGCCCGTGAGGTCGACCGAGGCGAGGCTGTTCATGTTGAGCAGGGAGCCGATGTCTTCTATCGCATTGTTCATGAGATTTAGACCGCCGAGTTGTCGCAGTGAGGTTAGCGGGGACAGGTCTCGAATGACGTTGTTACTCAGGTCGAGAAAGCGCAGCTGACTTAGTTGTCCTATGTTCGCCAAGGTCTCGACTTCCGAATTGCCGCAGGAGAGCACGCGCAGCATTTCTGCACTAGCAACGCCCTGCTGCTGCATAGCGATGTTGACGCAGCCTTGCAGGTCCGGGTCGCTCAGCTCGCCAGTAAAAAGTCGTCCAGTAGGATCGAACACGGCCTGATTGTTCACCGAAACAGTGTAGCGCTGCGAACAGGCTGAGAGTGAAAACAGCAGCGCTGCCAATGCCATTGTCGATACTTTATAGCGGTTGGTTTTCATCTTCTGAAGCAGGTTTTCCCTGTGTGATGCCGCTTTGAAAACGGCGTGAAATTGTCCGTGGGAGTGGCGCGTTTGTGATTCGTTTCACCAGCGAGAGGGTGGTATTTACTGGGTATCCCAGTTAGTATGCCCAAGTTTTGTCGCTAGGAGGATTGAAACCCTTATCCCGGCAATTGTCCAACAAATCTAAGGAATTTAGTATGAACAAAAGCACACGCAACAGTAGGGTCCTCGTCAGTATTCTGGGTGTCTTGCTCAGCGCTCAATTGTTTGCCCAGGGAGCTGCAAGTCTGGACAGCGAAGAAGACCAGATCGCCTACTCCATAGGGGTTAACATCGGGCAGAATTTACAGTCTCAAGGGATTTTGGATGGCGTTGTGATGGATACCTTCGTTACCGGCATGCTCGATGCGATCGAGGGCAATATAAGAATGAGCGATGAAGATATGTTCGCCGCTATTCAGTTGTTCCAGCAGCGCATGGTTGAGCAGCAGCAGGCGGCTCTGGAGGCAAGCACAGCCGCCAGCATCGAGTTTCTCGCAGCCAATTCCGCTAGAGAAGGTGTAGTCACTCTGGATTCCGGGCTGCAATACATGGTGTTAGAGTCTGGCCCTGCTGGCAGCCCATCGCCCAGTGCCAGCGATTCTGTTCTGGCGCATTATCACGGAACACTGATAGACGGCACTGTTTTCGACAGCTCCGTGGATCGCGGCGAGCCTGCTCAGTTCGGTTTATCACAAGTGATAAGCGGTTGGACCGAGGGTCTCCAGCTGATGTCAGTGGGGGATAAGTGGCGCCTATTCATTCCTGCGGCCATGGCCTACGGTGAGGCATCACCCACTCCAGCTATTCCGCCTAACTCGGCGTTGATCTTCGACGTTGAGCTGCTAGAGATTCGCTAGTCCTAATAAGCCACATTAGAGCGCAGGGAAGAGGATATTATTTTGGCTGGCAATGAGCGTCATTCAGGCTTGCTGAATTTTTTGCAGCATTCCCCTACACCTTTTCATGCAGTCGCGAATATGGCGCAGCTGCTGGAAGAGGCCGGCTTTCAGCGCCTAAGCTCTAGCGACAATTGGGCGCTTAAGAAAAATTCTCGCTACTATGTAGCGCGCAATGATTCGGCTCTCATAGCTTTCAAAACCGGTTCCGGCGATCTATCCGAAACCGGTTTTAGAATAGCCGGCGCGCACACCGACAGTCCCTGCCTAAAGGTCAAGCCCCATGCCGATGTCGCTAACGTTGGCTATGCACAACTCGGCGTTGAAGTATACGGTGGCGCCTTGCTCCATCCCTGGTTCGATAGGGACCTGTCGCTCGCTGGCCGAGTGAACTACCAGAACGGCGATGGCACATTGAGTTCGCTTCTCATCGATCTGAAAGAGCCTATAGGCTTCATACCCAGCCTGGCGATACATCTGGACAGAACTGCGAACGAAGGGCGCTTTATTAATAAGCAGAATGAGCTGCCGCCCATACTGCTGCAGCTGGATGGAGACGAAGAATTCTGTTTCGAAGATTTTCTTCTCGATCATCTGCAGGATGCCCTGGGCTGCTCCGACGCGACTGCCATCCTGTCCCATGAGTTGTTGCTCTACGATGCGCAGCCCCCGGCGCTGGTCGGCCTGCGAAAACAGTTCATTCTCAGTGCTCGTCTCGATAATCTGCTGAGTTGTTATATCGGGCTTCGCTCTCTCGTCGATTGTAAGGACGAGACTGCCAGCGTTTTGGTGTGCACCGATCACGAAGAGGTTGGCTCGGTCTCGGCATCTGGAGCAGACGGGCCGTTTCTTAAATCGGTATTGCAGCGAATGCTGGAATCTGAGGAAAGGGCTGACGCCGGCAGCGCGACCAGCTTCGATAGGGCGATGCAGAAATCGGTGTTGCTCTCAGTAGACAATGCGCACGGCATTCATCCTAACTTTTCTGATATGCACGACCAGGCGCACTCGCCCAAGCTCAACGCGGGCCCCGTAATCAAGGTTAATGCGAATCAACGCTACGCCAGCAATAGCGAGTCCATCGCCTTGCTGAAATCGATCTGCAAGCAGCATAACATTGCTCATCAGTCTTTCGTCACGCGTTCCGACTTGGGTTGCGGTAGCACGATAGGGCCCATCACGTCGGCATCGCTCGGTGTACCGACGGTCGATATCGGCATCGCCAGTTTCGCGATGCACTCTATTCGCGAGAGTGCGGGTATCGCCGATGTTGAATCCATGGGTGCGCTGATTCAGGCATTCTACAGCCGCTAGCTACCGCTGCTTCCGTAGGTCGCTTATTAGGAAGCGCACCGGATTCAAGCTAGCGGCAATGCCCGCGTTCAGCGGCAAATTCTCTCGGGCGACTAGGCTCGCCAAATACTCTGCGCTTAACGGGCAGCTGGCCAATCCGTTAGAGCCGTGCGCAACATTCAGATACAGCCCGGTGTAGTACTCACCGCTCTCAGTAAACTTCGCCTTCGCATTCCTCGCGAGGTCTGCATACAACGCTCTCATTTTTTCAAAATTCGGGGCCATACCCACTATGGGCATGCGGTCTGGTGCATTGCAGCGCACTGAGACACGCTCGCGCACGGAGTCTCGATTCAGAATGGCGTCATCGCTGAAGTTGCTACAGGCCAGCGCAATGTTCTCAATAGAATCGACAGGCATTGGCGTCATGTCAGTGCTGTTGGCATAGCTGGCCGAGATAAGGTGGTGTCCGTTGTGGACTGGGAATACTGTGCGCTCGCCGCTGACGACGGTGGAGAGTGGTTCGCTCGCTGCGCTGGCCGCTATCTCCGAGGTCTGACCCCTTAGTGCTTGCAGTGGAAGGTCGGCACATTGAGAAAGCTGTGCTGCCTGATGACTGTTGGCGATTACCACGATATCCGCGCGCATTGTCGGACTTGCCTCGACATGCACTACCCAATCGTCTATCGACCTCTCCAGCTTTTCGACGCGTGTGTTATACGCGCACTCAATGTTCGGATGCGCCAGATAGGATTCACAGAGTGAGCGTGGGTCCATCGCTCCGCCGCTAGCAAAGAATAGGCCTTCTTCGAGTAAGGCCAGACCTGCCGCAGAGGAGGCCTGCTCGCAACTTAGGTGTCGCACAAGTTGCTCCGAGTAGAGCGCCTGGGTCTTCGTCGCCTGCAAGGGGCTTCTTTTATTCATGGCGTTCGCCAGCTGCAGAACACCGCAGGGATTCCAGGCAAGTTCGCCGCGTTGGGCAAGCTGGGTGAATTGTCGCAGGGCAAACAGATAGGCCTGCAGAAAGAATTCTGCCTCGGGCGACGCGGCGTTATATAAGCGGCAGCGCAGTGCCATCTGCGCATTTCCAGATGCGCCGCCAGCGGGAGTGCTCGCCGCATCGGCAACCGTCACCTGCCATCCACGCTGCGCGAGGCTAAAGGCAGTGCTGCATCCGGCGAGACCCGCGCCGATGATGACAGCCTTCTTCTCTTTGAAATGCGGAATTGGCAGGGTAAACCAGGGTGTCTGTGTAACGCGCGCCATCGAGTCTGCGGCGAGTTCACTCACACCGCTCTCCCTTTCGATAGCAGGCAGCGTCGCCAGTAGGCTGTGTCGTTTGCTGCCAAAGCCGGGAATTTTGCTCACTTCGAAGCCGGCACTCTTCAGTGCGGAACGCACCTTGCCCGCTACGCTGTAGGTGCTGAGGGTTGTGCTCGTATCACTGCTGGCGGCGACCAGGCCCATGAGTGATTCCGTCCATAATTCGCTGTTGCTTGCGGGTGAGAAGCCGTCCAGAAACCAACACTGTATCGCCGGGCAGATTTCCTGTGCGCGCTGCTGCAGCTGTTGCTGCGCATCGCCGAAGTACAGATCGAGGGTGATGCCGCTGGAGAGAAGCAGTCGATGGCAGCCTTCGGCATGATCTGTGTATTGCGCCAGAAGCTCGGCACTTTGGGTAGCCAGACACGGCCAGCGTTTATGTATTCTCCGAAGTTGGTCCGTGGCAAGGGGGTATTTCTCGAACGCGATGTAGTGCAGCCGCGTGGGTCGCTCACTCAGTTCCTGCCAGAGTTTCATCGTCTGCAGAAAATTGAGTCCGCTACCGAAACCTAACTCTCCTAGATGGAACGACTCGCAGCCGCTCTCGCGTTGCCAGCGCTGACTGAGATTATTTGCCTTCAGGAAAACGTGGAGACTCTCCTCGAGTTCGTCATCGCGAGAATAGTAGACATCATCGAACAAGGACGAGTAAGGCAGGCCTGAATCTAGCCAGGTAATTTGGGCATTCTCGATTTTCATCTACTGTGCGGCGGTTCTGGGCAGGCTCTCGTGAGGATTGGATTGCTGTAGGGGTGTTGAGCAGAGCTTACACGCTTTCAGCCAGGCCCAACAGGTCGGTATCCAGGCTCAACGGGAGCTGACATCTTGGGCGATTAATGAGGTAAAATGCGGCTTTTGCCCAGGCAGTGTGCCTGGGAAGCACACAGGATTGCGCGAGATGTTGGAAATAAACGGACAGCTAGCCGTATTAAAGGAGCTCGGTAAGAGAACCGATAGTCTCAGGGGGTATCTTTGACTACGAGACGAAGAAGGAGCGCCTAGCCGAGGTTGAGCTCGAGTTGGGCGAATCGACCGTCTGGGACAAACCCGAGTACGCGCAGGCCCTAGGCAAGGAGCGCTCCAGTCTAGAGGCCGTAGTGCAGACCATCGAGAGAATGGATTCCGGCATTAGCGACGTTGCCGAGCTATTGAGCCTCGCTCAGGAGGAATCTGATGATGCGCTCTTCGAGGCGGCAAACAAGGATCTTAAGGGTCTGCAGTCTGCCCTGGAGCAGCTCGAGTTCCGCCGCATGTTTTCCGGCGAGATGGATGAGGCAAACGCCTATCTCGATATTCAGGCAGGCTCCGGTGGTACCGAGGCACAGGATTGGGCCGAGATGCTGCTGCGCATGTACCTGCGCTGGGGTGAGAGCAAGGGCTTCAAGGCGGAGTTACTCGAGGTATCCGGTGGCGAAGTCGCGGGCATAAAGAGCGCTACGATACAGGTCAGCGGAGAATTCGCCTTCGGCTGGCTGCGCACGGAAACCGGCGTACACCGACTGGTGCGGAAGTCGCCTTTTGACTCTGGAAGCCGCCGCCACACCTCGTTCGCCTCGGTGTTCGTCTCTCCGGAGATAGACGATGATATCGAGGTAAACCTGGACATGGCACAGGTTCGCGTAGATACCTACCGAGCCAGTGGCGCGGGCGGTCAGCATGTGAATAAGACAGACTCGGCCATTCGCCTGACTCACGAGCCTACCGGCATCGTGGTGCAGTGCCAGAGTCAGCGTTCGCAGCACAAGAACAAGGACGCGGCGATCAAGCAGCTGAAGGCGAAGCTGTATGAGCTGGAAGAATTGAAGCAGAAGGAAGAGATGCAGAGCATCGAGGAATCGAAGGCCGACATAGGCTGGGGTAGTCAGATTCGTTCCTACGTGCTCGATGCGTCGCGTATCAAGGACCTGAGAACCAATGTCGAGGTAAGCAATACCGGCGCCGTGCTCGATGGAGACCTAGATAAGTTTATGGAAGCAAGCCTGAAGATGGGGCTGTAGTGGCGCGGCAAGGGCGAATACCGAGCCAACTAAATTACTGGCAGGGACACAGGAACTCGAGATAAATGACTGAACAAAACCAAGACGAGAACAAGCTAATCGCTCAGCGCCGTGAAAAGCTGGCAGCGATTCGCGCGCAGGGCGTGGCTTACCCCAACGGATTCGTCAAAGAAGACAGCGCCGCGGCGCTCATCGCCGACTACGACGGCAAGTCCAAGGAAGAGCTGGAGCAAATCGGCGCCAAGGCTGTTATTGCGGGAAGAATCATTCGCATGCGCGGCCCGTTCATCGTGTTGCAAGACGGCAGCGGCCAGATGCAGGCCTATATCAATAACAAGTCTTTCTCTGAGGAGGAGGGTGAGAAGATAAAGTCTTTCGATCTTGGGGATATCATTGGCGTTCACGGCGAGATGTTCAAGACGGGAAAGGGTGAGCTAACGCTGCGTGCCGCGAGTTTCGAGTTGCTGACCAAGGCGCTGCGCCCATTGCCGGACAAGCATAAGGGCCTTACCGATACGGAGATGCGCTATCGGCAACGCTATGTTGATCTGATCGTAAACGAGACCTCGCGCAAGATATTTCAGACACGCTCGCGCATCCTGCGTTTCATTCGCCACTACTTCGAGTCACTGGACTTCATGGAAGTTGAGACCCCTATGATGCAGGTGATACCGGGTGGCGCGACAGCGAGACCCTTCATTACGCATCACAACGCGCTGGATCAGGATATGTACCTGCGCGTGGCTCCTGAACTGTTCTTGAAGCGTCTGGTGGTAGGTGGGTTCGAGCGCGTCTTCGAGTTGAATCGAAACTTTCGGAACGAGGGCCTGTCCACCAGGCACAACCCAGAGTTCACGATGCTGGAATTCTATCAGGCCTATGCGCGTTATCAGGATCTCATGGATCTGACCGAAGACCTGTTCCGCAAGATTGCTATCGAGGTCGGTGGCAGCAGCAAGGTCACTTTTCAGGGCTCCGAGTACGATTTTGCCGAGCCGTTCGCGCGGCTCTCCGTCACTGATTCGATAAAGAAATACTGTGCGGTAACGGATGACAGTGCGTTCGCTACGGCTGAGTCTGTAGCGGCGCTGGCGGACAGCCTCGATGTGCACTTCGATTCCAGCTGGCCGAAGGGAAAGATTCTGATGGAGATCTTCGATCAGAAGGTAGAGGCAGAGCTCGATCAGCCGACCTTCATCACCGAATATCCCATCGAAGTTTCACCTCTCGCACGCTGCAATGAGGCGAATCCAGAGATCACCGATAGGTTCGAGTTGATCATAGGAGGCAGGGAGTTGGCGAACGGATTCTCGGAGCTCAACGACCCGGAAGATCAGGCCGAGCGTTTTAGGGAGCAGGTCGCACAGAAAGACTCGGGCGACAGCGAGGCAATGCACTTCGATCAGGACTATGTGACTGCATTGGAGTATGGCATGCCGCCAACGGCTGGCGAAGGCATAGGCATCGACCGTCTGGTCATGCTGTTCACCGATTCCGCCTCAATCAAAGACGTGTTGCTGTTCCCTCATATGCGCCCGCAGCAAGAGTCATCCTAGAGTACTCATCATTTGCAGGAGAGTAGTGTCCATTGACTGCAGCAGTGCAAGAGGCCCGCGAGATAAGACTAGACAACTCCTGGCGTGAGCGGCTTCTGGGAGATTTCGAATCCTCCTACATGGCCGGGCTTCGAGATTTTTTACGAGAGCAGAAGGCGGCGGGCAAAACTATCTATCCTGCCGGGGACGAGATATTCGCCGCATTGAACGCCACGCCGTTCGAAGCGGTAAAGGTTGTGATACTGGGTCAGGATCCCTACCACGGGCCTGGTCAAGCCCATGGTCTGTGTTTCTCCGTGCGCCCCGGCGTTCGAGTGCCCCCCTCTCTGAAGAACATCTATAAGGAGCTTGCCGCTGACGTGGGCTTCGTGCCGCCGGATCATGGCTGCCTCAGTGAATGGGCGGGGCAGGGTGTGTTACTGCTGAACTCGGTGTTAACAGTCGAGGCGAGTCTCGCTGCCTCCCATCAGGGTCGGGGCTGGGAGAAGTTTACAGACAGTGTAGTGAATCAGCTGAATCACGGCGCGAGGGGCATTGTGTTCATTCTATGGGGAAGCTATGCTCAAAAGAAGGGAGCGATGATAGACAGGAGTCGGCATCTGGTTTTGCAGTCACCACACCCCAGTCCGTTGTCCGCCAGTAGAGGCTTCTTTGGCAATCACCACTTCTCAAAGAGTAACGAGTATTTGTTAGCACAGGGCAAGGAGGCAATCGACTGGCAGTTAGCAGTCTAGTGTCTCCCATTTGTAAAGAGTTAGGAATCTGCTATGAGTGAATGTTGCATCATCGTAGGCGCAAGCCATGCCGGAGTATCTCTTGCGCTGCAGTTACGTAAAGAGGGGTGGACTGCACCGATCAAGATAATCGGTGAGGAGTCAGAGCTGCCCTATCATCGACCGCCGCTGTCGAAGGAACATCTGGCTGGCGAGAAGGAGTTAGAGGCGATGTATCTGCGCCCGGCCAAGATCTATGCGGACAACGATATCGAGCTACTACTCTCTACTCGCGTGACTGGCATCGACACCGAGGCTCGTACTGTGCGACTCGATCAGGGCGAGACCCTGCACTATCAGAAACTGGCACTATGCACCGGCGCCAGCGTGCGAGAGCTTGCTGCGGCGAAGGACATGGAACGCGTCTTCTATATTCGTAGGGCTGCCGATATAGCGCGACTCGCTCCAGAGGTTGCTGCCGGGCGTCGTGCGCTCGTTATTGGCGGTGGCTATATAGGACTGGAGGCGGCGGCGGTCTTGGCGAAACAGGGAGTGCGCGTGACCGTGCTGGAGATGGCGGAGCGAATCCTGCAGCGGGTTACCAATGGGCTGATGTCGGATTACATGCAGCGACTGCATGAGTCTTGTGGCGTAGAGGTAGTCACCGGCGTCCAAGTTGCCACTATTCAAGAACAGGGCGATGAAATGCTTATCGCCTGCGCCGACGGCAGTGAATTTCATGCCGATTTCCTAATAGTCGGCATAGGGGTGGTAGCGAACGCATCGCTCGCAGAATCCGCAGGGGTAGTCTGTGATGTCGGCATCGTCGTGGATGAATACTGCCGTACCAGTAACGAGCATGTGTACGCGGCCGGTGACTGCACGGTGCATCCAAGCCAGCTCTATGGGCGGCAGATTGCACTGGAGTCCGTGCAGAACGCGAACGATCAGGCGCGCGTGGCAGCGACAAACATCTGCGGTAAGGCGCAGGTATACGACGCGGTTCCCTGGTTCTGGTCTGATCAGTATTCGGTCAAGCTACAGATGGTCGGCCTCAGCGCCGGCTACGACGAGGTCGTACTCAGAGGTTCGACAGACGGAGGTCTCGAGGCCAGCTTCGCGCTGTTCTATTTGAAGGAAGGGGTAATGATCGCCGCAGAATGTGTAGCACGGCCTAAGGAGTTCATGGTCAGCAAGCAGCTGATAAAGGCGCGCCAGCAAGTCTCTGCTCAGCGACTAGGGGACGAGGCAGTAGAGCCTGTCAACTTTGTAGCGAGCTAGCTCATTCTCCGCGGTACTCGCAGCCGCTAGTGCAGGTCTCTCGAATCTCGATACAGGAAAGCGCGGGAAGTTTGGGCTTTAGCTCAGTCCATATCCAGCGCGCGAGCACCTCACTGGTTGGGTTCTCGAGCCCGGGAATCTCATTCAGGTAGTAATGATCGAGCCTGCCCAGAATTGGTCCGAATGCCTCGGCGATGTTCGAAAAATCCATAACCCAGCCCGTATCAACTCCTACCGGCCCCTCGACCTCAACTTTGATCAGGAAGGAGTGGCCATGCAGACGGGCACATTTGTGCCCCTCGGGCACATTCGGGAGGCGGTGTGCGGCCTCGAAGCGAAATTCTTTGAATATTTTCATGGTATTTGCTCGTGCAATGCATTGAACTGTCTGAAGCATTTTCGGAATGGCGCAACATACTATCTCGTCCGTTTTATGTATAGGCCCTTTGGCATATAATCATTCAACCTCGCAGAGAATCCTATCGGATCAGGCGTTACATGAACCTCTCATCGAAGCTACAACCCATTCGACGATTTATCTCCGAAGGCAAGAGACTGCCTATCTATCTCGGAATCTTCAGCACTTGCTTCGTGCTCTGGTTGCAGCTGAGTGCGCCGCCGATAGTTGCCAATTTCATCGAACGCCTGGAGTATCTGATCTACGATCAGCGACTCAGTATCATGCCGCGGCACACGAAGTCGCCCGACAATAAGATCGTTATCGTCGATCTCGATGAGCGATCGCTGCAGGCCGAGGGACAGTATCCCTGGAATCGAATCAAGGTTGGTCAGCTAACAGAGAAGCTGCGTGACTACGGAGTTCTCGTCGTGGGTTTCGATATCACCTTTCCGGAACCCGACAGGAATATTCGTGATCTTTTGCAGCCTGTGGATCTGAGTCAGCTGGATGCGGGTTTTAGCGAGACTTTGGCGGCAATCGAGCCGCAGATAGATGCCGATCAATATTTCGCGAATGCGATGCGCAGCGGCATCGACGTGGTGTTAGCGATCAATTTCACTACACAGTCGGATGCTGCCTACAACGAACTGCCGCCCTCGATTGTGAGTATTGATGAGCAGCTAGCCGAGGCGATAACCGTAACCGACATGTCGGGTTACACGGGAAATATAGAAGTCTTGCAGCAGGCAGCACTAGGCAATGGCAGCATGAACCAAGTGCCCGACGTGGATGGCGTGGTGCGCCGCGTACCGCTGTTGATGCGTTTCGGCTCAGACCTGTATCCAACGCTCTCCCTCGAGATGGTAAGGGTCTACAACTTCGCCGAGGGCTATGAGCTGATCACTGAAAATTACAATGGACTGGAAGTGGTGCGCGGCGTTGGTGTCGGCACCGGCGCAGGAAGATTCGAGATACCGACCGATGGGCTCGCGAAAGTCACGGTGCCCTATGTGGGCTCATCCTCGGAGTTTGATGACAGTTCCTTTCCCTATATCTCGGCCACGGACGTATTGCGCGACCAGCTGACCGAGGAGGAGAGGGAGCAGCTGCAGAATAGCTTGGTGCTGGTGGGTACGAGCGCGCCGGGCCTTGGAGATATACGGGCGATGCCCTTCGATCGGCTTTTCCCGGGAGTAGAAGTACACGCGAACATGCTGAACGCCTTATTGGATTCTGTCGCGACACTGGAGGTGAGTAGTGGCGAAGAAACATCGACGGAGTCTGCCTTCTCGGGCTTTTCACTCCCCACCGACATCTATTTTCCCTATCGACCCGATTGGACCGGCGGAGCGCTGTTCGTAGGCTTTACCCTGCTGGGCTTATCGATGGCGATGACATTCCCCTTTATGGGAGCGGCTAGCATGGCCGTCACAGGCTCGGCGCTGCTAGCAGGCGCGGTCTGGGGGAATTTTCAATTGTGGGATGTCTATAAATTGGACTTCCCCCTCGTCTTGCTCTTACTCCTAATATTCTTGGTGACGGTAACCAACCTGATCTATGGATTCTTGAGCGAGAGCCAGACACGCAAGACTATCAAGGGCATGTTCGATCAATACGTACCACCTGCGCACATCGATTCGATGCTGGACGATCCCGACAACTACAGCTTCGAGGGAGTGAGTAAAGACCTGAGCGTGTTGTTCTGTGATATTCGAAATTTCACGACGATCTCCGAGGCCTTGAGCGCAACCGAGTTGAAGAAGTTGATGAACGACTTCTTCTCTCCAATAACGCAGATAATCTTCGAGAACAACGGCACCATCGATAAGTACGTGGGCGACATGGTAATGGCGTTCTGGGGTGCGCCCCTGGAAGACCTTAATCACCGAGAGAATGCCATCAAGGCGGCGCTTTTAATGCTGGAGAAGGTCGAGGAACTGCGCCCGGTGTTCATGGACAGGGGGTATCCTGAAGTCGCGATCGGCATAGGCATTAACTCCGGCATGATGAACGTGGGTGACATGGGCTCGGTCTACCGCCGCTCCTATACCGTGTTGGGCGATGCGGTTAATCTCAGTTCGAGGCTGGAAGGCCTGACGAAGTTCTATGGGATAAAGCTCTTGGTTGGCGAGGCGGCGATACAGGGTCTCGACAGCTTCCTGTTTCGACACATCGACCGGGTAAAGGTGAAGGGTAAGATCAAGGCCGTGGACTGCTATGAACCGATCTGCATTCTCAAGTCGGCCGATGAGGAACTCAAGCAGCGGGTCGCCGAATACCACAGGGCTCTCGATTGCTATTTCGCGCAGGACTGGGATGAGGCTGAGACTATCCTAAAAGCGCTGCAACAGAACGAGCCCGATTGCTTGCTCTATAAGGTCTATCTTCAGCGAATCGAGACGCTTCGGGAGGAGGTTCTGCCGGAAGACTGGGATGGTTCCTTCACCCACACGAGCAAGTAAGCAGATAGCCGAATTTTTTATCCTTCTTTATCGCCGAAAGCACCGTCTTTGTTGACATGTCGACCTAAGTCGGTAAAATGCGCGTCACTCTGTGCTATGGGTGATTAGCTCAGTTGGGAGAGCGTCGCCCTTACAAGGCGAATGTCGGGGGTT